>CALWHF010000007.1 GCA_944380305.1 uncultured Christensenellaceae bacterium
ACTACCTGTCATGCACCGCTCCGTTCCTGAAGGCGGGAGCGTACGACATACTGGGTATCACCTGCGAAAACGCGGACATCACGACTTACAGCGTCGGCGAGGACAAATACCTGCGTACGGACGAGAGCCTTCTCCAGTTCGACGCGTACAGCCCCGAGACGACGACGGTCGAAGTCAGAGTATGCAATAAAGAAAACGGCAAAAAAGCGTTCTATACCGCAGTCTGCACCGTCAACGGAGACGGAGAATGGACCAAGTGCTCCCTCTCCCCGTCCTCTTTCAAAACACAGACGCTCGCTCCGCTCAAGGGCTGGAGCAACATCAAGAGCCTGTCTTTCCACAAGATAGACGGCGTGCTGTTCAAAAACATTCTGTGGGTATAATATGCAGTACAAGGTCGGAGACAAAGCGGTCACGAAAAAGCCACACCCCTGCGGCGGCAACGTCTGGACGATAACCCGTACGGGCGCGGACGTGCGCATAGTCTGCGACAAATGCGGCAGAAGCGTCATGATAGACGCTCTCAGATTCGAAAAAAGCGTGAAATCTATAATCGGAGGCGACAAGAAATGAACGGACTCCTCGCAGAAAACAACGGGAACAGACGTTCGGACATAATCAACGTATTGCTCAGCGCGATCATAGCGGTGCTCGTGCTGGTGATAGTCGCGCTGCTCTTCTTCGTCACTCCGATGAGCGTTTCGGGTCAGTCCATGTACCCGACCTACCACGACGGCGACAAGGTCCTGCTCTCCAAGGTAGGCTATACCGTCGGGCGCGGAGACGTCATCGTGTTTAAGATCCCGGGAGACGATTCCCCGCCGATAAAACGCGTGATAGGTCTGCCCGGCGACGTCATATATTTCGACATAGACAAGATGGACTACACGATAAACGGCGAGCCCCTAGACGACTTCGCGACAGAGACGGGCTATCTGCCGTATTATTTCTCCACGAGCGATCTTTCCGTCTATACGGCTCTTACCACGACGGGCATCACGGTGGGCGAAAACATGCTCTTCGTACTCGGCGACAACCGCAACGTATCCAAGGACAGCCACGTCTACGGATGTATCAGTCAGGACTGGATCGTAGGAAAAGTGATATTACATTATTGAGAGGTACAATATGAAAGCTATCGTTTCCGTTATCGGAAAGGACAAAAAAGGCATCATCGCCAAAGTCTCGGGCGCGCTCTACGACATGGACGTCAACATCGAGGACATCTCGCAGACCATTCTGCAGGAATACTTCACGATGATCATGGCGGTCGAGATCTGCGAAAACGCTCCCCGTTTCGACGTCATAAAGGAAGAACTCAACAAGCTCGGCGAAAAGATCGGCGTGCAGATACAGATCCAGCTCAAAAGCATTTTCGACAGCATGCACAACGTGTCTGTGACCAAATCCAACTGAGGAAAAAATCATGTTATCAACAGGCGAAATATTAGAAACCATAAATATGGTGTCTCACCAGCACCTCGACGTCAGGACCATAACTCTAGGCGTGTCGCTTTTCGACTGTATCACCGACAGCCCCAAGCGCACCTGCGACAAGATTTACGACAAACTGATGAAAAAGGCGGGCAACCTCGTCAAAATCGGCAACGACATCTCGGGCGAAATAGGCGTGCCGATAGTCAACAAGCGCATTGCCGTCACCCCCGTCAGCCTCGTCGCCGCGTCGAGCAAAGGTCACCTCGAGATCATAAAGACCCTCGACAAGGTAGCGGACGAAGTGGGCATCGACTTCCTCGGCGGCTACTCCGCACTCGTACACAAGGCGATGACCCCGTACGAGAGAGAATTTTTGCTCAGCATTCCCGAAGCTCTCGCGTCTACAAATAAGATATGCTCCTCGGTCAACGTCGCGACTTCGAAGGCGGGCATAAATATGGACGCCGTCAAACTTATGGGCAAGATAGTCAAGGACTGCGCATACCTGACCCGCGATCAGGACAGCATCGCCTGCGCTAAGCTCGTCGTATTCGCCAACGCGGTCGAAGACAACCCGTTTATGGCGGGCGCATTCCTCGGCAGCGGCGAGGATGACGCGGTAGTCAACGTCGGCGTATCAGGCCCCGGAGTCGTCAAAGTCGCGCTCGAGCAGGTAGACGGAGACCTCACCGAGGTAGCCGAAGTCATAAAACAGACAGCGTTCAAGATAACCCGCGTGGGTCAGCTCGTCGCGCGCGAAGCTGCGAACCGCCTCGGCGTCAGTTACGGCATAGTCGATCTTTCTCTCGCACCGACCCCCGTCGTAGGCGACAGCGTCGCGCATATACTCGAAGAGATCGGTCTCGAGAGCGTAGGCGCGTGCGGCACGACCGCAACGCTCGCGCTCCTCAACGACGCGGTGAAGAAAGGCGGTATCATGGCAAGCAATCACGTCGGAGGACTTTCGGGCGCGTTCATTCCCGTGTCCGAAGACGCGGGCATGATCAAAGCCGCAGAAAACGGACTGCTCTCCCTCGAGAAACTCGAGGCGATGACCGCCGTCTGCTCCGTCGGTCTCGATATGATAGCAATCCCCGGCGACGTCTCTCCCGAAATAATCTCCGCTCTCATTGCGGACGAAATAGCGATCGGTGTCGTAAACACCAAGACGACCGCAGTCCGAGTCATCCCCGTCTACGGCAAGAAAGAAGGCGACACCGCGACTTTCGGCGGACTGCTCGGCGAAGCTCCTATAATGCCGATAAACCGCAGCGACCCGTCCAAGTTCGTCAACAGAGGCGGAAGGATTCCCGCGCCGTTGCATAGCAACAAAAACTAAATCCTTTTAGTAAGGGGCACCAAAAAATTAACCGCTAAATCAACAGCCGTCCGCAAAGGGCGGCTGTTTCATATACGCGGATTTTTGTGTTTCCCCTTACTATATCCCCTCCAACAAAAAGTTTCGCCCCGACTCAACTTTTTGCAAGGTACTTTTCACAAAAAGCGTCGTTTTTGTGAAAAGAAAATAATCGTTTTTCCTTACGTTATTCCTTCCCGACAAAAAGTCTCGCCCCGACTCAACTTTTCACAAAAAGCGTGGTTTTTGCCGAAAGGAAGAAAATAGAGTTCAAAAAAAAGTGATTGTTGGCGAAACATGATTTGGAAAAGGAAAGAATTTGTTATAAATACGACGTTTATTGCTTTCGAAAATTGTAGTATATGTGAGCGGTTTTCAAGAATCATGCTCTAACATATTCTCTTTGTCCTATCTCAGTCGGGAATGAATAGCTCGCCGACTTTTGTCAATACTATTCTCGACGGAGGTAATTATGCAACTCAAAGACAGTGAAACTTTCAAGAATCTTGCCCGCGCTTTTGCGGGTGAATGTATGGCAAAGACGCGTTACGACTATATCGTTTACGGCGCGAAACAGGAAGGCTATTCCGAAATGGCGAAGATAATAAAGCAGGTCGCCAATCAGGAATTCCACCACTCCAGAATGTTCTACTCCTTTATCCAGACCGCGGACAAGAACGCGCCGATAAAGTCCGTGGACGTTTGCGCGGAATATCCGTTCAAGGAAAAATGGAATCTCGTCGAAAACCTGAAGTTTGCGGCGGAGGACGAAAACGAAGAGGCGACGAGGATATACCCCTCTTTTGCCGAGACGGCGAGAAAAGAAGGCTTCAAGGACATCGCAGGGCTTTTCGACAACGTCGTGCAGGTGGAGACCTGCCACAACAAGCTGTTCACCGATCTTTACAACCAGCTCTCGCAGGGCAAGCTGTACAGCCGCCCGACCGCGGTCAAGTGGAAGTGCGCGGACTGCGGCTACGAGGCTACCTCAAAAGAGGCATGGAAGGTCTGCCCGCTCTGTCAGGCAAAGCAGGGCGCGGTGATGCTGAAACTGAACGACAACAACTGATTTTTTCATACCCGTGTGCGTTACGGCATATTTCTGCGACGTCGGCGCGACAAGGCGTTGCGCCAAGGAACACGAAAACAACGCCGACGCACACGAATCCCCCTCACAACAAGGCGACGCGAAACGGCGTCGCCTGCTTTGTCGCAAAGAGCTTGATTGCAGACGCGCGTCACACGATCGGGAGACTCCTTCTCCTGCGAAATTTCGTGCCGATTACAGAGAAATACGACCGATTCCGTCGCGTTTTCTGTCCCGCCGCCGCAAAATCGACCGTTTTTTACTGTTTTTACATTTTTTTTACCCTCTTTGGCAAATAATATGATATAATGGTTTTGCTATGAAGAGAAAGACGTTGATTTTATCCTTGACAGTTATCGTTTTCACGCTCGCGACGCTGTGCGGCGTTCTCGCAGGCTGCAGCGACATAAAAACCCTTTTCGACGTCAACGCGACCAACCTCGCGGATTACGCAAACTTCTCTTACAGCAACGGCGACAACAAGATCAATTTCTCTCTCAAGGCGTCGGGCGAAGCGTGGGTCAGGATCTCGTGGGACAGCGCAGTCGCGTTCAACGAGATATTCCTGTACGAAAACGGCAACAACGTGCAGAACTTCGAAGTCTACGTCAACGACAATCTGGTCTCGTCCGAATACGGCATCGGCAAGATGAGAAACGTATATCTCGGTTATACCACCGCGACGTCGGTGACGATAAAGATCCTGTCCTCGAGCGGAACGTACAAACTGACGGATATAGGCATATACAACCTGCCCCGCAACCGCGATTTCCACTCGACGGCATTCGTCAGGCTCAACGAAAACGGCGACCCGTTCGACGGCGTAAATCTGTCCCAGATCAAGAACTATACGGATTATATAATCTATCCTCTCGTTTACTTCGACAGCGAAGGCAACCTGAACGCCAACGGTAAGGAACTTTCCGAGATCACGCGTAAGATCCGTTCTTTCAATTATACTGCTAAAATCCATTTGATGATACTGCCCGAAAGCGATGAGGACACAAGCGAAAACGACGTGCGCCACAGCGCGTTCAAGGACTATGCCGACGCTCTTGCCGACAACGTGGCTAACCTGCTGAAAAGCTCCGGATTCGACGGAGCAGTATTCGGGTTCGATTTTGATTTCGGTGAAAATCTTTTCGATTACGGCTCGTACAACGACTTTATCGAGATCCTTCGAGGCAAGATCATGTCCCCCTACGAAATAGGCGTGTTCATAAGACCCGACGCAAAGATGTTCAACAAACAGTCCAAAAAGCTGATCGACAACTTCTACGTCCAGACGCCCAACCTCGACGACAACACCCAGTCCTCGTTCTACAACACGGTATGCCAGACGCTCGAAAAGCTCAAGGACAGCGATCTGCCCAAGTCGAAAACCTATCTGACCGTGCCCTTCTACAGCTACGACAAAGAAAGCGAAACGCTGTACAAGTATTGCGATTACGCTGCCGATCTCGGCAAATTCGGCTACAAGGTGACGGTAGGAGAAACCGAAGTGCCGTTCAACGGCTACTCTTTCGTGCGCGACATGGCGGCGTTCTGCTACGATTACGGCATCGCGGGAACGGTGTCGGTATGTCCCCATTACGACACGACCGACGAGCTGTCCCTCGCGGCGGCGATAAAAGAGGCCGTGTCCTGACGTTTTAATCAGAAAAGTTCTAAAGACGCGGATCTCCGCGTCTTTTTTGTTATTCTTTTTCTCTTTGCACCCGCAACGGCGGCAAAAGTGCGCGATTTGAGCTTTCAAAACGGCAAGTTCGTTAAAAAAATGTTGATTTCGCGACTTTTTTCAACTCAAATTGACAAGCGCGTTTATTTATTTTATAATAAAAATATCCTTATATTCGAAAGGTTTTTTATTATATGGGTTTGGGAACGAGGAAAATAGCGGGCGTTTCTGTGTTGCTCGCGTTGAGTCTTATTGCGTTTATGCTCGAGAATTTTTTGCCGCCTATGTTCATTCCTGGCGCGAAACTTGGCCTCGGCAACGCGTTTTCCATGCTCGCCCTCGTACTGTACTCCCCCGCTTACGCTCTGCTCATAGTGATACTGCGCTGCGTGCTCGGCAATCTGATAGTCGGGTCGCTTTCGGCTATGCTGTTCGGGCTTTGCGCGGGCGTGGTCAGCGTGACGGTATCCGTCATACTGTGGCAATTCGCATTCCCCAAAATCAGTTTCGTCTGCATAAGCGTATGCGCGGCGGTGATACACAACGTCGTACAGTGCATAGTCTTCTGCGCGATCTCGGGGACGTGGGAAGCAGTCGTATATCTGCCCTATCTCGTAATGCTCGGCGCGATCAGCGGTTTCGCGGTCGGGCTTGCGTGCGTACTCGTGATCAAGCGCGTGCCGCAAAGCATGTTCGCGAAAATAGGCGCGAACGTAACCGTCAAAAAAGACAATATTCCCGTCAGCAACGGGTGAGCACTTCGTGCAAATAAACAATCGGAGGTAACTGTGAAAGCTAGAAACGGCAAGTTTTTCAGTCGCGGCGTGCATTTCCGCGATATGAAATTCATAAGCAAGGACTGCCCTATCGTCAGACTTGACCCGCCCGAGATAGCGTCTATCGCCGTACAACAGCATATCGGCAAGCCCGCTATGCCCGTCGTAGCGGTCGGCGATGCGGTAAAGTGCGGTCAGCTGATAGCAAAGGCGGACGGCTTTGTCAGCGCGAATATCTACAGCAGCGTCGCGGGAAACGTCATTGCGATAGAAAAGCGCGCAAATCCGCGCGGCGGTATGGATACTCATATCGTGATCAAGCGCGACGACACGGCGGACGACACTTTCGTCCCTCTCCCGCCTCTCGCGGAAAAGACAAAGGAGACGATCATCGCAAGGATAGCCGAGGCAGGCATCGTAGGTATGGGCGGCGCAGGATTTCCGACGTTCATAAAACTGTCGCCCAAGACCCCCGTCGATACCCTTATCATCAACGCTGCAGAATGCGAACCCTATCTGACCTGCGACTACCGTCTTATGGTCGAGCACACGGACGAGCTTGTCGAAGGATTCAGGCTGATAGCAAAGGCTCTCGGCGTCTCGCACATAATCGTAGGCGTAGAAAAGAACAAGCCCGACGCGATCTCGCTGTTTGAAAAATACGACGATCTCGACGTGGTGATACTGCGCAAGCGTTACCCGATGGGCAGCGAAAAACATCTGATATACTGCTGTACGGGTCGCAGAGTCCCGCCCGGAAAACTGCCCGCGGACGCGGGTTGCGTCGTACAGAACATCGCGACTTCGTTCGCCGTCTACGAGGCGGTAGAAAAGAACAAGCCTCTGCTCGAGCGCGTCGTCACGGTCTCGGGTCAATGCGTCGAAAATCCCGCCAACCTGATCGTCAGATTCGGCACGAGTTTCGATTACATACTCGACAAATGCGGCGGTATCAAGGGCGATATTGGCATGATAATCGACGGCGGTCCGATGATGGGCGCGACGATGCTGTCTACCGACTATTATACCCGCAAGACTGACAGCGGTCTGCTCCTGCTGCCCGCGAGCGAAGTCTCGCTCTCCAATCCGACGCCGTGCATAAGCTGCGGTTCGTGCGCGAGAGCCTGCCCGATGCATCTGATGCCTATGGATATTGATTTCTATACGCAGGCAGGCGATTACCTGATGGCGAAAGAACGCGGCGGCGTGCTCAACTGCATAGAGTGCGGCAGCTGCGCGTACGTCTGCCCCGCAAGCCGCGCGCTCGTACAGAGCATACAGCTTTGCAAACAGAAACTCAGAGAGATGAAATAGGAGGGATAAGAGAAATGGAAAAAGTCATAGTATCCGACAGCCCTCATATAAGAGGAAAACGCACGACGCGCGGGATAATGCTCGACGTCGTCATCGCCCTTCTTCCCGCGGCGGTGATGGGCTGCGTATTCTTCGGCGTCGACGCCCTCGTCACGATAATCATAAGCGTGGCGGCAAGCGTCGCGACCGAGTTCGTATACAGCCTGTGCCTTAAAAAGAAACCCAAAGACATAATCAAGTCGTTCGACTTCACGAGCGTCGTAACGGGTCTTCTGCTCGCGATGTGTCTGCCCTCGAGCGTACCGTGGTACGTCCCGCTGATCTCGGCGATATTCGCGATAGCCGTCGTAAAAATGCTGTTCGGCGGCACGGGCAAAAATATAGTAAACCCCGCTATCACGGGCAGAGTCTTCGCGTTCATCGCGTTCCAGTCCGTAATGGTCTCGGGCTGGGTGGCTCCGACGATAGCGGCTCTCGACGGCAGCGTCACGACGGGCGCGACCCAGCTGACGTCAATGCTCGGCGGCAACGGTTATTCGGTCAGTCTCGCGGATATGTTCCTCGGCACCGGCATGATGGGCTGCATAGGCGAGACATGCAAGCTCGCGCTGCTGACAGGCGGCATCTACCTCGTCGCTCGCAAGGTCATCAAGTGGCAATTCCCCGTCATCTACATAGTCGTCGAAGGATTCGTCGCAGTATGTCTTGCGAAATTCGACTTTGCGCAGTTCCTGCCATCGATACTCTCGGGCGGTCTGTTCCTCGGCGCGATCTTTATGGCGACCGACTACGTCACCAGCCCCAACAGCACGGCGGGCAACTACGTCTACTTCGTCGCTCTCGGCGTCCTGACGGCGGTGCTCAGAGCGGCAACCAAGATAGAGGTGGTCTCCTTCGTTATCCTGCTGATGAATCTGCTCGTCCCGCTGATCAACGCGTACATTCGTCCGCGTCCGTTCGGCGCACCCGGATTTATCGAGCGTATCCGCACGAAAATAGCGGAGAAAAAAGCGGCTAAAGCCGCCAAAGAGGAGGGCGGAAAACAATGACGGTAAAACAGTTTTTCAAAAGTCAGGCTTTCAAATGTATAATCGTTCTTCTCGTCATCGCGCTTATTGCGGGCGGTCTGCTCGCGATCCTCAACGACGTGCTTGCGGTCTCTGACGAAGAACGTACGATGAGAGCGATAGAAAAGGTCTACGGACAGAAGATGAAATACGAGGACATGGAATTCTCTGCCGAAGAGCTGACCAACGACTACGGCTCGATAAGCAAAGTGTATCTGCTCGAAAACGGCAATTACCTCGTCCAGTCCACGGGCGGCAACGGCTACAAAGGCGGCACGATCACCGTCTGGGTCGTTCTCAAGGCTGACGCGGACGGCAACTTCGGCGGCATAGAAAAAGTCGTGCTCGAGAGTTACGAAAAACAGACTCTTATGTCGAAACTGACCTACGACGTCTACTCCGCCCACAACGACGAAGTCACGGGCGACGTCTATTTCACGACGGGCGGTGACGGGATCAAGGTCGTTGTCAGCGGCGCGACATACTCGACCAACGCACTGAACAACGCGGTCGATTGCGCGCTGAAATTCGCCAAAGACAAACTTTTCGCAAAGGAGGTGGCTTGACATGACGGGAAAGAGATTCAAAACGATAGCTTTCGACGGGCTTCTCAAAAATAACCCGACGCTCCGCCTCGTGCTGGGCACCTGCCCCACTCTGGCATTGTCTACCGCAGCGTTCAACGGCATAGGCATGGGCTTGGCGGTCACGTTCATCCTGATATGTTCCAACGTGCTGATTTCCCTGCTCAGAAAGACGATCCCTAACGCGGTGCGTATACCCGCATTCGTCATAATAATCGCGACTTTCGTCACGATAGTCAGAATGGTGCTGGATAAATTCATTCCGTCATTGTACGACTCGATGGGCGTCTACCTGCCGCTTATCGTCGTCAACTGCATAATCCTCGGAAGAGCCGAATCCTTCGCAAGCAAGAATAAGGTACTCGACTCCGCATGCGACGGTCTGTTCACGGGTCTCGGCTTCACCTGCGCGTTGACCCTTATCGGCGCGGTCAGAGAGATCCTCGGCGCGGGCGCGATTTTCGGCTATACGCTGTGGGATTTCAAGATCGAGTTCTTCACTTCTTCGGCGGGCGCGTTCTTCGTATACGGTCTCGCGATAGCGATATTCAATGCGGTCTACTCCAGGATCGAGAATATACGCAGGAGCAAGACCTTCGACCTGCGCATAATGCCCAAACCCGACGTTTCCGCTCCCGACAACCTCGACCCCGAGGCGAGCGAAACCGCTCAGGCAAATACGACTGCGGACGTTGCCGCAAAGGAGGTAAAGTGATATGGGTACTTTCTTCACGATACTTATAATCGCGGTCTTCGTAAATAACTTCGTCGTAGTACAGTTCCTGGGCATCTGCCCCTTCCTCGGCGTTTCCAAAAAGACGAACAACGCTCTCGGCATGGGCATTGCGGTCACGCTGGTCATGACGATAACCTGTCTGATCACATATCCGATATACGAGTATATCCTGACTCCGCTGGGGCTCGAATACCTCGAAATAATCGTGTTCATATTCGTCATCGCGGCTCTCGTACAGATGATCGAACGCGCAATAAAGAAGTTCTCCCCCGCGCTTTATCAGGCTATGGGTATCTACTTGCCTCTTATCACCACCAACTGCGCGGTGCTCGGCGTCGCGGAGCTTGTCATCGACAAGGCGCAGATGATGAGTCTGCTCGGCATCACTTCGATGAACCTCGGCGTCGCGGTGCTCTACGGTCTGTTCGCGGGCGTAGGCTTTACCGTATCGATAGTCATTATGAGCGGTCTCAGAGAAAAGATAGACCATCTCAAAATGCCCGGACCGATGAAGGGATTCCCCATCACGATGATGGCTGCATGCTTTATGGCGATGGGATTTTACGTTTTCAATATGATAGGCTGAGGAGGACGGAGATATGTATAATACTGTTATTTCTGCGGCGATACAATGGAACAAAGTCGGCATGGTGCTTGGCATCATAGCGGGACTAGCCGTTATATTCGCCGTGCTTATCCTGATCGTCACGAAAGTCTGCCATATAGACGAAGACGAAAAGGTGGTCAAGATACTCGAACATCTCGCGGGCGCGAACTGCGGCGGCTGCGGTCACAGCGGTTGCGAAGGTTTTGCGAAATGTCTCGCATGCGGCAAAGCTTCTCTCAACGACTGCAAGGTAACTTCGGACGAAGAAAAGAAGATAATCGCCGAACTAGCGGGACTGGAGTTTTCTTCCAGCGAGCCCACGGTCGCGGTCGTCAAATGCAACGGCGGCATAAACGCCGAAGACAAGTACGAATATATCGGCAACGAAGGCTGCCTCAACCGCAAAATGTATCTCGGCGGCTGCAAGATGTGTCCTCACGGCTGTCTGGGCGGCGGGACCTGCGAAGAGGTCTGCCCCGTAGGAGCGATAAAAGTCAAGGACGGCGTGGCTTTCGTGGACAAGACGCTGTGTACTTCGTGCGGAGCCTGCATGAACAAATGCCCTCAGCTGATAATCGAACGCATACCCGCATCGGCAAAGGTATACTGCGCGTGCTCGACTACCTGCAAAGGCAAAGAGACGATGTCCTTCTGCAAAGTCGGTTGCATAGGTTGCGGAATGTGCGCGAGAGTATGCCCGAACAAGGCGATAACCATGGTCAACAACCTGCCCGTATTCGACTATTCGAAATGCACGGGTTGCATGGAATGCCTGAAGAAATGTCCGAGAAAGATAATCAAGGAGCACTAAGTAAAATCGTTCAAACAAAAAGGCGGCTTACTTGCCGCCTTTTTTACGCGCTAAATACAAGTCGGAAAATACCGGACCGACTGCGGAAATCATTCTCCGCTCCTGACGTTCCTGTCATCGGAGACAACTGCGAAAATCAGATTGCACAATTCTCTTCTTCCGACAAAATATCCCTCCCTGTCGCCCGATCTTATTCTTTCGTCGAGCGTGCGCTGAAGTTTCGCAATGCGCGAAAAAATACCGGCGTCCTCTCCGCTAATGCGGCGGACGTCACGTCTCCGACTGTCGGTTTTGCGACGTACGGCTTTGCTCAGATCCACTATCTCCATAGGATGACCTCCCAATCACACAACACGCATTATATTCTTTCGGTTGATAAAATGCAAGGTAATTTTAAGGTTAAATTTATTTACGATGAAATAACATAATATTCGACTTTTTTCGCGAATCTTTATGCGTTAAAAGCGCAAAAACCGACCTCTCGGATATATGCTTTCCGTTTATTTTCCATCAAGCGAACAACTATCATTTCGCCGTTCCGTTGCCGCAGACAAACCGTCTCCGCCTTTCTTCGGAAAAATATTTCGTCGAAAATCGCATCCGTCTCCTTTTACTGTGCGAATTTACACTCTAATGCGTCGAGACGCTATTGACTCGCACGCGCAATGCGCGTATCATATAAGTATACCAACGGGGGTAACGCCAATGGACGTCAACACTAAAACGATACTTTCTTATATCCGCAATCCTTTCTTTGCGTCTCATCTCGAGATCGTAAAGAAAAACGTGTACGACGAAGTCGCGAGATTTGACTGCGAAATAGCCGTCACCGACGAACCCGTACCTTACGAGGAAAGAGAAAGCCTCGTTTACGAAAAGATCTCTCGCGGACGCAGATGGGGAAAACTGTTCTCCTGCTGCTGGTTCAGACTTACAGCCACTCTGCCGCGCTCTGTAGTCAACGACGCTAAAAACTACGTCGCAATCTTCGACCTCGGCGGCGAAGGCTGCGTATTCGACGATAACGGAGTGGTTCAGGGTCTGACCGACGTGATGGGCGTTGCCGACTTCATGCAGCCGATAAAAGGCAAAAAGACGATCACCCTCGACAAACTGAATTTCGAAGCGTGCAAGCCCTCAACCGTATGGATCGAAGGAGGCAACAATCGTCAGCCGAACGGTTCTAAATTCAAAGGCGCGTACGTCGCGAGATTCAACAAGAACGTGCACGCATATTACTACGACTTCCTTGCGTTATACCAGTATTCCCTGCTCTGCGGAGACGGCACAACGAGGCGAGCAATAAACTCCGCTCTGCGAAAAGCCTGCATAAGAGCGGCTACGCCAGACGACGCGGGTTGCGCACGCGCAAGACAGATTCTCAAACCATATCTCGAACAAAACCTGCGCACCGACTTCTCTGTCTACGCCACGGGTCACGCACATCTCGACCTCGGCTGGCTGTGGCCGATACGCGAAACCAAACGCAAAGCAGAGCGCACTTTTTCCAACGCGCTTGCGAATATAGAGAAATATCCCTCGTACGTATTCGGAGCAAGCCAGCCCCAACAGTTCGAATGGATGAAGAAAAGACGCCCCGCGCTTTACGCAAAGATAAAAAAAGCGGTAGAGGAAGGCAGAATAGAACCCCAGGGATGCATGTGGGTCGAGCCCGACACCAACGTGCCTTGCGGCGAAAGTCTTATCCGTCAATGCAAATACGGCAAAGCCTTCTGGAAAGAAGAATTCGGCAAAGACTGCGACATGCTCTGGGTCCCCGACGTGTTCGGTTACAGCGGCAATCTGCCTCAGATACTGAGAGGGTGCGGCGTAAACAGATTCATGACTATTAAACTCAGCTGGAATACCGTCAACAAGTTCCCGTACCACTCTTTCTTGTGGCAAGGAATCGACGGCTCCGAAGTGCTCGTACACATGCCGCCCGAGGGCGACTACAATTCTACCGCAAGTCCGATAGCGGTCGATGCCGCCGAAAAACTGTACCGCGAAAAAGCTGTCAGCAATAAATCCCTTATGCTTTACGGCATCGGCGACGGAGGAGGAGGTCCGGGCGAATACCACCTCGAAATGCTCGAGCGCGCAAAAAAGATAAACGGACTGCCCCGCATCAGACAGACAGCGGCAAAAGATTTCTTCGACGAGCTGGAAAAGGAAAAAGAAAAACTTCCCTCTTACAAAGGCGAACTCTATCTCGAAAAACATCGCGGAACGTACACCACACAGTCGAAGATGAAGAAGTTCAACCGCACGATAGAGAGAAAACTGTGCCTTACCGAATGGCTTTGCACCAACGCAACAGTACGCGGCGGAAAATACCCGCAGAAAGAACTGGATGCGATCTGGAAAGAGGTACTGCTGTACCAGTTCCACGATATGCTGCCGGGGTCTTCGATAAACCGCATATACAAAGAATGTCACGAACGTTACTCCGTGCTTCTGACGCAGCTCGATGCGCTCGCCGAAAATGCGCTCTCGGTGCTGTCAGAGGGCGGTAACGACGCGCTGTCTGTACTCAACGACTGCCCGTTCGACCGCAAAGGATTCCTCTCCTCAAACGGCAGAACGTACGGCTATTCGGTAAAAGCATACTCGTCGGCGACGCTTACGCCCGTTCCCGAGGACGAATGCAACGCGGGACTTTCGGCATCGGACAAGCGCATAGAAAACGATTTTCTCAAAGTGACTTTCGACAATAACGGCAACGTTATAAGCGTACAGGACAAGAAAGATTCGTGCCGCGAATACGTCGGCTCCGCGTTCGGCACGATGACGGTATATACCGACAAGCGTCTGCGCCCGTACAATGCATGGGACATAGATCCCGAATACGAGAAGAGACCTAACGAACCGATGCGTCTTTCCCGTTTCAAAACATATATCAAAGACGGCAAGGCAATCTGCGAACAGACTCTCGTCTGCGGCGCATCAAAGGTCGACCGAAAAATATATCTGACTTCTACCGAACCGGTGCTGTATTTCGAAAACCGCGCAGACTGGCACGAAACGCACAAAATGCTGAGAGCGGATTTCTACCCTAAGGATTTTGCAGACACGGTTAACTGCGACATTCAATTCGGCCATATCGAAAGAAGCACGAAAACCGAGACGTCAGTCGAAAAAGCACAGTTCGAGATCTGTGCTCACAAATGGGTGGACGTCTGCGAAAACGGCTACGGCATAGCTCTTCTGAACGACTGCAAATACGGTCACAGAGTCAAGAACGGCAAGATCAGCCTGAATCTTCTTCGCTCTACCGTATACCCCGATCCCGAAGCAGACAGAGGCGTACACGAGTTTTCGTTTGCGGTCTATCCGCATAAAGGCGGAGTCAAAGATCCCTGTCTGAACAAATACGCGTATATACTCAACAGACCACTCACGGTGCTTTTGACTCCTGCCGAAATCGTCGGCGTGCGTACCGACGATCCCGCCGTCATCGTCGATTCGATACATTCCGAGCCCGACGGCAGTATTGCTGTCAGACTGTACGAAAGTTCGGGCGAACGTCGCACCTTCAACCTGCTTTCAGACTACGGCGAGAAAGAAAGATTCAAAGCTGATCTGCTCGCATCTTCTCCGACAAAGATCGAAAACGGCAGACTGACGATCAGACCTTTCGAGATCATGACGATCATGCTGAAATGATAAGCATTGCATATAATCAATCATAACAAACACGGGCACGGAAAATTCCGTGCCCGTGTTTTCTCTCCCCCCCCCCAGTTTCATTCGCATATTCGAAGGGGCGTCATCAGTTCATTATATCGTCATACAATACCACGTCCTTTACATCCGTGACATCGAGAATTATCCCGTTGTGATCTTCCGTCGAATATATCGGCGCGCCGTTGATTATCGTGACGTTGAGTTTGACCGAAACATTTGCAGGATGTTTGTTCGTCTGAATGGCGATCTCGGGAGCAAGTTCCTTAATATACCCGTAAGACGACGATCCGGTGTAACCGTGATGTCCCAGTTTCAGTACGTCTACTTTGCCTACAAGCGGTGCGATCCTCTTTTCGTCGCCGTCGAAATTGTTGAGATCTCCGCTCAGCATAACTCTGTATCCGTCCTTTTCCACGAGTACTGCGAGAGAGTTTTCGTTTTCTCCAACTTTGTCGTCAGCCAGCGGTTCTTCACCGTTGAACAGCGTTATATTGAAATTGCCGAAGGTGAACGACACTTCTTCGAGATCCTGAACCAGCTCTATGCCCTTTGCTTCGACGGCGTCGACCATCTGCGTATACACTTCGAGGTTATCCCACTTTTCGACTTCTTTTTTCTTTATTCTGTCTTCATAATATCTCTTCAGATAAGCTTTGCCGATATGCACGTTGTCCTGCATGATCACGGTATCGAACCCGCCAATATGATCAGAGTGCGCATGTGTGCCCAATACGAAATCTAGATATATTTGTCCGTTTTCGTCTGCGCAGAACTTGTTGAGATATTCTACGACGAAATCCTCGTACCCTTCAAGTTCGAGACCGTCGAAACCTCTGGGATTATCGGTATCCTCGCCGCTGTCGATAAGCGCAAACCTACCGTCGCTCTCCAGCAGTATGGCGTCGCTGCTGCCAACGTTGAGAAAGTGTATTCTGTCTCCGCCTTTGCTGCCGTCGTACTTTTCAAAAGTGTATTTCTTTTCCAGATTGACCTCATATATTGCACAACTTCCCGCGACTATGCCTGCGATAACGATCAAAACTGCCATCGTTACCCCGATCCATAAAAGTACTTTCTTTTTTTTCGTCATAATACCCTCCCTGTCTGATTTTAGTCGCCGGCAACGAATCAGTCTTCCCGACTTTCCTTATCCGTATTCTCGTTGTTTTCGGCTATCAGCGTGTCTTCGAACTTTTCTTTTGCCAAAATACGCAAAAATCCTTTTTCTCCGCTAGCTTTTCTCTGTCTGACATCGTTATCTATAAATTCTTTCTTTCTGCGTCTGAATGCTGCGTATTCGTCGAGAAATTCTCTTCTTCTCAAACGAGCCTTTTCCTTTTGCTCTCTCTTTCTTTCGACCTTCTTTGCATGAACGGCGCGTTTTATTTCTTTGTCTGTCGCTCCGTTCAACGACAGCTCCTCGGCATATTCGTTCAAAGATCTTTCGAAATTCTCCTTTTCTCTGACCGCCGCAAGTCTATTTTCTTCAGCTTCCTTTTTCTGTGCCTCAACCTTTTGATTGTTTAGTTCTTGTTCTCTCTCCGCTTCTGCGATGTGCTCTTCGTAAAGTCTTCTGGACTCCTCGTCTGTCAATCCCTCGCACTCTTTTCTTCCGCAGAATTTCTTGTATTCGAGACGTTCTCTGATCGCCGTCATATCGGACGCTTTAAGATTGCAGAAAATATAAGGCAACGCGGACAGCGCGCTCGCGACCATCGCTACCACGACGACCCATTGGATTATCGGTTCTCTGACCGCAGCCTGCGTCAATATGGAGTAATCGGTAATTCCTGTCACCTCGTCCTCGACAAGCCCGAAATTTTCGTATATCATCGAAAAAGTGACCGTGGACAATATCGTGCCGACCGTGGTTATCATCAGCATGAAATTCTGCGCAAAGCCTTCTAAACGCGTACCGTATTTGTCCTGGTGATAATCCAGCCCGTCAGAAAGTATGCTGGTCTGCATTATATACTGCGGTCCCGACGCAAAGTTGTAGCAGAAAAGCGCGATGACGAAAAACACAAAACCTTTTTTGAACGTGAACAGCATCAGCAACGCCGCCACACAGTTCAGGGCGTGCGCGAAAAACGCCGCGTTTTTCGATCCCATCTTCTTCATGAGAAGAGGCGCAAGGATTATGCCCGGGGTAAAACCTACCGAAACGATACTCTGAACGATGCCGAGTGCCGCCGAATTCCCCAGCTGGTATGTGCATACCCACGCAAGCAAAACCCCTATTCCGCCTTTGAATCCCTCAAAGAATTTGGACACGGATACTATCCAGAAATATCTGCTCTTGCTTATCTCGCGAAGTCCTTTGAAAAACGGAAGTTTCTTTTCTTTTTCCTCTTCTCTGACCAATGTGCGTTCCCTCGTATTGATCATCACGAGAAGTCCCATTAAAAAGCCCGCCAATGCGAATATCGGGAAGAATATTCGGTAAGTCAGGATATTCGTCATGCAGTCCGCCCCAAGGAAAAGCCCTGCTATCGACGGCAGCAACAGCTGCACGAGACTGGGACCTAGATTAGCGAGAAACTCGGAGACGCTGAGTATCTTCGTGCGCTCGTACGAATTTGGCGTTATTATCTGAGATACGCCCATATAGGCGTTGTTGTAAAGCGGTTGCGCTATCGTAACGAGATTTATCAGAATGCCGACGACCACGACTTTGACAGTCGTCGGTGCGTCGAGCGGTATGTATGCCATGCCCACGATGCCTATCGCCGTGGGTATTCCCGCCCACAGGACGTAGGGTCTGAACTTGCCTATCTTCGTCCTCGTATTGTCTACGAGCATACTGATGAAAGGAGTCTTTAATATGCTTATCAGATTGGTTATTATCGTCAGAACGATGAAATGCCTCGGGCTGAGCCCGTAAACCGAGCCGAAAAGCAAACACGTCGACGCCAGCGTCATATACGACAAAAGCGAACCGAGCGTCTTTATGCCCATACCGCCTATGCAAAAATTCAATACCTCTTTATACGAGACGTATTCGTTTTTTCTCGGTCTTTCCCAGTGGCTGCGAACGTCGTACCAGACGTCGGTAAGTTTCCCCATTATCAATTTTCTCCCTTGTGTTGAAAAACGTCGCATTGTATGCTATTATAATTTTATCACCCGACAAAAAATACAATAATATATAAAACTAATATGAAAGTTAAAAAAATCAACCTTCCCGACGAAAGTATACAGCTACTCAATTATTACAACCCGTCAATGCCGTTTTTCATCGGCATGATAGGAAGATCGGACTATACCGACGGCAAGACTATGCTGCCCGAACGCCGCGTGAATTTTCAGGCACTAGTAGTTGCCTTTCTTCGCAGAGGCAAAGGCATCGTCGTCATCGATGACAAAGAATACAAGGTCAAAGAAGGCGATCTTTTCTTTATGCCCAAGGGACATACTCACTATTGCAAGGCCGACGCCGACACACCGTGGATCTCGGACTTTATTGTTGTCGACGGAGAGCTGGCACATAAAATGCTGGAGCTTTATATTCCCAAAGACCGCTGGGTCATCGAAAATTTCAATGCCGAATATTTTATGTCCGGAATAAGAGAACTTTACGATACTTATGCCGAAAACATGGAAGAATTCATAAAATACGCCACTCTGCTGTATTGCAGTTTCATAGTCGACGTCAACGCATCGCTCTCCCGCGGAGCGGACAAAGTCGCTTACCGCGTAAAATATATAATAGACTACAATTCTCATAAAAACCTGACGGTAAAAGACATCGCCGATAAACTGCACTATTCGGTCAATTACGTCATACGCTCTTTCAAAAAAGAATTCGACAAGACTCCCGCGCAGTATTATCTCGAACGAAAGATAGAGCTTGCACAGATGTATCTGAGAACAAGCGAAGATACCGTCAGCGAAATCTCGGAAAAACTCAACTTCATCGATCAGCACTACTTCTCCAACGCGTTCAAGAGAAGCACTGGAATGACGCCGAGTCTTTACAGAGAAAAATTCAAACCCAAAACAACGTGAAAAAAATAACATAATTTCCCCCTTGACACGCATGTGCGTTTCACTTTCGCATAATGCACAAAAAACTCACCTTTTGCGGGTGAGTTTTCTTTTGAAAAACATCCGATCGTCGTCTTTTCCCTGACGCGTAAGTCTCAGACCGATCGCATTTTCTCGTCACGCAAACGCGTTTCCGTTGCCGCGCGTCACCACACGGTCGGGACGTCGTTGACGTAATGCCAGTAGTTTCCTTCCCGAGCGGGGCTTTCCTCGCTGTAAAAATACACGGGAAGATCTGCGTTGTCGGTACCGTAGACGAGGCTTTTCCATGCGCTTTCGTCTCCTTTGAAATATATATGCTCAGGATAGGAGTTTTCTCTCCCGAACGCGTTGTTTCCGAGTTCCGCGATGCTCGAGGGCAATACTATACTCGCAAGCCTGTGTATCGGCTCGAATGCCATTTCTCCTAAGTACTCCAAGCCTTCGGGCAAAGTCACGGAAGAAACCGTCGTCAAATAAAACGCAAGTTTTCCTATGCTCTTCAGCTTGCTGCCGTCGGCAAACCTGAGCCCTTGCGATAACTTGCAATTACGGAAAGCCGACTCTCCTATTCTTTGTACGCCCTCGCCTATCGTTACGCCGGAAAGATCGGAGCAGAACATGAAAGCCTCGTCGCCTATGTACTTCACCCCGGCGGGTATCGAGACGGACGTCACGTCGCTGTCGTAAAACGCCCTCCCGCTTATGCCGTATGTTCTGCCGTTAAAAGTCTCAGGCAGTGATACGACTTTTGCGCTACCGACGTATCCCGACAGCACGGTATCTTCGTACGTTTCAAAGAACACATAGCCTTCTTCGGTCGTAGTGTACACCCCCTCTTCGTCCAAAGAGGCAGTGACCAGCACCGCATATTTCGCTATGAAACCGTGTTCATCCGATCCTGCGACTATATTCAGAGACGAGAGATTACACACCTTGATCAGTTTCACGCATTCCAAAAAGGCACCGTATTCTATTTTGACGACGTTTACGGACACCGTGAAAGAGCTCAGCGAACTACATCTGCCGAAAGCGTTTTCCCCGATCTCGGTCAATGCGCCGTCTGCCGCGAGGTCGACCTTTTCGAGAGCTGTACATAGCGAGAACGCATCGTCGCCGATCCTTGTCACTCCCGCCCCTATCTTAACGGTAGCGAGCGACGCGCAGTAATCGAACGCTCCGTCGCCGATCTCCGTGACCGCATCCGGGATAACGACGCTCGTGTATCCGCAGTAATAGAATACTTTTTTGCCTATACTGTATCCGTTTCCTTCGAAAGACTCGGGCAGGATCAGTTCGCCGTTCCTCTTCGGAGCTGTCAACAATATCGCGCCGTCGCTCCCGTCGTAGAATACGAATCCGTCCGACGTGACGACGACCTTGCTCTCCGCGTCGGTGCTTGTATAAATGTCGGTCGCATTGCTCGCCACACAGCCGTAAGCCGAATCGCCCGCAACGAGCGGCAAAGCAGACAGATTGTATATCTCTCTGAGCTGAGGGCAATCCGCAAAAGCATCTTTGCCGATATACTCGACGTTCTTCGAAAGCGTCAGCGACGCAAGCGCGTAGCAATGGTGAAAAGCGCTTTCCGAAATATATCTGCACCCCTCGGGCACGACGAATTCGTAAAGAGAATAGCAGTTCCTGAACGCAAACGCGGGTATCTCTCTGACAGTATCGGGAATATTTATCGACTTGAGCGAGCTGCATTGCTCGAACGCGCTGTCGCCGATATGATCGAGCTTGCTTCCGTCTGCGAAAGTTACGCTTTCGAGATCTTTGCACAGCATGAACGCGCAGTCGCCTATCGACACCACTCCCGCAGGCAAAACGATGCTCTCTATCTTTGATTTGTAAAACGCATAGTCGTCCACCACGGTGAGTTTGCTGCCTTCGGCAAACAACAGCTCCTTGCAGTTGCTGTTGGAATTGAAAGCGTATTCGTAGATCTCGGTGACATAATCGGGTATGGTCAGACTTTCGTATTCTCCGAATGCGCTGTACAGGACGTACCCCGTCCCGCTCGAATATATCGAAAGCCCGGGCAAAGACGTATTTATCTCCCAATTTGCAGTCAGCTCGTTGACGTCGGTATAGGACCACGCCGAAAGGCACTTGCCTTTTCCGTCGGTCACCCTTTCGTATCCGTTATACCAGCCAGCAAACGTATAACCGTATTTCTCGGGTACCGGAAAATCGGTCACGTTTCCGTACGTCACGGTAATTTCTTTGTCGTTAAGTTCTCCTCCCTGAGCATCGAGCCTGATATTGTATTCGGCGGGCTCCCACTCAGAGAAAAGCGTTATGCTTTCCGCATCGGAATCTTTGAAGGTAGAGTCCGTGATCTCTTCGATCTTTTCGCCTTCGAGATACCAGCCCTTGAACGTGTAGCCCGGTCTCGTAGGCTCGTACAGATGGACCACCGTTCCTCTCCCGAAACGCTTGGGATTGAGCACGTCGTTCTTGCCGTCGTAAAGGACATAGTATATGTCGTAATAGTCCCTGACCCAGACCGCCTCGAAAGTCATATCCCTGTCCACAGTAACGGTCTCTTCGAGATATATTTCGCCTTCGAGATACCAGCCGTTGAACGTAAACTCTTCGGTCCTGTTTATTTGAGGAACGTTCACTACGGTACCTTCCTTGACGGAAGTCTTGTAATACGTCTTACCGTCAACAAGAAACTCTATCGTTCTGCTCCCGTCATCGCACGCACCAAGCAATACGGCAACGCTCATTGCGAAGATCAAAGCAAGCAATATAAATAACGCCGTCTTTTTTTTCATGACCTTTCCTCCTTTCCCTCAACCGAACATCGTTGCCGCAAACGCGTAAAAACCGTCGTACTCGAACTCTTGGCAAGCGTTGTACCATATATAGATTTTTTCTGCGCCCGTGTCGATTATCCCTTGATATTGATACATATAATCCTCTTTGAAAGGATAATAAGTGTAACTGTACTTCACAGCAAAGTTTTCAAACTCTATCGCATTCGTCATAGCCCCCGAAGGGATCGCGCCGCCATATTCGTAGCCGTTGACGACAACGCAAACGGTTGCCCTTTCGTCTATAATTTCGGATGCCGTATTGACTATATAGAACTTCGTCTCATCCGTTTCGGTATCGAAATATCTCGTCACGTCCCGACTGTCCGCACCTCTGACGAAGAGGTCTACTATCTTCGTTTCCCCGTTCAGTTCGGTCAGCGTCGAATTCTCGAAATCCGCCTTGCTGACGGTGTAAAGGAAATCGTTGCTGCCGCCGTGCGCGCTGTCCTTGATGTCCGCAAAAACGATGCAGATCACGGTGATTGCGACGACTGCCGCTGCCGCGAGCGTCCCCGCCAGCGCGCCTATCCGAGGCCTCTTTGTCACGGAGGTCTTTTGTCTTTCGGGCACTCTTTCTCTCAGCTTATTCAAGAACTCTTCGTTGCCCAGTGCCGACAGCCTTTCTTCGGCATATTCCTGCAATTTCTTATCCTTTTTCATAGCCTTCCTCTCTTACTTTTCAGAGATATTTCTTCAGCCGCTTTACGGCACGCGCGTGTTTTTGCCTGACGGTAGAGTGTTTCAACCCCGTCATTTCCGCTACTTCTTTTTGAGAATATCCTTCCCAGTACACTTTTTCTATAATAAACCTCGACTCTTCGTCCAGTTTTTGCAATTCTCCGTAAAGATCGCCGTAGAGTTCCTGTTCGCTCGGAGCCGATCTTTCCGCGCTTTCCTCCAGTCTTCCGAATCTGCTTTCGTTGTATATCTTGCGTTTTGCGATGTTTTCGCAACAGGTATAAACCCAGCTCGTCGGAGAGTTCACACGCTGCTGCGTATCTGCGATTTCAAATAACTTCAGGAAAAATTCCTGCGCCGACTCCTCAGCGATCTCTCTGCCGTATGTAAAACTCAGCTTATTTATTATAGCGGAATAGTAGGCTCGGTAAAGTTTCTCTATCGCCGTGCCGTCATTGTTTATCCTCTTGAGCAACCTGTTGAATTCCGCCGCTTCCATCCAGCCTTCTTCCCTTTTCTTAAAACGACCTGCCGTCGTTACGCTCCGCTTGCCGTTACGCACCGCGGATTTTTCCTTTCCATATATGAGATACACGAAAACCGCGTTTTGTTACATCGTCTCGGTATTTTGTTGCGATTTATTTTATTATAATCCATGCACGCCTGCTTTTCAATCCTCACCTGCTCTTCTATCCCGTTGCTCCTCCGAATCACCCTTTCGGACCTTTCCCCTGTCAAGCATAAAAAATGCCTCCGAACTCAATCGGAGGCAATGAAGTCCATGATATAAGGCGACATAAAAACATTCGCATATTTTTCTGCGGATCTGTATAATACGTCGGGTATTTGCAAAAAGATCAAAGCGTGTGAGCTTCGACTCTGTTAAACCGTTGCAGTGGGACGCCTGCGACTTTATTTGAAGGCAAAGGCGCGCAGGCAAGCGCACTCATATCGGCAAAAGCGCGACGACCAGCATCATAATGAAGAGCATCCACTCCGCGACCTTGCCGACGACGAGTCTGAAATCGCTCGGTTCGCCGTCGTGCGGGGTACGATCGTAAAACCTCGAGCGCATTCTGTTTTCCAGCTTACACAAGCTGTAATTGAAATACATCGCGATTACTGCAAAGGTCATAAAGAGGACGTATGTCCAGAGCAGGGAGAAAGCCCCCCTGTATATTTTCCACGCGAGACCGATCAGAGCGACCGCGATCTGGCATATCAAAAATCTTATGTTTTTCTTCTTTTCCATCAGTCAAGTCCCCCGTGTGCGGATACGACCTCGTAACCAGTTTCGAGAGCATATGTCCCGAGGCTCACGGTCTGTTCGAGCGATTCTCCTTTTTTCAAACCGCCTTGCAAAGCGACGGTCTCGTACCTTTTTCCCGCTCCGATAGTAAAAAATTCCACTTTGATCACTATGCTGAAATCAGAAATATCTTCCTTTGCCGTAACGCGGACGAAATACACGTCTGCATTGTAGTTTCTCTCAGGGACTATCTCCACTTCGACGTAGTCTTTGCAGTTGTCCGCCGTAAGCTCCCTGGGCCTCGTCACCCAGCCCACGAAATCGAGCGACGCCATAATTACGACGACTATCAAGAATACCGCAAATACAAAGTAACCGAATTTACGTTCTGCGGCATAATAACCGTTGTGCGAATATTTCCCGCCCTGTTTGAAATTTGCAAAGGAGTCGGCGTCGTTGCGAACGGTTTCCCCGTTATCCGAAGACGGTTCTTCATCCGACGTCTCCGATGCCCCCTGTCTTTGTCCGTCATACGACGACTCTTGCTCTTGCGGGATACGTTTCGCTTCGGAAGTTTCACTTTCTTTCCCGCGCAAAATCTCTTCGACCGTCAGCCCGAGTATCTGAGCAAGGCGCAACAAATGCTCCGAATCCGGAAGCTCGCCGTGCTCCCAGCGTTCGACTTCAAAATCGGAAACGCCGAGCATTTCGGCAAGATCGGACACCGAAAGCCCTTTTCCCTCTCGCTTGTAAGCTAAAAATTCTCCTTTGTTCATTCTGAAAACGCTCCTGCCTAAAAAATTATACGATAAGAACCGACCTGATGTCAATACGGGACAGGAATAATACGAACCGATCCTGACGCGCCTTTTATGCGTTTTTCGGTGTCCGTCTCTTAAAATATCATAAGAATACGGATACGCGACTCACACGATAAACACTTATCGGATAACGGGATCGACAAACCATGCCTTTACGACAAAAATCACAAAGACCGCTCCGCTTCTTCTTCGAAACCGTCGAAAACAGACTTCGCGCTGTCTGCGACTTCAAAATACCCTTCGTGCGTCAGGCAGCTTAAAACGGGCTCTCCGTCTTTCAGAAAAAGTATATCCGCAAAACTCGTATAAGGCTCGAATCTCTCGTACGCATCGAAATGATAACGGTCGAACCTCTTGAACGACGACAGGTAATCCTTGAGCTTCTGCGTCGGCTTAAGGTAAATCCTCATGACATTCATACCGTAATTTTCGGTTTCTTCGGTGCGGTAAACGTCGTTCATTATCTCGGCAAACCGCTCGTCCTCTTCGTCTCCTAAACTAATGCCCTGTTCGGCATGAAAACAAACGGCGTCGCATTCCGCGAACAGATAATCGAGCTGCATAGCGGAAAGTCTTTTTGCTTTTTCGTCCTCCGCCGCCGCCATTTCGTAATCTTCGAGATAACCACTGCTCGCATACTCCTGCCACAGCTCTATCTGATCGTAGATACAGTCGGAAGGCATTTCGAACAATATCTCTTCGCACTCTTCGCCCGCAAGCGTTTTGGCAAGGTCGACAAAAGGCATGCTTTCGGGAGACGTTCTTTTGAGACTGTACATGGTCGAATCCCACATCAACTCGTTATTCTTCATGTATTCCCTGTGTGCATCCGCCGCTTTGCGATAATCCTCGCCGCTTTCGGCAAGCCTGTACATCTCTTCCATCTTGCCGTATACTTCTTTCTGCAATTTTTTTTGTTTTTCCTCGTCCGAAAGAGTATCGTCGGACATGATCTTGTGGGTCTCTTTCTCTTCCCACTCACCGATATGCGCAGTGTATTTTTCAAAATCCGCAGCCAGCTTTTCGCTCTCTTCTTCGAATTCCCTACGTCTCTTTTCGTACCCGTCAGACTCCATAAGCTCTTTTACGGCATTGAAATGCTCGAGCTTTTTCATTGCCGCCTGACGGAACGTTTCGGCGGTATAAGCTTTTTCTCTGTCGATTTCGTTTGCTATCGAAACACATACGAGTTTTTTCATAAGATCGCTCCTTTGTCTTTCTGTTCGGTGTTTTGTTATCGTCTTTGGAAATTCAAATACAGGAATTGCCTATCCAAATGCATCGATAATCAGTTTGAAATCATCATATGTTTTCTCTCTAGACAAACCAACGTTTCGATGTGTTTCGTCTGAGGGAACATCTCGTACGGAGTAACGGAAAGAATATCATAATCGTCGTCCAGTCTCGCGAGATCGCGGGCGAGCGTTGCAGGATTGCATGAGATATAATATACGTTGCGGGGTGCGACGGACTTTATCGCCTGAAGGACTCTTTCGTCGCATCCCTTTCGCGGCGGATCGAGAACGACTGTAAATCCTGCGCATTCTTTTCTCAGCCTCTCGGCAAGCGGAGGCAATTCATTGGCACAGTCTCCGCAAATATTCACGACTTTTTTGTCGTTGCCGTTATCCCTCGTTAGTTCGTCTGCGTCGGCGACTGCCTCAGGCACTATCTCGATGCCGTACGTTTTTTCCGCGCTGCCGGCAAGCACGTTGGTCAGTACGCCCGCGCCGCTGTACGCGTCGATAACGACTTTGTCGCCGCTCTTCTTTATTCTTTCAGCCACCTCGGAATATATCATATCCCTGACGCCGTCGTTGATCTGCATGAACGAAAGAGGACTGACTTTTGCCTTTATCCCGAGTATGTCCGCAGTCAGTCTTGCCTCGCCGTAAAGCAAAGTCAGATCTTCCGTCATGATAACGTTCGTCTTTTTCGTATTGCTGTCAAAATAAAGGGAAAATCCCATACCCGTGTTCGTTAACTCTGCTATCAGTTTTTTCTCGAGAGGAAGTTTCTTGCCGTTGCCGACCACGACTACGGCATATTTGTCTCCCACTTTGCGTGCGACAAAATGGCGCAGGAAGCCCGCATGCTTTTCCTCGTCGTAACAATCAAGTCCCGCCGCATCGGCATAGCGCAGAAACGCGTCAAGCATATCCTGCATGCCTCTCTCGTACATCACGCACGCGCCGAGATCTTCTCTGACTCTTTCCGCAAACGGCACTACCTTGTGAGTATTGCCCTTATAATAACCTGCGACGACCTTGCCCGCGACCTTTGCGAGCGGCACCTGTATCTTGTTGCGGTAACCGAATAACCTGCCGTCGCCGACAACGTCGTTTACTTCTGTTTTTCTGCCGAGTGCTTTGTAAAGGCACGCCTCGACGTTTGCCTTTTTTATCTGTTTCTGTTTCTCGTAGCGTATATGCTGCATATCGCAACAGCCGCAACGGTAAAATATGGGGCAAAGCGGATAAACCCTGTCCTCGCTCGCCTCAAGCACCTTTATCACGCTTGCGCGGGCGAACTTCTTGCTTACCTCTCTGACCATAACGCGGACTTTTTCCCCCGGCATACAAAGAGGCACGAATACGACCTGTCCGTCGACCCGCGCCACACCCTCTCCTTCCATGCCCGAAGAGGTTATCTCAATATCCAGAATATCGCCCTTTTTCATATTTATATTCTAACACAATGCACAGTCTTTGTGCAACACTACCGCGCGAATAATACCGTCCCTTCGACACACAATAAAAACGGAGGTAAGAATATGAAGAAAAAAACCACGAAAACAATCAAAAAGAACGCGTCCTCCGCACGCGAGAAGGACGTACGCAATCTCGAAATGAGCCTCAAGGACGAGGCAACGGGGTTTTACGACTTCGAAAACTCGCTCGACGACTATATCGAGGACTGAAACACGCTCCGCTCCGTCACGGAGCGGCGTCTTCTTCTTTGAAAAACCACTCTATTATTTCCCTGAGCGTCAGATCCTCTATGCCGAGATCTCTCGGTGACTTGTCCTCGTACCTCTCGCCAAGAAATCCGAACATTCCCGCCTCGTCCGCTTTCCCCAATTTTTCAAGCGTCAGCGAAGAATATCCCCAATACAGAGCAATGAATATTACTAAGACTGCGATGACTATTTTCGAAAGGCATCCGCCGCATCCGCATCCTCTTTTCATACCCCGATTATTGACAATACGGCAAATATTAAACAATACGCGCGGAAGAAAACTCCCGCGCGCGTTACAAATCTTTCCTTTCCGGACTTCTGCCGATAGTTATCTCTTCGTCAGGACAATTACTTCGCAGGCGTCTCCCTCAAGCGTTGCTTCGAGTCTGTCTCCGAGAGCGTATTCTCTGCCCGAATACACCTCTTTGCAATCGTATTTCGCGCCGCTTTCGATCCCCGCGTATCCGTCCGATACGAGATCCGCGACTGATACAGAGCCTTTACGCGTCGACCTTTTCCTATTGAAAAGACAGACCGCCGCGCTCCCTTTCGCGAGAGGTCTTGCAAGCACGTCGACAGATCCTTTGACTATCCTTTTCGCCGCCTTGCCGAGAGAATCCTGATCTATCGCGATCAGCTCCTTGTTAGTGACGATCTTCAGAATGTCGTCGGTCATACTGCGGATGTCGTTGCCGAGTATCAGCGGCGCAGCCATCATGCACCACAACGCGAAATGCGACTTGTTCTGTTCCTTGGTCAGATTGCCGTTGCCGACTTCGAGCATATCGGGGTCGTTGTACGCACCCGACGACGCATACCCGTACAGCTTTACCGTCTTGTCGTAGATCATCTTGATCCAGAACCATCTGGGGATTATGTCGCCCGTTGTGCGCCACATATTGCCGGCGAGCGCGCCCCACTTCCAGGGTTGATTCTTGCCCCATTCGCATATTGAATATACGATGGGTTTTTCCTCTTTGCCCGTCTCTTCCGCGACTTTCTTCGTTGCCGCTTTCAGAGCGTTGCCCATAGTCAGATACTGAAGCATCGCGCTGTCCGCCCGTCCTGAAACGGGATTGAATATCCTGACTCTGTTCACACCCTTTTTAAGTTTCACAAAGATTTGGAAACGCGACGTTAGATTCCAGAATTTCTGCGGAGGAACGGGACAGAGATATACGTCGTCGTTGACGGTGATCATTGCGAGTTTTTCATACTGACTGTTCGTCTTCTTGCAGCAAAGCGTGAAGACGTATTCGCCGTCGTCCTCGCTGTATACGTTATTGTATTCCATAGATCCGCGACATTTGTCCATACCGCTTACGAAACAACCCGTCGGCAATTTTTTGCAGGGCATGAATTTTGCAAGTCCTTCGAGTTTCGCATCTGTGCAGGGGTAAAACTTTCCTTCTTTTTCTCCCTTTCTCGTCAGTTCGATACCGTAGACGACGGGAGCGTAATACGGCAACGGCACGTTGTGGCAGAAGTCGTATTTGAAAAACTCTATCCCCCACTTGGCGAAAGTGTATGCGTCGCGGTATTCGTTGCCCAGACTCGCGGGAAGATCTTCGCATGTCAGCGTGCCGTTGGAAGAATATATCCCCACCTTGAATCCGAGAGCGTTGATCTTCTTCACGAGAGCACCTATGCCTCCCGCAAAACGGGTCAGGTCACCCTGAAGATCGCCGTTTTCGTCTCTCAGCGAACTGTGCCAACAGTCGTCCATATTCACCCTGTCGTATCCGGCATCGAGCAGTCCCTTTTCCTTCATAGCCGCGGCGGTCTCATATATCAGATCCTCGTCGATATTGTTCTTGAACGTATTCCAGCTCGACCAGCCCATAGGCGGAGCCGTCAGGATCCCGTTGTCGTATTTGACCTTCGGATATACGTCCCCAACCTTGGACGGACGAGTGAATACCGTTTTCAAAAAACAAATCGGACACATAGAATTGCGTTTCATAGCTGCTGATAATCCTCCTGTTCGGGATCGCATCTCCCGATGAAATATTATAACATATCCCGCGGATTTTTTCAATACGCGTTTCAATGCGCAAAAGCTCTGTTTCCGACGGATCGAAAATCGTCGCAATACAAACACGGGCAGGAAAATTTCTCCCATTGGAAAATTTTGTGCGTTGACCCGATCTCTTTGCCTCGCTTACAATATGCTTGCAGGCAAAGCCTGTAATAATCAAAGGAGGCAGGAAAATGAAGACTGTAAAAATCATCACCGCAGCAACTTTTGTGGCAATATCACTGTTTATGCTGGCGGCATGCGGTCTGCAAGGCAACGCTCCGTTCTCAGTATCGATGGCGGATAAGATCGACGCTTTGATCTATGCAAACTATATCGGTCAGAATAATGGTGGCGGAAACGTCGGCTCTCCGTCGGGTTCGGATAAAGACACTCTCGTAATTTCCCTGACCAACGGACTCAACGTCAGAAGCGGAAAAGGCTCGTCTTACGCGTCGCTGGGGACTCTCGACAAGGGAGACATGGTGTCGTTTATCGCGCTTGAAGACGGTTGGTATAAAACGATATACAAAGAACAGATTGCCTACGTTTCGGCAAACAGCGAATACGCGACAATATACCGTATGGACAAGGCAGGAGACAAAATAGAAAGCGTGATCGCCGTGGGTAAATCACTTCTCGGCTATCCGTACGTCTGGGGAAGCCAGCGTTACCACTGGGGCAACGGCGTATTAAATACTAATTTCAAAGCGGGAGAATTCGACTGCTCGGCTCTTACTCAATACGCGTATTACAAGGGCGCGGGAGTTCTTCTCGACGTAACGACGAGAACCCAGGTTTTGCAAGGCGTGCGGGTATCGCGCGACGATCTTAGAAGAGGCGACCTGATGTTCTTCACCAACTCGTCTCGCTACAACCTCAGCGGAACGGCAAGGATAGGACACGTCGCGATTTATCTCGGCGACAACTATATTCTTCACACTGCAAGCGACCATGCCGTCATCGAGCAGATCTCTTCAAAACGCTGGTCGTATTTCATAGAAGCGCGCAGAGTGCTCAACTGACGCTTTCCAACGGTCCTCCGCAAATGCGGAGGATTTTTTTGAAAAAAATCAGCTTAAGGCAAAAAGAACTGCGTCGGCTATGGAAACACACAGCTCCCGCCTGAACGAATCCGTATTGAGCAACCTTTCGTCTTCGGCGTTCGATATAAATCCGCATTCGATTATGACGGACGGCACTGCGGCACACTTCGTAATGTAGTAATCTCCCGCCTGCGGGGCGAGATCGCTCCTCTTACTGTATTTGTAATTGATCTGCGCGTTGAGCCTCTCCTGCAACAAAGACGCGAAGCTCTGCCATCTTCCCGTATCGTCGTAAAACACCTGAATACCTCTCCTCGAACGGTCTGAATAACTGTTAAGATGTATGCTGACCACGCAGTCGGGGCGACTGTTTGCGATGATGTCCGCCCGCATTTTCATATCCTCGCGCTTTATGTCGGAAAGAGCCTCGTCAGAAGTGCGCGTATAAACGACTCCGACTCCTCTCGCCTCGAGAAGTTCCCCGAGCTTGAGAGCGAGTTCGAGATTGAGCTCGCTCTCCTTTGTCCCGGTAACGCCGACCACTCCTCCGTCCGCGCCACCGTGTCCCGCGTCGATCACGACCACCGCTCCGACTGGAAAAGACATCTTACCGACCGTCTTCGCGACCGCGAAAATCCCGAGACTTGCGATCGTCAGCGACAGCACCGCCGCTACCGCGAAAATCAACGCTTTTTTCCCTATAAATACCATATCGTTTTCCCCGCGCGCAAAACTTGTCGCAAATGCTAGAAATTTCGGGCAAAAGCCGATTTTAGCCGAGTTATCCACAGACTTATCCACCAAAACATTCGTTCTTGTGGATAACTGCCCCCGTTTTTCCGCATTCGCATAATCATTTATATGTGTGGATAAAGTGCGATATTACCGCAAAACCGAATTAAAAAACGCCTTTACGAAAAGACGTGATTTAATACCTTTTTTATGATGTTTTTCCCATTTCGTCAGGTCATTCGTCTGCGTCCGCGCATAATCCCGATCCTGTCCTTGTAATCGGGCAAATATTTGCCCACGAGCGCGTAAAAATCCTTCTGATGTCCCGTAACGCGGAGATGACAAAGCTCGTGCAACACGACGTAGTCGGCGACCTCGACTGGCTTTGCCGCAAGCCGACAGCTTATCTTGATCGCCTTTGTCGCGACCTCGCATCTGCCGAGATACGAACGCGCAGAAGTGACGGACGTTTTCGACGCGTACAGTCCCGTCTCTTTCTGCCATTTCCCGAAAAGCGGAGCGAGAACGGGCGCGATAGCCTTTTTGTAATATTCGAGGATCGCCTTTTCCCTGTCTTTTTCGTCTTTTCCTCCCACCACGCACTCCGAGCCCGAAAACCTGACGAACGCACGCGGCGCGTACTCGTCCTTTCTCTCATATGCTTTGCCGAAAAGCATGACTTTTCCCCTGCTCTCTTCGGCTTTTGCGACGTAACGCATTATCCAGTCGCGGTGTTTTCTGACGACTGAACACGTTTTTTCGTCGCCCTGCGATGCGGGAGCCGTGACGACGACTTCGCCGTTTTTTATTCTTATGGTCGTATTTCTTACTCGCTTGCGGATGACGGTAAAATCTATATCGTCGGCTTTGAGACGGTACGTTTTCAGAACGGGACGCGGCATCAGTTCCTCCTGTCGGATATTCTGCCTTCTTCGACGAATTTCAGGTACGACTTGCGGAACTCGTCGAGTTTTCCGTCCTGCAGAAAGCTGTAATGAGAATTTTTGGCGATAATGATATGATCGATCAGCAGTACGTCCATTATCTCTAGCGCGGTCACCGCCCACTTCGTAAATTCGACGTCTTCAGCCGACGGTTTTGCGATCCCCGACGGATGGTTGTGCGCGAGATAAACGTATTTCGTCTGCGAATTCTGGCACAGCATGACAAGCTCTCTGACCCTTATTTTGCAGTCGTCGCTGCCGCCCTTGCCGAGTTCGCAACGCTGTTTGAATCTGCCCGCGCTGTCCACACATATCGCATAAATGCGCTCTTCTTCGAGCGTAGTCATGAAACTCTTGAGATATTCGAGTATCTGCCCTCTTGTCTCCATCTTGGGCTTTTGCTCTATCTTGCTCGAAAAATACCTCCTCGCGAGAGAAGGCATACTGCTGAGATAAAGCGCGGCGTTCTCCGTCACGCCCTTTACGGATACAAGTGCTTTGCTGTCGCTGTCGAGTACCGCCGCAAGCGACCCGAACTTCGCTATAAGATCGTGCGCGATCCCGTTGGTGTCCTTCCTCGGAACAAAAGGATACAATAAATATTCGAGCACCTCGTGCTCGCCGAGCGAGTCCAGAGAATTCTCTCTGACCCTATTTCTCATCCTCTCCCTGTGATTTGCGTGAGGATTATTCGTTTTCTCCACTCTCCCCCTCTTTCTCTTCTAATTTTTTGTTGTATCTTTCAAGTCTCTTTTGTTTGAAATTCTTTATTTTTTCATCCATTCCGTCCACGATCTTCGCACCGTACTTTTTATCAAGCAAGCCAAGAAGAGCGCGCGTGCCGAGCATGGATGCGAGAGCTATGAGCGTGCTGAGCACTATCCAGCCGGCGTATTTTATCGGGACGAAATTCATGTTGAGAAACGTGCCTCCCGTCACCGTGTTATCCAGCCATATCGCCGCGAGCGATACTACGAACATCACCGCTATGACCGCGAGTCTGAATTTATTGGGAGGCATGCTTATCACCGTCAGACACGCAAATCCCGCCATTGTCAGCGCAAAGGTAGCCATGACCGCCTTTACCGCTTGAAGTTCCTCCGCCGTGGCAGCGATCGACGAATAGTCTATCGAGCCGTTCATGATCATTATAAATCCCGTACCCGCGATAAGTCCTATCGCCGCGGAAAGCGACGACTTGAGCACGTTGCGCAGGAAATTGCCTTTGGGTCTGGCTTTTGTCGGCTGCAACGCGAAAAGGAACGTCGGCACGCCTATAACGAAGAACTCGATCATAAGCATCTTCTTCGTATCGAAAGGATAGCTGTTCTCCTTTGTGACTATCGTGATTATCGCGTAAAGCAGGGTCATGAACATCACGAAGATGTTTTTCATGACGTACAGCGCGGACACCTTCTCGATATTGCCTATTACCTGTCTGCCTTCTCTGACTATGTCCGGCATCGACGCGAAGTCGTTGTCCATGAGAATTATTCTCGATATGTTTCTCGCGACGTCGTTCGCGCCGGCAAACGAGATCGAGCAGTCTGCCTCCTTCAAAGCCTGCAAGTCATTGACGCCGTCGCCTATCATACCGACCGTCCTGCCCTCGCTCTGAAGTTGTTTAACTATCACGGCCTTCTGTTCGGGAGATACTCTGCCGAACACCGCGGTATCCGCCGCAACTCTCTTCAGTCCTTCCTCGTCGAGTTCGGCGCAATTCACCGCGTGATCGGGACGTCTGAGCCCCGCCTTTCCCGCGATATTGGCGACAGTCTCGGGGTCATCGCCCGAAATGATCTTTATGTCCACTTCGTTTTCGTAGAACCAGTCGAGAGTTTTGCGTATATTGGGACGCAACGTATCTTCGAGAGCGAACACGAAACAAGGCACGGTTTTCGTCTTGTCGATCTCGGCTATCGCGCCGTCGAAACGCGAAAGCAATATACTTCTTCTTCCTTTTGCGGAATTTTCGGCGACCGCCTCTTTTACCCTGCCCGAAGGAACGCCGACGAAGTCCGGCGCGCCGAGGACGTAAGTCGATCCTCCATCGAGAGTCACCGCGCTGTACTTTCTCGCGCTGTTGAAACTCATCACGTCGCTGACGGGCATAACGTTGCCCTCGCCTACGCCCTGCAACAGAGCGAGCGCGGTAGACTTGCTGTCGTGCGTCGCACTCATTATCGTATTGAGAAGATCCACGGGGCTTTCTTCGTCTCCCACTCTGACAGTCTCGACCAGTTCCAGCTTGCCGTCCGTTATCGTGCCCGTCTTGTCGAGAAGAAGCGTGTCGGTCAGCGCGAGCATCTCTATTCCCGAAAGATCCTGTGCCAGCGCGTGCTTTTTAGAGAGTTTGAGTACGCTCGCCGCAAGCGCGGTAGACGTCAGCAGGAACATACCTATCGGTATCATTCCGAGAATGCTGCTCGACACCGTGATTATCGTGTCTTTCCATTCTCCGCCTACCGTTATCCTGTCTGCCGCGAGAAGGAATCCCGCGAGGATAACGAGAACGACCGTGATCCCCTTTATCAGAGAATCTAGCACCGAGAAGATACGGCTCTTGGGCTTGGCGACTCTTTTGGCGACCCTGGACACGCCCTCGATGTACCTGTCTCTTCCAACTCTGGTGGCGATACAGCACGCCTCGCCTTCGTGCACGTTACTGCCCGCGAGTATCTTCGAACCCGCCTCTTTTCGCACCGGGCGCGACTCTCCGCTTATTATCGATTCGTCCACTTCGATGTATCCGCTTTTCACCTCTGCGTCTACCGGGACCTGCGCTCCGGCATGTATGTAGAAAACGTCCTCAAAGACGAGATCGGCGGTATTTATATTAATCCTTTTGCCGTCTCTTACCACGTCGCATTTGGACTGCGCCACGAGCGACAGTTTCTGCACCGTCCATTTTGCTTTTAACTCCTGAACGATACCTATGGCTATATTTATGAATATTATGCTGGAAGAAAGCGTGTAATCCCACGCCCCGATAGCGAGGAGAAGGATCACGAGAAGTATCGTGACCGTATTGCAGAAATTGAAGATGTTTTCGAAAACTATCCTCACATAGGATTTGCTTGTATTGTCCGTCTTTTTATTGACGAGACCTTCCTGATTGCGTTGCTCGACCTGCGCAGACGAAAGCCCCTCTTCCGCCGACGGATAAAATCTGTCGGCATGCTTGAGTTTGTGGCTGTCGTGTTTTTTCCTGTTGCGCACCTTTTCGAGACGTTTGAGGTTTCTTATCTCTTTCATATCTTTTTTATAATATCATACGCGCGTCTGCGTACGCAATTTTTTGCGGCTTCAATCTTAAAAATTACATAAAACCTATACTTTTGTCTGATTTACTCGACAAATCCGTAGTCTCGGCCTCGGATGAAGCCGTAAATCTTAATTTCAACAAGAAAATATCCTGCCGTTTCTGACATTGAACCGAAGGATGCGAGGCTCTCCGCTCTCTGTGTAATTGACAGTAATGACGTCTTTCGAATCGTAACGCACGTCGCTCACGACAGCGTCTCTCGAGAAAGCCTCTCTGACGGCTTTTTTCTGCTCCTCCGAATATTTCCCCGCATCGTCCGAAACGAACAGTACACCGCCGACAACCGAGTTGAAACGCGCAAGGAGTTCTTTTTGCGACGCGCTGAATTTCAGATTGTCGTCCCTCATAAAGAAAACGTCGGGGTCGCAGACGAAAGCCCTGCCGTTGAGGTGATGTCTGAACGCCGACGATGTCACGGCGTTGTATGTGGACACTATCTCGTTGTTGGTCAGTTTAGAGAATATCCTCTCTTTGAAAGACAGGTCGACGTCGCTGCCGACGCGACAGAAATCGCAGGTCCCGAATGCGGAAAAAAGCGGAACGCCGCAACCGAGAAACCACTTTTTACCTACACGGGCGCGCAAAAATTTCATTGCGTCCTGCATAAGTTCGCCTCTCGTCTTGTTAGCCGCAGGATACATCGCCGCTGCATACAGGAAGTCGAGTTTGACCATATCGTATCCCCACTCCCCTAGCACCGTGTCGAATACTTTTTTCAGATATTCTTTAACTTCTTTATTCGTAGAATCGAGAACGTACGCACCGCCCCAGCCTACGTTGCCGATAACGGGTCTGCCGTTCTTCTTCACGAGCCAGTCGGGATGTTCTTTCGCCACTTTGCTGCTCCTCGCACAGAGATACGGCGCAAGCCACAGACCAGCTTTGAAACCGCGTGCATGGATCTCGTCCGCGAGCTTTTTCATACCCGACGGAAACTTTGCTCCGTCCGTCTCGAGCCAGTCTCCGACCGCTGCCTGATACCCGTCGTCTATCTGAAATATCGTCGCGCCGAGATCGGCTTTCGCGAGACCGTCTAGATCCCGCATTATGCTCTTTTCGTCTATTTTGCCGAAAAGATTGTACCAGCTCGTATATCCGCACAGTTTTTTCTCGCGCGGTTTATCGATGCCCAGTCTCGAGAAATAAGCGTCGAAAACTTCGTCCTGCGATCCTTTGCAGAAATACAGATCGTACAGTTTGTACCTCTCGCCTGCCCTCAGAGTCAGTCCCTCGAGATCTTTTGCGACCTTGAGTTCCTTTCTGTCGCGGCTGTGGTAAAACACTGTGTACCCCTGACTTTCATCCAGGCTTCCCGCAAAAGTAAAGTCCTCTCTGTCTCTGACGTAAGTGTAATAAAATGAATGGCAGTCACCTTTCTTGTTGTCGTAAGTGGCGAAATCGTAATCTCCGAAAGCCGCCGCAAACTTTCTCGCCGCGCCGTAACGCACGGGGAATCTTAGACCTTTCTGAACCTCGTCCGCGCCATACTCTCTGGTATGCGTCCAGGACTGAAATCCTCCCGCAAATGCCGTCGAGCCTGCGGGATATTGATATTTGTATCTCAGCTCGCATATCAGCGGCATTATCTCCTTATGCGCAAGCACCCACAGTTTATAGCTGTTTTCGCTGTATTCCACGGTGAACTCGACCTCGTCTCTTGAGCCTGTCGCCGTAAGTATATCGTCTCCGCATCTGAACGCAAATTTGAGTCCCGGCTGTCCTAACATGATTCACCTCTTTTTACCGTACTTTATTCCGACGTAAGCGTCACACAGCAGATTGTGCAATCCCTGCCAGTGTAGTTGTCTTCTTTCAAACCACAGTTTCTGGAAAAAAGCCCTTATCTTACCCGGCATTGCCTGTTTACGCGATGCGCCGTCATAACCGAGCGAACGCAGATATTCTTCGAATGCATCGAGCCTGTCGCAAAATTCTCTGAAATCGCCGCCGTATCCGCCCCACATCGAATCTGAAAGAGCGCACAGTCTGGGCAGCATCCTTTTATACGCGGTTTTCAGGTCGGGCACATATTCGCTCCACAATGCCGCTTCGGCTCCTTTGAAAGCTTTTCCTTCCCCTCCTGTACTGACGGGAACGAACGAATAGCTCTTCTCCAGGCTTATATCCGCATACGGTAGATCGAGATACGCATAGCGACTGTCGCTGTTTATATATCCCGCCGCCCCTCTCGAAGCTTCCTCGGCATCCATTATTCCGCCTGTTGAATCCCAGTACTGTACGACGGTATTTTTCGGACAACGTACTCCGTTCCATATTACGGGAATATATCCCTTCCCGATAACGTATCCCGCTATCCGTTCCGTAAAATAAGCCTGCAGATCCTCTTCGTCGTTCAGTCCCGCATCTTTTATTTTTTTCTGACAATAAGGACACAGCTTCCACCTCATCTTTACCGCCTCGTCGCCGCCGATATGCAAGTAGCGCATATTGTTCCCGAAAATATCTACTATCTCGGTCAACACGGCATCTACGAATGCGTAAGTGCTTTCCTTCCCGGCGCACATAATATCGTGTTTGACCCCGCTGTGAGTAGCCACATTTAATTTCCTGTCGAAACATCCGAGCCACGGATAACACGCGAGTGCAGCCTGCGAATGCCCCGGGACATCCACTTCGGGAACTATCTCTATATTTCGCGCCTTGCAATATTCCGAGATTTCAGTCGCGTCTTCTCTCGTATAATATCCTCCGTGCTTTCTGAAACCGAAATTCGTATGCGTGCGCATACTGCCCTTTTTCGTAAGCTCGGGATATTCGTCTATGCTGATTCTCCACCCCTGATCCTCGGTCAGATGCCAGTGAAAAGCATTTATCTTGTGCAGGGCACATAGATCTATGATCCTCATAACGTCCTCTTTAGGAAAAAAATATCTTCCGCAATCCAGCATAAAGCCGCGGTATCCGATAGCCGGAGAATCAGTTACCGAGCAAATCGGCAGATCGTTTTTATAATTGTGCAACAATTGTGCAAGAGACACGATCGCATAAAATAAACCCGCATCCGAATTTGCCTCAGCGGTTATCCCGTCTGCCGATATTTCAAGCGTATAAGACTCGTTCCCGTACACGGTGCAATTTCCCGTTCCGTACACGAACGTCACACCGTTCTCACAGGTCTTCACGCCGTACCTTTCGAAAAGATCAACGACCGAAAGACCGTTTACGCGGTTTTTCCCGCTCAGTCTCACAGCATCGCATTTCAGCGTACCGCCTCTGAACACGACACGGGCGGGATATGGCACAAGTCTGAGTCTTTCAATCATAAACATCTCCTGTAATTTGCAATTTAATCTGTCGCCTTTACGGGCAACAAGCTCCTTATTCGGCAGGTTGTATTATCATGTACGCCTCGCCGCCCGCTACGCATATCAGCTTTGCAGCCGCAACGGTATATTCGTCGGCGTAGACGTGGAATTTCTTTCTCAACGTATTGCTCTCTGTTACGGACAGATAGTTGGCATTCACCGCGCAGAGTCCCTTGTCTCTGACTTTCTCGATGTCGACGACGTCGCCGTCTCTGAAATTGTCGCTTATCTCCTTGAGCGAAAGCTCCGCTTTGATGAAACGGCTCGCCTTCTGCGGCGCATAGACGTATTCGACCGCATTGGTCGCGAAGTCGTCGGGGATTTTGTCCACTTCTTCTTTCTTAGCCACGCCTTCGGGATTGACGAGATAGCCGTAACCCTTGCGCTCCACGGTCGTGTAACCGTCGGTAGTCAGCTGTGACGCGAAGTCCTGTTCGGTGTACTTCTTGGGGAAGATCACGAGTTCTTCGGCGATCCTGTCTATCAGCATCTTTACCTTCTTGACTGCGACTTTGGAACGAACGTTTATCATCGTAGGCAGTTCTGCGACTCCTTTCTTGTCGCTGACATCGCGATGATGATAATATTTGGGATCTATGTCCGCGGGATTGATTGCGAGATATATCTTGAGCGTCTTGCCGTTTATCGCCATACGCGCGATATTGTTCCTGCCCTTGTTGAAATTCTCCTTGTGGCGCGACATTCTCGCGTGCATTCCGTAAGACAGCAGCGCGTTCTTGATGTCACTGTAAAATTTCTTCACGTTGTCGTCCGCGATGCGGAGTTTCATATCGAAAGTGAACCTCGGCTTTGCGCGACGTTTGTTGGACGCGACCTCTTCCCAGGTTATCTCTCCTTCCTGCTCAGCGGGAGCGGTAGTTTCTTCAGTCCCTTCCTCGCCCTCTTCTTCCTCTTCGTCTTCCGAAGTTTCGGGCTCTTCGGGCTCCTCTGAAATTACTTCCTCTTCGATCGGAGACTCTTCTTCGATTTTCTCTGCGGGTACGACTCCGTTTGCGATAAGTGTTTCTGCATACGCGAGTCTCGAAAGCAGTTTTTCGAGAGTCAGCATGACGAACGGATAATCTTCTACAGCCGCGCACGGCTTTTCCTCCTGCTTTTCGGGAGTCTTGTCTGCGACAGTCTCGATGTAGGAAAGTCTCGAATATATGTTTTCGATCGCCCTCATAACGAACGCCTTGTCGTCTGCGGAATCCGCCTTTATAACAACGGTCTCCTTTTGCGCTACCGACTTTGTCTCGAGATAAGACAACTTTGAAAGCAGTTTTTCTATATCGAGAAGTACGAAACGGTACGAATCCTTGAGCGCGCAAACTTCTTTCTCGAGTTTATCCGTCTTTTCGCATTGCTCCGCGAGAGCTTTTTCGGCTTTCTCCAGTCTCTCCTCGAGCTCGCCGTTCTGTTTATAAAGTCTGTCGAGCGTCTTCTGCACCGCCTCGAGCGTCGCACCGTAATCCTCGTGCTCGTCCGCGATCGCGGCAACGGAGGATACGACTTCTTCTCTGCACTCTTCTGCGACGCAGGTCTCTTCATGCTTTTCTTCTTCTGGTTCTTCGATTATTTCCTCGTCGCAAACGATGCTGTCTGTAAGGTACGAAGTCTTGGCATACAGCACCTGAAGAGCCGCGGATATTACTATCGCTCCGAGCGCGAGTATCAGCGTAGCGGTATGCTGTACCACCGCGTAGCTTATAAGCAACATCACGCCGGCGGGAGCCAGAGCGAACGAGTATGCGTCCATGAAATTGAGAGTCTTGTTGAACAGCCTTACGCCTAGTCCTATAAAGAACAGAACTCCTGCTATTCCACCCATCGTCGCGCAGTTCTTTATCATCTCGGATTTTGCGCCCTCGTTGAGTTCGAACACGTCAAGCCAGCCCTCTGCCTGAGCGAGGAGGAACATCAACGCGACGACGACTGCCGCAACCACCATGAACCATGTCGACGGCCTTTTGAAAAGATCTTTATAATAGCTCTTGAAATCGGAGTTGCACTTTTCGCCGTGCGTGGATATCAGCTTGTTGCGTCTCGGCGAAAATATTATCCATCTGACGATGCTTAATACTATGGTAAATACCAGCGGGATAGCAAAAATCAGAACGCTGTTGTAGTTCCTTATCACGCCGTCGACCGCGAATTCTTTTATCATTATTACAATATCCGCCATGCCGACCGTTATCAACGCGACGTCGAGCGCGCTGGTACGTTTGGACGCTATCTTGAACGCGATGAAAACTATGACCATCGCAAGCAGCAGTATGACCAGAACGATCAGCGAATATTTGAGCCCGTTATTTACCGCGAGTTCCGCCTTGAGATCGCCGAGTATGTAATCCGAGAACATATAATAGATCACATAGATCATCGCCGCCAGCGAAAGAGCGGAAAACACGCCGCCGACACGGGCGACCGTCTTGTAGTAATCCAGCAGTCTGAACCCGCTACCGTACTTTGCCTTCTTCATAACAAACACCTTCCTCATTTTATAAATACGCGCCGAGCGCGTTTGTTTACCCTGTATTTTGCGATCTCTGCGGATCAGTCGAAAGCGGAGGCTATCGCCGCCACGTCGCACGGCGAAGACGCGAAAGTTCTCGCACCAGCCTTTTCGAGCACCGTGTAGTGTCTGAACCCCCATGCCGCGGCTATGAAATCCACGCCCGCCGCCTTTGCGCACGCTACGTCTGCCTCTCCGTCGCCGCAATACACCGCCTCTTTCGCACTCACTCCCGCTTCTTTCAGCAAAGCGAGAAGAGCCGTCGGATCGGGTTTGACCCTGACCCCGTCTTTCTGCCCGACGGCATATTTTATTTTGTTCCCGAAATAGTACGAGCAAAGCGACTTGACCGCGCTGTCGTACTTGTTGGAAAGAACGGCTATCTCGAATCCCGCCGAGATCAGATCGTTCAGCATCTTGTTGACGCCGTCATAGGGACGCGTCTGGTTGCTCATATCCCTGTCATACAGCCTTTTGAACGCCGCCTTGCACTCGTCGAACTTATCCTGTCTGTCGTCGAGAGCGCGCTCTATAAGTTTGTCTACGCCGTCTCCGACGAAATTCCTCACTTCTTCTTCGCTGCGGTAAGGCAAGCCGCATTCCCACAGCGCGCCGTTCACCGCCGCCCAAAGGTCTTTGAGCGAATTGAGAAGAGTTCCGTCAAGATCGAATATCATCAGTTTCTTCATATACAAATACCGTCAATATGCCCTCTTTCGCACTTATGGTCGCCGCGAAACCCGTAAATTCGTTGCTGACGCCCAGTGCGTAAGAATTTGTCAGCGTCGCGTCCCCGAGCGTATATTTCAGCCCCCGTATAACAACGCCTCTCGTCTCGTCGGGGCTGAAGACGGATACTCTGCCTTTCTCTCTTGCAGGCAGGCTCAGTTCCTCTCTTTCCCTGACGAAATACACGTCGAATCCTTTGCTGACGAAACGCACCTTCACCCCTGCGCGTGCCAGCCTCGTACCCAGTTGCAGATTGGCGAGCGCGTGATCGAGCTTTCCTCCGAGACAGCCGTAAAACACTATCTCTTCCGCTCCCGCTTGCATTGCGTATTTCGCCGCGCTGTCGGTGTCGGTATCGTCCTTTTCGCGCCTGAGTTTTATCACTTTTTCCGCATCGGGGACGTAACCGAGAGAATCGAAATCTCCCACCACGACGTCTATGACCGACTTGTCGTCTATTCTCGCGTAACCCGCATCGGCGGCGATAAGAACGTCTCCCCGTTTCTTTTCGAGCCCGCGCGTCGTAAAATCGTCCGCCGCGCCTACGATATATGCCGTCATTCAATTATCAGCCCGTATATCTTCTCGAGCTCTCCGGCGTCCATAAGCCTGGGCACGGGATACAGCGGATTGCCCTCCTCAGCCGCCCTCTTAGCCATTTCGGGCACGTCTTCGGGTTTTATGCCTTCGATAAACGAAGGTATCTGCATAGCTTCGTTCATTTCCTTTATCCTGTCAATGAATTTCGTCGCTTTCGCCGCGTCGTCTCCCTCGGCGCATACCCCCGTTATCTCCGCGAGTCTCGCGAGAGGTTTGTGCGCGCTTTCGCCGTAATACTCGAGCACTACGGGCAGAAGCACGCTGTTGGCAAGCCCGTGCGGAGTGCCGTAAAAGCCGCCCAGCGCGTGTGCCAGCGCGTGGACGTAGCCGACATACGCTCTCGTGAAAGCCACGCCCGCGTAATACGACGCCTTCTGCATGTTAGCCCTCGCGACCAGATCGTCGCCGTGCTCGTACGCCGTAAACAGATTGTCGAATATAAGTTTCACTGCCTGCTCTGCACGCTCTTTAGTCTTTTTCGTATTGCTCCTGCCGATATATGCCTCGACCGCGTGAGTCAGCGCGTCCATACCCGTGGTCGCTGTGGTCTGCGGAGGCAGAGCGGCGGTGAGCTTTGCGTCAAGCACCGCGTATCTCGGTATCAACGAAAGATCGTTTATAGGATATTTCTCGTGAGTGACGGAATCGCTTACCACCGCGGCTATTGTAGTCTCGCTTCCGCTGCCCGCCGTGGTAGGTATGGCGTAGAGATCGGGGATCCTCTTCATTATCTTGAGCAGACCTTTCATTTTTTTGACGGGTTTGTTCGGCTTTGCGGCTCTCGCGCCGACCACCTTGGCAAGATCCATCGGAGAACCTCCGCCTAGAGCTATTATCGCGTCGCACCCCTCAGCTCTGTAAAGTTCAAACGCCTCTTCTATGTTGTCTATCGTAGGATTGTTTACGACCCTGTTGAAAAGCGCGTACGGAACGCCGTTCTCTTTTAGTCCCGCGATAAGTTCGTCCGCAAGCCCCTTTCTGAACACGTTGGGTCCCGTGACGACCAATACTTTTTTGTATCCCTTGGTCTTTACGAACGCACCGAGATCTCTCGTACCGTTCTTACAATCAACGATCTCGGGCTCTCTCCAGGGAAGAAAGGGAGTCGCAGCTTTCATCACTGTCTGAAACGTCCTGCACCAGATCTTTTGAAAAATATTCATAAACACCTCATAACCCAATACTTGTCGCGCATTTTTAATAAGTATAACTCTTTTTCACGCATTTGTCAACGCGATTACCTATATGCGCTTCATACCCGCGGTACACCCGCGCGCAACAAAATCGTGCGAAATATTACTCTTCTTGCCACATTTTGTTTACTTGCGCGGCTCACGGTGTTAAAATATCCGAGAGGTGGAAACATGAAAGTCATCAAAAAACAGAACAACAGCAAAAGCTGTATCATTTGCGGCATGCAGAACCCCGCGGGCGTGAAAGCCCCGTTCTACGAGATGGAAGACGGCAGCGTCGTCACCCTGTTCTCCTATTCTACCGAGCACCAGAGCTATCCCGGCAGAGTGCACGGCGGAATGATAACCTGTATGCTCGACGAGCTGATCGGCAGAGTCATCTGGGTCACTGATCCGGAAGTGCTCGCGGTAACGCTCGATATAAACGTCAAATTCCGCAAGCCCGTGCCGTACCACGTCCCGCTGATCGGCATAGGCAAGATCGTCAAAAGCGGCTCCCGCGCGTATACGGGCGAGGCGAAGATAGAGGACGCAGACGGCGTGGTTCTCGCCGAAGGAACCGCTACATATTACAAAATGCCCGCGGCGAAAATAACGGACGCCGACATGCACGAAGAGCTTGACATGTACGTCCCCGACGACGTCACCGAGATTGCTCTGCCCTGACACAAAAGTTTTTCGTTCGGGACGCGAGACCGTATGTTGATTTTAACAAAGCGGATTTAACAAAGAAAACGCGCATCGAAGCGCGTTTTCTTTTATACGTCTTGCGGTAGTTTTCTATCCTTTTCAATAGACCACGTTGATCGGGTTACCTTCGAGGAAAGCGTCTATATTCTTTTTAGCTGCCTTGAGCAGTCTGCTCCTTGCCTCTACGCTCGCCCACGCGACGTGCGGCGTGATTATGCAGTTTTCCGCGCCTATCAGCGGGCTGCCGTGCACGGGAGGCTCTTCGGCAAGCACGTCCGCGCCGTATCCCGACAACCTGCCGTCGTCGAGAGCGCGTCTTACCGCCGCTTCGTCCACAAGCCCGCCTCTTGCCGTATTGACGAGTATCGCGCCTTTCTTTACCTTGGATAAAAAGTCGTCGCTCACCATATTCGCATTGCCCGCATTGAGATCGCAATGCAGAGTTATCACGTCCGCCTCTCTGAGCAAAGCGTCGAGATTGTCGACGAGTTTCACGCTCTTATCGGCAACGCAAGCATGACGCTTGCAGGCGATGACGTTCATGCCCATGACGAGAGCTATTTTCGCGACCGCCCTGCCTATGCTGCCGTAGCCTATTATGCCCAGAGTCTTGCCGCTGAGCTCGATCACTTCGCCTTTGTAAAGGCAGAAATTTCTGCACTTCCCCCACTCCCCGTCGTTTACGCTCATAGCGTGCGCAAAGAGTTTCGCCGCCAGAGAGGTTATCAGCATAAACGCGTGCTGAGCGACGCTGACAGTCGAGTATGCCGGCACGTTGCACACCGGTATCCCGCGTTTTTTCGCAGCTTTTATGTCCACCACGTTGTAGCCCGTGGATAAAAGTCCGATGTATTTCAACGACGGCAGCGCGGCTATCGTCTCCGCCGTTATGTTGACCTTGTTGTCGATTATTATATCCGCGTCCTTTGCCCTTTCGACCACCTCGTCGTCGCGGGTATGCGGATATACCGTCACTTCTCCGAGAGTCTCGAATTCTTCCCACGAAAGATCTCCGGGATTTGCGCAATCACCGTCGAGTATCACGATCCTGAGTCCGTTCATTTTGTCTCAGCCTCCTCGTCGTATTCTTTGTATTGAGCTTCGTAAAGTTTTTTGTACGAGCCGCCTTTCTCGAGCAGTTCGGCATGCGTGCCGCGCTCCTTTATCCTGCCCTCTTCGACGACGATTATCTCGTCCGCGCTCTTGATCGTGCTGAGTCTGTGCGCGACGATAAGCGTCGTCCTTCCTTTGCACAGTTCGAAAAGCGACTTCTGCACCATGACTTCGGTAGCGTTGTCCAGCGCGCTCGTCGCCTCGTCCAGTATGAGTATCGCGGGGTTTTTGAGGAAGACTCTGGCAATGCTGAGCCTCTGCTTTTGTCCTCCCGAAAGTTTGATGCCCCTCTCGCCTATCTGCGTATCGTATCCGTCGGGAAGTCCCGAGATATAGTCGTGTATATTCGCTCTTTTAGCCGCGTTTATCACGTCTTCGTCGGTCGCATTCACCGCGCCGTAAGCAATGTTTTCTCTGAAAGTACCCGTGAACAGGAACACGTCCTGCTGAACAATGCCTATGTTCTGTCTCAAAGACTTGTTGGAGATTTCGCTGATCGGCGTACCGTCTATGTATATCATGCCCTCTTTCAGCTTGTAGAATTTGGGGATGAGATGACAAAGCGTGGTCTTGCCGCCGCCGCTTGCGCCTACGAACGCGTATATCTTGCCTGCGGGTATCTCTATGTTGATGTCGTGAAGGACTTCTCCGCCCTCGTTATACGCAAAACTGACATGCTCGAACCTGACGTCTCCCGCGGGACGCACTATGTCTTTCGCGTCGGGACTGTCCTCTTCTATCTTAGCATCCATGATCTCGGTGAAACGTCTGAACCCGGTCACGCCGTCCTGTAACTGTTCCGAAAACATAAGCAGGTTTTCCACGGGCGAAATGAACAGCGATATAGACAACATGAACGCAGCGAGATCGCCGTAATCGAGCTTGCCGTATATGCAGAACAAGCCGCCCGCTATCAACACGACCGCGTTGCATATCTGCGTCGTAAAGCTCATGCTTGCCGAGAACCTGCCCATCGCCTTGTACGCCTTGGATCTCCAATAGACGTAACCGCTGTTGTTCTTCTCGAATTTCTTCTGCTCGTACACGTCGTTGGCATACGCCTTTGTCACCCTTATGCCCGAAAGGCTGTTCTCGAGCGTCGCGTTAATGTTGCCCGTCTCCTGCCTGCTCTTGTCGAAAGCGGCGTTCATATCGTTCTGCGCCTTGACGGAAACGAGTATTATTATCGGCAGGAACGCGAATACGATCAGCGCGAGTATCCAGTTTATCGTGCAGAGGTAGACGAAAGATCCCACTATCATGAACGAAGATATGAACAGGTTTTCGGGACCGTGATGCGCGAGCTCCGACACGGTGAACAAGTCGTTGGTCATACGCGCCATCAGCTGTCCCGTCTCGTTGTTGTCGTAAAAAGAATACGGCAGTTTCTGAAGGTGATCGAAAAGATCGCTCCTCATCGCCGCCTGCATCTTAACGCCCATGACGTGCCCGCAGAAGCTTATGTAATAATTCATGCATGCGCGCAGGACGTATATCCCGACGAGTCCTATGCCGAACAGAACGATCTGCGTTATCATGCCGTTGGGTATGAAGTCGTTGAGCATCTGTCTCGTCAGTATCGGATAGAAAAGACCGCTGACCGAAAAGATCAGCGACGCCAGCATATCGAGTATAAACGTCACTTTATGCGGTTTATAATAAGATACGAAATAGGCAAACAGATTGCGTTTGCTCCTCTTCTTTGTCTCTGTCATAATTTTATATCGTTACGGTTGATCAGTCTCTCGAACAATATTCGCTTGCGGCGAGAGCGGCTACGCTGCCGTCGGCTGCCGCCGTAACCAGCTGTCTCACCTTTTTGGTGCGGCAGTCACCCGCGACGAATATCCCGTTTGCCGCGATGCAGTCTTCTCCCGCGACTATATATCCCGCTTTGTCTCTCTCGACGAGTCCCGCAAAAGCGTCGGTGCTGGGGGTCTGCCCCACGGCGACGAACACGCCGTCGAGCGCGAGCTCTTTTCGCTCTCCCGTCTTAGTATCCTCGAGGATCACACCTTCGAGCTTGCCGTCGCCCTTCAACGCGACCACTTTCGCATTGAGGATAAACTCGACGTTTTTCATGCCTCTGACTTTAGCGACCTTTTCTGGTTCTGCCCTGAACCCCTCTCTGCGGTGCACCAGATAGACTTTAGAACACAGCGACGCGAGCACTTCGGCATCTTCGAAAGCAGTATTTCCTCCGCCGACCACGGCGACTGTCCTGCCTTTGAAGAACGCGCCGTCGCAGGTCGCGCAATATGAGATCCCGAAGCCCGTGAGCTTTTCTTCTCCGTCAACGTCAAGTTTGCGATTTTTCGCGCCCGTGGCGATTATCACCGCTTTTGCCTCGACCTCTCCGCCGTCGTACTCTATCAGGAAACCGCCGTCTTTGCGGGTCACCTTCTCTACGTTTGCGCTTATCATCTCGGTGCCGAGTTCCGTCGCCTGATTGTAGAGCCCCATCGCGAAGTCGTATCCGCTGACCTTACCGAGAGCGGGATAGTTGTCCACCTCGGGAGTGACGACTATCTGCCCGCCCGGCATATATCCCTCGAACATTATCACGTCTTTTCCCGCGCGCTTTGCGTATATCGCCGCACTCATTCCCGCGGTGCCCGCACCTATGATAGCAATATCCGTCTTTACCATGTTCCACCTCAATTGTTTCCTATCTTTTCGTCAAGATAGGACGCCGTTATATCCGCGACGTGCGTCAGCACCGCGAGCGGATACTTTTCAAACGCCTTGGAAATGCTGTAATCGCCGCCTCTGACCCTCGTATCGAAACCGCCCATATGCCAATTGATCGCCATTGCCTCTTCTCTCGTCAGACGCATGAACCCGTTGATGATATAGACTGACTTTTCGCCGTGCCCGTACGGCAGCTCTTCGTTGATCGCAAAATACGGCACCTTTTCCCACACGTCGTTTTTCTTCTGATTGCGGTACTCGACTTTGTAAAAATTCGCTTTGCACACGTCGTGCAAAAGCCCGCAAATGACTATGTTCTCATCCGTTATGGATGCGATCGCCTCGTTTGCCGCGTGAAGTTTCTTCTCCTGTTCCACGAGCATCTTGAGCCTTTTGCACACGTTGATGCTATGCTCGCAAAGCCCGCCCTCGAATGCGTTGTGAAATTTAGAACTCGCTGGCGCATAAAAGAAATCGCTTTTCGAAAGCCACTCGAGCAGCTTATCGGCTCCCGCGCGCTTGACCGAGTTGTTGAAAATAGTGACGAACTCTTTTTTGTTATCTTCGCAATCCATTGTCATTCTCCTCTTTGTCGCTAAACAATATTATAACGGATCGCCGATCAAATGTCAATGCGCACCCGCACGCACTTTATTCGTTCACGCTTTATTTCGCGCATCGGTTATCGCTTCTTTGAAATCGCGTTCGAGTTCTATTGTACGGCGAACGTACTCGCTCGCTTCTCTCTTTGCCAGCGCATACGTTCTCGCGTCTCTTTCAAGCGTTTCTATCGCCTTGTCCGCACTCGATACCGCAGAGCGTACGACCTCACAGTCGTCGTGTTTGCCTCCGAATTTGAATTCGATGCCTTTTACCGCGAACCACTCGGCGATCTTACTTGCCTCCTTCGTCTTTTCGCCGTGCTCGGAGATGTATGCGTCTATCTCTTCGGCAAGTTTTGTATGCTTATCCGCATACTCTTTCATCGTCTCTTTTATCTTCTCCTCTTCGCAGAATCGCGCCATATTGGTCAGCGCGGTTGCACCCATCTTGACTCCCTTAGAGCAATTGACCGCGAGCTTATAAGTCTGTCCGTCCATGATAATACCTCCTTTTTTTGATATTATCTCCTTACTGTCAAAAATTTATCCCGAAAAGAAACTGCTGCCTAGCTCGCGTTCCGACGAGTATTCAGTATGCCGTTTCCATGAGCGATTCCATAAAAATTATTTTGATCGTATTTGCCTTGGTTGTTTTATATTGTCAGTCGTAAATATCGTAAAATTAATTAGTTTCTGAAAACCGAAAGATAATTGAACATCGCGATAATATTAATGCAAACGCAGGGTCTGCGCATATTGGCCGCTTGCAAATACCTTCATTAATCGTCTTTACAATAACCGTACGTTTGTCGTGCGCGTACTATTTTGCAACAATTAAGGACGGCATCTTCGATTCCGTCCCAAACAATCAATATTCTTTTTAACAAATACTCAGCTTCGGATAAGATCCGGGCTGAATTTTTTGTTGAGCCGGTAAATCCTTGCCGCACAAGCAACCGATAACGATATTGCAGATATAGCAAACGAGACCGTTATGCCCGACCATGCCGATGGCTCGAAAAATCTTTCCGCGCTGTTGATCACGATCCTATCGATACCGAAGGAAGCGAGGCTCCCGAATACCATCGCGATCAGCGCGACGGGAACGGCCTGAAGAATTATCAGCTCAGTCAGATCTCGAGAATGCACTCTGAGCGTCTTGAGCACGAAAAGCTCCTTTCCGTTTATCTTGCAGACATGCCCCGCAACTGCGAACGCATACAAAGAGGCAAGCACAGCAAAGACCGCGGAAGCAGAGGCACATATCGGATAAACTTTTTCTTCCAATCCTTTTGAAATCGTGTAACTCTCGAAATATTCCCCTTTAGGCATGATGCCGTTTTCTATCCAGTATTCCACCACTTCCTCGTCTGAAGGATCGAGAGAATAGAAATAATAACGCGTCCGATCGAGCAGCTCCGCGTACTTTTCTTCTGAAACGTACAGATCTAATTCGATCTCACTTGCGCTAGGCACAACGTTTACAATCTCGAGAACGGCGGTATACATATTAGAGTTGTTTCTCATCAATTGGAAACTCACTTCCGTCTTTGCGAATTCGATATAGTCGGGATCTCTCGAACCCAGCATATAATACAGATTGAAACCGAGTATGCATCGATCGCCATTGAGCGAAGCGTCTTTGTAGATCGTAAGCGTTTCCCCGAAATTGTCATCGGCTATCCTGAATGGTCGGGAATCGAGAAAGTTCGTCGCGGTAGCGTAGTTCAAATATACCGCGTTGTCAAGATCGTAGGATCTGCAGTAATTGCCATTTTCCGCCACTCCCGCCATAACCAGTGACATGCCGTCGAAATCTACGGCATCGCCTATTCCGGCGTCTGTAAGCAAGGTCGAGTTATATTCTTCCGCCGCATCGAAACCGAGTTTTATCTCTCCGTCTTTCAACGTGTCGTCTATGACGATATAAGAAGACCCACCCCGTTTCCACGAGTACGGGAATACCGTGTCGAGCCCGTCTTTGTTTTTTCCTTCCGTCTTTTCTCTGAACTCTGCAAAATCTTTTCCCGACTCCAGTACCGCATTGTCATATCCTTGCAAAAATCCGACATACACGTTGTTTACGTCGAGAGTCGACACAGAAACCGACAACGCGATAAGAATTAAAATTATAGATAAAATCAACACAGACGTGAGATTTTTTAATATCTTGTCATAGCTCTTCCAAAACGAAAAGCGCGTCTTTATCCTGCCTGACAATCGTCTTTCCTGCGGCACCTCTTCAATATCCGTCTTCGGGATCGGAGTACCCGCGTTGTCCCGCATACGGTTTTCGGATCCGACGTTTTCGAACGCGCCCTGAAGAGACACCATCTTCCCTTTTCTCAGTCTCATCAGCCCGTCTGCGTAACGGTTTGCGAAATCCACGTTGTGAGTGATAAGAATCACGGGCTTTTCCTGCGACACCTCTTTCAGCAGGCGCATCACGTTTTCGGCATTCTTGCCGTCGAGACTGCCCGTAGGCTCGTCCGCAAGCAATATCTTGCAGTCGCTCGCGAGTGCGCGCGCTATCGCGACCCTCTGCTTTTCTCCCCCGCTGAGTTTGTCGGCTTTGCGTTGTCTGAAAGCCGACATCCCGAGCCTTTCGAGTATCGCACCGTTCTTTTCTGCGTCAGAGGAAACTATCGACAGGTTGTCTTCAACCGTCAGACCGCCCAGCAGATTGCCGTCCTGAAATACGACGCCGAAAATCCCGTCGGGATTTATACCTTCGCTCAGTTTTTCGCCGTTGAATAATATCTCTCCTCTGTCCGCTTTGAGCGCGCCCGTCAGGATGTTGAAGATCGTGCTTTTGCCGCTGCCGCTCTCGCCGATGATGACGTAGAGACCTTTATCTCCTATATCGAAAGACACATCGTCGAGCGCGACCGTCTTGCCGTACGTTTTTGTCAGACCTTTTACTTCGAGCATGCAGATATTTCCTTATACGATTTTATCGCCGTCACCGCATACGCCGCAGCCGCCACCAGCAACATCGCGCCGAGTGCCGCAAGTACGCTCCACCATGAAAAGACGTACATGTATTCGGTATAACATAAAGCCTCTTTCACGGTCTGAAATTTTATTATAGTAGGGATCCCTACCGCAAGTAACAGAACAAACGAGCACAGCAACGTAAACGCCTGTGAGAATACGAAATACAGCGTCAGAGAACGCGCCGTGAACCCCGCCTCGCGCAGACTGCCGAACAATGTCTTGCGCTCGTCTTTTTCAAACAGATTCGTGTTGACGAAGACGAAGAAAGCCAGCACCGCAAACACCGCAAACAGGATCAGGCTTATCTTCGTCATCTCCTCTCTTTGCGCCGAGTAATTATCGAGTTTAGAAGAATTGTATACGTCTTTGTAGTCCTCAGCCGTAATGTCGTCTACGGGCGCGAGGTATCTGAGCGTAGACGCAAGTTCGCTTACGTCGCATTTTTTCAGCCAGCCGTTATAAGAGCTGAAGCAGATTCCCGAGACCGAATATTTCTCTCCCGCAAGAACTACGCTCTTTTGCACTCTCTCGAAATAAAGATCCGCAGAAGCGACGACTTCGTTTTCCGAGACACCGTACTTTTGTGCAACGCTGCCGGTGCTGATAAGGACTTGATTATTTTCTTCGGGAGCTTTGCCGGCTATTATCTGCTCGTCATTATATCTTATCACGCGCTCGTTTTCCTTAGTCAAGACGTAGGAAACAGAATCGCGGTATTCGTCGTAAAAATCCATCGATGCATAATACGAAAACAGCGTCGCGTTGACCGAATATAAATAAGATTCTTCTTTTTTCAGTTCTTCAAAATCATACGCCGACGTATCCGTTTCGAATATACCGCACACGGTATAGATATTTTTACCGTCGAGATTGATTTGCATCCCGACACGATACCTGTCGGGATCGTAACGGTGCATGAACAGAGGGATCATCACGTCTTTGCCGTTTTTCGGATAGTCGCCTTCGTAAAGCGCGAAATCCCCGTTGTCGAGGTCTGCGTATATCAACCAACCGTTGACCATTCCGCTGTTTCTGCCTACGCTGTATGCGGTGGCTATATCCTTATTCGACATGGAAAGCAATATGATGCCCTGGTTTTTGGCATTCGCTCTCATAACGTCGGTGTCGTCTTTTATAAGAAGAGTTGTCGAGAGCATAAAACTCGCCATGGCGATGAATACAAACAGCACGGCGAATACCGTTCTTGCGGCTTTCGTCCTGAAAGTGCAGAAAAAAAGCTTGACGGCGTCTTTGAAACCGAGAGAAATTTTCGCATTTCCTTTGCGGCTTTCCGAGCTGTCAGGAGAAACGGTGTTTTTCACGACTTTTCCCCCGTCAAGTTCCACGACTCCGTCAGCGACCGCAAGCAGCTCTCCGACCTTGTGTCCCACGCACAACACGAGTCTGTCTTTCGAAAGCTCCGAAACGGCTTTCATCACTGCATCCGCATTGTCGTCGTCGAGGCTTGAAGTGATCTCGTCGCAAAGCACGACGGGAGTGTCTCTCAAAAGTGCTCTCGCTATCGCGACGCGCTGTCTTTCGCCGCCGCTGAGATTGCGGGCTTTTTCTTCAGCCTTTCCCCGCATGCCTACCTTGTCGAGAGCCATGAGTCTTTTTTGTCTGTCTTTTTCAAACAGCGCGAGTCCTTCTTCGACCGTCATGTCTTCGGGCAGGACGGTTTCCTGCGCGATATAGGTGAAAATCCGTCCTCTCGCCTTGTCCCTTGCAGCGGCTTTCAGCGAAGAAATCTCCTTGCCGTCGAAAAGTATCTTTCCGCAGTCGGGCGCAAGCATCAGCCCGATACATTTGAGAAGTGTGCTTTTACCGCTACCGCTTTCTCCGATAAGCGCAAAAAGTCCCTTTGACGGCAACATGAGACTGACGTCTGTCAACGCATAGACGCCGTCGAAACTTTTTGACAAATTTTCTATTTTGAGCATTAAATGTCTCCTTTGGCGGAAACCTGTTTTTTGATTATCCGCACTATGAAATGCAAATCTGCAGGTTTTCTTTGATTTTATTTTAAACAATTTTCCGTATGTCGTCAATGCTCAATATTTATCGGGGTGTACAAATATTTTACAACGGGTATTTTCAGGCGGTTTTGACGACAGGATTATTAAAACAGGGAAGAAAGACTTGTCGAGGTGTAATTGGGTCGTCAAAAATATTGGTTTACCGTCTTGTTGCGCTATGCGGCAGTTATCGTAAGCCGCAAAAGTACTGTGCGGGAGGGAAGAATCATCCGTTGAGGTTATAGCCGTTGCCGCAAGTTCCGATATTGCCGTCGCCACACGACCGCTTCGCTTTTGACAAGGGTCCTTCAATCCCTCTCTCTGCGCCAAACAAAAAACCGAGACTTTTTCGTCTCGGTTTGCTTGTACCGAGGGATATTCGCTCAGATGTTTCCTGCGTAGGTTGATGATTATTACCAACCGCGAAAGCAACCGCTACGCGGATTGCCGCACCCTGTCAACGCTTGCGCTTTTGACAAGGGTTCTTAGAATCCCTCCTCTGCGCAAAACAAAAAACCGAGACTTTTTCGTCTCGGTTGTTTGGCGCAGAGAGAGGGATTCGAACCCTCGGTACGTTTTACCGTACACACGATTTCCAATCGTGCGCCTTAGGCCAGCTCAGCCATCTCTGCATATTTGTTTATTTTGTTTTTTTGTAATCCCTCTCTCTGAGAGAGGCATATTCGCTCAGTATATCACTGCGCAAGTCGATTATCCCTTCCGACCGCGAAAGCAACCTCTCGGCTGTGCCTCGCGGATTGCCGAACCCTCGGTACGTTTTACCGTACACACGATTTCCAATCGTGCGCCTTAGGCCAGCTCAGCCATCTCTGCACGCTTTATATCGAGTCTCGCCTTTACGGCAAAAGTCATATTACCATAATTGAACTTTTTTTGCAAGTAAAATGGCGATATTTAATTTTACGCGGCGGGACGCCTTTGAACGGGGGCGTCCCTGTCTGCGTTTTTCATTCTTCGGGCGACGGGCAGTCTCCTATCAGAGCGCGGATGTCGGCGGAATTCAGACTGTTGCGCTCAAGAAGTGCCTCCGAGAGCTTGTCCGTCTCTTTTTTGTATCTGAGGATTATCTTCTCTGCACGCGCGGCTTCGTCCGAAAGCAATGCGTTGACTTTTGCGAACACCTCTCTGTCGACAGCCTCTCCGAAATAGTCGGCGACGGCAAGCCCCATATCCGACATGCCCCAGCTGCCTACCAGTTTGCACGCAACCTTGGTAGCCTTCGCGAGATCGGACGCCGCACCCGTGGACAATCCGTCCTCTTTGCCGTAATACACCGTCTCGGATACTCTGCCGCCGAGCGCGCAGCATACCGAGTCGAGCAGATCGCGTTTCGTCTCGGACAAGCCGTCTTCGTCGTCATCGGGCATCATGTAGCCGCCGTAATCGCCGCGCGATACCACGGTCAGATATACGGGCATTGACCCGCACGCCCAGCTCACCACGGCATGTCCCGCCTCGTGCCGCGCCGTACGTCTCATCGTCTCTTTGGAATACTTCTTGATCTCGCCGTACTCTTCCCTGTCCTGCGCCTCTTCGAGCACTCTGTCGGTCAGTTTTTCCCCGCCGAGATTTTTGATCATATTGTTGACGAGAGTGCTCAGATCGCTCTGGCTGTAACCCACCGTCTTTTTCGAAAGGGTGTCGATACCCTGCGACAAGCCCGAAGGATCTATGCCGTGACGACGCAGGAAAAAGCGTATCAGCTCGGCTCTGTCGTCCTTGTCTGGCAGACCTATAAGTATCTTTCTGTCAAAACGTCTGACGAAAGCGGGATCCAGCACTCTGCCCGAAGAACCGTCCGACTTTATATCGTAATTCGTAGCCACGAGTAATATCACGGGTCTGTTTTCGTCCGTTCTGAATCCTTCCATTTCGGAAAGAAACGCGTTGAGCAGTTGCTCTGCGGCGGAACTGCCGTCCGAACCCGTCCTCGCCTTCGCGAACGCGTCTACCTCGTCGATGAATATTATCGAAGGCGCATATCTCCTTGCCGTCCTGAACAACCGCCTGATGCTTTCGGGTCCGTCGCCGACGTAGCGTTTGAAAAAAGAAGTTCCGTTCTTCTCGATAAACGTGACGTCGGTCTCACCCGCAAGAGCCTTTGCAAGCAATGTCTTTCCCGTACCCGGAGGGCCGTAGAGCAACACTCCTTTCGGAGCTTTATATCCTTTCGAAGTGTATTTTCTGGGATTGTTCAAATATTCGGTAAACTCGGTCAACGCTTTTTTCGCTTCGCCCGCGCCGACCACGTCTTTGAATCTCTCCCTCGGCTTGCTTATTTCCGCAACGACCCCCGACGAGTCTTCCGCCGTGACGGCGCGTCTGACATCGAGTTTTTTCGCAACTATACGCATCTCTTCTCCGCTTTTGTTTATAAGCTGTGCGCAATCGTAGCAAAGCACTTTCATAGAACGCGCGAGCTTATAGAAATTGTTTCCCGTCACGGTCGCTTCGCGTATACCTCTGAGCTTGTCTTTCACTCCGTCGTCGTCGGGATCGTAGACCAGCACCCCTTTAGCACCCTGCATAATGAAAGTATCGAACGCGCCCTTTTCACAGCCCTGCGCCGGATCGGCAAGAATATATACGGGCACTTCGGGATACGTCTCCCTGACGTAATTGAAAATATCCACGCCGTCGGACTCGTTGTCGTTGAGATCGGCAGGCCTCGCGGCAGGATCTTTCTCTCCCAGTAACACGTCGAGGACGAGCGCGTCTATCTCGTTGCGGAACGCCTCTTTTATTGCGTCTCCGTCACTTCTCGTGACGGGCTTTATACCGCCTGCATCAGCACACATTTTGCGAAAATCCTTGAAATATCTTTTATTCGCCGCCAGCAGCACGCTGACTTTGGAACGCTTGCCGAACATGTAGGTACATCTGCCGTTTTCTCCGTCAACGATCATCTCGATTTTTTTGAGTTGCGAGACATCACCTCTCTTTCTCGAATAAAGTTCGAGCGCGTCGAAAAGCTCGCTCTCGACGAATTTCGCCGCCGCGCTCTTGACCGTCCTCGCATCGCTCCCTCCGCCCGTCGAATATACGATGAGCGCGGCTATGTCGTCGTAGTCACACGTTATATCCACGCCCGTATTCTCGGACGCTACTCTTATCTTGTCTCTGAGTGCGTCAACGGCAATCTCCTTGAGCGCGTACGGTTCTAGCCTGTCGAATGCTATGACCGTACCCTTTGCCCAGCAAGCCACGAGATCTTTGGGGAAATACGGCAGTCCCGTCATAGGATCCTTGTCGTTCTCCAAAGCCGAAATAACGGAGTTTACAGACACAGACGCCAGATTTTTATATTCAGACTCCTCATAGAGATTTCTGGCTGCATTTGTTGTAAACACCAATACAGTATCTGCAAACGATACTTCGATATTAGTCGCCGAGTCCCTTATCTTGCCCGTCTCGAGTATCTGCAGAATCAGTCTTTTATTGAACGCAGACGCTTTCTCGACCTCGTCGAAAAGGATGAAGCATCTGCCGTTTTTCTTCACGAAAGAGGTTATGCTCTGTTCTTTCAGCACAAACATTCCGTCTCCGCAGAGCACGGATCCGCCCTCGCCGTAGCCGTTCATATCCACTCTGAGAAATTTTCTGCCGTCGCAATATGGAGCCGCGCACTCTGCGAGATACGTCTTGCCGCATCCTTGCGGTCCGACAAAAAAGAATGTGGCGAGAGGTCCTTCGAGGTCTTCCCCCGACAACATCTCTGCTCCGAAATATGCTCTTGCAAAAGCATCTATCGCATGAGTCTGCCCTTTCACTTTGCCGAGCAGCTCAGCTTTCATCGCCGCAACATTCTTCTGTATTTCAATAAGAGACGGACGGTTTTTCTCTTCCCCCCTTGTTTCAGACGTAATGCCTAATGCTGCAAACGGATCGCATATTTCTGTTTCGTCGTCTTCGGCAGCATCGGGGGAACCGGCAATAACGCTGTCGTCCTTGCCGACGAGAAGTATCTCGACGTCGTCTTCTCCTATCCCCAAAGCGTATCCCGCCGTAACGAGCGCGCCGCATACCGAGTTATACGAAACCGAGTCGTTGCAGGCGAGTTCGAAACGCGTATTATTAAGCTCTGTTATTTTTCCATCGGGAAGTATGTCTGCAAGTGCAGATGCCAGTTTCTCAGCAGCTTTTCGCGCGCTCTCCGTCTTTTGAGTCCTCAGCCATTTGCCGTAGATCTTTACAAATACCCTCATATTTTATCTCCGCATGTATTTTGTGCGAAATACGTTCGGTCTCCCGCATAAATCGCACTTAGCACGTTTATCACGTCGTATCCCTGATTATCGTGTTTCAATCTGTTATAAGGAGCAATATCGCAATGCTCTTTTACGCCGAGTTTCTTCTGCTCTGCACGCCTGTACCCGTTAGCGACCATAAACCTGATCCACCTGTCGTGCTCTACGGCTCCTAGCTTGATCAGCACTGAAAGCGGCACAGCCGCATAATCTTTTTTATCTATGCCGAACACGATCTTTGCATACGCCGTCATAAACGGATAGAACATTTCGGCATACCTGCTTGACGCTTTGTTGTAGAACTGAAGATGATTCAGACTCCACAACGACTCGCTCGCGGCAAGATCGTCGTCTCCCAGCAACGCACTCAGATATTCTCCCGACGTATAGCTCCTGCCCTTTGTCTTATCCTCTCCGAGGCAAATCGTCCTTATATCGTCCCCGAGATTGACGCCGTTTTTCGTCAAAGTCCCCGCACTTATGCAAGAATATATGTAATTGCAATGTTTCGCCCTTCGCCAGTCGATGAGCCCGTCGTAGCTGTACATCTCGCTTGCCGCGCCGTACAACACGACCTTGACGCAAGGAAATTCCTCTTCGTCGTCCTCGCACCAGTTGATACGGTCGTAATTCTGACTGTCACGCAGATTTATTGCGATGATCTGCGGTTTGTGCCGCTCTCCGCTTGCCGTCAGCTCGTGCTTTATATCCTCTATCAGCGCGTTTGCAACGCTCACGTTGCTGTCATCGTTGCCCAGTGCCACGACTATCAGATTATAATCGTATTTTCTCTTTGCCGAACGCGAATTCGCTTGTTCGTCTGCGCTTTTCAGAAACGTCTCCGACAACGCATTGTCGTCGTTGAGATTTACCCTGAACCTTACCGTCTCGTCGCCGAAACCGTCATAAGTCGACTTCTCGCCTTTGCTGAGGAATCGCACGTCCGCTTCGCGGTGTTTTATTTTGAATACGCCGCCTAGCTCGTGCGCGTTTCTGTCGTACACGTCTGCAACAAATGGCTGAACGTCATACTTCATCAGCGGAGAATCGGCAAAAGTCTCCCTCACGTTTTCTCCTTCCCCGTGCCTGCCTGCCGCTGCGAAAACGTATGCCGCTTTCATAGTCTGTTGTCCGTTCTGTCCGAAACCGACTATCATCGCTCTGTATTCGCTTTCTTCTAACTCGCTCGCGTAAATATCTGGGCGACTCAGTACAATATCCGTCTTCCTCCTCACGAACGATTGCGCCGCCATGTCAGCCTCGTTTATGGCGTACACCTTGAAATGACTCTTGAACGCGTTGTATGCCTTTGAAACATACTTGGGTTCTTTACCCGTCGCCTTTGACGCGACATATCCCAGAAAACCTTTCATCGTAACTTCGTCCGAATTGTCGACGTCTTCGGCTTTCTTGGCGAGCTCTTTGTCGAAACGAAAATCGACGTTTGCTATGTCCGTCTCCTCCGAGGACAGAAAATAGTAATTGACTACGGTGTGATAATCAATTTTGACGTATCTGTCGAAGACCGCGTTTCTCTCCTCTCTGAGCTTGTCCGCAGCCCGCTCTTTCCCCTTCGCGTCGAGGGAGGAGCGACGTATCTCCTCTTTCTTCGCGGCATATTGCGCGCTCGTGACGAAATCCGCGCCCTTTCTGACGACCGCACCTTTGGTCGCCTCGTCGGTTATCATGCCTATATCCGAAAATACCACCTGATCGTTGACCGTCGTCTTACCCTTTTCCCAGTCAAGCGCGAAGACGTTTATCTCCGCCACGCAATCGTCTGCGCAATCCGCGTTGTACCTCTCGGCATCGTCGTAATAGTCATTTTTCACCTTTATCCGCAAAAACGCGGGTATGGACTTGCTGCGATCGTAGGTGCGGAACAGAAATCCCGAATGCATTATGTCAAGATGAAGAGGGTTTTTGCCGTCGAAAGCGGGCTGTCCCTCTGTTCTGAGAAACACGACGGCGTACTGCCTTCTGCGGAAAAAATACCTGTAAAACGCTCTTAGCCATGCTGCCGAAACGCTTTTTCTCTCGCCGCATTGCATTTTTCTTTTCTCATCCGCGACCAACGCGACAAGCGAATATTTTTCTTTGAGATCCTTTTTGTTTTTCTCGTCTATACTGTGGGCAAGCGCGACGCTGTCTTCGGTTATCGCGGTAAAAACGTAAATCTTCGCTCTGTTTCTCGCGGAAAAATTCACCCACGCGAACATGCTGTATATCTCGTAACTCAAGCTGAAAGTGATAAGACTGAGCGCGACGAGCCCCGCGACGAGAGACAGACCCGCAACGATTATAGTGCGCCACGTTTCGTATATCGCGTACGACGGCAGACCGTCGAACCAGAGCCCTCCGACAGACTGGAACACCGCAAAATACAGCTGTATCGTCGCTTCCCATGTATCGTCTGGAAGATCCAGCGATCCCGCATCTCCTTCAACCGCAAAAAACGCAGTCAGAAGTTTGCTTGCGATACTGACGGCGAGCGCGATCAATATGACGGTGACTTCGGGAACGTATCTTTTCCTGATTTTCTTCCTGAGAAAAAAATAACCCCACAGAAACAGAAAATAAATCAAAGCGAGATACAGAAATCCTCGCACGAATCCGATCGCCAGCACAAGACCTTCGCCGAGCGTAAACCATTGCTCGTACGGCAACGTCAGCAACGCCGCGAGCACGACCCCTATCCATATAAACCTTTTCATAAATTCTCCCCCGCATACGGTATAAAAGTCCCGAAACGCGCGCGCCCGCATCTCAGGGACGAATAACGCGGCAAAAACCACACTCCGTTTCCCTTACGTCTCGCGCGCCCGTGCGTTACAAAAATATTTTACAATATGTTTTATAACTTGTCAATATTCGACCGTGCCGACAAAGCAGCCGAAAATCCGATCCCGCTTCAAATAAAAAAATCCCGCCTTTCGGCGGAAAGAATGCAAAAACAATGCCTCACAACACCGCGTAACACGTCAGATAACCGAAGCCCGTCAGTATAAGCAAAAATCCGAAATTGAGCGCAAGGAACAGCAGAACGTATTTTTTAGTATCTCCCGGCATCAGTTTGCGGTATGTGTTGAGCGTGATAAGACTAGCAAGCGACGCTATCGGCGTGCCGAGTCCGCCCAGATTGACCGCGATCAGAAGTCTTGCGTAATCAGTAGTGAATCTCGACAACAGCACCGCGCTGGGCACGTTGCTTATCACCTGACACGACAGTATCCCGAACGCGAGCGGATCTATTTCCATCAGCTTTCCGAGAAATTGTTGCACAGGCTCTATCCTCGACATGTTTCCCGAAAACACGAAGAACGCGCAGAAGGTCAGCAACAGACCATAGTCCACTTTGAGTATCGACCTGAAATCCAGCACGAGCAGCGCGAGCGTGACCGCAAGCAGTCCCCAGTAATACGGGAATATGCGGAAGACGATAAGTACTGATACGACGAAAAGCACGGCGTATACCGCAACTCTCCACGCCTTTGGTGCGGGGCGTTTCTTCGTCGTCACTTCAACCTTTTCGGGCTTAACGAACATACACGTCCCCAGTATAAGCAAAAATGCCGCGGCGAAAGGCAATGCCGTTATCGTGAAGAACTCCGCCGCTCCGATATTGAAAAACGAATAGAGATAGAGGTTCTGAGGATTGCCGAACGGCGTCAGCATGCCGCCGAGGTTCGCTGCAATGTTCTGCATTATGAACGTAAACGCCATGTACCTCTTGCCGTTGCACGACTCGAGCACGAAATACCCTAGCGGCAAAAATGTGACGAGAGCCATATCGTTCGCCATTATCATCGAGCCGAAATATGTAACGAAAACAAGCGAAACGACAACCGTCCTTATGCTCTTGAAACGCCTGACGATAACATCGGCGAGCCATACGAAAAAGCGGATATTCTTGAATGCCGCCACCACGGCAAGAGTGCAGAAAAGACAAGAGAGAGTGCGCCAGTCGAAATACCCCGCATACTCCTCGTCGAACGGAACAAAAAAGCAAGTGACCGTCGCCGCGATTATCGCAATGATCAGCACGGCGTTCGCCTTGAGAAAATTCTTGACGTCCTGTTTGCGGAAAAGCTTTTTGATCCTTACTCTTTCCGCGTGAGCCTCGTGTCCTTTGAGCGGCGGTACGGCGTCCGCACCGCTGGTCACATCGGCAACGCTCGGCAAGTTATTCTCTCCGACCTCTTCGCTCTCAACGGAATTTTCCTGCCCGTGTCCGTTATCCGCATTTATAATATCGGTTTTCTTTTCTTCTTCCATTTGCAGAAGACCCCTCACCCGTTTTCCGTCAATGAGTATATACCTTTGCGCGCGGCGGGTCAACGGTTTTACATACGTTCGCGCGCAAAAAAACGCGCCCGCATGAGCGGACGCGCGCCTTTTCATTTTGCCGATCTTATCTCTTCGACCGTTGCCTCTCTGACATAACCGCAATAGGGGCAGAACACTTTGCCGTCGGCGTATTCCATCATAGCATTGCAGGACGGACACTTGCCTACGAGTACCCTCTCCCTGGGTCTTTGCTTTCTGACCGACGCCGTCAGGATCTCTCCGTCGAACACATATCCCGTCAGATACCTCTTTTCTATCACCTTTCGGATGTCGGCGGCTATCTTTTGTTTAGGCTTGCCGAACTGTGCCGCGAGCGCGTCCACTGTAACGGTGCCCTCGCATTCTATCGCGCTGACGAGCGACGCACGGAATCTGCCCTCGCCGTACATCACCCATGCCAAAGGACAACCGTAGAAACCGAGCACGGTAAACGCTATGCCTATCGCCATGACCGCCCATATCTTATTCGACGCGCCGAGTACTATCATCGGCACGCCCGCAACAAGCATTACCGACAGCACCACCGCGAGCCAAAAAGTTTTGTTTGCCGCCTTTGAGGCGTTTTTTATATTGTCGTTTTCCATAATCTCTGCGGTCACGAAAGCCAGACCGCGATCTCCTCCATAGATTTTCTTCGGCGCAAAGACTGTTCGCAAGCGGGATAGCCCAAGGCTATGACCAGCTTCGTCCTCTCTCCCGCGGAAGTACCCAATATCTTGTCCACGCTTTTGGCTTTTACCCAGCCTATTATACATGTACCGAGACCCAGTTCCGCCGCCTTGAGACAAAAACTCTGCACGGCGATGCCCAAATCAATGGACGAAAAATCCTGATGCTTTATCTTGTCGACGAGTTTATCCGCTATCCTCGGCTTGACAGTGACCGCAACGAGGACGGGTGCTTCGTCCGTAAACGCGTTTGCACCGAAAAGCTGCGTCTCTTTCGCCACTTTCGCTTTGACTTCCCCGCGCGTAACATAGAATTTCCACGGTTGTTTATTGAGCGCGGACGGAGCTAGTCTCGCGCACTCGAGACATTGCTCTATGAGCCCGTTGCCCACGTCTTTATCCTGATATTTTCTGCAACTGAATCTGCTTTCGCACGCCTTGCTTACGTCCATATACAAGCCTCCGTATCCCGCATCGGAATATATGCTCCGTTTTTAATAATTATAGCCTGCGCGCGCAAAGTTTGTCAATACCGAACCCGAGCCGAAAGCCTCCGCCTCTACTCCTTTTCTTGCGACCGCTAAAGAGGGTTCTCTTTGACAAACCGACGCAACATATAGGACATATTGTATTATATAGTGCAAAAATAATATATTTGTACGATAGAAAAATCATTTCTATCAAATTCTGTACCTAAAACGTATAAACGAACCAATTATAACCTCTTTTTGCCATATTTTTGACAATTATCGCGGTTTCGTGGCGAATATAAGCAAGTAAATTCGTTTGACAGAATTTTCCGATAATGCTATATTCATAAACATAACGGTTGAAATTATGCACAAAACGGTTGTAAATCCTAAGTTAAAATTCATTTTCGATTCCGACCTCGCGAAGATGACGCAGGTCGTTGTCGCGGCATCGGCATTCTGTCTGAACAGCGTGCCTCTCGCAATAATATTCTTCTCGCTGTATATCGCCGCTCTTTTCGTCCTCAGCGACGATATTACTCCCGTGATACTTCCCTTCTGTCTGCTGTCCGCGTCACTCATGGGACAATACGGCAGCAAACCCGCGGATTATTTCGCGTATATACCGCTCGTAGTGCTTATCGTCATTGCCGCCGTTCTGCATTTCGTATTCTATCCCCCGCTGTTCGTACGCGGCAAAATGCTGCTGCCCTCTCTCGCGGTGGCGGCGGCACTTATGCTGGGCGGAGCGTTCTCGATCGGTGCGGAAGAATACTTCGCGCCCGTTACGCTTTATTACACGCTGACTCTGGGCATAGGCGTATTTGTCGCCTGCCTCGTCGTGTATTCCTACACACGTCCTCAGGGCAGTCTCGCCGCGTCGGTGTCCTCGCAGATGAACTACTTTACGCTCGCCGCCGCGATAATGCTTGTCTCGAGCATCTCGCCCTATCTCGCGCGCGGAGAATACAGCTGGTATTTCTCGTGGAAAAACACGTTGACGACCTTCCTCTTATTGTCTTCACCGTTTGCTTTTTACGTTGCGGCGAAAGAAGAATTCGGGGTGAAGGCATGGGCGCATTTCGCGCTGGGACTCGCGGGATACGGCGCGGCGATACTCTCTTTTTCTAGAGGCGGAATGCTTTTCGGCTCGATAGCCGTTATCGTATGCGCGACCGTTTGTCTGGTATACTGCGAAAGACGCAACAGAAAGGTATTCGCTATATTTTTCGCAATCGCCGCGATAGGCGCGATGTCGTTCGCGGCGGCGAGCGGACTGATACAAACCGTGATAGACAAAATGAAAGTTTCGTCTTCGGAAGCGCGCGTAAAACTATGGAAAGAAGCCGTTGCAAACTTTATAAAAAATCCGCTGTTCGGCGCGGGGGTCGGATTCCGCGGTCAACACTTCAATCCGCAGACGGGCAATATGTACTGGTATCACAGCACTCCGTTTCAGATAATAGGCACGGCGGGCCTTATCGGAGTTGCCGCATACGCATACTGTTACGCGGTCAGATTCAGGATACTGTTCCCCGCAAAACGACTTTACTTCGTGTTCTTCGCGATAGCCTTTCTCGGGTACGAGGCGTATCAGCTTGTGGACGCGAGCGACTTCGTCCCGATACCGTTCGCGATGTTGCTTGCTCACCTGTTCATAGCCGCCGAAGCGTACCGTTGCCGCGCCGCCGACGAGCGCGACGAATTACCCTTAAAGGAGAAATGAATTGAGATCTCGTAATTACGTTCCTTTCAGAAAACTCGCGCCGACTCAGCGCAGACAGGTATTGCTGCTCGCGGCGTTCTACGGCGCGATGAGCCTCTTATCCGTAATAATGCTGATATACTACAACACGATAGGCGACCCGTACAAACGCACCGCGAACTGCATAAACACGGCTCTCGCGGTATGGCTGCCCTTCGTCGCGGAAAGGTTGCTCAAGCACAGATTTTCTTTCTTCCAGCACCTGGTCTATGCGTTCATAATGCTGACGTCGTGCGTGATAGGCTCTGTGTTTTATGTGTTCGAAACGTGGGGACCTTACGACAAACTGGCACACGGCACGAGCGGCTATCTGCTGATGATATTTATCCTTGGCATATACGCTTACTTTGTAAAGGATTTTGACAAAATAAACGCGCCCGTGTTGATAATGTTTATGTTTGCGTTTAGTCTCGGCACGGCTTGCGCCTGGGAAGTCATAGAATTTCTGTTCGACTGGCTGCTCGGACAAAGCGGTCAGGGACACGTCCCCAAGGAGATACTCGACAAGATAGCCGCCGAGGGATACACGGGCATCCGCGCAAACCTCGAAAAACTGAAATACGTCGGGGTGCTGGATACCGACACCGATATGGCGTGTCACGCCCTCGGTTCACTTGTCTTCTCTCTGCACTTCCTGCTGCACCGCGTGACGAAAAGAAACCTGCTCATGGGCACTTTGATCAAAGACGCGAAAGCAATAGAAATGAACACTGTGTTTTCCGTTGACTCAAATACTTCCTTCGCCTCTGAAGAAGATGTAAAATAATACGCGACCCACAAAAAACGACGGCATATTCTGCCGTCGTTTTTTATTTTTTTACCGTAGCTTATTCGAGTTCGAACGCACCCGTATACAACTGGTAATACACGCCTTTCTGAGCGATCAGCTGATCGTGCGAGCCGCGCTCTATTATCCTGCCGTGGTCGAGGACCATTATCGCGTCGGAGTTCTGTATCGTCGAAAGTCTGTGCGCTATGACGAAGACCGTCCTGCCTTCCATCAGGTGATCCATGCCCTGCTGTACGAGTGCCTCGGTGCGGGTATCGATCGAAGACGTCGCCTCGTCGAGTATCAGCACGGGAGCGTTTGCGACCGCAGCACGCGCTATCGAGAGCAGCTGTTTCTGCCCCTGCGACAGGTTCGCGCCGTCGCCCGTCAGCATCGTATTGTAGCCCTCGGGAAGTCTGGTGATGAAGTCGTGCGCGTTGGCGAGTTTCGCCGCCGCTACGCATTCGTCGTCGGACGCGTCCAGCTTGCCGTATCGGATGTTGTCCATTATCGTGCCCGTGAACAGGTTGGTATCCTGCAATACCATGCCGAGAGATCTGCGCAGATCGGCTTTCTTGATCTTGTTGATATTTATGCCGTCGTACCTGATCTTGCCGTCCGCGATGTCGTAGAAACGGTTGATGAGGTTGGTTATCGTCGTCTTGCCCGCGCCCGTCGCGCCGACGAAAGCTATCTTCTGCCCCGGCTTCGCGTACAGCGAGACGTCGTGCAGGACTATCTTTTCGGGGACATAACCGAAGTCTACGTCGAACAGCTGAATATCTCCCTTGAGTTCCTGATAAGTGACCGAGCCGTCCGCCTTGTGGGGATGTCTCCACGCCCACTTGCCCGTACGGGTCGCGCTCTCGCGGATATTGCCCTTTTCGTCTATCTCGGCGTTGACCAGCGTGACGTAGCCGTCGTCGGTCTCGGGTTCCTGGTCGAGAAGTTCGAAGATACGTTTCGCACCCGCCGTACCCATGACGACCGAGTTTACCTGTATCGAGAGCTGACCGATGTTTATCGTGAACTGGCGGCTCATGTTGAGGAACGCGATTATCGCGCCCATCCTGATAGCCTGCGTTTCGAGCCCGGACAGAGACAGGTTGTGCACTCCTGCGAGAACGAGCAGACCTCCCACTATCGCGACGAGAACGTACAGGACGTGACCTATATTGTTGATCGTGGGCATCAGCACGTTTGCGAATTTGTTTGCGTTTTCGCTGTCTTTGAAGAGTTGTTCGTTTATCTTGTCGAAGTCGCGTTTGGACTGCTCTTCGTGACAGAACACTTTGATGACCTTCTGACCGTTCATCATCTCTTCGACAAAACCTTCGGTCTTGCCCATCGAACGCTGCTGTCTGATAAAGAATTTCGAGCTTCTGCCGCCCACGCTCTTGGTAACGAGGAGCATCGCCACGCAGCCGAGAGCAACGACGAGGAACAGCCATATGCTGGACTGCAACATGCTGACCACGAGCGTTATCAGAGCGACCGACGAATAGAACATCTGCGGAAGGCTCTGCGATACGAGCTGTCTCAGCGCGTCTATGTCGTTGGTATAGGTACTCATGATGTCGCCGTGCGTATTCGTGTCGAAATAGCGTATCGGCAGAGACTGCATCCTGTTGAACATCTCGAGTCTCATGTGCTTGAGGAATCCCTGCGTGACGTACGCCATTATGCGGTTATATACGAACGAGCAAATGACGCCCAGAGTGAACACTCCCGCCATTATCAGCCCGATCTCGAGCATCGTGCCCTTTACCGCGTCCCAGCCGAGTTCGAGACCCGGGGTGACTACCTCGTCTATGATGACCTCGAGGAAGATCGACGAGCTTATCGCCGCGATAGCGTTTATCGCGATACAGATGACGACCGCGAGGAGTTCCCACTTGTAAAATCTGAACATGTATTTCAGAAGTCTGCCGAGGATCGGCATCGTTCCGTCCTTCTTGTCTGTCTTATTCACGGTCCTCACCTCCTTTCTTCGCGTCGCCGCCTATCTTGTTCTGCGAGTAGTATACCTCCTGGTATACGGGGTTGCGGGCAAGCAGCTCTTCGTGCGTGCCCACGTCGCTCACCGTGCCGTTCTTCATAAGGATTATCTGATCCGACTCCATGACCGACGACACTCTCTGTGCGATTATGAATTTCGTCGTATCGGGGATCTCTTCTTTGAACGCCTTTCTGATAAGCGCGTCCGTCTTGGTATCGACCGCGCTCGTCGAGTCGTCGAGAATGAGTATCTTTGGCTTTTTGAGAAGAGCGCGTGCAATACACAATCTCTGTTTCTGACCGCCCGACACGTTGGTGCCGCCCTGCTCGATATAGGTATCGTACTTGTCGGGGAAGGACTGAATGAAGTCGTCCGCCTGCGCAAGTTTGCAAGCTCTTACTATCTCCTCGTCGGTGGCGTCGGGATTACCCCAGCGCAGGTTTTCTTTTATCGTACCCGAGAACAAGAGATTTTTCTGAAGAACGACCGAAACCTGGTTTCTCAGCGTCTTGAGGTCGTAGTCCTTTACGTTGACTCCTCCGACGTAAACCGCGCCTTCGGAGACGTCGTACAGCCTCGGGATCAGGTTTACGAGCGAAGTCTTGCTGCTGCCCGTTCCGCCGAGGATACCTATCGTCTGCCCGCTCTTGATGTCGAGATTGACTTCCTTGAGCGCGCGACGCTCCGCGTTTTCGTTATACTTGAAAGACACGTTCTCGAATTTTACCGAGCCGTCCCTGACCTCGGTCACGGGATTTTCGGGATTGTGCAGAGTGCTTTCTTCAGTGACGACCTCGACGATACGCTCTGCCGAAGTGCGCGCTATCGAGAACATGACGAGCACCATGGAAAGCATCATAAGGCTCGACAGTATCTGCGCCGAATAGACTATAAGGCTCGACAGCTTGCTGCTGACGTTTACGTCGCCCTTGGTCAGACCGACCATGGGTCCCATGAAACATATAAACAGCGTCGCCGCCCAGAAACAGAACTGCATAAGCGGGTTGGAAAGCGCGATCAGCTTTTCGCCGCGTACGAAGTCCTTTTTGACGTTCTCGGCAGTAGCCGCAAACTTATTTTTCTCGTAATCCTCTCTGACGTAGGATTTGACGACCCTTATACCCTTGATGTTCTCCTGTATCGACTCGTTCATCGCGTCGTATTTCTTGAAAACCTTGTCGAAAATAGGCCAGCTCTTTTTGAATATCACGAACAGTCCCGTTCCGAGCACGGGCACGAGCACAAGGAACATGAGCGAAACCGTCGGGTCGATGAAAAACGCCATGATAAGCGAGAAGATAAGCATTATCGGGCTTCTGACCGCGACTCTTATCAGCATCATATACGCGTTCTGCACGTTGGTGACGTCGGTCGTCATTCTGGTGACGAGACTGGATGTCGAGAATTTGTCGATGTTCGCAAACGAAAAGTCCTGTATGTTGTAATACATGTCCTCTCTCAGATTGCGCGCGAATCCAGCGGATGCCGTAGCGGCGAACTTGCCCGCCAGCATGCCGAACAAAAGCGAAAACGCCGCCATGGCAAGCAGGATACCGCCCCAGAGAAATATGTTCTTCAGAGAATTGTCCTGCTGAATTCTGTCGAGCATTTCCACCATGTAAAGAGGCAGCACGCATTCCATTGCGACTTCGAACGTTACGCAAACGGGCGACAAAATCGAAGTCTTTTTGTACTGCCGTATGGTCTTTGCCAAAGTCTTTAGCATATTTTTCTTCTACTCCTTTTGAGCGGATTCTCCGCCCAGATTATATTTGCACCTTTCTATAAAAGAATAAAAAGTGTTTATCTCGTCTTTTGAAAACCCGCGCGTCAGCTGTGCCTCGGCGATGTTTATCGCATCTTCGCTCCTTCTCATATAGTCGCGCGCAAGCGGCGTGGGGATTATCTTCTTGAGCCTCCTGTCCTTGTCGCACTCCACTCTTTCTATCAGTCCTCCGCTCTCCATAGTGTTGAGGAGCTGCGTCATCGTGGAACGGCGTACGCGGAATTCGCTCTCGAGATCTCTCTGAAAAATATCATGTCCTTCGTGATGCGTAAAATATCCGAGCACCCAGCCCTGCATGCCCGTCATCTGCTCGTTGGTACGCATAAATTCGGTAGAGTCTATGCACTGTTTCATCATACGCGCCAAAGTCTTTATCTCGTAGCCAAGATTTTTTCTCATCTCTTCACCGTTTTTTTGTTAGGTTTACTAACATTTTTGTTAGGATTACTAACATTATATATAGAATAAAAAATATTGTCAACGGATTTTGCTTAAAAATGCGAGAGCTTTGTTATGTTTTTTCTCTTTTCGTAGAAACTTCGAAACGGCGTCTTTATGCCTCTTTCCGACAAAAAAAACGGGGCGCGATCAAACGCGCCCCGACATGATGGCTGAAGGTTTATTCGGTTTTTCCGCCGTCTCCGCCGTTGCCGTTGTTTTCGAGCTCCGCCTTTTTCTTTTCGGCTGCCGCGCGGGCTTTGTTGCATATCGTGTTTATCGCCCACGACACGAAAAGTATTATCGCTATCGTAACGAATATCGCGAGCACGCCTTTCCACATTATCTCGAGGGATTTCAAAACGTTATCCTTGTTCATAGGGTCGAGATTGACAACCGCGGCAATTATAGAATACATATTCATATTTTCACCTCCGTCAAGCAAGGACCAGACCGATTATCAGTCCGCCCACTATCGCCGAGGCGATCTGCCCCGACACGTTCGCGCCTATCGCGTGCATAAGCAAATGGTTGCTCGGGTCTTCCTTCAGTCCCATCTTCTGTATGACTCTTGCCGACATCGGGAAAGCGGATATGCCCGCCGCACCTATCATCGGGTTGATCTTCTTCTTCGAGAAGATGTTCATGACCTTCGCGAACATGACTCCCGCCATAGTGTCGAAAACGAACGCGAGAAGTCCGAGTCCGAGGATTATCGCGGTTTCCCAGGTCACGAAACTCTCAGCCTTCATCTGCGCCGCGATGGTTATGCCGAGAAGCAACGTTATCAGATTGGCGAGAATGTTCTGCGCGGTCTCGCTGAGAAGCCTGAGGACTCCGCACTCCCTGAGCAGGTTGCCGAACATCAGAAAACCTACGAGCGCGAGCGACTTGGGTGCGATGAGACCCGCAATGAGAGTGACAACTATCGGGAAAAGCACTTTGGTCGTACGCGAAACCGAAACGGGATTGTAGTCCATCCTTATGAGTCTTTCCTTCTTCGTCGTGCACATCTTGACGACCGCGGGCTGTATTATCGGCACGAGAGCCATATAAGAATACGCCACGACCGTGATCGCCCCCAGATATTTGCTGCCGAGTTTCATCGCCACGAGTATCGAAGTAGGTCCGTCCGCCGCGCCTATGATACCTATCGCCGCCGCGTCGTTGATGCCGAAGCCTATCATCGTCGCAAGCAGTATCGTCAGGAAAATGCCGAACTGAGCCGCGCCGCCCAGCAGGAACAGTTTGGGATTAGACAGCAACGGTCCGAAGTCTATCATCGCGCCTATACCGATAAACAGAAGTATCGGCATAGCCTCGCTCGCCTCGACGCCGATCTCGAACATCCAGTCGATTATACCTGCCGCCACGACGTTGCCGTCCACCACTTCGTTCACCACGTTGGAAAGCGGGATATTTACCAGTATCGCACCGAAACCCATCGGAAGAAGCAGGGCGGGTTCCATATCTTTCTTTATCGCGAGAAAGATCAGAATGCCGCCTATCAGCCACATCAGCACATTCTGCCAGCTGACCTGCGAGACGGATTCTATCAAAAAATCCATAAGCAAAACACTCCTTTACGTTTATCAAAAAACCGCACCGAGCCGACGAACGGCTTAGTGCGGTCTCGTCATTTCAAATTAAACCGGGAGAATATCTCCGTGTTAGCGATTTAATTGCGCGTTTCCGCGCCGACTACTCCCCGCGTCAGGGTTTTACACATACATTCTAATGTATTTGGCAAAATCTGTCAAGCGCGGATACGAAGCATAGCGATATTTTACTTTCGCGCCATGTTCCCGTCCGCAGACTCAGTCATTTTCCCTTTTTCGCTATCGACGGAAAACGTCCCTTGTCGCCCTCGGTTATCTCTCTTATGACCCTGCACGGATTGCCCGCCGCCATGACGCCCGACGGCACGTCCTTGGTGACAACGCTGCCCGCGCCTATCACGACGTTGCTGCCTATCGTGACCCCGGGGAGTATTGCCACGTTGCCTCCTATCCATACGTCGCTGCCTATCGTGACGGGCAGCGCGTACTCCAGCCCCTCGTTTCTCTCGTCCTTGTCGATCGGGTGACCCGCGCAATATATACCGCAATTCGGCGCGAAAAACACGTTGTCGCCTATCGTGACGCGCGCGGTATCGAGTATCACGAGCCCGTGATTGGCATAAAAATTCTCGCCGACGAAAGTGTTGTAGCCGTAATCGCAATAAAACGGCGACTCTATCAGAAATTCGCCCTTTGTGCCGCCGAGTATCTCTTTCATCTTCGCTTTCCTTTCCTCTCTGTGCGACGGCAGAATATTGTTATACTCAAAGCACCTGTCTTTGACCCACTCTCTTTCCTTAGTCAGTTCGGGGTCGTAATTTGGATTGTAGAAGAGCCCCGCTTTTCCCTTTTCTTTTTCTGTCATGTCTTCCTCCTTTCGCGGCAGATCCGCCCGATTTATATCACTATTATTATGATAACATTTTTTTTCGCGCGCGTATATACGGCAAATAAAAAAGAGCCGCCGTCAAGCGACTCTTTTTCGGTTTTATCGTCACAGACCGCTCTGTCCCGTCGTAACGGTGGAGCCTTCGGGCAGGCTCCAACCCGCGGGCTGTTCTACCGCGTCGGTCTTTATGTTGACCGCGGTATCGAATGCGTTTGCCTCTATCGTCGTCACGGTTGACGGTATGAAGATAGTCTCTATCGTATATCCGCTGAACGTGCCGTTCAGGATCGTACCGACGGGATACGCAACGTCGTTGAAGGTTATCGAGGACGGAATGGCGAACGACTTAAGCTCGGTGAAAACGCCGCTCTTACCTGCCTTGTACAGATGCGCGGTGCCGTCGGTCTTGGCAATAAACGTCAGATCGACTCTCGCCGCGATAATGCCGTTCCGGCCGTCTATCGTGGTCGAGACCTTTCCTTTCGCGCTCCAGTAGGTCGGCAGTTCGGTGCCGTTCTTCAGCAGAGTCTCGACCGCGCTGCCTATATTGCTGATGTCGATGCCGGTCAGAGAGGTCGTATAGTTCCAGCCCATCTTGTATCCTATCAGACCCGAGCCGGTCGGAGCGGACGCCCTGCCCATAAACAGTTCAGCCTTGTTCGCACCCGTAAACGCGAAATAACCTATATCGTCGCAGGTCGCGGGAACGTAGACGTAGGTCAGATTGGTGTTCATCGCGAACGCGAGGTTTCCTATCGACTTCAGCCCTTCGGCAAGAGTCAGAGACTTCAGATTCGTGCCGTAGAAAGCCTGCTCGCCTATCTTGGTTATGCTTGACGGTATCGTGACCGAGGTCAGCAGCAATTCGTCCTTGAACAGCTGCGCACCTATCTCGGTGACGGTATACTCTTTGTCGTTTACGGTCAGCTTTTCGGGTATCGTCAGATTGGTGACGTCGCCGAAGAAGACGTATTCCTGCGACAAAGCCGTCGCCTCTCCGCTGCTGCGGAGCAGATAGGTCACCTTATTCGAATCGGTATACAAGCCGTCGCAGTTCCATTCGAGGGTCAGCGATCCGCCGTCCGAGCTGTGCACGTTTGCCCAGAGCAGCGACCAGTCAGCATACTTTGTGGCGACTTCCATACCCTCAATGCCTCCCCATTCCAGTGCGGGACGGTTTCCGCTTTTTGCGGTGTCGTCTATCGCAAGATATATCGTCGCGGTAAGTCCGCTGAATATATACGAACCGAGCTTCTTATTCTTCCATTCGTTGGCGATGAACACGGTCGTCACGTTGCTCATTCCGCTGAACGCCGAACCAGCAAGCTCGGTTATCGTATATATGCCCGCATTGTCGCCGCTCTTTACCTCAACGGTGCTCACAGGTATCTCGACGGTCTTCTTCGTCGCGTTGACAAACTTCTGTATTATAGCAGTGTTGTCGGCAAGCAGGACATAGTTGTAATCTCCGACGGTCTCTATGCCTTTCACGTTGAAGTATTTGTTTTTACCCGGTATACCGGAATCCCAGCCAGTATCGAACTGATCCAAACCTATATCCCAGCCACCGTCGTCTTCAGCCTCGCAGTAGACTATCACCTTCTTCGCGACGTCTGCATCCTGAACCAATCCCCAGCTCTTGTCCATGGAACGGAACGCCTCGCCCGAGACCTGCACGCCGAGAGGCAGATATACCGCGGATATTTCGTCCTGCGTCCTTCCGTCGAAGATGCGAGAGTTGATCCTGCCTACCTTCTGCCTGTTGGCATAGGTCGGGATCTGGACAAAACTGTTCGAGCCGCCGTAATAATTGATATTGTTGCTGCTGTCGAACTCGAAGCCTTCCATCACGAGGTTGCCGTAAAGCACCATATCTCCCTGGACGTGACCGATGAGTTCTCCGTCTTCGTCGACCTCGGTCACTTCGCTCTTGAGCGGCAACGGAGTGTAGCCGTCGCCGTCCTTCAGATACCAGCTGTCCCAGATATAGTCGCCCGCGCTCATCGTGCGCTCTATCCACGAGCCGTATTCCATATTGACTTCGCCGTCGAGCGCGCCCGTCGTCATGTTGTAGAACGTGACCTTGTAGGCGCGTATCTTGCGCGAGTAATTCGCCGTAACCGTCATGTCGCCGTTGACCTCGAGCAAGCCGTCCCAGCCGCTGAACGTGAAGTCATACTTCGCCGTCGAAGGTCTCGTCGTGTCAATATCTGCGGGCACCTCGGGCTTGAGTCCGTAACCCGTCTGTATCGTCGTCGTGCGGTAATCCGCGCTGCCCGCATCGTCCACGTTGCCGTAGACGAACGTGACGTTGTATTTGCGCAGTTCCTGCGAATAGGTCGCATAGACGACCGTGTCTCCGCTTATATCAGTCCATGCATCGGAATCCCAGCCCGCGAACGTATATACCCACTGCGCGGTCATCTCCTTGGTCGGAGTCACGGGTTCGGTCGCCGATGTGCCGTAATCCACGCTCTGACTGCTGAGTACCGTCGTGCGGTCGTCGTCGTAGAACACTACCGTATATTGACGTATCGTTGCCTCGAAGTGCGCCTTGAACGTATAATCTGCGTCTACCGCGTTGACCATCGAGATCAGATCTTCGTGCGAGATGAAATGCTCTGCGCCCTCTTTGTCGGTGTAATCCCAGCCCGTGAACGCGAACGTATGCGAGACGGTCTGCTGCTTGACTATCTGCGTCGTATCGGGCAAGACAAGCGTATCTTTTCCGTATCTGACGTACTGCACTTCGCTGAGCAAAGTCTTTCCGTCCTCTGCGACAAAACGCACCTCGTGGTAATTCTCTACCGCGATATATTCTGCGTTTACCGTTATGTCCTTGGTCACGTTGAGCCAGTTTGCGTTCTCCCAGCCCTTGAAGATGTATCTCGTCGTTGCCGTCGCGCTCTTTTCGAGATTCTCGGTCGGCTCCTTCGCCGCATTGCCGTACTCTACCGTCTGCACGTCCTTGAGATTGTCGCCGTAGACGAACGTCACCGTGTAGCTGTTGACGGTCGCGGTATAGACGGCGGTCAGAGAGACCGCTGCGCCGACAGTCGTCCCGAGGTTCACGGTCGCGCCGTCAGCATCTGCCCAGTGCGAGAACGCATAGGTGTACTGCGCTGTCGCCTCTTTCGTCGGCGTCTCGGGAGCTATCTTCGAAAGAGCCGTGCCGTATCCGGCAGTGCCGCTCGCGAGCACCACGCCGTCATCGTCACGGAACGTATAAGCGTAACTGCGCACGCTTGCCGTATAGCTGACCTTGAAAGTATAATCTTTTTCTATATTGCCGAACAATTCGTCACCCGTTTCCACAAAAACTTCGCTACCGTCGGCACTCTCGTAAGTCCAGCCCGCAAAAGCGTAATCGTACTGCGCGTCGGACGCTTTGACGAGTCCTTCTTCCGAGGGTTGTTCGACCGTATCCTTGCCGTATCTGACGTACTGTACTTCGCAAAGAAGGGTGACTCCGTCCTCGGCGACGAAGCGCACCTCGTGATAATTCTCTACCGCGATATATTCTGCGTTTACCGTTATGTCCTTGGTTACGTTGAGCCAGTTTGCGCTGTCCCACCCCTGGAATATGTAGAGATAATCCTTGTCCTCTTTGTCGAGATTCTCGGTCGGCTCTTTCGCCGCGTTGCCGTACTCAACCGTCTGCACGTCCTCGAGTCCGTTGCCGTAGACGAACGTCACGGTGAATTCCCTCAGCGTCGCGGTATAGCTCGCGGTCTCAGAGTACGCGCCCGTGACCGTCGCGCCTTCCTCGATGTCCCAGCCGTCGAAAGCGTAATCGTATTTTTCGTCGCTGTAACTGCCGACCGTCTCGGGCACGGTGATAATCGCGCCGTAAGCGAGGGTCTCTTTGTATTCCGTATCTTCACCGCTCTCCGTCTTCGCGACGAAAACGACGTCGTAGTATCTGAGCGTCTCTTCGTATCTCGCCGTGACGGTCTGCGCGCTTGTTACGTTCTGCCACCCGTCGCCGTCCCAGCCGACGAACGCGAAGTCGTACTGCGCCGTGGACGCCTTGGCGACCTTGTCACCCTCGGGAGCGACCGCGCTTTCGCCGTATGCGATATACTGCGTCTCGGTCAGCCTGTTGCCCTCGTCGTCAACGAAATCGACCGCATATACCCTCGTTATCCTGTCATAAGTCGCAGTGACCGTCATCGCCGAAGTCACCGACGAGAAATCCACGTCCCAGCCCGTGAAGACGTAGTGATACTGTGCGGTGTCGTACGACGAGAACTCCGCGTTGATACCGCTCGGAGCTTTTGCCGCATGTCCGTAACGCGTACTCACCGTATACGTCTTGTAGTTGCCCTCGACGCCGTATCTGAAAGTCACGTCGAACTCTTTGAGTTTGAGCACCGCGTTGACCTTTTTATCCGAAGTTATGTTCTCGAGAGAAGAATCCCAGCCGTCGAGATAGTACATCTCGCCGATCTCGAGCACGGTAGGAGCGGTCACGCTGCCGCCGTAATCCACCTGTTTTTCCACTATAAGCACGCCGTCCGCATAGAAAGATACCGTATATCTTCTGGGAGAGCTGTCCCATACCGCGTTTATCACGGTGTCCGCGGTCACGTTCTCCGCGGTCTTGTCCCAGCCCTCGAACGTGTAATCATACGTCTCGTCGGAAAGTCTGACGGGATCGGAAGACGGAAGCTCCGCGCTACCGCCCGCCGGAACGTATCTGCGACAGTAAAGCGTTTCGCCGTCGTAAAAATCCACGGTGAAATATCTGACGTTGTTGTTGTATATAGCGTTGACGACTCTGTCCTCGGTCACGAAACAATAATTGTTGTCCCAGCCGACGAACATGTAGTCGATATTCTCAGAAGGAGATTTATCGAGTTTCCCGTCGTCGTTTGTCGGAGCTGTAGCATCTTCTCCGTATCTGACCGTCTGCGTCTCGCTCTTTCCGTCACCGTACACAAAGGTGACGGTATATTTCGCATACTCGCGCGCTATCGACGCGTTGACTTTGAGATCGGAAGTTATATTCGAGAAATCCTTATCCCAGCCCGCGAATTTGCAGACAGTGCCCTTTAGCTCGGGAAGCGCGTCTTCTATCTCCTTGTCCGCAGGAGCAGTCGCGGCTTTGCCGTATTCGACGCTCTCGGTCTTTATGGTTACGCCGTCCACGTTGAACGTGACGGTGAAAGTCCTGACCTTCTGCTCGTATACCGGACGCACTTCTATGTCTTCTGTTATATTCGAAAGCGGAGTGTCCCAGCCGGCAAAATAATATTCGTACTGCCCGTCCGCGGGTTTGTCGGACGCAGTCATGTATCCGTTGAGGTCGCTGCCTACGGGAACGTACGCGCTGTACAGTACGAGCGAATCGCTCCAGTCGTAAAAAGTCACTTTGACGACTTCGTCCTCGTCAAGCCATCTGGCGTAAAGAATCGTTCCGTCTTCCGCTCCCGCAACGTCGTTGTAATCGGCGGGTTCCTGCCATACGTTGACGTCGAAATACCAGCCCCCGAAATAATATCCTTCTCTCTCGGGTACGGATTCGAACAGACCGACGACCTCGTCCATCCCGACGTTTACCGCGTTGTCTTCCCAGTAAACGACGTTGATGCCAGTATCGGCATACGCGGTATCGCCGCCCTGTTCGGTACTGACCTCCTCGGCGTCGCATGCAAGCAAAGCAAAAACGCCTGCAAATACCAACGCAATTATGAGTAAAACGGAAATCGATCTCTTCATGATTTTCTCCTTAGCCGCATCGTTTGCGGCAATCCTGTCCCTTTTATTTCTGCGACACCCGTCGCTTAGCCCGCTCGCGAGTCTTCCTTAAACGCGTTTATATTATATTACGGAAATTTGTAAAAAGCAACGCAATCGCATATAAAATATGCTCGCGCACATACCCGTTTTGTACATACCCGCGTACCGAAACGCGCGCGATTTTTGTATATTTCTCGTATAAACTGTCGTATCGGAAACTTTGCCCGCATCGGATATTTCGCCCTTACCCGACGTCCTTCACGAAAAACGGATCCTCGTCGTAGAAAATTTTAACGTATCCGTGTCGATAAACACATTATAATAATACAGAAAGCCGTAGACGTTTTCGGTATAAGCAAATCGGTCAAGTTTTGCCGCAATAAAAGCCGTTGCATTATTATGCGACGACGCAAAATAAATAACCGCGTTTTTCCGTTCGCGCCTCTTGCCTCGTTTTCGACATAAAAACCTCGCGCGCGCCGAACGTCAAAAAACCGCCCCGCCCGAAGGCGGAACGGCAGCCGTATCCGGATAATTCTCTTAACGCTTTCGTCACTGTTTCACGGGGTATTCCGTACGCAGATTCTCCCTCAGCTCTTTAACGTATTTTGTCGCGTAATATTTCGCCGTAGAGAGATTCTGTTCGAGATAATTGCCGCACTCGTCCGCTTTCGCTCCCGGGATCTCTCCTTCGTATCCCGCTATGAAGTCGAACGCACCGATGACGTACTTTTTCATCTCCTCGCACGAAGGCTCTCCGAACACCAGCAGATAACAACCCGTGCGACAGCCCATAGGACCGAAATAGACCACTCTGTCTTTTATTTCGCTGTTCCTCAGCCATGTAGCCGCCAGATGCTCTATCGTATGCAGCGCGGGCTGATCTATGACGGGTTCGCGGTTCGGCGCGGTGATTCTCAGGTCGAAAGTCGACACGACGCAATCTCCGCACCTGTCCTTTCTCGACAGATAAAGTCCGGGCAAAAGTCTCGTATGATCTATGCAAAAACTTGCTATCTTTTCCATTATCTCTCCTTGCTGCGCAAAATCAAAGGTCGCGTAAAAAAGCCGCGGTTCGCCGCGGCGTTTTTTATATCATCAACATCTTGTCGCTCTCGATCTTGAACTTTTCGAGGAGCTGGCTGACCGTAAGATTTTTCTTTTCTTCACCGCGCACGTCGTATATGATATTGCCTTCGTTCATCATGATAAGACGGTTGCCGTAGCGTATCGCATCTTTCATGTTGTGGGTTATCATTATCGTCGTCAGGTTGTTTATGCTCGTCAGCTCTTCGGTGACCGAAAGCACCTTTTCGGCGGTCTTCGGATCGAGTGCCGCGGTATGCTCGTCGAGGAGCAGCACCTTGGGTTTTTTCATCGTCGCCATAAGCAGCGTAAGAGCCTGTCTCTGCCCGCCCGAAAGCAATCCGACCTTTGCCGTCATTCTGTCTTCGAGACCTAGACCGAGTATCTTGAGCTGGGACTTGTAATCGACTTTTTCCCTGTGCGTAACGCCCCATGAAAGACCTCTGATCTTGCCCCTGCGGTTTGCAAGTGCGAGATTTTCCTGTATCTCCATGTTTGCCGCCGTACCCGTCATCGGGTCCTGAAACACTCTGCCCAGATATTTTGCTCTTTTGAATTCCTTGAGTTTCGTCACGTTCTGCCCGTCAAGCTCGATCGTGCCTTCTTCGGGGAAATAAACTCCCGCGATAAGGTTGAGCAGCGTGGACTTGCCCGCTCCGTTGCCGCCTATGACCGTAATGAAGTCACCTTCTTCGACTTCGAGAGACAAATTCACTATCGCCTTCTTTTCGTTGACCGTGCCCATATTGAAAGTCTTGGACACGTTTTTGAGACTCAGCATGCTCATTTGCCCTCACCTCCTATCGGAGCAACAGAAAACACGTTCTGCGTTTCTTCCGCCTCTTCGAGTGCCTTGGAACCGTACTTTTCGACGTACTTTTCCTTAGTCCTGACCAGCTTTGCGTGCATTCTTCTGACAGTCTTTTCGTCGGTGCAGGTCTTGAGCTGCTCGGTCAGAGAATTTATCGTGCCGAGCAGTTTCTGACGTTCAGCTTCCTTTTTCGCAGCTTTTTTCTCGTCTCTGCGCTTTGCGTATTCGGCGTACTTCGGATATTTCTTTATAAGGAAATTATCAAGGCTCTTGACTCCCGCAGCACCTTTTGCCTTTATCGCAGGCAGACAGAGAGCAATGACGACGAGCACCGCCGTGCTCAGCTTTATATATTCGGTAGGCAGACCGACATAATACACCAAAGCGTAAATTATACGGTATATGATGCTGCCCACGACGACCGCGCCTAAAGTCACGGCAAAATTGCTGTTGGAAGGAATTATTGTCTCTCCTATTATGACCGCCGCAAGTCCCGCGACGATCGCGCCCTGACCCGTCGTCCAGCTCGCAGTGCCCTGTTCCTGCGCCACGAGCGCGCCCGAAAGGGCTATGAGAGCGTTGGAAATAACGAGCCCTATTATCTTCGTGTTATCGGTATTGATACCCTGCGCGCGACACATCTTTTCGTTCGCGCCGGTAGCTCTTATCGCGCTGCCGATCTCTGTCCCGAAAAACCAGTAGCACGCAGCTATGACCGCCGTGATGCAGATAAGTCCCATGATGAGTATGCTGTATCTGCTCGCCATTCCGCCGAATACCGAATAGAACAACGGCACGTTGAGCAATCCTATCGATGCCTTGTTGTTCATGGTTATCAGCGTGACCGAGTACAACGCCGTAAGAGTGATGATGCCCGAAAGTATCGGGGCTATCTTGAGTTTCGTATGCAAAAGCGCGGTAACGAGCCCCGCTCCCGCACCTGCAAGCAAAGCGATAAAGCACGCAGCCATGCCGTGCCATTCGCTGTTTTGTATCAGGGTCGCAGCTACGGCACCGCCGAGTGCGAAACTGCCTTCGCATGTCAGATCGGCAAAATCGAGAAGTCTGTAAGTTATGTAGACGCCTATCGCCATCACACCCCACAGCATTCCTTGATTCAAGCCACCGAGAAATATAGTCGCCATTTGTATTCTTCCTGCTCTCTCCGCCCCGTTCCGGAGCGGAGAGAATATCCTTTTATTGTGCCTTGTTCAATACGCTTTCGGGAATGGTGAATCCTATCATCTCTGCCACTTCGGTATTCACGACGTAGGTGAAATCGGTGGTCTGGCTGGCAACGGGAATATCCTTCGCGGTTTTCTGCCCCATAAGTATCTCGAATGCCTGCTGAGCCGCGAGTCTGCCGAGATAAGAATAATCGACGCTGAGCGTAGCAACGCCGCACAGAGACGCCATGCCGCCTTCGCCGCATACGATGGGAAGTTTTGTCTCTTTGTTGACGTTCTGAGTGTGAACGGTTGCCGCAGCCGCCGCAAGCACGTTGTCGGTGGGCAGATATACGATGTCCGCACCCTTGCCCTTCAGCGATACGAGAGCGTTGCCTATGTTGTCTACGCCGTCGATGGATTCTTCGACGAATGCGATACCCTTGCTTTCGCACGCGCTCTTGACCTTGTCTTTCTGCACTACGGAGTTGGTCTCCTTGCTGACGTACAGCACGCCGATCGTCAGATCGTCTGTCTTGCCGCCCATGAGTTCGACCATCAGATCAACCTGCTCTGCTATCGGGTTGATGTCGGATACTCCCGTAACGTAGTTGGACTGTCCCTCGAGCTTGTCAACGAGCTTTGCATCTACGGGATCGGTCACCGCGTTGAATATTACGGGGATGTGATAATCCTTAGCCTTGCTGACCGCCGTCTGAGAAGACGCGGTAGCTATCGAATAGATCAGATCCACGTTTTTTGCGATAAAGCTGTCGATGATCGAGCTGTTGTTTGCATCCTCGCCCTGAGCATTGTCCTTCTCGAAGGTAACGGTCTTGCCTTCTGCGGCGAGCAGCTTGGTCAGTTCTTCGCAGAACGCGTTGTTTGCCTGATCGAGCGCGTCGTGAGGCGCAAGCTGGATTACGCCGACCTTGTATGAAGTCTTAGCCGCGTATTCGGCTTTTTGTGCTTCGTAATCGAAATTGTCGGTGCAGGCAACCGCAAAGAAACAGCAGCTGACGGCAACGACGAGAGCGATCGTCAAAATAATGATCTTTTTCATAATTCTCTCCTTCCGTTTATACGGATTTTTGAATATTGAAAACATTATAACATATGTTTCGCATAAAATAAAAGAGTTTTTGTATTTTTTTAGCGTATAATATGTTTTTTTACATGAACAAAGAGAAAACCCTTTGAAAAAGCGGCATTTCAAATAAAAAAACCGTCCGCGCAAAGGCGGACGGCAATGGATTTCGCTGCATAAACTTGCAAATGATGAATAATTATACGCGTTCACGCTTTGTCGCTTTCTTCACCGCTTCTACGACGGGCGCGATCTCGGGACATTCGGCGTCCTCTATCCTGCCATCGTCGCAGAGTTTCGCGAGTGCGGGATTTATCGGCAGTCTCGTCAGCAGTCTGACGCCGTATTGCCGGCATACCTCTTCGGCTTTCGATTCACCGAAGATAAAGTGCTTTTTACCGCAGCCGTCACATACGAAATAGCTCATATTCTCGACAACTCCCAGAACGGGCACGTTCATCATCTTAGCCATCTTGAGAGCCTTTGCGACTATCATGGAAACGAGTTCCTGCGGAGAAGTAACGATCAATATACCGTCAACGGGCAGACTCTGGAACACGGTCAACGGAACGTCGCCCGTGCCGGGAGGCATATCAACTACCATATAGTCGACGTCGCCCCAGTCTACGTCCGTCCAGAACTGTTCGACCATACCCGCGATCAGCGGTCCTCTCCATATCACGGGATCGTCATCGTGCTCGAGCATCATATTGACCGAAATGAGTTTCGAGCCCTTTCTAGTCATTGCGGGAACTATCATTTCGCCGTTGCCGTAAGCCTTGCCTCCGACGCCGAAAACCTTGCCCATCGAAGGACCCGTAACGTCCGCGTCGAGCACGGCGACCTTGCCGCCGTCTTTCGCAAGCGCGCTTGCGGTCAACGCGCTGACGAGCGATTTGCCTACGCCGCCTTTACCGCTGACTACCGCTATTACCTTTTTGACGCGGCATCCGCCGTTCTTTTTCTTCTCTTCTTTGCGCTCTCCGCAATTCGCCGACGCGCACGAAGAGCAGTCGTGGTTGCACTCCATATTGCCTCCGTAAAAACGGGCGCGACGCGCCCGCAGGTTGTTTGACATTATATTTATACTTCCACGGGTTCCCTGTACCCGTGTCCGTTATCCTAGATTATGACGAAATCGCCAGGCGTTATGAACAGCCAGCTGACAGCCGCAAGAATGACCGCGATGACTACCTGGTGCAGAACGTACACCCATATCGCTATCCTGCCCCAGAAACCGAACGGTGCGTGCCAGTCGTATTCCCCCAGCCACGGCAACAGTGATCTCCTCTTCGGGTACAGCATGGGCGCGACGCCCGCCCCTATCAGCATATAGCCGACCGACGGGAATATCGGATAGTAATCCGCCGAATAAAAATCTCTTCCTCCGAGCATCCAGTCTCCGATAAAATACCAGTCGCAGTTATCGGAAAAAGCCTGTCTGTCGATCGCGTATCTTGCCGAGCAGAACTCGTTTATTATTATAATCATTATTCCGACCGTGAGACATATCACTGCCGTGCGCCACTTGTCTTTGCGAGCAATGAAATTTATCAGCACCCAAAGCAGGATTGCGACTGCGAACATATGCAATATCCCGAATCTGACGGGCATATTCATATACGTCGTGACAACCGTGATTATCAGCGCGAAAACCGCTACCTGCACCCCTCGTTTCAGATTGTTCCTCGAAAAAGAGCATGATATTCCGCAAAGCAGAGCGAATATCCATACCACTATTTCCTGGGTGACGAGTCTGAGCGAACTTACGGAATATATTTGCGCGCGCTCGTAAAGACCTATAAAAAAGTCCGTACCGTGAGCCGCCGCCCATTTCGCACCGAAAATATCGCCTATGTCGAACATGAAATGGTCGAATATCATCAGAAGAACGCATACCCCCCTGAGGAAATCGAGCTCCCATATTCTGTTCCGTGCAGGTTTCAAAGCCTTTCCCGTTGCCGTTTGCATAGCAAAATTATAACATCGACTGCGCGCATAGTCAATCGTATTCGCACCTGCGCACCGACGCGTAAACGCGCGACGCCTGAAAAGTTTCCTCTATCCGCAAAGCGTTGTCTTTCGTCTTGATGCAAGTCTCCGACGCATCCCGCCCCTGTCGCAGTTTCCCTTTATTTGTTCTCGAGCATCAGCCTGACTATTTCTCCTACCGCGCTCTTCTGAGCGGACGTCAGCTGAGAATACGCCTGCATAAAAGGCTGTTCTTTTTCCGAAAGTCCTTTGTAATAGGGCACGAGACGCAGCCTTTCGTCTACAAGTCCAAGCAGGAAGTCGGCAGAAGTATCGAAATATCGCGCTACCGCGACTACGGCATCTGACGTCGGTCTGCGACTGCCCGCCTCCCATTGCGCAACCGCAGACTGAGAAACGCCGACTTTTTCGGCAAGAGTCTTTTGCGATATGCCCTCTTCTTCTCTGAGTAATTTCAGTTTTTCGTTGAATTCCATGCGTACATTTTATCACAAAACCGCTGATATTACAAATGAAATTAATATTATTACAATAAAATAACTTTTGTGATAATACCGCGAATTATAGGTCAAATCCGCGCATTTTGCTCCGTTTTTTTCTTTGATGTAAAATCCGAATGCAATAAAATGAATTTTGTCAGAAAACGGAGGTAACATTATGCAGAAAATAAGACTTATCATTGCCGACGACGAAAGCTCTTGCGCAAAATCGCTGTCGGACAATTTCGACGGCGACGCAGACGTAGAAGTGGTGGGCGTTGCCCGCGACGGACTGGACGCAATCGCCAAGATAGAGACCCTGCACCCCGACGCGGTCGCGCTGGACATCGTCATGCCCAATCTCGACGGCTACGGCGTGCTTGCGAACGTGGATTTTTCCAAACTTCGCAAAAGACCCGTATTCATAATGACTTCGGGACTTACGGGCGACGCTTTCATCCGCAAGGCGATAGGAGCGGGGGCTGATTATTATATGCTCAAGCCGGTATCCCCAAAAGCTCTCAAAGAAAGGCTCATCGAGTGCACTCGCGTCAAATACTCTCCCGTAGCGGTCAAGGACGACGAATCTCAGGTCAGGCAAGCGATACGCCGCTCTCGCCACACTCTCGACGAAAAGCTCGCGAACATATTCATATCCGTGGGCATACCCGCGCACATCAAGGGTTATCAGTTCCTGCGCGAAGCGATAAAGATGACGATAGACAGCCCCGAAGTCATAAACAGCATAACCAAAAAACTTTACCCCGGCATAGCGGAAAATTTCAACACGTCGCCGTCAAAGGTCGAACGCGCGATCCGTCACGCGATCGAAGTGGCATGGAACAGAGGTAAAATAGAAAATATCAATCAGATCTTCGGGATCAAGATATATTCTTCGAACGACAAGCCTACCAACGGCGAATTCATAGCTCTGCTCGCCGACAAGATGATAATGGAAGGCGCAGTCTGACCGCACTTCTCTCAACGCAGCAACAATCCCCCATCGCGCGACAGCGTTCACGCCGCGTCGCGCACACCCCTTTTCCCGCGTCGTCTCCCCCTTGGACGGCGCGGATTGTTTTTCTCATGAGAAACACTTCCCGTTATTGAACAAAAGGTTTTTTTATGATATAATAATATCAATATTTTGTTTCGCAAGAGGTACTAATGCAAAAAATCATCAGTTTCTTTTTGGCATCTTCCATCACTGAAATACATGATGACCGTATAGCCGTCGGCGATTTTATAAACCAGCTCAATAACATCTATGTATCCAAAGGCGTTTATATCAAACTCTACAAATGCGAAAGCGACTATATGGATCATTCCATGAAAACAGGCGGCAGTCAGCTTGCCCTTGACGAAATAATAAAGCAATCAGATCTTTGCTTTATTTTATTCTGGAAACGTGCTGGAGAACTAACCAAACACGAGCTCGATCTCGCATTTCAATCTTTTGTAAAACACAATCGTCCGAAAGTTGTCGTATATTTTAAGAAAATACCCGACAACGAATCTATTCCCGAAGAAATTTCAAATATAATGCGTATAATCGACAACGAACTGTTGCATTATCACAGGGAATACGAGCACATCGATTCTCTGAAACTCGGTATCATCACTCAGCTACAGGTAAACGGATTTATCGACGCAACCATCAAAGTAGACGACGAAATCGTATCTGTTGACGACTTCGGAATCATATCGACAAAGCAGCTGCCTCTTTTTTCAGACAATGCCGAATATATCTCTCTCCTCGAAAAGAGTAAACGGCTTAATAACGAACGGAACCGACTCAAAGAGATGTACGAAGCCGATCACAACAACATGAAACTTTACAGAGATCTGTCTAAATGCACTAAAGAATGCGAACGAATAAAAGAAGACCTCGACGATTTGACCGACAGCATACTCAACATTGGCACAAAATTGGCTGCAATTACTTCGGAAGGGAAAAACATAACGGATAATATGAGAAAGGCGATAAAACTTTTCGATCAAGGTAACTACGACGGCGTTCTCGAACTGTTGTCTCCCGACGATATAGACAACGGGCTTAAAAAGCTCGACGTTTTGCAAGCCGATATAACACGAGAACGGATATGTTTTATTGAAGAATACCGGCTTAGAATACTCGCTTTGAAAGCAAAAGCCGACTGGTCTGCAATCTATGATTCTTACAAAAAAGCGATTGTGCAGGTTATCGACAGACCTGAAATGCCGAAGACGATCATGTTTGAATACGCTTATTTTCTGTATGATCAAAAAAATTATAAATTATGCATCGAAATCTGTAATAAACTGCAAGACTGTCTGAAAGACAATATTTCCGAATTGTCCTATGACAAAAACATATCTTTGGAAAACCTGCAAGGCAAAGCATTTCTTTGTATAAAAGATTTTCAGAATGCCATTGCTCATTTCGAAACCGCACACGATTTATGTAAAAAAATTGCTGTAAACAACCCCGATAAAGACAGTTATCTTGCAGAATCTTACTATAACCAGGCAAAAGTCAATTATATTCTCAATCATCACCATCTGGCGGAATATCAATTCAATGAATCGATAAAGATTTACGACCGCATGCAAAACGACAACGATTTCTGTTTTTACAAAGCCATCGCCCGCAAAGAGCTCGCCCAGCTTTATTATCAAACCAACAGACATAAAAAAGCGGCAAAACTATACGCTGATTCTTTAACCGAACTCGAAAAGACATACAAATCCGCACACAGCGATTATAAAGAGGAAATCATAGACATCTGCAAACGCCTTGCGGGATTGTATTGTGCAATTATTCGTCACAAAATCACAGACAGATATTTTATATCCGCACTTAAAACCAAGGATGCCCTGATCTCTTCCGATAAAAAATCTTTCAGTAATTTCTTCAATGAATTCTGCTCTTTTCTTATAGGAATATATAAAGAAAAGAATCTCTGTTCTATGGCAACTGAAATATCGGAATTGCAAAACCAACTTGCAATAGAAAATGAAGATTCTGATAACAACGATGACTTTTTAATCGAAGATTACGAATTTTACGAAGGGCGATTTAATATGACTTACATCAAATCTCTTTGCGAAAAAGCTCTCTCTCTTTCGAAGGAGTTGGCCGTGTACAATCCCGAAGCATATGAATGTACCGTTTCCGACGCATGCAATTTGTTCGGAGAATATTTTATTCAGGTCAATAATTATGACGATTCGGAAAAGCTCCTCGAAGAATCTCTCGCAATTCAAAACAAACTTCTGTCTTTTTCTGATAATTTCGCTAAAAATTCTATTGCAAATACTCATTGTAATCTCGGACTGCTGTATATACAGAAAAACGACTTCGGAAAAGCCGTTTCCCACTATAATGCCGCGCTGGAAATATACCGCGAATACGCTAGCAAATCCGATGGAGGTTTCGATAACGAATTAGCAAGGACCTTTTTCAGTTTGGGTAACGCATATAAAAAAGCCGGCGACTATGAAAATGCCGACATAGCGTATTTTAATTCCATTAAACTGTATTTGCCTCTTTTTGCAAAAAGCCCGAGAGCTTTTATCGATAGAATAATAAATACTGTCGGCAATATTGTGCATCTGTATTTTCCTGATACCGAAGAAGAAAAAATGTCACTCATTCTCATTGAAGATTAAACCGAATAATCATACTTTTTTCATGATTTTCCGTCCTTGAAAGCTTTGCGCGCATACTTATATATAGAAAATGTAAAAATATCGAAAAAATAAGGAAAAAGTGTTTACAAACAGCGCAATAGTGAATATAATACTACACGCAAAGGTATGGGAGATTTTTACCTTTGTTTTCGGAAAAATTGTGAGGTAACGATTATGGCTAAATACAAAAAATGTCCCAGATGCGAACTCAACTGGATTCCCGTGGAAGAGGATTATTGCGACGTCTGCAAAGCCGAACTCAAGATAGGAGGCGCGATTTTGCTCGAAGACGAGGACGAAGACGAACTCCTTTGCCCGATATGTCACACCAATTATCTCGAACCGGGTGAAAAAATCTGCGCCGAATGCGCACGCAAGGCGGGCAAAAACGGCGTTGACGAAGAATACGAAAAGGACGACCAGCCCGAAGAAAAAGACGAAAACGAAGTTTCGTTCGACGAACTTGCCGAAGAAGAGGCGTGGAATGACTACGACGAGCCGTTCGACGACAACGAGGACTTCGACAGCGACGACTACGGCGAGACCTTCGACGACGAAGAGGAAGAAGAAGAGGAGGAGGAAGAATACAAGGACGACCTCGACGACGATTTCAATTACGACATCAACGACGTCGGAGACGACGAAGAGGATGAAGAAGAAGAAAACGGCGACGACGATGACGAGATCTGACAATCGCTCCGACAAGACAAAAAAAATACGAAAACCGCTCGAAAGAGCGGTTTTTTCTATTGTCGGTGAATTATACTTTCAAGTGCAACACTTTGAGAACAAAAAAAGAGTTCATATGAATCTGTTGTATAATTAAATTGCAACAAAAAAACACAACAGGAGAAATCATATGAA
>CALWHF010000008.1 GCA_944380305.1 uncultured Christensenellaceae bacterium
AATCTCGCTCCCGCAAAATTATCATTTTGGAGCGGGTCTCGCAGTTATTTGCTAAGCATCTTCCTGCATCTTGCGAGTCGACTGCATTCCGCAAAAATCTCGCTCCCGCAAAATTATCATTTTGGAGCGGGAGACGAGATTCGAACTCGCGACATTTGCCTTGGCAAGGCAACGCTCTACCACTGAGCCACTCCCGCACGTTCCCGCTGTTGAGTATAACGTCTCTTCGAAACATTATATGTCCGATTATTGACGTTATGCTCACGGGATAATCCGTAAATAACGGAATAATTGGTGGAAACAATAGGGTTCGAACCTATGACCCCCTGCTTGTAAGGCAGGTGCTCTCCCAGCTGAGCTATGCTTCCGCAAGTGCCTTTATAATATATCAAATAATAGTTTTGTTGTAAAGTATTTTTCGCAATTTTGTATCAGTTTTTTTAGCGGCAATGACTCGGACGTTTCAAATCGAATGGCTTTCTTCAATATCTTGTGATATTATATACGCAAGGGGGTCAAAATTATGATAAAATTCGAAATAATCCGTACGGGAGAAATAAAACAGGCATACAGTCTCGAAGTAAAAGGAGACAAGACGGTGGTCAGGTATTCGGAAAAAGGGAAAGAATACCGCTATAACTCAGACAATCTGCGTATACTGCCTACCCCGAAAGACGGAGACAGCCACGTTATAGTTTACTCGTTTGAAAGAAAATGCTGGCACTGCGGTAAAACTACGGAAATAATTACATATCTGAAATTCTGCGACGATACGGATGACGACGTGACGTTTCCATGGGATAAAAGCCGTCTGCTGAAATATCAGGATCTTTCGGCTCATCTCGCATATCCCGAAATCGAATTCTACGGATTGCACGTCCTTGGAGATCTTGAAAAATACGATAAGATCCTCATAAGGAATTTCCCCGAAAAAATACGGGAAGAATACAGCAAAACCGTTGACGAAGTATATCCTATGAACGTCTGCGAAAACTGCGGCGCGAAACAGGGACGGTTTTTCGTCTACAAAACCGTAAACGAGATCGTCAAAGCAATGCAACCGATAAAAATAAAAAAAGAAATAGATTTTTGAGAATGAACGACTTTAATTACAAAAAACTGGGGCTTAATTCCGAACTCCTCGCCTCCGCGCTCGATTCGGCAAAAAGGAACGGCAACGAATACCGCAAATATCTTCCCTTCCTTCTGCGTGGACGCACGTCAAAAACAAAGAAATTCACTCCGCTCGAAAAACTCGCGCTCGTGCTTTACGCGCTGCCCTCGACTTACGAAAATTACAAACAGAAAGGCATCCCCGACGAAATATTTTTCTCTACTTTTTCAGATATAAAGATCTGGTGCGACAACGCATACGAACAATACGGCACCGCAGGGCTCGTAAACGTTCGCTGGCTAGCAAAACACCTAAGCATGCGTATTTTCAGACTCGGCAGATTGCAGTTTGAATTTTCGCGTTTTGCGATCCTGCCGCACGCAAGATTTAAGAATGTGATCTCCTGTCCATACAGACTCGGAGAAAAATGCATTGCCTTGCATATACCTCAGGGGGAAAAACTTGACAGCGACGCTTGCCTGCGCTCTTTCGCCTCGGCAAACGCGTTTTTCGCGGAATATTATCCCGACTATAAGTACCGCTGTTACAACGTGATAACATGGCTCCTCGACCCCGAACTCGAACAAGTGCTTAGCAAAGACAGAAATATAGTGAAATTCGGCAAAACCTTCACTCTTCTCGGTCGCGTTCCCGACAACGACATGAACGAACGCCGCATTTTCGGCTATAAAAAGGACCGAGCGAATTATTCGCCGAAAAACGCGCTGCAACGCTATATTCTCGACAGAATAAACAAAGGAAAGCCTTTGTATTCTTACAACGGGTTCGTAAGCAAAGACGTGTTCGACAGATGATACTCGTCCTTTTTATCTCTCGAGCTTTTACATTTGTTTTTTTGAGATAACGGAAAGCACAGGACCGCCGTACGGCGGTCCTGCGCTCAATGCATAACTTCTCAGAGAATACTGTTTATTTTTGCTTTATGTAGACGCGTTCTTTTATAAAGTCGGGAACAGCGAACGCAAACGCCGATATTACCGAAGCTACGGGCAAAATTACCCACGACGTAGAATTGTCGAAGTCGCATACATTCCATACGAAATATACGAATATGACCGTCATCCAGTATGCGCTGCAGATCGTTGCTTTGTCCGATGCCGAAACACCGTTCCCGGCAACTTTTCGCACACCGAAACGCACCGCGGTCTCTATCCTCTTCTCTGCAAAGCAGAACAGTAACGCAGAGGCAGCCGAGAGCAACAGACAGACCGCCACTCCTCCCTCCTCGCTGAAAGACGTAAACGACGCAACTATCGAAGGTACGACAGCCACGATTCCTACGACCGCCGACGAGACCAGCAAAATCAGGTTCGTATTGCAATAATCTCTGCCCGAATATAATGTTTTTTTAGATTCAGCGTCCGTTTCTTCAGCAAAAACGACCGCCCTGCTCCTGACGAAATCGTAAACGGCGATCGCCACGCCTACGATGGCAAGTATCACAAACGCGACAACCCCTTTTTTCATCGCCTCGTTATAACCTATCCCGATCGTATTGTCGAACATGTTTTGCCATTGCTCGAAAACGCCTTGATCTACTACGCCTTCCCATTCGCCGTAAATATCTTCAAATCCCGCAGCACTCAACCTTACGTCACGGCGCAAAAAGATCATCACAAACGGCGAAACGCATAAAAATATCAGAGCCAAAGCCTTTCTCAATAATGAAAACATTGAAAATCGTGCATAGGATACAGCTCTCTCTGCCGCTTTTTTGACGACTTCTTCATTCACCGTTTCATTAACAAAATCCTCTTTACCTTCGTCTTCTTTTATGAGGTAATCCAGACTCACGTCAAAAATTTTGCTTATAGAGACGAGTTTAGACAAATCAGGCAGACATTGCGCACTCTCCCACTTGGAAACGGATTGCCTCGACACGTCTAGTTTATCTGCGAGTTCTTCTTGAGACATCCCGGATTTTTTTCTGAGCCTGATAAGTTTATCGGCAAAAATCATTGTGACTCCTCCTTCGTTTTTTTTGTCGACTTCATCGTAACATACTTTCGGGTTGCGGTCTACAAACCTCCGATTTGCAATTTGTCAACCTCAGGTTGCGAGCGGTCTGAACACCGTGTTTTCGCTAGTCATTATAATTATATCAAAAAACAGCGTTATGCGACGGGACAATTTTCGACCTTTTCGCCTGCCCCCCGATTTCAACTTGTTTCAACGCTGCTTCTCAAAAAAATATCTTATTTTTCAAATTTATTCAAAAATATTATTGATTTTTATTACAACATTGATTAAAATAGATTTGTGACTCCGGAGATATAGCTCAGTTGGTTAGAGCGCTGTGTTCACATCGCAGAGGTCGCGGGTTCGAGCCCCTCTATCTCCACCACGCGATACCCAGTCGAACCTTTTTGTAAACGACAAAGAGTTTTGGCTGGGTGTTTTGTTGTCCGACCTTAAGTAAACAACTATTTATGTTTGTATTTCCTAACTAATACTTTGTATTAAATAACATTTACTTGTGTGCAAAACGTAGTGCCCAAACACGGGTCACAATGTTTCAAATACTTCATGACAACAGCTTCAAATCACAAACTATTGGCTAAATTTTTAATCTCAATAAAATTACTATTCAGAAATGCAACAATTATATCAAACTAATCATTGAATACTTTGCAGAGCTGATTTCGAAGCCGATGTCGTCAAAATATTTTTCGTCCACGAACAACGAATCGTCGCCGAATACCTTTCTCGTATCCTCATAACTCACGCCATCCATTTTGCCGCCCGTCTTGGCTAAATACAGACCGCTCATTACCCACGCTATCACGATAACCGCGACAATGATCGCAACGACAAGGATAACCGAAACCGAAATCGCAATTTTCTTTTTTACGCTCATAAGAAACTCAATTTAATTGTATTACAGCACGTCCAAATAACAATTACCGGCAGCATATAGTTTGTTCATATAAACTTGAGCATAATTATTTCCGCCGTTATGCCAATTTGCATGGACGATAAATTCGTCAATTATTAGTAAGAAGTTGAAATCAACGATTTAACCGAATCTTCGCGATTTATTCTCTCAAACTCATCCCGTTATCTGCAAAAATGCAAAAGCGATATAAAATAAGAACTTGAATTTGCCGAAACCCACCCCCTAGATTATCTTCAGTATAGATTGTCTGATATAAAAAGTCAATATCGATTTTCAGGATCATATCGTAATCGGATTTGTTTTTCCACCTCAGATCAGTCTGCAAATAACGGGAAAAGCGCGGCTTTTCATACAGGGAGTGATCACACATCGGCAACCGAAGATTTTTGTTTATTTTGATATTAGTTTGTATTATTTTTAATTATTATTAAGTATTATTTATTTGCGCATAAAATCAGTTTTTATCCGATGAAAAAAGGCACCCGATCCCGGATGCCTGCATTGTCGCATATCGCCGTGATGAAAAATACGGCGGCTTACTCTTTGTTTTTTATCTGTTCGCTGTTGGAGACGATCTTATCTTCGGCATATTTGGGATTGGGAGCTTTGCCCTTTCTTCTCATCATTTCGTGAAAGACGTCCTGCATCGCGACTCCCCTGTCCTGCATAAGCACCAGCGAGTGATAGACAAGGTCGCAAAGCTCGCCGACCAGCTCGTCGTTCTTCTCCTTGCATGCGGCGATGACCGTTTCGGTCGCCTCTTCGCCTATCTTCTTGCATATCTTTTCGGTGCCCTTGTTCAGAAGATAATTGGTATACGAACCCTCAACGGGATTTTCGGCTCGGTCGCTTATCGTTGCCGCGTCTTCGAACACCACTTTATAATCGGGACAAAATTCAAATTCTTTGAGCTGACGGTAAAAACAGCTTCGGTTACCCGTATGACAAGCCGCGCCCTGCTGAATTATCATCATAAGCACGCAGTCGGCGTCGCAGTCGTAATACATACGCACGACTTTCTGCGTATGACCCGAAGTCTCGCCTTTCTTCCAAAGGCACTTGCGGGATCTGCTGTAATAGTGAGCGTAACCCGTTTCGAGCGTCTTTTCGATCGCCTCTTTATTCATATACGCCTGCATCAGCACTTCGCCGTTCAAAGCGTCCTGCGCAATCGCGCAAATCAGTCCTTTCTCGTCAAACTTGAAATCCGTCATTTTTCCTCTCGTCTTTCCTGCCGTTTCGGCAAGCCTGTTTTCTTTATTGATTTTACATCGCGCGGCGTTATATTGCAACCTTTTCCGCTCAAATGTAGCACACCGACTGCCGATCGCCTTTGTTTCGAAGAATCGGCGCATAATCGGCGGTAAAACGCTTTTTGTTCCTATCTGCCAATCTTTTTGATCCCGTCGATCTTCTGCCGCAACGCATCGCCAAACATACGAACGACTTTCGCGCCAGGCGCGTATACGATCCGGTATCGCAGATCGACGCGCGAATACGGAATCGTCACATTCTCACGGGAACGCCGCTGAGAGCCAGATATTCCTTGAGATCTCTTATCGCCATCTCTCCGAAATGGAAAAGCGATGCCGCCAGAGCCGCGTCAGCCTTCCCGTCGGTCAGTACGTCTTTGAAATGCTGCATGTTGCCCGCACCGCCGCTTGCGATCACGGGTATCCCCACCGCTTCGGAAACTCTGCGCGTCAGCTCTATGTCGTAACCCGCTTTGGTCCCGTCGCAATCCATACTAGTCAGCAATATTTCGCCCGCACCGCGCTTTTCGGCTTCGATCGCCCAGTCTATCGCGTCCTTGCCGGTATTGATTCTGCCGCCGTTCAGGTAGACGTCGAAACCGCCATTATCGTTACGTTTGGCGTCTATCGCGACGACTACGCATTGTCTGCCGAACTTCAATGCCGCGTCAGTGATAAGATCGGGATTTTTCACCGCGGCGGAATTTACGCTTATCTTATCCGCGCCGAGATTGAGCAGGTTGCGGAAATGCTCGACGCTCGAAATACCTCCGCCGACCGTCAAAGGTATGAAAACCTGTTCGGCGGCTTTGGAAATTACGTCGTACATAGTAGCGCGTCCCTCGTGAGACGCGGTAATATCGAGAAAAACGATCTCGTCCGCGCGCATCGCGTTGTAGGTCTTCGCTATCTCGACGGGATCTCCCGCATCGACGAGATTTACGAAGTTGACGCCCTTCACTACACGACCTTTATTTATATCGAGACAGGGAATTATCCTTTTTGCCAGCATTTTTACCTCATTTCGCGAGCTCGAGCGCTGCGGTCAGATCGATATTTCCGTTGTATATCGCCCTTCCCAGGATCGCGCCGTACACGTTGTTCTTTTTAAGCTTTGCAATATCGTCGAGAGAGCTCATCCCGCCGCTCGCAATGACGTTCATACCAGTTTTTTTCGCAAGCTCCACCGTTGCGTCCGCATTGACACCCGTCAGCGCGCCGTCTCTGGAAATATCGGTAAACACGACCGTATCAGCGCCTCTCTCTTTCATATCGAGCGCGACTTTTTCTGCGGTCAGAGAGCTTTTTTCCACCCAACCTTTTATCGCTACGAAACCGTCTTTGCAGTCTATCCCCGCTACGATCCTGTTGCCGAAAAGCGCACACGCCTTGTCCGCAACGTCGGGGGCGGTCACGCACGCGGTCCCCATTATAACACGGGTGACGCCGACTTCTTCGAGATAAAATTTTATCTTGTCGAGAGTCTTGATTCCGCCGCCCAGCTGAACGGGTATTTTTACATCTTTTATCAGCCTTTTGAGCGTCTCGCGATTGACTAGAGAGTCGTCGAACGCTCCGTTCAGATCGACGACGTGAAGATACTCCGCGCCCAGCTCAGCCCACTTCGCGGCAAGCTCTGCGGGGTCGCCGTAATCCGTAACCTTGTCTCGCTCGCCGTAAAGAAGTCTGACCGCGCGGTTATCCAGAACGTCTACTGCAGGAAAAAGTATCATTATTTTATGTCTCCGAAATTCTTGAGAAGTCTGAGTCCCGTATCCCCGCTCTTTTCAGGATGGAACTGCACTCCCCACACGTTGTCCCTGTTCACGCTCGCGACAAACTCGTAGCCGTAAACGCAGGTCGTCTCCACGTCGCATTTCGCGACATTTGCCGCATGATAGCTGTGAACGAAATAAAAATAATTGTCGTCTATGCCGTCGAAAAGTCTCGTGCGCTTGTTGTAAAAAAGCGTATTCCAGCCGATATGCGGGATCTTGAGATCGGTCGCGAATTTGACGACATCTCCTCCGACAAGTCCCAGACCGTCGTATTCGCCGTCCTCGTAACTTTTATCGAAAAGCATCTGCATGCCGAGGCATATCCCGAGAAACGGCTTGCCTTTGGCGACTTCTTTTTTTATCGCCTCGTCCAGACCTTTTTCAGTAAGAGCGGCGATCGCGTCTCTGAACGCGCCAACCCCCGGCAGAACGATATGCGACGCATCCGCGAGCGACGACTTCGAGTCCGTAACGGCGGCGTCGTATCCGAGCAGTTCGAAAGCCTTCTGCACGCTGCGCAGATTGCCCATGCCGTAATCTACTATCGCTATCATTACTCAATAAGTCCTTTTGAGGAAGGAAGTTCGGTTCCGACAATCGTCACTGCTTCTTTTACCGCACGCGCGAACGCCTTGAAAATGCATTCCGCCTTGTGGTGCGAGTTACTGCCGTAATGCAGATTTATGTGCATCGTGATGCCGCCGTAAGTAGCGACCGCACGGAAAAATTCTTCTACGAGTTCGAGATCGAAATCCCCGACTTTGCCCGAAAGCTCCGCATTGAAAACGAGGAAGGGTCTGCCGCTTATATCTATCGTTACCGTAGCAAGCGATTCGTCCATCGGGATAGTCTTGCTCGCATAACGCGCGATGCCTATCTTGTCGCCGAGAGCCTGATTAATCGCTTTGCCGAGGACTATGCCTATATCTTCGACCGAGTGATGTCCGTCCACCCTCGTGTCTCCTTTGCAGACGACCTTGAGATCTATACCCGAATGACAGGAGAACAGCTGCAGCATGTGATCAAAAAATCCTATGCCCGTATCTATTTCGTTTTTCGCGCTGCCGTCGAGACCGACAACAAGCTTTATCTGCGTTTCTTTGGTTTTTCTTTCGATAGTGGCTGTTCTCATGCTTTCTTTCTCCTTTTTATCGTATTTGCGTGTGCGTCGAAACCTTCGCATTCCGCAATCGAGATTATATCGTCCGCTCCGACGAGCAGATCTTGTTTGTCGTATTCGATATAACTGGTCTTCTTCATAAACGTGTCCACGCTGAGCACACTGCTGAATCTTGCGCTGCCGCTGGTAGGCAGGACGTGCGACGGTCCCGCAAAATAATCCCCTAGCGGCTCGGGACTGTATCCTCCGACGAATATCGCACCCGCGTTTTTCAGCATCAACGCGACGTCGCAGGCATTCTTTGTGCAAACTTCGAGATGCTCGGGAGCGACTCTGTCCGCGACCTCAACCGCCTCTTCGATGCTGTCGCACAACACTATCGCGCCGTTGTTTGCAAGAGATTTTTCGATTATCTCTTTTCTCGGGAGAAGCGCGGTCTGCGCCTCTATCTGTTTTTGCACGTCTTCAGCCAGTTTCTCGTCTGTCGTGACAAGTATCGACGCGGCGAGCTCGTCGTGTTCCGCCTGAGAAAGCATATCCGCCGCAACAAGCTCCGCATCCGCGCTTTCGTCTGCGATCACCAGTATCTCGCTGGGTCCCGCAATCATATCTACCGCTACGTCTCCGAACACCTGTTTTTTCGCAAGTGTGACGAATACGTTGCCGGGCCCCGCGATCAGATCCACCCTCTCTACGCTCTCCGTGCCGTAAGCGAGCGCGGCGATCGCCTGCGCGCCTCCGACCTTATATATCTTTTTAACGCCGCATTCCGCACACGCGACGAGTATAAGCGGATTTTTTATATTCGGCGTAGCTACGACGATCTCTCCCACTCCAGCCGCTACCGCGGGCAACGCGGTCATGAGAACCGTTGAAGGATAGCTCGCCTTGCCGCCCGGGACGTACAGACCGACTCTCGACAAAGGTCTGTATATCCAGCCGAGAGTGCTTTTGCCTTTTGCCCCGCCGCCGAAAAACTCGTTTTTGTACTTATCTTTCTGACGGGAGTGATAAGCGAGAATATTCGCTTTCGCCCTGCGCAAGCTCTCAATAAGCGCGTCGTCCACTTCGGCGTATGCCGCCTTTATCTCCTCGTCGGTCACGAGGATCGTCTCCGCGCTCACGTCCGCCTTATCGAATTTCTTGGCATACGCGAAAAGTGCCTTATCTCCGTCTCTGCGGACAGCGGATATTATCTCCGCGACAGCACCGACGTATTCGGCATTGCCGAGCTGCGTTCTGCCGAAAACTCTTTTCGCATCGTCTTTACCGTATTTTATAACAGGTATCATAAAAACCTCTTTTATTCTTTCGTCTTATTCTCGTCAAGCACTTCGAATATCCTGCCGACAAGCGGCTTTATATCCTGCGCCTTTGTCTTGAGACTGACCTTGTTGACTATAAGCCTCGCCGAAACGTCGCATATCTCTTCGAGAACGGTGAGCCCGTTTTCTCTGAGCGTCTTGCCGCTTTCGACAATATCCAGTATCACGTCCGAAAGCCCGACGATAGGTCCGAGCTCTATCGAACCGTGCAGAGTGATTATTTCGACGTTCTGCCCTTTGTTCTCAAAATAGTTGCGGGCGATGTTGCCGTATTTCGTCGCGACCCTTAGTCCCGTCCTCGTATCCGACATATCGAAATCGGGATAGCCCGCTACGGCGAGCCTGCATTTAGCAAATCCCAGATCTGCAAGTTCGTAGACGTTCGCCCCTTCTTCCATAAGAGTATCCTTTCCCACGACACCTATATCCGCAACGCCGCGTTCGACGTAAACGGGTACGTCGCTGGGTTTGACGAATATAAATTTGTATTTGCCGCTGACGTCGGTAAGAACGAGTTTGCGGGTAGGCTCGAGAATATTGGCGCAATCAATTCCGCACTTCTGCAAAAGCTCTGCCGACTTTTCGGCGAGCCTTCCTTTAGCCAAAGCGAATGTAACCGTTTTATCCATAATATGTATTCCTTTACAAAATCTGACGCTTGCCTTTGCCGTCAATATAATATGCCTGTTTCGTGCTGTTTTCTTTTGCGTATTTTTCAACGTCTCCCGCTTTGCACACAGAAAGGTTCACGACGTATTTCCCCTCGCCGACAAGTTCCGTGACAAAAGCAAGTGCCTCTGCAACGCAATCTTCCGAACAGCCGACCGCGACGTCTCTCGCGTTTTTGACCGGCATTTTGCCCGCTCCAGCAAGAGCCTGCAACAATCTGTCTGAGCCTATCGCAAAACCGACGCTGGGAATATCCCTGTCGAAACTGTCGCAAAGGTGATCGTATCTGCCGCCCGAAAGAATGGACGAACCGACCTGCTCGCACATGCCTTTGAAAACGATGCCGCTGTAATACGACATCTCTCCGACGAGGGACAAATCGTAGCTGACGTATCTGTCATATCCCTGAGCATTCAGAATAGCATTCAGTTTTTCAAGATCTTCCACCGCGTTTTTCATTTCGTCGTTTACGCAGTATTTTTTCGCCTCGGCAAAAACTTCGTCTCCCCCGAAAAGCATCGGCATCTTCAGAATGATCTCCTGACTCTCAGCAGACAGCCCAACGCTTTTTGCGAATAGCTGTTCGCCGATAGAATTTTTGCTCTCGACGAGTTCGGCAAGCTCTTTTCTCTCAGAGTCTTTGAGATTGAGCGACCCGAGAAGACCTTTGAAAAATCCGACGTGGCCGACGTCGATGATAAAGTCTTCGAGTCCCGCTTCGAGAAGAGCCGCGACGGCGAGAGAAACCACCTCGGCGTCAAAACTTACCCCGCTTGCCCCCATAAGTTCTATGCCGACCTGAGAAAACTCTCTCATACCTTCGCCCTGCGAAAACCTGAACATTTTTCCCCTATAACAGAACTTATATTTACCCTCGGGTATCTTGGTCGAAACTATCCTCGAGATAGGCATCGTCATGTCGGGACGCAGCACAAGCAGACTTCCGTCGTAATCGGTCAGTTTGAAAAGCTTGTTCATGTTGACCTTCCCGGCACCTGCGGAATAAAGATCTCCGTACTCGAGAACGGGGGTGTCTATCTGGTTATAGCCGTAGCGCGCAAAACAGTCAAGCAGCTGTCTCTCTATCTTGTTTTTAGCGTAGCACTGTCTCGTCAACGCGTCGCTGACGCCCTGCGGCTGTCTGAATTTTTTTGTCATATCGCACCTTTGGATTGAAGATATATTAATTATATAATAAAATTAACGAATAGTCTATTATAATACGCGCAAAAATAAATAAAATGCGATAAATAAAGGGGTTTATCTGTGATTAATTATGAAAATCGAATTAATTTAGAATAATTCAGCCAATTTTTTTCAGGTCATTGATATATTTTTTGCCTTATTTAAGAACTCTTTTATTCTCGGATTTTCAAGTTTCTCCTTATTTTCGGGCATAAACAACAGCTCGAGATACCTCCTGCTCCTCTCGAGAAGTTTCTTGTCTATAAGCGCGCCACCCACGCCTCCACTCTGTCTGAACCCCAGAAAATCGCCGTATCCTCTGATCCTCGCGTCTTCTTCGGCAATAGTAAAGCCGTCGTAATTATCCTTGAGGATCTCAAGCCTTTCACAGTCGTCGTCTTTCAGCGTATGCAAAAAGCAATACGAAGTCTGCCCGCTTCTTCTGCCGACCCTGCCCCTCAACTGATGCAGAGACGCCAGCCCGAAACGATCGGCATTCATAACACATATTATCGTCGCATCCTTACTGTCGATGCCTACCTCGACCACGCTTGTCGCAACGAGGACCTTATACTCCCCATCGTAAAACGCGCGCATCACCTTTTCTTTCTGTTCGTCTTTCATACTCCCGTATATCAAACCGACAGACAAATCCGAAAACACGCCTTTTCTCAATTCGTCGTATACGGATTTCGCCGAGCTCACCTCGAGACCCTCACTGTCTTCGACGAGAGGACAAACGATATACGCCTGCTCCCCGCAAAGAACGTGCTCTTTCACAAAACCGAGCATTCCTTTCTCTTTCCCCGACGGAACAATATACGTTTTCGGATATTCGTCCAAAGTCTTTCTGCTCTCAATCATGCTCACGTCAATGTCCCCGTATTCGCCCAGCGCAAGCACTCTGGGTATCGGGGTCGCACTCATGACCACGACGTCAACGGCGCCCGACTTATTCTCGAGCACGCTCTTTTGTCTCACACCGAATTTGTGAAGTTCGTCTATTACGATATATCCGAGATTGCAAAATTCAACCTTATCGTTTAGCACGGCATGCGTGCCTATCACAATGTCGACAGCACCGCTCTTTATATTATTATATATACCCCTCTTCTCTGCCGCAGAAAGGCTGCCCGCAAGATAAGCACACCTAATGCCGAAAGGCGACAAAAGAGAAACCGCGTTATCGTAATGCTGACGCGAAAGAATTTCGGTCGGTGCCATCATCGCGACTTGATAGCCGCATCTTACCGCAAACGCAGCAGTGATCATCGCCACGACGGTTTTTCCGCAACCGACGTCACCGAGAAGCATTCTGTTCATCCTCTTCTCGCTTTTCATATCATCCATAATTTGACGAACAGCGTCAATTTGTGATTTTGTCAATGAATACGGTAAGGACTCAACTATATCGTCCATATCATGAAAGTCAAGCAGATAACGTCTGCCTTTACGACCGCTCTCACCCGACTTGGCAATCCTGTACGCCGCAAGCCTAGCAGTCAGCTCTTCAAGCGCGAGACGACGTCTGCCCATAAACGCCAGATTTTTGCTTTGAGGAACGTGAGCGTATCTGTACGCATCAGAAAGCGGCATAAGCTCGTCGGATTCAAGCAACGGTTCGACCCTGCATTTTTCTACAGCATCGGCGGTTATCTTGCGCATTACCGCCTGCTTGACTATTCCTCTCACGGGATATATAGGAACTATTCCGCTGAGCCTGTCACCGTCTTCGGGTTCGAATCCCGGATTGACTATCTCGGCTCTCCCGTCCTTGCGCGAAATTTTGCCCCAAACGGTATACCTGCGTCCTTCCTCGATATTAGCCCTAAGATACGGAGCATTGAACCAGACGAGTCTGACATTGACGTTCTGCGTCGCTATCTCGGCTCTGAAGAAATTGAGTCCCGCGCGCACCCTGGCGACCTTAGTCAGCCTTACTATCTCTCCTTTCAACAAAATATACTCTCCGTGCTCGGCATGTGCAAGATCGCCTTCCCTGGTCATATCCCAATATGCTTTAGGAAGGAAATCCAACAAAGATCTTTCATCGGTAATACCGAGCATCGCAAGATTTTCAAGCGTCTTTTTCCCTACGCCGTTAAGTTTGATCAGATCCATACCTACATTATAACACGACGAAACCGAAAATCATCGATTTTACGCCGCATAAGACTGCACTTGAGATCAAAAATTACCGACGACGCTTGCAACCAAACTTTAATACGTCTATAATCATACTTTCCGAGAAAAACCGATATGCAACAAAACAAAAATCCTACCGACGCATTTAATATCGTCACGGATTTCAACCGAGATAAATTCTTGACTAAGCACGCCTCAAAGCACTCAGCATTTTGCCCAACCAGTCATAAGATTTATTCATGCATACAAATAATGTTACTGTAATATTCTTGATATTAATTGATACTAATTGATATTACTATACAATAAATATAATTAATACTTTTTTTATCATTAATCACACTATACGGGATTTTGTTATACGTTGTCCTTCTCTTTATCCATATTTCGTATTATTAATTATTATTTATGTTTCAATTTATCGATATAATAAAGGCATTTCTCTCCGATAAGCATGATCACGATCTGCATTTATTAATATTAATAATCATCAGTCAACCGTCCTGGTCTTATTTTACCTGAAAGAATATTGTGCAAACATATGTTCGCACGACAACCCGCCGCCCGTCTTTTCAGCCTAACAAATAATTATCGGTATTTCAATTAAAAAAACGCTTATAAATTGCCACCCTTCGCCGAAAAACACAACTAAATCAATTAATCGCATAACACTATAAGTCCGAAAAAAATCGTTTTGTCAGATACGATCAGATACTCGAGTTTGTTGCCGTTGAATTATACTAAATAAACCTCTTGCAACCCGTACAACACAAAGCACACTGCGGCAATTCACGCAAACATAATGTTTTTATTTTCAGAAACATATCGTAAACGGAACATATTTATACTGCAACGAGTTAAACCGGTTCCATACGCGTTTTTATCGATAAATTCGCGTACTTTTAGCGTTAAATTCTTTACAACACATACTATATCATCTGTGTAATCCGCATTATCCGACGCATCTGGACTCAGCGTAGGATTTTAATATTTGCTTGTTATAAAGTTCTCGAAAAATCTGAGTCCGTCCAACGCTATGATCGTCACCCCAATCACGCGTCTCCAAAGATGTTGTTTTTTTTATGCCTGACGGCTGTTTATCACAAACACATAATGACAGAAGTCACACACCCTCGAACGTTATTTACACAACGTCAGCGACTTTATTTCAAACGCATAAAAATCGAATTTGCGCACCCCAAATATACTTTCTTCGCACGGTGGCTTTAACTCAAAGCGAAATCAAACGTGCCATCCCATATTGTTTTACACAATGTCTGACAACGATTATTTTACAACTAATAGTAGCAAACTGCGCCCACTCACATATTGCCTATACGATCTCTGCACAGCGGCTTTACGCAAACGGAATCAAACGCGCCATCTGATATTGTTTTACATAATGTATGGCAGCGATTATATTGCACCGAATAGCAGCAGAAACTGCGCGCCCCATATATTGCTTATAAAATCACAACACAATGACTTTACGCAAACTAAATTGTCTGCATACCGAAATAACGATCAATACGGCAATTTCAGCACATGTTATTCAAGCCACTATTACTGCAGAAACACGCGTAAACTTTGCATCTTGAGCCGTATAAATTATTCCGATCATTCACAGCGGAAACTCGAATTACGCAATCGAAACTTGCAAAGCTCTCGAACGATTCCTTATCAAAACCGTATTTTTACCGCGACTTATCAGAATGTCCGATCCGATATGAAATCCAGATTTTGAAAAATCAAGAACCATCTAATACCGTGCCTCGGATGACGGTATTACTATTTGCGTCGATACGCGCCAAGCTGCCTGTCGTTGATTTTGAGCCTCGTTTTTACTGCCGCACAAACTACCACACGCCGCGTCTCACGCCGCTTACGGGGACAAACGCAGCAGCCAGATACAAGCAAATCTCTTCCGACGCGCGGAATAAACGCCGCAACGCATTCCGCCGGCAAAAAACTCGGCACAGAACAATAAAAAATCCGCCCGATAAGGGGCGGATAATATCCGTATCGTAACGGCTCACCGCAAGACGTCTGACGACGCCTAGCGACCCTGCGTCGCTCACTCAACGGCGACCATGTAGTAATAATGCGGCTGTCCGCCGTTGTAGCAAACCACCTCGCAGTCGTCGAAACGCTTTTCGAGTTTTTCGACAAGCGCGTTTGCATCGCTTTCTTTGACGTCCTGACCGTAATACAGAGTGATGACCTCATTGTCGTCATCCTTGATCTTTTCGACGAGATCTGTCACGGCTTTGTCGACGCTGTCAGCCTTGGAAACTATCTTTTTGCTGTCGAGACCGATATAATCACCCTCGGAGATCTTGAAACCGTCAAGCTCGGTATTGCGGATAGCCATGGTGACTTCGCCGCATTTTATGCGCTTGAACGCCTCGGTCATTTCTTCGACGTTGGTGTCGAAATCGAGAGACGGATCGAAAACTATCGCCGCGCTGATGCCCTCGGGCACTTCGGTGGTCGGCAAAACGACGCATTTTTTCTTCGTCAGTTCCTTGACGCGCTCGGCAGCCATTATTATGTTTTTGTTGTTGGGAAGTATGATGACGTTGTCCGAATTCACCTTTTCGACGGCATGGAGTATGTCTTCAACGCTCGGATTCATAGTCTGACCGCCTTCTATGACCTCGTCAACGGTCAGCTCTTTGAACATTGCGGCAACGCCTTCGCCTGCACATACGGAGACGATGCCTATGGGCTTTTTGTTCGCCTCACGCGCTTTTACGAGCGCACGGTGCTGCTCGAGCATATTTTCGATCTTGATCTTGTCAAGCTCGCCGAGCTGCAGCGCGTAATACAGAGCACGGTTGGGATTGTTGGTGTGAACATGAACTTTTACGAGATTTATATCGCCTATGACGATGACGCAATCGCCGATCGCCATCAGCTTGTCTCTGAGCTTTTCTATATCCTCGTCCGTGACGTGTTTTTTGAGATTGATCACGAAATATTCGGTGCAATATGCATACTTGATATTGTCGAGATCGTGCTCGTCGTTACCCACGGTATCGAGCTGCGGCAATACGTTTTTATGTTCTTCTTCGCCGCCTTCGGGAAGAGCTATCTCTATACCCGCAAGAGCCTTGTAGAAGCCTTCGAATACATAGATAAGACCTTGTCCGCCCGCATCTACGACGCCCGCTTTTTTGAGCACGGGGAGCATTTCGGGGGTCTGTTTGAGTATTTCTTCTCCTTTAGCGATAAGAGCGGGAAAAAACGTGAGAAAAGAAGAATTTTTAGCGGCAATCGGCTGAGCGTTTTCCGCCATATAGCGTATGACCGTCAGAACCGTGCCTTCCTTAGGCTTTGTGACCGCGCTGTAAGCGACGTCTCTCGCACTGTGTAGCGCAACCGCGAATTCTTTTGTGGTAATAGTCTTTTCGTCGCTCAGGACCCTTGAAAGACCTTTTATTATCTGCGACAGGATAACACCAGAGTTACCTCTCGCGCCCTTGAGCGCGCCGCGCGAAAAATCTATCAGGATCTGAGAACAGTCTCCCTGCAAATTCTCGATCTCTTTTACGGCAGACGCGAGCGTGAGAGACATATTCGTGCCCGTATCGCCGTCAGGCACCGGGAACACATTGAGCGCATCCACCTCTGCCTTGTGAAGCTGAAGATTCTTGTATCCGCCGAGGAACATCTCTTTCAGCTTGGTACTGTCTATAATTTTCATCAATAATTCTCCATTAAAGTCTCACGCCGACGACGTTTACCACAATACCGCTGACACGCATACCCGTATACGTCTCAACGTCGTATTTGACGGTACTGCGCACGGAATCGCATATCGCATCCACGTTTACGCCGTCTCTGAGCACCACATACAACTCAAGATAAATCTTATTGTTTACCGTCTCCACCTTGACGCCCTTACCTGCGGGTTGCTTGTTGAAAAGCTCGATAAGGCTGTCGGTGAGACGTCTGGAAACCAAATCCACAATGCCGTAACAATCGGCGGCAGAATAGTGCGCCGTCATAGCGATGGCGCTGTCAGAAATCGTAATTCGTCCGTATCTGTTAGTAGTCTTTACTGCCATAGTTTTATATTACACGACCGAAACATTTTTTGCAAGTGTTTGTTTTATATAAATATACGCATATAATGTAAAAAGTAACACGCTCAGTAAAAAAGTGCGCTAAATATAACGTTTACTTGTCAAATCGCTGCGTTTCGACACGATTTCAAGCTCTTCGCAAAAAGCATGCTCGCGAAAAAACACTATTTTGCCGTGATATTTATATTAGCATCTACGCCTCTCAAACGATTAAAAATCTGACCGAGACCGAGACTTTTTCAATAAAAAAAACGTTAAAAATATGCGTTCCGCTATACGGGAAAACATGTCATGAAATAAAAATTTTACAAAAATTTTACCGCAGATCCTGGCGTATAAGGCAAAATCACCAGGAAAAGCCAGAGGATAAAAACGACAAGCGTCGACAAAGAGACAGAACGCGACCGACCATAGTTCTGCACTCGAGAATTATAGCGAAAAAAATTCAAAATCTGATTGAAAATTGTTGATTTATTCAAATTTTAATGCTAAGATATTTAGGCAACGAATAAGTCAGGAGGGATTTTTCTATGTCCAAAGTATGCAGTATTTGTGGTAAAGGTCAGCAGAGCGGCAACAAGGTCAGCCACTCTAACCGTAAATATAGAAGAGCATGGGGCGCGAACGTCCAGAAGGTAGATTTCATCGACGAAAGCGGCAAGCAGGTCAAAGGTTATGTCTGCACGAGATGCCTCAGAACGATGAACAAGGCCGACAAGACCGAATCCAACGACTGATTTATATTAAACGGTAACGTAGCGGATGCAGCAATGCATCCGTTTTTTTATTGCAAAACCGTCTTATTTGCACTGTTATCCGTTATTTTCTCATTTGATTCAACCTCTATGCCGCCCGAAAATTGACGGTAAACACATACGAAAAGCACTTGCCTTCACTCTCCGTATCGCATAACATCGCCCTACTACAAGCCGCTAAATATCTCGCACGGCAGAACGAAAAACCCCGAGACAACCTTTTGAAGTTTCTCTGCGTACGATAAATATCCCGCTCGCCGTCACTTTTACGGTATCTGTCAGCCCTGCATTCTGTCTTTCTTTTCTCCTCTACAGAACAGTCTCAATATCGCCTTCACGAACTTAGGCGGATTTATACAGTAGATTCTCATACGCACCCTCCTTGTGGCAATTTCATATTATGCGACAAGTTCTTTACGCGTTACAAAAAAACGACAGGCACCTGACTCCTGACTGATGCCTGTCGGAATATGTTAATTCTTTTTACTAAAAAATAATTGATACTAATTGATAATAATATATTAGATTTAGCGACGTATGTCTGTTGAACGGATAAAAGAAACGTTTGTTGTCCGCATCTTTATATCATAACACCATAAAATACAACCATCGAAATTCCGGGAGAATCGGAAAAGTTTTATTACTTGCCCGACTTCAGACGGCTTATCGCCTCACAGGGATCCTGCGCCTTGAAAACCGCATTGCCTGCCACCATTACGTCGAGGCCTCTCTTTACCATTTCGGGCGCATTTTCGGTCGTGACTCCGCCGTCAAGTTCGACGAGTACATTTCTGCCTGCGGTCATACGTTTGAGCTCCGAGATCTTATCCATTACCTCGGGAATGAATTTTTGTCCTCCGAATCCCGGGAAAACGCCCATAAGCATAATGAGATCGACTTTGTCGACGAATTTTTCGGCAACGGAGCAAGGAATATCAGGGTTCAGCACGATGCCCGCCTTTGCCCCCGCAGCTTTTATCTTTTCTATCGTCCCGAAAGCGTCTTCGCTTGCCTCGGGGTGAAAGGTCACGAGATCGGCCCCCGCCTTGACGAAACGCTCGACGTAGCGTTCGGGCTTCACTATCATCAGGTGCACGTCGAGAAACATATCCGTATTTCGTCTCAACGCCTCGACCATAGGCATTCCGAACGTGATGTTGGGTACGAATTCTCCGTCCATTACGTCGCAATGCACCCAGTCCGCATTCCATTTTTTTAGATTTTTGACCGCCTCTCCCATAGCCGCGAAATCTGCGGAAAGTATGGACGGCGCAATTAATACTTCAGCCATATCTCTTCTCCCATCTCTTGTTGAACTCTTCGTATAGTTTCAAATATCTTTCATAGCGTTCTTTGGGTATTTTTCCCAGTTCGACCGCCTCTTTGACGCCGCAACACTCTTCGACGGTATGCGTACAACCTCTGAACCTGCAATTCTCGCGGTATTTATCGAAATCAATATAGTAACTCGCAAGAAACATAGGATCAAACAACGGTATTTCAAACATCGAAAAACCGCAGGTGTCGGCTATCATGGTCCCGTCTTCAAACTCGATTATCTCGACGTGTCGCGTCGTGTGCTTGCCTCTGCCGCTTTTTTCGCCTATCTCGCCCGTCTCCATGAGCTCTTTTCCCGCAAGCGCGTTGACGAGCGAAGACTTCCCGACCGCCGACTGTCCCGCAAGACAATAATAGCGACCCTTTACGATGTCTCGCAGTTGTCCGATACCGTCGCCGTTTTCCGCAGAAACGGACAGCACCGTCGTGACCGCGCCGTACTCCTTGCGCGCAGCCTCGAGCAGCCTATCTCCTTCGTCTATATCGGACTTGTTCACGCAAAGCACCGAATCGATGCCCTGCTGAATACAGCTTATTATCAGTTTATCCACAAGCAGGAAATCGGGTTTAGGCAAAGGGGAAACGACAATGACGATGCCGTCGATATTGCTGACGTACGGTCTGACAAGCATACTGCTTCTCGGCAAAACTTCCTTTATAACGCATTCTTTGCCGAAATCGTCCACTTCGACTTCGTCTCCGACATAAAGCTCGCCGTCTTTTCTCAATTTTCCGCGCGCGAAACATCTGAGGATCTCGCCCTCAGCGGTCTTCACACAGTATTTACCCGCGACTCCCTTTATTATCCTGCCTTGTCTTGTCGTTCCTATCGCCATTTGCGTTTACTTATTATTACTAAATAATACTAGTAAATAATTTGTTTTACTGATTTTAATTGTCGTTATTGTCTTTTTTCTCAATATAATTGCGCCTCAGTTGCCCGCATGCGCCCTGTATATCCGACCCCATGCTTCTTCTGACGCTGCAGCTCACTCCGTTATTATCGAGAATTTTTCTGAATTTGTCAATAGCGGATTCGCCCGAGCTTTTCAGCCCGCGTTCTTTAACGTAATTCAGTCTTATAAGATTGACGTGACACGGAAACCCGCGCATGAGTCTGCAAAGCTCTTTTGCACAGTCCTCGCCGTCGTTTTCGCCCTCGATCAGAGAATATTCGAATATAACTCTGCGCCCCGTCTTGTTGAAATAATACTTTGCGGCATCGATCACTTCGCGCACGCTGTATCTTTCGGCTATCGGCATGATCTTTTTTCTGAGTTCGTCGAACGGCGCGTGCAGGGACACTGTAAGTACGGGCGTATAGCCTTCGTCGGCAAGTCTCCTTATCCTGTCGCATAGACCGCAGGTGGACAGCGACACGTTGCGTTTAGAGACATTCAACCCGTCTTCGCACGACAGCAGATCGAGGAATTTCGTCACGTTGTCATAGTTGTCGAGCGGCTCGCCGCTACCCATAAGCACCACGTTGGTAACTCCTCTTTGTCCGTCTTCGGCGTTCAGCGCGTTGACGACGATGACCTGAGAGAGTATCTCTCCCGCCGTGAGATCGCGCACCAGCCCGCCGAGCGTAGACGCGCAGAACCTGCAACCCATCGCGCAACCGACCTGAGTTGACACGCAAAGCGTGTTGCCGTACTTGTAGCGCATCAGCACGCCTTCGATTACGTTGCCGTCCCCGAGAGCGTAAAGATATTTTACCGTACCGTCCGTCGCCGATCTGAAACTCGCCTCTATCTTGACCCCGAGAGCGCGCCAGCCGTCGTCCCCGAGCCTATTCACGAGTTCTTTGGGGACGTTGCTCATTTCGTCGAGTTCTCGTCCCGCGACAATATGCGAAAACATCTGTTTCGCCCTGAACGCGGGTTGACCGTAGCTTTTCAGAAGTTCTTTCAGCTCGTCGAAAGAGAGAGAGCAAAGCAGTTTCATCTCGCGCTCCTTTTCATCTTCGCGACGAAGAACCCGTCTCCGCCTTTGTTGTCGGGCAAAAACGTCTGTTTGGATTCGAGTTTGAAAGATTTGTTGTTTCTAAGAAATTTTTTGACGACGTCGTCGTTTTCGTCCTTGAGCAGCGTGCAGGTGGAATACACCAGAGTGCCGCCGTCCCTGACGTAAGCCGCGCCGTTTTCGAGTATCCCGTACTGAGTTTCGGTTATCCCGAATATCTTATCCTTATCCTTGAAAAGATAGACGTCGGGTTTTTTCGCCGCGACGCCGAAACCGCTGCACGGCACGTCGCACAGCACGACGTCAAACGCCCCCGCAAGCGACTTGTTGTATACCGTTGCGTCCATAAGCCTGACGTCGAGTTTTACGCCCATTCTGCGGGCGTACTGCTGTATCAGCTGAAGTCTGTGATGATATACGTCGCACGCGACTACGCCGACGTTTTCTCCTATCGACGCGAAATATACGCTTTTGCCGCCCGGAGCCGCACACGCGTCAAGCACCTTGTCGCCGTCTTTTACCCCTGCGATCTCGCAGCATTTCACCGAAGTCTTTGACTGAAAAGTTATCAGTCCCGCATCGAACAGCGATCTGACCTTGTCGTTATTGCGAACGAAAAGACAATTCTCGCAATCCTCGTCAACGGTATATTCCACGTTCGTCTCATCGAGTTTCTTTTCCACTTCCGCGAGCGAGGTTTTCAACGTATTGACGCGCGCGTGCTCGAGTTCGAGCGGCTTGCACGTCAGAAATTCTCTCGTCTTTTCCGCGCCGAACTGGCGGTTGTACTGTCTGACGAGCCAGAGAGGGACCGACGCCTCGACCGAAAGTTTCTGCGTTTCGTCCTTCGGCAACGAAGGTCTTTTGCGACAGAACGCCTTGAGAACGCCGTTGATAAATCCGCTCGATCCCTGTTTGCCGACCTCTTTGGACAATTCGACGGTGTTGTTTACCGCCGCGTAATCGGGCATGCTGTCCATCTCCTCGATGCAGTACATGCCTATCTTGAGCAGTATGACCGCGCTGTTCCTAGGTTTTTTTGCGGTCATCTGCGATATGTAATAGTCGTATTTTACGTCGTTTCGGAGCACGCCGTAGACGAGCCGCGTTACAAAATCGCGGTTTTTCGCCTCGCCGAGCCTGTTTGTCAGCGATATTGAGCCGTAAGCCTGCTGTTTGTAGACCTGCGACAATATATTGTAACAAACTTTCAGATCACTCATTTGTGAGTCTCACTCCGTTCAGATTTGCATGACCGCGCATGAATTCGTCAGCCGTCATGCGCTTGCCTCCCTCGAGCTGAATCTCCTGCAATACGAGAAATTCTCCGCGCCCGCAGGCAACGCACAGCTTGCCAAAAAAGGTCGCAAGTTCGCCCTGCATATAAAATCTCCTGTTGCTCGGTTCGTCGCTGCCGAGTTTCCTCGCCTTCCAGACCTTGAGCAGTTTTCCGTCAAGTTTTGCAAAAGCGGACGGCCACGGATTGGTGCCGCGGATAAAATTTACCAGCTCGTCGGCAGACTTCGAAAAATCCAGTTTCCCGCTGTCTTTAGTAAACATCGGATACCAGGTCGCCTCGGTTTCGTTCTGCGGCGTAAAGACGGCTTTTCCGCTTTCAAGCAGAGAAAGAGCGTCGGTTATCGCCTCTCCTCCGAGTTCAGCCAGCCTGTCGAACAGCTCTCCCGCGGTTTCTTCGTCTTTTATATCGAGTTCCTTTTGCAGCATTATATCGCCCGTGTCCACGCCGAGCGCGGTCTTCATCACCGTTATGCCCGTCTTTTTCTCGCCGTTTATCACAGCCCACTGTATAGGCGACGAGCCTCTGTATTTCGGCAAAAGCGACGCGTGCACGTTGAATACCCCGAGGGGCGTCAGCCCGAGCAATTCTTCGTCGAGTATCTGTCCGTACGCGCAGGTGACCATCGCATCCGCTCCGAGCGCACGCAGCTCGTCTTTGCCTTCAAGCCTTATCCGCTCGTACTGAAACACTTTGAGCCCGAGTTCGACCGCCTTTTGCTTTACGGGACAGAACGATACGACGCCGCGGTTTCTCGCCCTGTCGGGCTGAGTAACGACCCCGACGACCTCGTGTCCCGCCGAAACTATCGCCTGAAGGGACGGCAAGGCAAAATCGGGTGTGCCGAGAAAGATCACTTTCATTTCTTCACCGCCTTGTCGTAGTAAAGGATACCGTCGAGATGATCGAATTCGTGACAGCATGCGCGGGCAATGAACCCTTCGAATCTGCCTTTGAAATAATTGCCTTTTCTGTCCTGAAATTCTACGGTTATCTTTTCGGGACGTTCCACTTCCTCGCTCCTGCCTGGAACGCTGAGGCAGCCCTCGGGTCCCACCTGACTTCCCGACTTCGCGACGATGACGGGATTGACGAATTCGAAATACTCGTCGTCCACCTCAACGACCGCGACGCGCTTGAGTAGTCCCACCTGCGGAGCTGCAAGCCCGCAACCGTCGGCGGCGACCATCGTCTCGTGCATGTCGTCGAGAAGTTTGCCCAGTTTGTCGTCGAAAACGGTGACCTCTCTGCTCTTTTTTCTGAGAACGGGATTGCCGTCCTTTACAATGTCTCTCAGTGCCATATTCACCTCAACTCATACTCTGGGGATTTATCTGCGCGAAGACGCTGACTCCCCTGACCTTGTTTTCGTCTATTATGCGGTAGATCTCTCTGACCACCGTGTCTTCGTATTCTCTTTTTATACGCATCAGTATCTGATAGCGGTAATTCCTCTCTATCCTCGCCACGGGTGAGCGCATCGCCTGCAGGAAGAGGAATTCGTTTTTGTTTTCAAGCTCGTACGCCCTGACGTCCACGAACATGTTGCGAGCGCAATTCTTGACCGTCTCGTCGTCCTCGCCCGTCATGAGCACCCTGAGTATCGTCGAATACGGCGGAAATCCCGTGACCTCTCTCGAATTGTTCTCCTTCTCGAAAAACCCGAGATAATCGTAGTTCTTCGCGTACCTGTAAACGTAGTGCGACGGCGAATAGGTCTGAAGTATAACGAGCCCTTCTTTGTCGCTTCTTCCCGCCCTTCCCGCGACCTGCGTGACAAGCTGGAACGTGCGTTCCGCACTCCTGTAATCGCTGAAATACAGGCTCATGTCCGCGTCTAGTATACCTACGAGCGTCACGTCGGGAAAATCGTGACCTTTCGCTATCATCTGAGTGCCGACAAGTATCTGCGCCTCTTTTGCCTTGAACGCGCCGAGTATGTCGAGATACGCCGACTTCTTCGTCGTGGTCTCGTTGTCCATGCGAAGTATCCCGACGCCCGGGAACATCTTTTCAAGCTCCTCGACGACCCTCTGCGTGCCTATCTTGCCGTATCTTATCTCCTTGCTGCCGCAATCGGGGCATTGTGTCAGCATCTTGTAGCGTTTGCCGCAATAGTGACACTTGAGCATATTGTCTACCGAATGGTAGGTCAGCGTCACGTCGCAGTCCTCGCATTTTGCGATGTATCCGCATTTCTTGCACATCGCGAACGAGCTGTGACCTCTGCGATTGAGAAAGAGTATCGCCTGGTTTCCGTTCTCGACGGTCTTTCTGAGTTCTTGTTCGAGCCGCCTCGAAAATATGCCGTTGTTGCCCGAGATAAGCTCCTGAGACATGTTCTCTATCTGAATTTTCGGCATGCCGTGTCTGCTTATCCTGTCGGGGAGACTGACGAGCGAATATTCGCCCTTTCTCGCGAGCAGAAAACTCTCTATCGACGGCGTCGCGCTGCCGAGCACGAGTTTACCGCCGTTGTATTCGGCACGGAATCTCGCTATATCGCAGGTGTTGTACCTCGGATTGGATTCGCTGAAATAACTGGCGTCGTGCTCTTCGTCGATGACTATCAGCCCGACGTTCTTCACGGGAGCGAAAACCGCGCTCCTCGCACCGAGCACTATGCGGGCTTCGCCCGTAAGGAGCCTCTTCCATTCGTCGTAGCGTTCCCCGGGTCCGAGACCGCTGTGCAGCATCGCGACTCCGCTTGAAAACCTCGCCCTGAAGTTCCTCAGCATCTGCGGCGTCAGCGAAATCTCTGGGACGAGCATTATCGCGGTCTTGCCCTGCTTCAGCACGCGGTCTATCGCGTTCATATACACTTCGGTCTTGCCGCTGCCCGTGACGCCGTAAAGCAAAGATACCGTCTTGTCTCCGCCGAGGATCTTGTCTACCGCCTGCCGCTGCGCGTCGGTCAGCCTGACCCTGTCCGCCTCGCTCTTAAGTCCGTCGTAGGGCTTGCGGTACACCGCCTTGTCGGTTTTGACCGCGATCCCCTTGTCCTCGAGAGCCTTGACCGTCGCCGCGCCGAATTCCTCGGTTATAACGCTGAGGTACTCGCCGCCCTCGCGCAGTTTCTCGACAAGCTCCAGCTGCCTGTGCGCTCTCGCTGGGATAAGTTTTTCTATCTCTTCTTCGGATACGTCCTTCGACAGCTCGACGTAGAGCCTCTTCAGCTCTCTGACTCTGCCGCCTCTCATCTGCCCGGGTATGAACAGTCTCAGGCAATCGACGTACCGCAGGTAAAATTTCTCTTTCATGAAACGCATAAGCGCGAGCATCTCTTCGCTTATGCACGAAAAATCGTCGAGTTTCGCCGCTATCGGCTTGAGTTTCGCGGGATCGTAATCGCTCTTTTCAGCCGTATCAATGCAAAAACCCTCCAACTTTTTATTGCCGAAGGGAACCAAAACTCTGTCGCCTTTTTTAACGTCGAGGCCGCCGTCGACGTAATCGAAAATCCTGTCGACTTCGCTGTTGCTGACGTCGACTATCACCTTGCATATCATAGCGCGGTCAGCTCGTCGAGAATGACGTCTGCAAGTTCGGCTTTAGTCATCAGATCGCACTCCTTGACCTTGCCGTTCTTCGTGACTATGGTCGCGATATTCGTATCGACGTCGAACCCTGCGCCCTCTTTCGTCACGTCGTTGGCAACTACCATGTCGGCGTGTTTGCTCCTGAGCTTGCCGACCGCACGTTCGGTCAGATCGCGTTTTTCGGCGCAGAACACCGCGAGCTTGCGGTCTCCTTTAGCCTCTCCGACGGCTTTCGCTATGTCGGGATTCTTGACCAGTTTCAGAGTGACTTCAGCCGCCTTTATCTTGTCATCGGCGACTTCTTCGACACGGTAATCGGCGGGTGCCGCCGCCTTTATCACGACGTCGCAGCTCTCCAGCCTCGAAAGCACCGCATCGTACATGTCGCGGGTGCTTTTGACGTATACGACTTCGTCGAGATACTTGGGCACAGCCGCGGTAACAAACCCCGCGACGAGTATGACTCTTCCGCCTCGGTTCTTTACCGCTTTCGCTATCTCGATGCCCATCTTGCCGCTGCTGTAATTGGATATGAAACGCACGCCGTCTATATCCTCTCTCGTAGCTCCTGCCGTTACCAGCACGGTCTTGCCCGCGTAATCGCGTTTGGGCATCAGTATGTCGAGTGCTCTCGCGAATATCTCTTCGGGCTCGCACATCCTGCCCTTGCCGACGTCTCCGCACGCGAGAAGACCCGTCCCCGGCTCGAGAAATTCGTAACCGCGCTTTTTCAGGGTCTCTATCGCCTTGCCGACGGCTTCGTTTTCGTACATCGCCGTGTTCATCGCGGGACAGACAAGCACTTTCGCCTTTGTCGCAAGCAAAGTCGTCGTCAGCATATCGTCCGCTATCCCCGCCGCAAGCTTGTCTATCGCGTTTGCGGTCGCGGGAGCGATTATCACGAGATCGGCTTTCTTCGCGAGTGAGACGTGTTCCACTTCCCAGTGCTCTTTTTTCGCGAACATATCGCAGGCAACGGGGTTGTTGGAAAGCGTCTCGAACGTCAGCGGCGCAACGAATTCGCAGGCGTGCGCCGTCATCACGACGTTTACGCATGCCCCCGCCTTCTTCAGTGCGGATACAAGTCCGCACGCCTTGTAACAGGCTATCCCGCCCGTCACCGCCACCAATACGTTCTTACTCTCGAGCATAATTTACTGGTTGTCTCTCTTTATAACGATTTTGCCTTCGTAGACCTCTTTAGCCGCATAGCTCAGCGACTTCATGCCCGATTCCTCGAGCAGGTCGGGATACTGCGTGTCGAGCTGGCGCGCCCTCTTCGCGACGCCGCATACGAGAGCGTATCTGCACTCCGCTTTCTTGATGAGCTTGTCGATAGGTGGATCGATCATCATATATCAGTTACCTCCGTAGATAAGTTTGTTCAAAAATACTTTGTTTTTTGCCGTACTGCATTTTTCGGCGCGTATTATCGCCCCGATGTCGTCCGCGCTCCTGTCCGCGTCCTCGTTGACGACGACATAGTCGTACTTTTCAGCCTGTTTCAGCTCTTCGAGTGCGGAACCTATGCGGACCATAAGTTCTTCTTCCTTTTCGGTAGAACGCTTTTTGAGCCTCTCTTCGATCGTCGATTTCGTGTCCGGCGTGATGAATATCATCACCGCCTCCGGGAATCTGCTCTTGATCTCGAGCGCGCCCTTGACGTCTATCTCGAGCACGACGTCGTAGCCGCCGTCAAGCATCTCTTCGACCTTTCTGCGCGGCGTGCCGTAATAGTTGCCGTACACGCACTGATGCTCGAGAAATTCGTTGTCGTGGAGCATTTTCATGTACTCGTCGATGTTCTTGAAGTAGTAATCGACGCCGTCTGCCTCTTTCTCTCTGGGGGCTCTCGTAGTCACCGAAACCGAATAGCGCAGATTGGGATATTTCTCGAAAGCCTTTGCGAGAACGGTGCCCTTGCCCGCGCCCGACGGACCCGATACCACTATCAGCTGACCTTTTTGTACTTTAGTTTTTTCCATATATACGATTGTCCTCTCGGAATAAATTTTATTCGTATTATTCGATATTCTGTATCTGCTCGCGGATCTTCTCTATCTCGCTCTTGAGCGCGACGACGAGATTCGCGACGTTTATGTCGCAACACTTGCTGCCCGTGGTGTTCGCCTCTCTGTTCATCTCCTGAACGACGAAGTCGAGCTGCTTGCCTATCGCGCCGCCCTTTTCTACTATCGAACGCAGGTGCGCTATATGGCTTTTCAGTCTCGTCAGCTCCTCGTCCACCGCGACTTTGTCGGCATAGAAAGCCATCTCGTTGATGAATTTTTCTTCGTCGATCGCGACGCCCGACAGATATTCCTGCACTCTTTCGCGCACCTTCTCGCGATGGATCGCAGTCATGGAGGGCGCGAGTTTTTCTATCTCGGAGACCAGATTTTCGACCGTATCCGTCTTTTCAAGCACGTCCGCCTTCATTGCCTCGCCTTCTTTTGTCCTCATCCTGTCGAGATTCTCTATCGCCTGACCGCATGCGGACAGCATCGCTTTGAGAAGTTCGTCCTCTTCGATGTCTGCGACTTTTACCGTCACAACATCGGGCATTCTGAGCAATTCGTAAACTCCGACGTTGTTTATCTGCCCCGTGCGGTTCGCTATCTCTTTGCCCAGCTCGTAATAGCGTTCGGCAAGCGCGTAATCGGCGCACACGTCGTTTCTGATCTCTCTGTTGTCCTCGAAATTGACGTAGACGTCAACGTGACCTCTGACAAGCCCGTTCTTTACTGCCTTTCTCAACGCGTCCTCTGCAAAACTGAATTGCTTGGGAGCCTTGATCCCTATATCCAGAAAGCGGTGATTGACGACCTTGAGCTCAACGGTGATCTTGACCTGCTCGTCTTCGTATATCCCTTTGCCGTAGCCTGTCATGCTTTTGACGATCATCAAAAAATCTCCTTGACACAAATAATCAAAATAAATAATAACACAAACGCGCGCTTTTTACAAGTTTATTGCCGCGCAAAAATAAATTAATTATATAGCACGTCCGCGAGCCGTAGACCCGCGGACGAAATCCGTTTTATCTCATTTCCGACCGTTTTGCGAAGAGCTATTCCGAAAGCAGTTTTTCGAACTCCTCTTCTCCTATTATCTCGATGCCGAGTTTGCGCGCCTTTTCGAGCTTGCTGCCCGCCTCTTCTCCCGCGATCACGAGATTTACCGTCTTCGAGACGCCGTCTGCGACTTCGCCGCCTCTCTCCTCGATCAGCTCTTTGGCTTTTGAACGCGGATAGCCCTTCAGCGAGCCTGTCAGCACGACTTTTTTGCCGCTGAATACGCCCTCTTTCTTCTCTTTTTCGCGTATGGTAACGCCCTTTTCGAGCAGAAGTCTCACGTCCTCGACGTTCTTCTCGTCTGCCCAGAACGCTACGACGTCCTTTGCCGTTATCTCGCCGAAATCGTCCATAGCGACGAGTCTGTCCTCTGTCGCCGCCATCACCGCGTCCAGCGTGCCGAATTCGTCCGCAAGCTGATTTGCAGCCTTCTTTCCCACGTTGGGTATGCCTATCGCGTACAGCAGTCTGCTAAGCTCGGTGTTTTTCGACGCGTCGATCGCGTTGAGGATATTGGATATTTTCTTATCCTTGAATCCCTCTACTCCCGTCAGATCGTCCGCAGTCAGCGAATACAGATCCGCAAATCTCCTGATCTTGCCCTCCTGGTACAGAAGTTCGAGCGTCTTTTCGGAAAGTCCTTCGACATCCATGGCACCGCGGCTTACGAAGTGCGCGAATTTCGAGATCAACGCGGTCTCGCAACCGTCCTTGTTCGTACATTTGACAAACGCGCCGTTCCACTCCACGGGACTTCCGCAGGCGGGACATACTGTCGGAGGCTCTATCTCCCTGTTTCCTTCGAGATATTCCGCGACGCCCGTTATCTCGGGGATAACGTCGTTGGAGCGTCTGACGAATACGCGGCAGCCTATCTTTATTCCCTTTCTCTTTATCTCGTTGTAATTGCTCAGCGTCGCGCGGCTGACCGTGACTCCCGCAAGATCGACAGGCTCCAGCACCGCAAGCGGATTGAGCTTGCCCGTGCGTGACACCTGCCATATCACGTCTTTGACGATCGTCGTCGCCTCTTGAGCCTCGAACTTGAAAGCGACTGCCCAGCGCGGGAATTTCTGGGTGTAGCCCAGCTCTTCGCGCATCGAATATCTGTTTATCTTGACGACCGCGCCGTCTATCAGAAAGTCGAGAGAATCGCGCTTTGCGGCGATGTCGTCGAGAGCGGCGAGTATCTCTTTTTTGCTCTCGGAAAGCAAGTAGTAGTCGCTGACCTTGAAACGGTTTTCCTCGAAGAATTCTATCATCTCGTCGCCGCGCTCGAAACGCATGCCCTCGATATAATTGACGTTGTAGCAGATCACTTCGAGTCGGCGTTTCGCGGTCTCGTTGGGGTCGAGGTTGCGTATCGCTCCAGCCGCGGCGTTTCTCGCATTCTTCAGCGGCACGACGTCGGGATTGCTGTTGTAACTCTCGAGAGCTGAAAGGCGCATTATCCCTTCGCCCTGCACCTCGACCGTGCCTTTGAAGTCAATCGACAGCGGTACGCAGTTTATCGTCATGACCTGCGCGGTGACGTCCTCGCCGTTGACGCCGTCTCCTCTGGTCGCCGCGCGCACCAGCTTGCCGTCCCTGTACGTCAGATTGATCGTCAGCCCGTCGAATTTGTACTCGACGCTGCAAGCGGGTATCCTGTCCCCGTCGCCGAGTTTGTCGAGCCACGCGGTCATCGCCTCTTTTGTCTGACACTTGTCGAGGCTGTAAAGCCTGCCGAGGTGCTTTACGCTGACGAATTTGGATAGCGGCGCGCCGCCCACTCTGCGGGTCGGAGAATTCTCCAGCACGACGCCCGTCTCTTTCTCCATCGCGACCAGTTCGTCGTACAGTCTGTCGTACTCCGCGTCCGCGACCACAGGCTCGTCGAGCACATAGTATCTGTATGCGTAATCGTTGAGTTTTTCAACGAGTTTTTTCATTTCTTCCATACTTCACCTCAGTCGGGATAACCTACACCCGCACGAAAATTTTTTGCTTTACTCCGTCCGTTTCAAAAGCCTTGGAAAGCGGACGTTTTTCTCCTTTTCAACCCGGTTTCAGAACACGATCTTTATAGGAGCGAGACGCATGTTGAAAGTCTTGACCCCGAGTCCCTCGAAACGTATCTTTGCGTTTTCTCCGCTTATCGACTCTATGACGCCGACGCCGAAACGGCTGTGCTCGACCGTCATGCCGACCTTGAATCTCGACACGTCCGCATTCTTTACCGCGGGTGCGGACTGAGTCTGCACCGACGCGCCGACGACCTGTTGAGGACGTCTTTGCAACGTCTGACCGCTCCTCGAGAGTTCGTCCACGCTCTTGCCGAAAGAAGGTTGAGCCCCCCTCTGAATATCGGGTCTGACGTAGCCTCTGCCGGGCGCGACGAGACCGCCTTCGAGCAGAAATCTGCTGGGCATCATCTCTTCGTATCTGCCGTATCTCGAGCGTCTGGACGCGTTGGTGATATACAGTCTTTCGCGCGCCCTCGTGACCGCGACGTACATGATGCGTCTCTCTTCCTGCAATTCCTTGGGGGTGTCCGAGCTTCTCGACGAAGGGAATATCCCCTCTTCGAGTCCTACGATGAACACGCATCTGAACTCGAGACCCTTGACGCCGTGCACGGTCGCGACGGTCACCTTTTCCCCGTCGTCCTCTTCGTCGGTATCTGACACGAGCGAGACAGACTGGAGATACTCTTCCAGCCCCGCATCGGGGTTGTCCTTAGAAAATTCCTTTATCGACGAGAAGAGCTGTTGCACGTTTTCAATGCGGCTGAGCCCCTCGTCCTCGCTCCTGTCGTAATCCTTGCAGAAATCCACCTTTTCGTCCGCATAAGTCACGAAGTCGAATAGCGGCATGTCCTTATGCTCCGAAAGATCCTTCATAAGCTCGGCGAAAGGCTCGACCTTCGTCTTTACCGCCCCCGTCAGCCCGAGGTCCTCGAAGTGCATCAGCCCCTCGGTCATCGTGTAACCGTTCTCTTCGCAGGCGATCTGAAGTTTCGCGACCGTAGCGTCGCCTATCTTGCGGTTGGGCACGTTGATTATGCGAACGAGGCTTTCTCTGTCTCGCGGGTTGGCTATAGCCTTCAGGTACGCGAGCACGTCTTTTATCTCCTTGCGCTCATAGAACTTCTGCCCGCCGATAAGCCTGAACGGCAGGTTGTACAGATAGAGTTTTTCCTCGAAAAGTCTGGTCAGCGCGGTCTGTCTGACGAGTATCGCAAAGTCGCCCGCCTTATAGCCGTTGTAGCGCATCAGAGCCATCATTTCGCCGATGACGTAATCCGCCTCCTGCCTGTCGTCGTAAAGATTCCTGAACGTAACGCCCACGCCCTTGTCGCTTTCCGTCCAAAGAGTCTTGCCCATGCGCTCGGAATTGTTCGCAATGATCTTGTTCGCGAGATCGAGGATATTGCCCGTGCTGCGGTAATTGCGCTCCAGCTTGTATATCCTGCAACCCGCAAAGTGCTTTTTGAAGTCGAGGATATTGCCCACTTCCGCGCCGCGCCAGCCGTATATGCTCTGGTCGTCGTCGCCGACAACGAACAGATTGCCGTACTTGCTCGTCAGCATGCGCACGAGCAGAAACTGAATCCTGTTGGTATCCTGAAACTCGTCAACGTGGACGTATCTGAAACGCTCGCGGTATTTCTCCAGCACCTCGGGATAGTCCTTGAAAAGCAGAAGCGTTTTGAGTATCAGATCGTCGAAGTCGAGCGCGTTGTTGCTCTCGAGCTGCCTTTCGTAGCTCGCAAAAGCCTTGCAGATAGTATCGGCATGCGGCACACCGTTTATGCGCTTTGCGTATTCCGCAGGCGAAAGCGCGTGGTTCTTCGCGTTGGATATATGGAATTTTATCTGCTTTTTCAGTTCCCCGCCGTCCTCGATGCCGAGTTCTTTGACTATGCGGGTTATTATTTTGTCGCTGTCTGTATCCGAATATATCGAAAAGTTCGAGGTATACCTGCCCGTCACGGCGATGTCCATACGCAGTATCTTCGCGCAAAGCGAATGGAACGTTGAGATCCATATCCCCTGCGTACCCGTTACCGCAGCGACTCTCTCTTTCATCTCGTTAGCGGCTTTGTTAGTGAACGTGATGGCAAGTATATTGTACGGGTCCACCTTGTCGTGCTCGATAAGATAAGCAATGCGGTATGTAAGCACGCGGGTCTTTCCGCTGCCCGCGCCCGCAAGCACGAGCACCGCACCCTTTGTATCGTAAACGGGTTTGAGCTGTTCGGGATTGAGTAATTTCGAGTAATCCATTTTTCTCCTGTACGCGCGCTGCGCAAACGCTTTCGCGCGATAAGGATATTTTACCATAAAAGGACGGATAAGACAAACGATACAAAGCAAATTGCGTGTCTGAAAAGCCTTCGAATATCGGAGAAAATAAAAATCCCGTCGCCTGCGACGGGATATAAAGTTTTGTATCTTTTACAAAGAAGCGGTCTTCTGTCTCAATATCTCCCGCTTTGCCTTGACGTATGTCGCGGCGATCTGAAGAACGTGCCTCTGACGCGTGACTTCGTCTGCCGTCTCGAGAAGTTTCTTGTCGACGAGCCTGCCGATAGCGTCCTGCGTGTCCGTGCCCGAATTTATCATTGCGGTTATCTTATCGAGCATCAGTTTGTCACCGAAAATCTGTTTCAGCGACCTGCCGCCCGCACCGCGACGAGCCTCTGCGCCGTAATAGCCGCCCGTCATTCTGTACTTTGCCTGCTTTGCCAGAAAATGCATAGATTTTGCGTTTGCTTCCTTCATTTTTCATTTCTCCTCACACACTGATTATTTTTACCTCTTTCGTATTCGCAACGATAGCATAATAGCGCGTTTATCTACACATTTGCAAGATTTTTACGCAATTTTCACGCGGTTCATCAAAAGTAGTGAAAATAGTTGAAAATTCGACAAAAAGCAGATTTTCGGGTACGCTTTTTTACATAAAATTACTGAACGTTGTCAAGATAAAAAATACTGCGAAGAGTCAAAGCGGATCGCGGTCCGCCGCGAGCGGGATAAAATAATGCCCGCTCTTTCGCCCCCTTGAAAAGGCATAAAAAAACCGTCCTTGCGGACGGTGGATTTTCAGGACTTGTACATCCTCTTGCGTGCAGCCTCAGCCTTCTTCTTGCGCTTGACGCTGGGCTTCTCGTAAGCCTCTTTCTTGCGGAGGTCGCCGATAATGCCGTCTCTCGCGCACTTACGCTTAAAGCGTCTGAGAGCGCTGTCCAACGATTCGTTTTCACCGACTCTGACAGTAGACATATTCTCGCCTCCTTTTCCCTGTGGGACCGATCTCTTTGATTTGCTTTAATATTATAATTAACCGGGTTGCGTTTTGTCAACCGAAAATTCGCGTTTTAGTGCGCGATCCTCGATTATTTTGTGCAAAAGGTATGTTCGGCTCGCTTTTTCAAGCGAGGACTCTCCCTTCTGCGGCAAAATATATGCCGTCCGTCCGTTTACAGCGCGAGTTTTTTTGCGACCGCCGCCATATCGATCTCTTTCTTGTCCTTGAGAGGGAAAAGATCTACGCCGTCGCCCTTTTTCCTCGGATAGATATGGAAGTGCAGATGGAAAACGCTCTGCTGCGCCGCCTCTCCGCTTGCGTTGACGACGTTGACGCCGTCGTATCCGCAGTCTTCGACGTAGTGCTTTGCGATCTTCTGCACGCTCGCGATCGTCGCCGCGAGGTACTCCTTGTCACAGTCGAGCACGTTGGTGCAATGCGCCTTGGGTATCACGAGAGTATGCCCCTCGCAGTCACCCGCGATGTCCAGAAACGCGTAAGTCATCTCGTCCTCGTAAATCTTGTAGGACGGGATCTCTTCTTTGATTATCTTGCAGAAAATGCAGTCGTTCATATCATTCCTCCGTTATTTTTGCGAGCAAGCCGTCGCGGAAAAGCTCCGTTGCGACCACCCGTCTGATCTCTCCTGTTGCCGCGCCTTTGGCGTATACCCTCGCGTATTCTCTGCCGTAACCCGCGGTGTAGCCGTCATGTTCCTCTTCGAACAGCACTTCAAGCTCCTTGCCGACAAGCCCTTCGAGATAGCGCGCGTGCAACCCGTTTGCCACGGTCTGCGCACGTTCGCATCTGTCTGCGACGACTTCAGGCGACAGCAACGGGTATTTTGCCGCGACCGTGCCCTTTCTCGCCGAGTAGCCGAAGACGTGCACCTGCCCGAACCCGACCTTTTCTATAAACGCCAGGCTCTCCCCGAAATTCTCCTCGGTCTCGGTCGGAAATCCGCAGATGAGGTCTGTCGTGATATTCGCCTCGGGGAAATACGTTCTTATCAGCGTCACCTTTTCGAAATACTTATCCGTCGTGTAGTGGCGGTTCATCTTCTTCAGCACCGCGTCCGACCCGCTCTGCAAGGACAGATGAAATTGCGGACAAAACTTTTTCAGCGACGCCGCCGCCGACAACAGCTCGTCGTCGATGACTCCCTGCTCGAGCGAACCGAGCCTGATCCTGCAATTTATCCCTGTCAGTTTGCCGATAAGCTCCGCAAGGCTACCGCCCGTATTCTTGCCGTACGACGAAAGGTCGATACCCGTCAGCACGATCTCGCCCGTATCTTCGGAAAGCTCCTCGCATTCCTTTATCACGTCTTCTTCCGTTCTCGATCTGCTCCTGCCCCTCAGATACGGTATCAGACAGTAAGAACAGAAGTTGTCGCACCCGTCCTGCACCTTGACGTACGCGCGCGTACGCTCGACCGACGGAGTTTCCATTTCTTCGTATACGGTCGGAAGAGGATCGACAGATATGCCCGTCTTTTCTATCTCTTCGGCTATCTTGTTCTTGCCCGCGACGCCTGATACGAATACGACGCCCGCCTTTTTGCCGAATTGCTCCGCATTCGCCTGACTCGCACAACCCGCGACAATGACTTTTGCGGCGGGATTGAGCCTTAAACAACGCGTGACGCACTGGCGCGATTTTCTCTCCGCCTCGTTGGTCACTGCGCAGGTGTTCAGAACGTATACGTCCGCTTTCCCCAGCTCGCAGATCACCTCGTGTCCCTTTTCTCTCAGAGAACGCGCGATGCTGTCGCTCTCGTATTTGTTGACCTTGCAGCCGAGATTGAAAACGCAGATCTTCATGCCCCGAGTTCTCCTCTCTCGTATCCGATCAGCGTTATCGCGACGAGTCCCGCGGTCTCGCAACGCAATATCCTCTTGCCGAGGCTGACTATCTGCGCGCCCGCGCTCTTCGCCGCCGCGACCTCTTTTGCCGAAAAACCGCCCTCGCTGCCTATGACGACCGCGATCTTCTTTGCGGTATCAAGCCCTTTCACGTCGCCTATCCTGCCGAAAGTCGCATTCTCGTACGGCATTATCACGCAGTCGTATTCCCCGAACCGCGCGACGACCGAATCGAAGTCGGTCAGCTCTCCGACCTCGCAAAGAAGTGAGCGTCCGCATTGCTTGCACGCCTCTTTCGCGACGCGTTGCATGCGCTCGCGGTTATATTTGTCCTCATCGGTGAAATCGGACAAAAACGGCACTATCGCGCGCGCTCCGAGTTCGGTGCACTTCTGCACGATAAAACTCATTTTGTCACCCTTGGGAAGAGCCTGAAAAAGCGTTACGTCGAGCGTCGGATCGCAGGCGTTGTCGCTCACGCGCCCGACGACGACGACGGCGCGGTTTTTCTCTATCGACTCGATGATTCCTTCGTAATCCTTGCCATCTCCCGTGCATACGACGACGCGGTAGCCCTTCTTTTGCCTGAGCACCTTCGTCATGTGCGCGAATTCTTCGCCGCTCACCGTTATCCTGTCTCCGCAAACGTCGTCCTGCGACGCGAAAAACCTTCTTATCTCCATCAGTCCCTCGTATACGCGAAACCGCACCACTCGCCCTGCTCGAGCCTCTCTTTGACCTTGAGACCCGCTGCCGCGAAAGCCTTGACCACCTTTTCTTCGTACGGCAGAAGTATACCCGAGATTATTATCACGCCGCCCTTTCTGACGAATTTGCCTATGTCGGGAGCCATGCCCGACAGTATGTCCGCCGTGATGTTGGCGAGAAGTATGTCGTAACTGCCGCTGCATTTGTCGAGAAGATTGCCGCACTCGGCTTTGACTATCCCGTCCACGCCGTTGTGCGCACAGTTCTTTTCGGCGACTTTTACCGCCGTAGCGTCTATGTCGTACGCGTCTACCTCTTTGGCGTCCAGTTTCGCCGCCGCGATCGCGAGTATGCCGCTGCCCGTACCGATGTCGGCGACGCGCGCGCCATTTACGTCCTCTTTCTGAAGAAGGGTCAGGCATATACGGGTGCTCTCGTGCTCACCCGTGCCGAACGCCATGCCGGGATCGAGGCGCACTATCCTCTGATCGCCCTCAGGCTCGTAGGTCAGCCAGTCGGGTACGATGACGACCCTGCCGCACGGGATCGGCTTGTAGTACTTGCGCCATACGTTCGCCCAGTCCTCGTCGTCAACGTCGGCGACGGAGATCTCGAGCGACCCGAGCGAAAAACCGCTCCTCTCTCTCAACAAACCGAGTTCTTTCTCAACCCCTTTCTTTACATCCGAAAAGCCTTCTTCCTCGAAGTAGCCTTTGACTTTGACTACCTCGTTCTTCTCGAGTACGGATTCGTCGACATAATCCCAGATCACGTCGCTCTTCATAAGGTTTATAAAATCCTCTTTATCGAAAATGCTTACGCCGTTGCTGCCCGCGCTGTAAAGTATGTCGGCAACCAGTTCGCTTGCTTCGGTGGTCGTATTGACCGTGATTTCTTTGTGTTTCATAGCTATATTATAAACAATGCGCGCACGCAATGCAATCTTTTTTGAGACAGGTGCGCGAGCTTATCGAAAACGCTTTGTCTTTTCTGTCAAAGCACGAAAAAACCGCCCTTTGACAAAGAGCGGTTTTGCGTCGTTGAGATCAGTCTTTCTTGAATCTGCGTATCTGCGGATACTGCGTTTCGGAAAGCGAATTTTCGAATTCGAGAAGTGCCTGTTGCTGCTTGCGGCTGAGCCCCCTCGGAGTCTCCACGCGTATCGTGATGTACATATCGCCGTATTCTTCGCGGTTGCTCTTCTTCATGCCGTATCCCTTGATGCGTATCTTCGTGCCCGACTGAGTTGCCTCGGGTATCGTGCAGACGGTCTTGCCTTTAGGCGTATCTATCTCTACCTTGCAGCCGACCGCGGCGTTGTAGAAACTGACGGGCATCTCCATATAAAGGTCGCTGCCCATGCGCTTGAAACGCGGATGTTCCTGAACGTAGACGACGAGCACAAGGCTGCCTTTCTTGCCTCCGTTGCGACCGCAATTGCCCTCGTTGCGGACTATGATATTCATGCCCGTATCGACACCCGCGGGGATTTTTACCGTAACGGTACCCTCTCTGCGTATATACCCGTTGCCCTTACAGGTCTTGCACTTGTCCGCGATGACTTTGCCTTTGCCTCCGCAATGCGGACACACGGTCTGCACGACTCTCTGACCGAACGGAGTGTTCTGTGCGCGTCTGATGTAACCCGTGCCTTTGCAATACGGGCATACTGTGACGGACGACGCGTCTTTCGCACCCGTGCCGTGACAGTCGGGGCACTCCTCGTCTCTCATCACGCGTATCTGCTTGGTGACGCCGAAATACGCCTCTTCGAAAGTGAGGTTGAGTCTGACCTGTATGTCCTCGCCGCTCTTGGGAGCATTTGGGTTCGCGCTCCTTCCGCTGCCGAAACCGAACAGCTCGCTGAAAATATCCGAGAATCCGCCGAATCCCTCGCCCGAGAAACCGCCGAAACCTCCGCCGCCCGCGCCGCCGAACTGCGGTCCGTCGGGATTGCCGTAGGTGTCGTAGTTGCTGCGCTTCTGCGGGTCGGACAGTACGTCGTGCGCCTCGTTTATCTCTTTGAATTTTTCCTCGGCTTGCTTTTTCTCAGCTTCGCTAGCTGTCGAGAAACGGTCGGGGTGATACTTCATCGCGAGTTTGCGGTATGCCTTCTTGATCGTCTCTTCGTCAGCGTTCTTGTCAACGCCGAGTATTTCGTAATAATTCTTTGCCATATACCTTTTACAGCCCCGAAAAGGGCGGATCTCTCCGCCCTCTCGCGACTAAAATCTCAGTTAGTTGTTGCCGTTATCGGGGTTTTCGTTGTCGATTATGATGTCATCGCCGTTGTTGCCCGCGTCGGTATTCTGCGCGTTCTGAGCCGCCTGAGCTTCCTGCTGCGCCGCCTGATACAGCTTGGTGAATACAGGCGTGTTCTTCTTGCTGAGCTCTTCGATGATCGCTCTCGCTTTCTCTGCGGTATCTGCGGTCTCGAGCTCTTTCTTAGCCTGCTCGCAAGCCTCTTTGAGCGTATTCTTGTCCTCTTCGGTCAGCTTGTCGCCGCTCTCTTTCATGGCCTTTTCGGTAGCGAATATCATCTGATCCGCATCATTCTTCGCGTCGACGAGCTCTTTGCGTTTCTTGTCCTCTTCGGCATACTTCTCAGCCTCTTTGACCGCTCTGTCGATGTCGTCGTCAGAAAGGTTCGTGGACGAAGTGATCGTGACGCTCTGCGTCTTGCCCGTGCCCTTGTCCACCGCCTTGACGTTGACTATGCCGTTCGCGTCGATGTCGAAAGTGACTTCGATCTGCGGGATGCCTCTCGGTGCCGGAGGAATACCGTCGAGCTGGAAGCGTCCGAGCTCTTTGTTGTCGTTCGCCATAGGTCTTTCGCCCTGCAGCACTCTGATGTCGACTGCAGGCTGATTGTCAGCCGCCGTGGAGAATACCTGCGACTTGGACGTAGGAATGGTCGTGTTTCTCTCGATGAGTTTGGTGAATACGCCGCCCATGGTCTCAATGCCGAGAGAAAGCGGGGTCACATCGAGAAGGAGCACGTCTTTGACTTCGCCGCCGAGCACGCCTGCCTGTATAGCCGCACCGAGAGCGACGCATTCGTCGGGGTTGATGCCCTTGAACGGCTCTTTGCCCGTGATGTTCTTGACTGCCTCGACAACGGCGGGGATCCTGGTGGAACCGCCTACGAGAATGACCTTGGAGATGTCGGAATTGGAAAGACCCGCATCTGCCATTGCCTTTTTCATCGGGGTTATCGTTCTGGTGACGAGGTCGCTGGTCAAAGCGTCGAATTTAGCCCTCGACAGATCCATGTCGATATGCTTGGGACCGTCCGCGCTCATTGCGATGAACGGCAGGTTGATGTTGGTGCTGGTAACGCCCGAAAGTTCGATCTTCGCCTTTTCAGCGGCTTCCTTGATTCTCTGAAGAGTCGGAGCATCGGAGATCTTTATGCCCTCCTTCTTCTCGAACTCCTGCAGGATGTAGTCCATAATGCGCTTGTCGAAGTCGTCGCCGCCGAGCATCGTGTCGCCGTTGGTCGCGAGCACTTCGAACACGCCGTCCTCTATCTCGAGGATCGACACGTCGAACGTACCGCCGCCGAGGTCGTAAATGAGGACTTTCTGTCCTTTATTCTCGCCCTTGTCGAGTCCGTATGCGAGTGCCGCCGCGGTAGGCTCGTTGATTATACGCAGAACCTCGAGACCCGCGATCTTGCCCGCGTCCTTGGTTGCCTGTCTCTGGCTGTCGGTGAAGTATGCTGGAACGGTGATGACCGCCTGCGTGACCTTCTCTCCGAGATAGGACTCTGCGTCGTCCTTGAGTTTCTTGAGGATCATCGCGCTGATTTCCTGAGGCGAATAGCTCTTGTCGTCTATCTTCACCTTGTAATCGCTGCCCATATGTCTCTTTATCGAGCTGACGGTGCGGCTTGCGTTTGCAACCGCCTGTCTCTTTGCGACCTGACCTACGAGTCTCTCGCCGTTCTTAGCGAAACCGACTACCGAAGGGGTCGTTCTTGCGCCTTCTTTATTGGCGATAACGGTAGCTTCGCCGCCTTCCATAACGGCTACGCACGAGTTTGTTGTACCGAGATCGATGCCGATTATTTTTGCCATGATAATATACTCCTTTGATTGTATTTTATATTATTGTCCCACAACGACCAGCGGGTGACGGAGCACCTTGCCGTTGCGGATATAACCTTTCTTGAGAACTTCGACGACTTTGCCGACGTTTTCGGGGTCGTCTCTGTTCATTGCCGCCTCGTGGAAATTCGGGTCGAATTCCTTGCCGAGAGCGTCTATCTCCTCCACGCCGTATTTTGCGAGAGCATCGAGGAACGCCTTTTTTACCAGTTCGAGCCCTTTTCTGAAGGTCTCGTCCTTCTGGGACGCGATAGCCATTTCGAGATAATCGAGGGTCGGGAGCACGTCCGAAACGACGTCTGCTACGCCTTCTTCGTACATGACCGCCGCCGTCTCGCGGTTGCGCTTCTTGTAGTTTTCGAAATCCGCCTGCAATCTGACGTATTTCGCGAAAAGCTCTTTTGCGGCGTCGTCCGCGCTTTGTTCGCAGGGAGCTTCTTCTTTGACTTCGCTCTGCTGCGTTTCAGCGCTCTCTTTCGCCTTTTCTTCTTTCTTTGTCGTCTTTTTTTTCTGTTCAGCCATTATTGTCTCCGCCGTCGTCCAGCGCGCCGCCCAGTCTGCGGAGCACCGACATAACTTTTTTGTAGTCCATTCTCTGAGGTCCTATCACTCCGACGTGACCCACCTCTTTGCCGTCCACCGTGTATTTCGCGGTGACGAGTGCCATATTCTTCAGATCTTCGGATTCTTCGTCGCCTATCTTGACGTCGAACTCTACGCTGCCGTCGCCCTTTACCAGTTCGTGCAGTTTCTCTTTCTTGGATATTATCGAAACGAAACTCCTGACGTTGTCGACGTCCTTGGATTCGGGATACTCGAAGATCTTGTCTTCTCCCTCGAGATAGAGCTGACTCTCCCTCGAACTCCTGTATTCCTCAATCATCTCGACTACCTGCCTGAAGAGATCCTTGTATGCCCTGAAATTCTGCTCCATCGGCTCTTCGTAATGCTGTATCTCTGCAAGATTCTTGCCCGCGAACGTAGCGTTGAGCAATCTGTTGGCGACCTCGATATACCCGCCGTCCGCGTCGTCCGGGATAGCGATCATCTTGTCCTTGAGCACGCCGCTGTCGGTGATTATCACGACCAGCGCGCTTCCGTCGAGAAGGTCTACGAGTTTCACCTCTTTGACGACGACTTTGTCCGTCCCCGTATAAACCATCAGCGAAGTGTAATTCGTTGCGTCGCTGACTACTTTAGCGGTATTCTTGACCAGCTCTTCGACCGACTTGAAATTCTTGTTGAAATTCTCCTCGAGCACGCCGACGTCCCCGCAACCGTTCTGCAACATGCAGTCGACGTAAAACCTGTATGCTTTGGACGAAGGCACTCTGCCGCTGCTGACGTGCGGCTGTACGAGATAACCGAGCTCCTCGAGCGTGGCAAGTTCGCTTCTGATCGTCGCAGACGAGACCTCGGGCATGTACTTCGACTGTATAGCCGACGAAGATATGGGTTGCGGGTCGCCGATATAGCTGTCGACTAACGCCTGCAAAACTCTCTTTTTGCGGTCTGACAATCTGTCGTCCATGTTTCCTCCCTCGCGTCTCCGCGTTTTGGCAATCGGTTTGACTAAGTGTTAGCAATCACGCCTCCCGACTGCTAAATCTAATTATACCCCATTATATGCAAATGTCAACACTTTGTTGCCAAGTTTTGAAAATTTGACGAAAAATTTATTTTGTACTACAATCGCATACACGCGCTCAAATACACGCGCGTATTATAATCATAAAAAATGCCGCGCAGAACGCGCGGCGACGGTTTTTCCGTATGCCTTTATTTTTGATCCTCTGCCTCACGCCCGTCCTCTCCTTCCTGTTCGGACGGCTCTTCCATACCCGCTTTCTGCGCGATCTTGCGCTTTTTGTTGCGTCTGTCCGCAATATCGAGAGCGAGACATACGGCGAATATCGCCAGGAGCGCGGCGGGTATTATCGCGAAATACCAGAGATTGCCGACCTCGGGATCAGCCTTTTTCTGCTCTGCATATACAACCGTAAAATAATCGAGATTTATTATATCGTCGTTTGACGAAGGCACTATCCTTATCCTGTGATTGCCGGGCTCGTCGAACTCGGCCGAAAACACGTTGCAGTCATACAGCGTGGTCGGACTGTTCAGCTCTACCGAACCGTACTGCTTGCCGTCGACGTATATCTGCATACTGCCGTAGACATCTCCTTTTGCGCAATACACTGCGATCGCGGTGCCGTAAAAATTGAACTCTATCGCGGCGTCGTCTCCGTAACTTTCGAGTATCCAGCCGTTGACGCTGATCCCTCCCGTCTTGTATTGCCACTTGCCCTGATAAAGCACTCTGCTGCTGTTGGAAGGCACGATCGTCGCTTCCTGCTTGTACAGCCCGCAGCTGACGTCGGCGACCCTGCTCGCAAACGGTTCGTCGTCCTCGAGCACGAGTCTGATATAGCGCAGCCTTGCGGTCTTTTCGAACTTCGCGTCGATTACCCCCGTCGTCACGCCGTTTCCTGCCAGACTGTATTCTTTGCCGTCAAGACTGTAATAAAGCGAATATGACACTCCTTCGTTGCCCGTAACTACCGTAACATAGTCGGTGCGGACGCTGTTTGCCAGCTCGAAGTCGTAAACGTGTCTTTCAGCCTCTTCGGACACGAATACCGTATCGTCGTTGCCGTCGCAGGCATATGCTATCACAGAACCTTCAGCTGCTGTCGGATACGACGTTGCGGTCGCGCCGAGATCGTCGTAATCGACTTTGCCCTCGAGGCTTACCCCGAACGAGTACGGCACGAGCGCGGGAGCGACGTATCCGTTCGCGTCCGCTCTGTCGAACGGATAGTAAACGAGATAATTCTCGTCAATGTCCGCTATCGAACCTTCGCCTTTTTTCTCTATACCGAGGCATGCGTACGCGTTGCCTTTAGTACCGAGGATATATATGTCGTAATAATAGGATACGCCTTGCTGCAATTCGATCTCGTAACACAGAAGGTCGGTGTAATCGCTGACCGTCAGATTGTTTTCGAACATCGTGAACATATACTCGGGCACGCCGAAATCAACGCGAGTCATGCCCTTATTCTTCACATATATGACGTAGGTCGCGGTCTCGTCGACCTGTATCACTCCTTTATTGACGCTGAAAGTGTAAACGCTGTCGTCCGTCTCGTCATTCTGAGGTATCGCCGCTTTGTCCATCGCGCAGGTATCGACGAGATATTTGCCGCTATCCGAGTACTCCTTGACCGCGCTCTTCATATCGCGCCACGGCACGTTTTCGTATCGAGAGAATACCGAAACGGCGATATTGCAGGTAAATCTGCCGTTCAAAACGACCGTCGAGCCGTCAGCCTCGTATTCGAGAGTGAAATCCTCTTTGAGAGTGCTGTCGGACGGTCTGTATCTGTACAATCCGTCGGCATCCGCTTTCCATTCTCTTCCGCCGACCGTGGCTCTGACCAGTTTCACTTCCTTGGCAGACGAGATAGCCGACCCTTGAAGATCGAACACCGCACTTTCGCCCGAATTGACGGTTATGCCCGTCTTGTCGTCTGCCGCGACCGCGCCGAGAGCGTACTCGCTCTGCAAGGGAACGTATACCGAAAGTCCTTCTCCCGCGGACACTACGTTAAGCCCGAATATCCCGTTCATGTACGACGCGAGGTCCGTTCCCTTTTCGGCGAATTTTTCGCAGAAATAAGCTGCAAGCGTCTTTGCGTCCGTTTTGTTTCCGACCGCCTCGCCCGCGTTTTCGTCTGTCTGTCCGTCAGCCGACTCTGCCTTCGAAGGCGTCGCGTACTCTATCGCGGTATCCACGACGGTATCCACGCCGAAAGAGTGCATGAGATTGACGTATACGGCAAGATCGCCGTACTGCGCGAGCCCTCCCGTCAGACTTTCTTTGAGGCAGACATAGGCGTTGTTTATCCAGTATTCTTCACAGCTTTCCGCACCCAGGATCCCGTCCGTCAGTGTCGCGAAAGCCCCTGCCGCGAGCACGGCGGCAACGTCGGAAGATCCTCCCGCGGTTAGCCCCGCGTTTACGGTCTTGCCTTTGCACAGCTCGAGCATAACGTCCCATGCCGATCCGCCCGAAAGCGCGTCTGCATCAAGCATCACGTCGGCATACGAAGACGGAACGAACAGAACGTCTTTATCCGCGTCGTATGACAACGTCGGAAACGCACCCACGAACACGTCGGTCGGCGAAAGCTTGTCCTTGCCGAAATCACCCGTCGTATAACCGTCCGCATACTCGCAGAACGAACGCCACCAGGTCGCCGCCCTTTCGACGTCCTCCGCTTTGTCGATGTATTCTGCGGGAATATATATTCTTATATTCGCTGTGTCGGCAACAGCGTAACCCACGCTGTTTTCCCAGTCGGCAACTCTGTCGAGCCCCAGACGGTAATATGACGCCGCTATACCTCCCGATACGGTCATCTGCCAGAAATCGTCGCCGTAGCACTCACCGAGATCGACGTCGAGAAGTCCCGACACGGGGGAAACGAAAGAAAAATTTTCAGAGTCCGGACAAATGCTGAACTGCGATGCGGAATATCTCCCCACCGATACTGTCAGCGAACCGTCCGCCTTTTCTTCGGGCAGCGTCAACGTGATCTTTTCGCCGGCAACGACGTAGACGCCGACAAAATGCCAGCCCTCGAGGCGGGTGTCGAAATATATCTCCTTTTCTACACGGGGAAGATCTGTATGAGAAGTCGGAGCGGTCTCGGGCTCAACTATGCCGATCAGCCTTATGCCGTCGCCGTACTTGCCCGTTACGTTTTCCTGATAATAAGTCACGTCGTCCTTGGTATCGCATGACACCAGGGCAAAAACTCCGACGATTATCAATAATATCGCTATGACCGCTTTCTTCATATTTCCCATTATATATTATCCGCGCGTAAAAGACAATTATTTTATCCCGTTTCGCACGCGCGTTTGACATCGGTCGCACGCGGGATTTATAATATCGGTATGGCAGAAATAATCAGGATAACAGATCCCGACAGGATCGACGGGATCGCCGCGCTCGCCGACGAAATATGGCACGAATGTTATAAGGGCATCATTTCGGACGCCCAGATCGACTATATGGTCGAAAACTTTCAGAGCAGTCAGGCGATGCTGGAGCTGTTCGAAAAAGGCGCGGAATTTTATGCCGTGGAAGACGACGGAAAGACTATGGGGTACCTCGTGCTCGAAAAAGAGAAGGACGCGCTGTTCCTCTCGAAATTGTATATCCTCTCTTCTATACGCGGCAAGGGCTACGGTTCGCTCGCTCTGTCATTCGTAAAACGCCGCGCGAAAGAACTGGGGTACGACAGCGTATATCTCCACGTCAACAAATACAACGCCCGTGCGATAAAGTCGTATCTGGCAAACGGCTTCGTCAACGAACGCGACCTCGATACCGAGATAGGAAGCGGTTTCGTGATGGAAGATCACATAATGCGCGCGAAAGCGGAATGAGGTTTCGAAAATCCCCTTAACACGATTGTCACGATACAATATGAAAAGTCAAAAATACCGCCGCCCGTAAAGGCGGCGGTATCGTTATGTTTTCTTTTACCCGTGCATGTTATCCCGCATAAGAAAGATCGAGAAGTCCCGCATTGCCGTCCGTACGGCGGTATACCACGTTGACCTTGCCCGTCTTCTCGTTGAGGAAGATATAGAAGTCGTGATCGACGAGTTCCATCTCCTCGAGAGCCTCTTCCACGCTGATCTTCTTGAGATCGAGAGTCTTCGTCCTGACGAGCTCGCGCTTTTTATCCTGCGCGGGCTGCTGTTCGTATATGCTCGCCTCGTCCACGGCGGTCTGTTTGATCTTCTTGCCGAGCTTCGTGCGGTGCTTTCTGATCTGTCCTTCGATTTTGGGGAGCGCGATGTCGATATTGTTGTACATATTGTCGGATACGACCTCGCTCCTGACCATGTTGCCGCCGCCGAAAAAGATAGTGATTTCCATAGCGTATTTGTCTTTGCCCACTTCTCTGAGAGTTACCACCGCTTTGGCGTCGTCATCGAAATAGCGGGAAAATTTTTCCATTTTCTTCTCGATGATCTCTCTCAGCCTGTCGCTGACTCTGTAATTTCTTGCATTGATTTCTATACGCATAATTTGCCTCCTTCGCCCCCGCGTAATCGCGTAGAGCTTTTCCTTGACAATATTATAACATACAAAAAAAACAAATAAAAGATGCTTTTCAAATTTTATCGGGCAATTTTATAAATATTTTCATTCGCCTTAGTATTCTCGTGAGTTTTCTCAAAGCCTTGTTACGGGCATAAAAAAGCCCGCATCGTCGGGCGGGCTTTACCGTTGATTTCATGAACGCGGCAAAAACACGGTGACGGTCGTTCCCTTTCCTTCGGTGCTCCGAATATCCAGAGTCCCTCCGTACAACGCGACGACGTGCTTGACTATGGAAAGCCCCAGTCCCGTGCCGCCGGTCTGTTTCGACCTGCTCTTGTCCACCCGGTAAAATCTTTCGCAAACGAAAGGCAGATGCTCCTCGGCAATGCCTATACCGCCGTCCTCGACTTTTACCGTCGCTCCTTCGTCTGAATTCAGCAGCGTTATTTTCACGAATCCGTCCTGTCTGTTGTAATGGACGGCATTGCCTATGACGTTGTTGAAACACTCGTAGAAATTGTGCTCGTCCCCCGTCGCTACGGCGTCCCCGACCGTTTCGACCGAAAGTCTTTTTGCCGTTATTTCGTCCTTGTACGCCGCAAGCGCGTCTTCGACGACCGCGCCCAGCCGCACCTCTTCGCGCCTGTTCTCTATTCTTCCCGACTCGAGCTTGCTGATATACAGCATATCCATCACGATATTGTGCAGTCTGACGCTTTCGGTGTGAATGCGCTTGATATATTTATAGTCGGGCGAATTTTCGTCGGTACGCGACAACAACACTTCGCTTAGTCCCTGCACCGACGTCAACGGCGTCTTGAGCTCGTGCGACGCGTTTGCGAAAAACACGCTTTTTTGTCTCGCGAGTTCTTTTTCTTTCGTAACGTCGCTGATGAGTATGACTCCGAGTCCGTCGCCGTCGGACTCGAGCGTGAACACGTTGAAAACCACGTCTCTGTCCCCGCATTCGTACGCAAACGTGACTCTGTCGCTGCCTGCGAGCACGCTTCGGATCTTTTCGAGCAACGCCTCGTCGTCGATCATATTGATGAGTTTCGCGCCTGAAGGAGCTCTGTTCGTAATCTCTTCGGCGACGTTGTTGCGCAGCACGACGGTCTCTTTTCCGTCCACCACGATAAGCCCTTGCGTCATGTTGTATACCACGCTGTCGAGTTTGGCTTTTTCGCGACTGAGAGTGCGGTAATTTTCTTTCAGCGACTCGGCAAGTTCGTTCAGCTCGCTGATTATCGAAAAATCGAGCGCGTCGGAAGTCTCGCACCTTTTCAGCTTGTAATCTCCGCTGTTCGCGCTGCGGAGCGCGTCTCTGAGCTCGGTCAGCCTGCCCTCGACCTTTGAAGAGAGATTCTTCGCCAGGACGTACGACAACGCAAATGCGGCAACGAGCGCGATCGCCAGCCATAACAGAGCCATTCCTCCGAACGACCATATATCGCTCGCGCTTTCGGCGACCCTGAGCACCATCACGCCGTCTGAAGTATCCACCGCGAGCGCGTAATAGTACATATATCTGTTCAGCGTATCCGAATATCTCCTGACCACCTTGGAACTTCCTGCGAGCGCGGCGGAGATCTCCTCTCTACCCGAGTGGTCGTCCATGTTCTCGCTGTCTCCCTTAGAGCTGTCGAAAACGACTTTGCCGTTATCGTCCGTTATCGTGACTCTCGCGCTGCCGAAATCCTCTACCGCCGCAAGCGCATCGACGTCGTAGGCGATCAGATCGGCAAACGTTTCTGCGTCCTCCACGATCGCGTTTTCTATCCTGCGCTCCTGAACGGCGTAGTACGTCGCTATACCCGAGACGAATATGAGCAACGCGGTGATCAGAGAGATCGCGTAACTTTGCAATACTATCTTCTTTTTCATTGTTCTATCCTGTAACCGACCCCTCTGACGGTGCGTATCACGTTGGGTGCGCCCGCCTTGGACAATTTGAGTCTTATTTCGGCGACGTGCATATCGAGAGCTCTGGTCTCTCCCATGAAATTCTCGCCCCATACCTCTCCGAACAATTCCTCTCTCGGTACCGTCCTTCCGCTTGCAGACAAAAGGTATTCCATAAGTCTGAATTCCTTTAGCGTGAGCCTGAGATCCTCGTTCTTGTAAAGTATCCTGTAATTGTTCCTGTCTATCTCGAAATCACCCTCTACGCGCACGAAAAGCTTGGCGCGCCTGAGCCCCGCTTTTACTCTCGCAAGCAATTCCATGACCGAAAAAGGCTTTGCCATATAGTCGTCTGCGCCCTTGTTGAGCCCCTTGACGAAACTCATCTCGTCGGTTTTAGCTGATACGACTATAACGGGTATCCGCTCGTCTCTCGCGCGTATGTCCGTGATTATGCGGTAGCCGTCCATATCTGGCAACATTATGTCCACGATGACGAGAGAGGGCTTGCGAGAATTGAAAGCCTCGAAAAAGTCCTTGCCGTTGCCGAAAATGCGCGCTTCGTAAAGCCCGTCGAACGCGCTCTCGTAGACGTCCTGTACGCCTTCGTCGTCTTCTACAATGTAAATCAGTTCGTTCATTGGTATTTGCCGTGTATCCCCGTATTCCCGAATTCCGTCCACTCGCAGATATTGACGGCGTGGTCTCCTATGCGCTCGTAATATTTGGCTATCATGAGCAGTTCCGCCGCCTTGCCCGCGCATGAAGGATCGAGTTTTATTTCTTCCGTTATCTCCCGACACGCCTCGTCGAAAAGCCCGTCCATTTCGTCGTCGAGTCTCTGTGTCTTTTCCGCCAGTTCCGCGTCCGCGTTAAGAAGCGAGTTTACCGCGTTCCTGACCATCTTCAGCGCGAGGTCGCCCATGCGGAGTATGCTGTTTTCGGTCACCGCGCCGCCGAAAGTCCTCGTGATGCCCGCGATGTCTGCCGCCTGATCGCCTATTCTTTCGACGTCCGTTATCGCTTTGAGTATGCACGAAACTTCTCTGAAATCTCTCGCAAACGGTCTGTTTCTCAGAAGAAGCCGCATACAGCCGTTTTCTATGTCGGTTTCGGCTTCGTCTACAAACCTGTCCCTGTTCACCACGTCCACCGCAGCGACTTTGTCGGGCTTTTTCAGAAGTTCCGTCGCCGCAGCGAGCATGCCTTCCGCCGTTCTGCACATCTTTGCAAAATCGGCTTTGAGTTCGTTTAGTCTGTTTTCAAGTCCGTTTTCCATATCTTCTCCGTTTTATTATATCATTTTCGCCCCTGTCGGGCAACTTTCCTTGAGCATCAACCGAATCTTCCCGTGATATAACGCTCCGTTTGTTCCTTTGCGGGAGCGGAAAAAATCTTCTCGGTAGAGTCGTATTCTATCAGCTCTCCCAGCAGGAAAAACCCCGTTTTGTCGGATATTCGCGCCGCCTGCTGCATGTTGTGAGTTACCATTATCACGGTCACTTTATCCTTAAGCTCGACGCAAAGCTCCTCTATCTTGCCTGTCGATATAGGGTCGAGCGCGCTGGTCGGCTCATCCATCAGCAATATCTGCGGCTCGACCGACAATGCGCGGGCTATGCAGAGCCTCTGTTGCTGTCCGCCCGAAAGCGCGAGCGCGGATTTGTCGAGTCTGTCTTTGAGTTCGTCCCACATCGCGGCGTTTTTCAGCGACCTTTCCACGATCTCGTTGAGATCCGTCTTGTTCCTTATCCCGTAAAGTTTCGGACCGTAAGTTATATTGTCGTAAACGCTCATAGGGAACGGATTCGGTTTCTGAAACACCATTCCGACGTTCTTTCTCAACGCCTGCAAAGTCGTGCCAGGCGCGTATATATCCTTGCCGCCTATCTCGATCCTGCCTTCGATCCTGCATCCTTCGACGAGATCGTTCATCCTGTCGATACATTTGAGAAGAGTGGATTTTCCGCACCCCGAAGGTCCGATGAACGCCGTTATCTCTCCCTTCGCGACATCCATGTTTATATCTTTGAGTGCCTGAAAATTGCCGTAATACAGATCGAGATCGCGTATCCTGACTGCAACGTCACCCAGTTCGAATTTTTCTATGCCGTTGTCCTTTCTCATGCTTTTTTCTCCTTTTTGCTCCCTATCGCGAAAACGAGCGCGTTGATAACTACGACCAGCACTATAAGCACCAGTGCCGTCGCGTATGCCTCGTTCATATAAAGTCCCTCGCTCGCGAACATGTACATCATCACCGCAAAACTGCTGCCGGGAGACGTGATGCCCTTAGGCATATTCTTGACTGATCCCGCTGTCAGGAGCAAGGCGGCGGATTCGCTGACTATCCTTCCTATGCTCAGCACCGTCGCGGTCAGTATCCCCTTGAGCGCGCACGGCAGGACTATCCTGCCTATCGTGTGTATCTTGCCCGCGCCGAGCGCGTAACTCGCCTCTCGGTAAGATGCGGGGACGTTGAGCAGGCTCTCCTCGACCGCCCTGACCACGGTCGGAAGTATCATCACCGAAAGGGTCAGACCGCCCGAAAGCAGACTGTATCCCAGCCCCAGCGCGTCGTTGAACACTATCACGCCGAACAGACCGAAAACTATACTGGGGATCCCCGAAAGCGTATCGGTAAACAGCCTTATGACAGAAACGAGCCTGCTCCCGCTTTTAGCGTACTCCACGAGATATATCGCGGCGCAGATCCCCACGGGTAGCGATATTGCGAGCGCGATGCCTATAAGTGCGCCCGTGCTGACGAATGCGGGTGCGAGAGAGTTCTTGCCCGCTCCCGACTCCCCGAACAGAAAATCTGCGAATCCAATCTGCGTAAAAGCGGATACTCCTTTGACCACGATGAATCCTATCAGATAGAATATCGACGCGATCATCAACAGACTTCCCGCTATGCAGAGATATTTCAGAAAAGCGAAATATCCCGTCTTCGAAACGTACTTTGTTCCCGTATCTTCTCTTTCGCCGCTTATTTTCTTCCGCGCGGAAGACAGCGCGAGCGACGCTCGGGATACGGCGCAATTCAGTTTCTTCCTTGCTTTTCCCGCAATATTTCCGCATGCGTCCGCCGCCTTGTCGTACACAACGGCAAACGGATAAGCCGCGCATTTTGCCGCGTAACTTACCGTTCCGACAAAGCCTGCGGCTCTCTCGGGTTTTGCCGCGCGGAAACGGAATCCCGTTCCGTCTGCCCTTTTACCCGAATTCTTGACCGCGTAAAGCGCGCCGTTGAGCACCAGAATGAATATCAGCAGTACGAACCCCGTGGCGACCAGCGCGCTCCTGTGCACGCCCGACGCATACGACATGTCCATAACGATGTTGCCCGTAAGCGTCATGAATCCCTCGAAAAGCCCCTTGGGAAACTGCACCGTATTGCCTGCGACCATGATGACAGCCATCGTCTCGCCGACCGCTCTGCCTATACCCAGTCCCAAAGCCGTCAGTATCCCCGACTTTGCGGACGGTACGGCGATCCTGAACACACTCTGCTCCTTTGTCATTCCGAGCGCGAGCGACCCCTCGAAATACGCGTCGGGCACAGCGAGAAGCGCGTCTTTGGCAAGACTCGCCACGGTGGGAAGTATCATTATGCCCAGCACCAGCGAGACCGCGAGAATGCCCGTACCGTTGCCGTTCGGGCTTATCCCTGCAAGCGCGGGCACGATCTGTTTCAGGCCGAAATAGCCGTATATCACGCTGGGTATGCCCGCAAGTATGCTGACAAGTCCGACCATCGCGCCCTTTAGTTTCTTCGGGCAGAAATACACGATGAATACCGCGACCGCCACCCCCAGAGAGCCGCCGATCAGCAACGCTCCGCCAGTAGCGACGGTCGAGCCGACGATCATGGGCAGTATCCCGAATTTCTCCGACGCGGGTCCGTCGTATCCCGGTGCCCACGTCGTTCCGAACAGAAAATTACCCACTCCCGTCTCTCTGAACGCGGGTATGCCCGCATACAGCAGATAACATATTATCGCGGTGACGGACAATACGGCAAAACACGCCGCCAGGGCGAAAACCGCCTTGGCAACGTATTCTTTTATGCTTGATTTACTCAACCCGACTTTCATATCAGACTATGCAACCGAATTCTCTGATTATCTCTTTGCCTTCTTCACTCTGTATGAACTCGAGGAACCTCTGTGCCGCGTCGCTGAGCGTCGCGCCTTTCTTAACTGCGAGTACGAAAGGTCTCTGAAGTTTGTAGGTGCCTGCCTTGATGTTCTCTACGGTAGCCGCCACACCGTCGAGCGAGACCGCCTTGACTCTGTCGTTCAGCGAACCCAGCGATATGTAACCCATGACGTTCTTTGCTCCCGCTACTCTCTCGATGACGCTGCCCGTCTGGTCCTGGGTCTCGCCTTTGAGTTCCTTGAGCTCTTTGAGACTGTTGCCCTGCTCGTTCTTGATAAGCTCGTTGAAACCGTCTCTCGTACCGCTGCCGTTACTGCGGTTGACGGGGGTGTTTACGCTGCCGATCGCGGTGCCGTTTGCGTAAAGATCGTAAACCTCTGCGCTCGTCACGTCGGTCAGTTCGCAATCCTTATTGACGATTATCGCTATTCCGTCCTTGCATATCTCGATCGACTCGAGCGTCTCCAGTTCTTCGCTCTTGAGTGTTCTCGACGACATGCCTATCTCGCACGCGCCTTTCTGAGCGTCGGCTATGCCCTGCGAAGATCCCGAACCGGTGATCTGCACGGTCACATCCGCATTCTTGGCTTCGAACGCCTCTGCGAGTTTTTCCATGAGCGGCGTGACCGACGTCGATCCCGTCACTATTATTTCGTTGCCGCTACTTCCTGTACAACCCGCGAATACCGACGCGCAAAGCGCGAGAACGATCACGCATATCGTTGCCGCGGATAAAATTCTTTTTGTCTTCATTTTTTCTGCCTCCTTTTTGCTTTCAACCGCATTTTAGCAGATCGTGCGGCGCAAAACTATCTTCATAAAGTCAGCAGTCTGTAAGTTTTTTGTAAGCTTAAAAAAAGAAGCCCCCTGAAGAGGACTTCCTTGTCTTTTATTGAGATCTTCGGTCAACCCAGCACTACATCGAGTATCATCATCACGACAAAACCTATCATGACGCCCCATGTGCCCAGGTGCGGATGCTCCTCGAGCTTTGCGTCGGGGATAAGGTCTTCTGCCACGACGAATATCATCGCGCCGCCGGCAAACGCGAGCAGCCACGGCTGAAGTACGCTGACGTACGCTGCAAGATAGAAACCGATGACCGCGAATATCGGCTCTACTATTCCGCTGAACGAGCCCAGCAGGAACGCCTTGTGCTTGCTGCCCGTCAGATTCTTCATGGGGAGAGCCACCGACGCGCCCTCGGGGAAATTCTGAAGTCCGAGACCTATCGCGAGCCCGAGCGCGGAAAGATATGCCGAGTGTTCGCCGAGAGACGCCGCTGCGCCGAACGCCACGCCCGCCGCGATGCCCTCCGGGATGTTATGTATCGTCACCGCGAGAAAAAGTTTCGTCGTCTTCTGAAAATTACTGCGGTGTCCTTCTTCCTTATCCGTACCGAAATGGAAATGCGGTATAACTTTGTCCAAGAATACAAGAAACAGTCCGCCTACGATAAACCCTACCGCCGCGGGCAGAATGGACAGATATTTGTTGTCGAATATCTCTGCCGCGCCTTCTATCGACGGCAAAAGCAACGACCATATCGTCGCCGCTATCATGACGCCTGCCGCGAACCCCAAAAACAGAGTGTTGAGCTTTGACGATATTTCTCCTTTGAAGAGATAGACCGTCGCCGCGCCCGCGCAGGTAAACAAAAATATCAATGTGAATCCGAGAGCTACAAGCCCCGAGTTGCTCATTTTTACACCTCACTGCTCTTTATCGTATTTATTATACTACCCGTTGAGAAAATCCGTATAATATTTTTGCGCGTTTGAACGAAAAGTTTGTAAATTTTTAATAAAACCGCGTCTTCTCTGACCTCTATTTTCCTCAATCGGACGAATCTGTGCGGATTTTCGGTCTCGCTCCTTAGCGATAACGCGACATAACGCGTCTTTTCCCGCAACGCGCGACATTCGTCAGCCTTGCGCAACTATAAAGCAAAAGCGGCGGATCTCTCCGCCGCCGCATATCGGATTTTCAGATGGTCACTCGCTCTTCGCGCCGTCGCCGCCTTCGGTCTTGCCGCCCTTGTCTTCGCCTTCCGCCTTGACTTCGGGAGTCTCGACCACGCCTTCTTTTACAGGAGTAAACGTCAGTTTTTCCCCGTCGTAATCCACGCTGACGGTATCGCCTTCGTTGACTTCCTTGGTCAGGATCTTCTCGCTCAGCTCGTCCTCGATCATCTTCTGGATAGCCCTTCTCAGAGGTCTCGCGCCGTATTCGACGTTGCTGCCCTCTTTAACGATATGCTCTTTCGCCTTATCCGTGACTTCTATGGTTATACCCGTCTGTTTCAGGCGTACGCTCAGTTGTCCTATCAGCATGTCCACTATCTTGCCCATATCGTCTTCGTTGAGCGAACGGAAGATTATCGTATCGTCTATACGGTTGAGGAATTCGGGACGGAATTTCTTCCTCAGAGCCTCCATCTGTCTTTCCTTCATATCCTCGTACTTTCTCTCCTCGTCCTTGCCGCCGAAACCGAGCCTCGACGCCTTGATCTCGCCCGCGCCTACGTTGGACGTCATGATGACGATCGTATTCTTGAAGTTGACCGTCCTGCCGTGAGAGTCGGTCAGTCTGCCGTCGTCGAGAATCTGGAGCAGTATGTTGAATACGTCGGGGTGCGCCTTTTCGATCTCGTCGAAGAGCACTACCGAGTACGGCTTTCTCCTGACTTTCTCGGTCAGCTGCCCGCCTTCGTCATAACCGACGTAACCGGGTGCGGAGCCTATCAGCTTGGAGACGTTCTCCTTCTCCATGTATTCGGACATATCTATGCGTACGAGCATGTTCTCGTCACCGAACATCGCCTCTGCGAGTGCCTTGCAAAGCTCTGTCTTGCCGACGCCCGTAGGTCCGAGGAAGATGAACGAGCCGGTAGGTCTCTTGGGGTCTTTAATGCCCGCTCTCGCACGCCTTACCGCCCTTGCAACCGCGCTTATCGCCTCTTCCTGTCCTATGACCCTCTTTCTCAGGATGTCTTCCATCTTGAGCAGCCTGTCCGCCTCGCTCTCGGTCAGCTTGACGACGGGGATCGAAGTCCAGCTCGCAACGACGTTAGCGATGTCGTCGGGAGTCACGGTCAGATCTTCTTTGCCGCGGTTTTTCATCCACTCCTCCTTAGCCTTGACTATGTCGGAATGCACCTTTTTCTTCTCTTTCTGAATCTTCGCCGCGCCTTCGTAATCCTCTCTCGACGCGCAAGCCTTTTCGTCTATCGCGAGTTTCGCCTCTTTTTCCTCGAGTTCTCTGACCTCTTTGGGCAGAGTGAACGAACCCGTCTTCTTCTTGGACGACGCCTCGTCGATAAGGTCGATCGCCTTGTCGGGCAGGAATCTGTCGCTGATGTATCTGTCCGACATCTCCGCCGCCGCTTCGAGAGCTTCGTCGGTTATCTTGACCCCGTGATGAGTCTCGTATTTCTCGCGTATGCCCTTGAGTATCGTCACCGTGTCCTCAACGCTCGGCGGATCGACGGTTATAGGCTGGAATCTTCTCTCGAGCGCGCTGTCCTTCTCTATGAACTTGCGGTACTCTTCGATAGTCGTCGCGCCTATCGTCTGCATTTCGCCTCTCGCGAGCATAGGCTTCAGGATATTCGCAGCGTCCATCGCGCCGTCCTTTGTGTCGCCCGCGCCGACTATCATGTGTATCTCGTCGATAAACACTATGATATTGCCACTTGCCTTGATCTCGTTGATCACGCTCTTGAGCTTCTCCTCGAACTCGCCGCGGTATTTGCTGCCTGCAACGAGGCTGGTGATGTCGAGTGCGTAAACTATCTTGTTTTTCAGCGTTTCGGGCACTTCGCCTTTGACTATCGCCTGCGCCAGCCCTTCGACTATCGCGCTCTTACCTACGCCCGGCTCGCCTATCAGTACGGGGTTGTTCTTGGTACGTCTCGAAAGGATCTGGATTATCCTCTCGATCTCCTTGCTCCTGCCTATGATCGGGTCGAGTTTGCCTTCGGTCGCTTTCTGCGTCAGATCGCTGCCGTATTTGGCAAGGTTTTCGGATATTCTGCCTTCGCCGCCGCTCTTGCCGAACGACGCGTCTTCACCGCCGCCGTAGTAGCCGCCCTGCGACTGAGAGAACAGCGAGTTTGCCGCGCTCCTCTGAATCGCCGCCGCGTCTCCTACCGACGCGAGTGCCCTGACCGCGTAACTGTCGGGTTCGGTAAACAGCGCGTAAAGCAACGCGTCCGATCCGATACTCTCCTGTCCTGCGGACCCCGCGACGTATTTCGCCTCTCTGAATATGTTTTGCACGCGGTTGCTGAGAGCAATGTCGTTTACCGTCTGTCCGTCCTCTCTAACCAGCCCTTTCAGGGTCTCTTCGGTTATTCCGTGTTTCTGCAAAACCGCCGCGGCGCGGCAGTTCTTCGCGCTCACCATGCCCATCAGCAGGTGTTCGGTGCCGAGCAGACCGCCCGATACCGACGCGTATCTCTGCGCGTAGAGTATTACGTCTTTACATTCGTTTGAAAAATTACTCATTGCCGTAACCTCCTTTATTTCTCGAGAAACTTTCTCCCCAGCGCGGCTCTCGCCTTGTCTCTGTCGCGCGGCTGCAATTTCTTCGCCGCAAGCATACAGAGCATCGCGGGTTGAGAAAGCGTCAACAGTTTGTTTATTTTTGCCATGTCTCTGTCTATATATCCGAGCGCGACTCCCAGCTTGACGTAACCGAGAAGCTGCGAAAACTCGCTTGAATCTATAAGATAACAGTTGGTCAGTACGCCGAACGCACGCATTATCTTGTCCTGCAATTCGACGCCGAGCGTCTTTTTGAGGTTTTCCCTCTCCTTGCGCTCGATCTCTATTATGCTACCCACCGTCTTCTTGACGAGCTTTATGATGTCCTCTTCGCTCTTGCCGACGGTAGCCTGATTGCTTATCTGATACATAAAGCCCTGCGCTCCGCTGCCCTCGCCGTATACGCCGCGGGTCGTGAAGTCGAGCCTTTGCAGATCGTTGATCAACGTATTGATCTTCTTCGTCAGAGTCAATGCGGGAAGGAATACCATCACCGACGCCCTCATCGCCGCACCGAGATTGGTCGGACACGCCGTCAGATAACCGAATTTCGGGTCGAACGCTATGTCGAGCTTTTCGGCTATCTTCTCGTCGACTCTGAGCAGTTTCTTATACGCCCCGTCGAGATCGAACCCTTCGGTAACGCACTGCTCTCTGATGTGATCTTCTTCGTTTATCATCACCGAGATGTCTTCGTCCTCGTTGACTGCGAGCGCGCCGAAATTGACGTTTTTCACAAGATCGTTGCTTATCAGATGCTTTTCGACGTAAGACTGCGCCAGAAGTTCGTCGATGTCGCACATCTTGTAAAACTTCGTTTTGAACAGCTCGTCGCAAGCCTCTTTGACCCCCTTCATCAGCACCGAATATATCTCTTCCTGCCCGCTGAGCCTCTTGGGGAAAGGCAGACCCTTCACGTTTCTCGCAAAACGTATCCTCGTCGAAACCACTACGTCGTCCACTCTGCTATCCATTTCAGCCCCTCCTCTTGAGTTCTTCTATCTGTTTTTTTATTTCGAGCGCGGTGTCGTAATCTTCTCTCGCCGCCGCGTCCTTCATATCGCGTTCGAGATCCTCTATCTTTTCAGCCGTGCTGCGCTCCTTTTTTGTGCTGCCTATCGGCAAAGAATCTCCCGAAAGCCCTTTGTATCCCTTCGGCGTTCTGCCCTTGTGAGCCGTTCCGCCCAGTTTGGATACGAATTCGTTTGCCAGATCGGAAAAAGTCTTGTAGCAATCGCTGCATCCGAACGTGTAGCTCTCGCGTATCGCCCTTTCGGTCATTCCGCAGTTGGGGCAGACCCGCTCTCTGAGACGCGGCATCTCCTCTTCGTCGTACGGCATGCCCATTATCGAAGAAAACAGGTTGTTCGCGCCCATGAATATGTCCTCTAACATATCCGTGCCCTGAAGCTGAGCCGCACACTCCGCGCAAAGCTCCTTTTCCATGATTTTGCCGTTTATATTGTTCTTTATAAACACGGTGGCAGGTCTCTTGCCGCATACCTGACACATATGAAGTTTCCCGTTTTTGTTTGCCATATCCTTTACCTCCTGATAAGCGCGATGAGTATTTCGCGGAACACGTTCTTTCTCAGGTTCTCAACTGCAACCGACTGAAGTGCCTTGTCGCTTATCGCGCTTTTGATTATGTCCGCCTCCGCGGACGTGATGATGTCTTCTCTTTCAAGCCTGTCAACGACGTCTGCCGCCTTGTTGAATGTCAGCTCGTTCGTTTCGTCCAGCTCTCTTACGAGTGCGGGGAGCAGATCTTCTTTGTCCTGCGAGAGCCTGACCAGCATTATGAATCCTCCGCCGCCGCGTCTGGACTCGACGTAATAGCCTCTGTCCACACCGAAACGGGTCGTCAGCACATAGTTTATCTGACTTGGCGAGACGTTGAAGTAATGCGCAAGTTCGTTTCTCGAAAGCTGAACGCTGTCGTCTCCGTCATCGAAAAACGACAATATGAACTTTTCGATGCTGTCCGAAATATTCGCCATTTTCCGCCTCCTTCGGGCTTTTGCCCTCTCCGCCGCCGTCGTGAGATCGTATTTCACCAGGCGACTTTTGCAACGGTCTAAGAGTTTGACTTTCTTTGACCTTTCGACTAGATTATAGCACAATCTTCCGCTATGTCAATAGTTTTTTGCAAATTTTTTTGACTTTTCGGATATTTTTTTGTCGAAAGCCCCTGTTTGCGCTCGTCCTTCTCTCTGCCCTTTCGCGCACTGCACGCGCAATTGTTTTCCGCAAAAAAACGCGCCCGTTCGGACGCGTTTTCTTATTGACATATTCGTGTTGTCTGTATATCGCCGCGGCAAACGCACATATCTGTCGCTTGGCGATTCGTATCTCTTTTTTGTTATTTTTACAGTTCGGGCGCGAGATCCTTGATATATCTCGTGAGTCCGTCTTTCAGGGTCTTGTCTCTCAGTGCGTACTCTATCGTCGCCTGAATGAATCCCAGCTTGTCGCCGACGTCGTAGCGTCTGCCCTCGAGCGCGTATGCGTATACGCCCGTGCTCTTTGCCATCATCTCGATAGCGTCGGTCAGATATATCTCGCCGTTGGGGGCGGGCTTGCACTTCTTGATCAGATCGAAGATGTCGGGAGTCAGAACGTATCTGCCTATGTTGGCGAGTCTCGACGGAGCCGTGCCGGGCTTTGGCTTCTCAACAAGCTCGAGCACCTCGGCGTATCTGCCTTTGACCTGCCCCGGGCGCACGATGCCGTACTTGCTCGTCTCGCTCTCGGGCACTTCCTGACACGCAATGACCGACTTGCCAGTTGTCTCGTACGCGTCTATAAGCTGTTTGAGACAGGGTCTCTCGGGATTGTAGACGATGTCGTCGCCGTACATCACCGCGAACGGCTCGCCCGATATGAACGCTTCAGCCTCGAGCACCGCGCTGCCGCTGCCGTTCATCTCCTTCTGTCTGACGTAGTGGATATGCGCCATGTCGGTTATGTCTCTGACTATCTTCAGATACGCGTCCTTGTGTTCTCTCTCGAGTATCTGCTCGAGCTCGACCGCCTTGTCGAAGTGGTCTTCTATGCACTTCTTGTTTTTGCCTATGATGATGAGGATCTCGGTTATCCCGCTCTTGACCGCCTCTTCGACGACGTACTGAAGCGTCGGGGTGTCCACTATCGGGAGCATCTCCTTGGGGATCGCCTTTGTAACCGGCAGAAATCTCGTGCCGAAACCTGCGGCGGGAATGACTGCTTTTCTGATTTTTTTCATAATCCTTCCTTCGTTTCCGATATTCGTCATATCGGTACTTACTAATATCACTATACTATATTTTATGCGTTTTGTAAATAATGTTTTGAGATTATATAAAAAACGGACCTTTATAAGATCCGCTTTTTATTATTCTTGACGTTTGAGCATCAAAGAGCAAACACAAGTATTAGGAAAACTACGACCAAAACCGCCGAAACGATCGCCAAAACCTGCCATACTCTTTTCAAAGTTCTTTCAAGGCGTTCTGCGTTATCCTGACTGCTGCGTCTTTTTGCAACCGTACATCCCGCGATGAATATCAAAAACAATCCCTCAAGCAATCCCGAAAACGAAAAAGCGTACCTCAGATCCTTGATTTCGCCCGATTGATTGATCTCCGTAGGGAACATTCTGTATCTCAGAAGTCCGCTCGGAAAAATTTCTACCACGGGGCTGTATATCTGACCGCCTTTGGTGATCTCAGTCGTTGCGATTATGTTCAGAGTGTCTGCTATCAATATCATCGCAAGTATGCTCGTAGCCGCGACATCGTAAAAATTCACGTCCTTGCGCATGAACGCGAAAACTATAAGCATTACGATGCAGAAAGCGGAAATTCCTATTCTGTTCCAGAACAAAAAGCCGGGATTTACGTCAAAATTCACGATAAACAGTTCCAGCAAAGAAAATACCGTTGCAAGAGCAAAAAGCCAAGCCGAATAAGCGTATTTTTTATCTATTATTTTTTCAAGTCCTTTCGGATATGTCATGATTCTCCCTCCTTAAACGTCTCTTTTGATCGATACAGGTGTTAATTTCCCGCATCCGCATTTTTCAACAGTAGAAACATACATTGTTCCTGAAAACGTATATTTGTGTTGCCCGACCATATTTCAATAATAAAATGTTCTCCATTATCGGACTTTTGTCAAAGTATCGAAATCGTACGATAAAACTGAACTTTTCTTGAATTACACTTCTCTCCGCTTAATAAATCATCTTCTTCAATACCGTACTTTTCAGCAAATTGAGAAATAATATTATTTTCAATATTTGTTGCCGCATGTGTATTTTGTTGAAACGAAGATACTAAAACCATTGCTAAACAAACGATAAAATAATTAATATTGCAAAGTTTTTATTAATTTTTGTTATTTTATCCATTTTTTACCCTCCTAAAAATTGTTTGAATCAATTAAATTACTTCTTATATTTTACCTCCTTCTTTTATTTGTAATTCCATATTGATTGTATAGTAAATACACATTTGCGTAAATACGTCTGTCGCGATTTTACATATATTTTACATTTTAGCTTATTCGTCGACTCAAATCCGAAAATTCAAGCCGATGTATTGTCATTTTTATCCTCGTTATCTTTCGGGTTTAATTTGTATCCCAGTTTTTTAACCATGTCTATGTCTTGACTTGTCTCTACGCCTTTCGCCGTCAGAAAGTCACCGGTGATAGCCGCGTTCGCGCCGCCTCTGAACAGTTTTTCGCCATTGTCGGGAAGCTCACGTCTGCCCGCCGCGGGTCTTATGTAGACTCCCGGCAATATGAATCTGAATATCGCTACTGTGCGTCTTATCTCGTCGTAGGACAGCGGTCTCGCGTTTTCGAGCGGCGTGCCTTTTATCGGTCTAAGTACGTTTATCGGAACCGAGAATACCCCTTCGTCCTTAAGTGCGAAAGCCAGCTTTATCCTGTCTTTCATTTTCTCGCCCACGCCTATTATACACCCGCTGCACACCTTGAACCCGAACTCTTTCGCCGCGCGCACCGTCTCGAGCTTTTGAGCGTATGTGTGCGTTGTGCACACTTTCGGGAAATAATTTTCCGATACTTCGAGATTGTTGTGTATCCTCGTCACGCCCGCCTCTTTCAGCTTTGCAAGCTGACTTTTGTCTATAAGCCCGTGCGACGCGCACCTTTCTACCGCCCCGCCGCCGAAAGCCGAATATATCCCGCACATAACGTCGGTCTCCTTGTCGGACAGCGCGCGCCCCGACGTGACCGCGCTCATCGCGTTGACGCCCTCTTTCTCTGCCGCCGCGTACGCCTTGCCGTACCTTGCCGCGTCTATAAGCCCGCCTCTTTCGCCGCAACCGTATCTCGCCGACTGCGCGCAGAATTTACAATCTTCCCCGCAGCCGCCGTTCTTTGCGTTGACTATCGTGCACAGATCGAACGAATCCTTCATATACCTTTTCCTTATCTCGTCAGCCGCATTGCAGAGCGCGCCGAGCGGAGCAAAACGCAGTCTTTTCGCCTCTTTCTCGGTTATCTCTCCGCCGCCGAGCACCTTGCACTTGAGACCGTATACGTCGCTTATCCTCAGCATCATTGCGGGATCGTTCCTGTAAAGCACGGGCAATATCCTCTTCGCCACGATCGCCGAAACCACGCACCACAACATGTCCATAGGCAGGAATATCAGACAGAAGTTGACGAGTATCCACGTTCCGTCCTTGGGCGTGCCGAAATAATACTTCATCATCAGCGCGAAATATATCATGCCCAGCGAATACACTATCAGCACGTTGACGACGCCAGCCGCTATCATCCTGGGATAGGAATACCTGCCCTTCGAACATATAAGCGCGGCGACGAAACAGCCGACCGCAAAGCCTATCAGGCATCCGAACGTAGGCTGAAAGACATACCCTATCCCGCCGCCCTTCGTGAACAGCGGAACGCCTGCGAGTCCCAGCGCGAGATACAGCAATATCGACAGCGTGCCGTACTTCATGCCCAAAAGTATGCCCGCCAGATTGCAGAACAAAAACTGCATTGTAAACGGTACGGTCATTATAGGAATGTTTATAAACGCTCCTATAGTGACAAGCGCGGTGAACATCGCGGTCAGTGTGAGTTTTTTCAGTCTTTCTCTCGATTGTGTGCGTAAACCTTTCATAGTCTTTTCTCCGCCGACTATGATAACACAGTAAAAAGGAATTGTAAACTAATTTGCACAAATAGGTTTACAATTATGTCGCATCGTAAACCCGAATAAAATATCCAAACAAAGTTCGGACAAGCCGTGCGTTGAGCGTTCATATCGCCTTAGACCGACGCGCGCACGAAAGTCTGTCTTCAAAAGAGCGTTATTTTCCTCTTTTTCCTTTTCGTCGGTATTTGCCACGGGTTTGCGACCGCAAACGGTTTTCGGCGATCACCGCCCCTACTTCTTGAAAGGAAGAAAGTCGCTGTCCTCCAGTCCGTCGCATATCACCGCATTCTGTAATACGGCGGCGGAAAGTATCGAGCCGTAGCCGTATTTTCTGCGGATCTTGTCAAGAGCCGTACCTAGAGAATGTCCCTCTCTCTCCTCTTCGTCGAATATGCTGAGCTGCCTTTCGTGCGCGTCCGTGGACAGGTCGAACACCCCGACAGAGACCGCGCGGACAGGAAGGTCATTGCCGTACGCGTACAGCTTGTCGATCAGATTCATCGCGCAGTCGCTGATATACATGGCGTTGTCGGTCGGCGGCATCGCGCTCTGCTTTCCCGTATGCGTGAGGTCGTTGAACCTCAAGCCCACGCCGATACCCTCGCCGTAAAAGCCGTATTTTCTCATTCTGGTAGCGACCATTTCGCAGAGGGCGACTACGACAGCCTCTATCTCCTCGCGCCTTTTGACGTCCTTTGGCAGAGTCGTCGAATTGCCCACGCTCTTGGGGATATATTTCTCGTAACTGTGCCTGACCTCGTCGTTCTCGATCCCGTTCGCGCTCTCGTACAGTTTCACGCCGTTTATCCCGAGTAGTCTGCGGAGCACCTCGACGTCGGTATTTGCGAGATCTCCTATCGTGTATATACCTATCCTGCGCAGTTTTTCCGCGGTCTTGCGCCCTATCATAAGAAGGTCTGAGCAATCGAGTTTCCATACCAGTTCGCGGTAGTTTTCGGGCGTAATCACGGTGGTAGCATCGGGCTTTTTCATGTCGCTGCCGAGCTTTGCAAACACCTTTGTGAACGATACGCCGACGGATATGGTGACGCCTATCTCTTTTTTTATCCTCTCCCGCAGAGCGTCCGCGATCGTCCTGCCGTCCCCGAAAAGTCTTCTCGACCCCGTAACGTCCAGCCAGCACTCGTCGATGCCGAACGGCTGAACGCGGTCTGTATACTGCGAATATATATCGAAAATGCGGTTGCTGAACTCGACGTATGTGTCGAAGTGCGGAGGCACGCATATAAGATCGGGGCACTTCTGCCTCGCCTGCCATATCGTCTCGCCCGTCTTGACGCCCATCTTCTTCGCCGCCTGATTTTTGGCGAGGATTATGCCGTGCCGCTTTTCGGGATTGCCCGAAACGGCGACGAATTTATCCCTCAAAGCGGGGTTAAGATAGCACTCCACCGATGCGTAAAAATTGTTGGCATCGCAATGCAATATCGTCTTCATATCTATATGATACTATATTTATAAGAAAAATACAAACATTTGTTCGTATTTTTACGGTGCGTTTTTCCTCTTTTTCATTCCCCGACGATTACCGCTCCGTCCGACCCGAATTACAGACACACCCCTTTTAAGCGTTTTTTGCGACTCAGACTCGAAAATACCGTTTTTATACGCACGGGTTTTCGTCCCGAACGTTCCGTCGTCGTAACTCCCGGGATTTATTCTTTCAAGCGGCTTTTAAGCTGCATACGATAAAAACGCCCGAAAAGCGCGAACGGTAAAAAAGACCGCTACCCTTGCGGATAGCGGTCGTATTTTTTATTCGGACCTGTTTGATCAGTTTTCCTGAATGTATCTGGTGCCGTCTGCGTTGGTCTTTTTGACTCTCGGGTTCAGGATGTTTGCCTGAGCTGCCGCAAGTCTCGCGATAGGCACGCGGAACGGCGAGCAGGAAACGTAGGTCAGACCTATGTTGTGGCAGAACTCGATGGTCGACGGATCGCCGCCGTGTTCGCCGCAGATACCCAGTTTGATGTCGGGTCTGGTCTTCTTGCCGCCTGCGATAGCGATCTGCATGAGTCTGCCGACGCCTACCTGATCGAGCTTCGCGAACGGGTCGGACTCGAATATCTTCTTCGCATAGTAGTCGTTGAGGAACTTGCCTGCGTCGTCACGCGAGAAGCCGTAGGTCATCTGGGTCAGGTCGTTCGTACCGAAGGAGAAGAACTCTGCCTCTTTCGCGATCTCGTCTGCGGTGAGAGCCGCTCTCGGGATCTCGATCATCGTGCCGATGTGGTATTCCATAGCGACGTTGTTCTCTTTGAGGACTTTCTCTGCGGTCGCCACAACGACGTCCTTGACGTACTTGAGCTCTTTGACTTCGCCAACGAGCGGGATCATTATCTCGGGGATAACGCTGAAACCTTCGCTCTTGCTGACGTTGATAGCAGCCTCGATGACCGCTCTGGTCTGCATCTCGGCGATTTCGGGATAGGTAACGCTGAGACGGCAGCCTCTGTGACCCATCATCGGGTTGAACTCGTGCAGATTTTCTACGGTCTGCTTAAGCTCCTCGAACGTGAGGCCCATCGTCTTAGCAAGATCTCTGATCTCCTCGTCCTTGTGCGGAACGAACTCGTGGAGCGGCGGATCCAGGAAACGGATGGTAACGGGTCTGCCCTTCAGAGCCTTGTAGAGACCTTCGAAGTCACTTCTCTGCATCGGCAGGAGTTTGTCGAGTGCTCTGCGACGCTCGGTCTCGGTCTTGGAGACGATCATCTCTCTGACCGCGGGTATCCTGTCTTCAGCGAAGAACATGTGCTCGGTACGGCAAAGGCCTATGCCTTCCGCGCCGAAACCGACAGCGACTTCCGCGTCGTGCGGGGTATCTGCGTTGGTGCGTACCTGCAAAGCACGGTTGAGGTCTGCCCAGTCCATGATCTTTGCGAAGTCGCCCGTAACGCTTGCCTGCTGAGTCGGCAGTTTCTCTGCGTATATCTTACCGGTGGAACCGTCGAGAGACAGGTAATCCTCGGTCGTGAACTTCTTGCCGTTGATGTAAAGGAGCTTGTTCTCCTCGTCGATCTTGAGGTCGGGGCAACCCGCAACGCAGCACGCGCCCATACCTCTTGCGACGACCGCTGCGTGGGAAGTCATGCCGCCTCTTGCGGTCAGAACGCCCTCTGCAGCGTACATACCTTCGATGTCTTCGGGAGAGGTCTCGAGTCTTACGAGGACGACCTTCTCGCCGTTTTTAGCTCTTTCGACAGCTTCTTCCGCGCTGAAGGAGATCTTGCCGCAAGCCGCGCCCGGAGATGCGGGGAGACCGCTGGAGATCTCTTTGACCTTCTTGAGGGTCGCGGGATCGAACGTCGGGTGCAGGAGCGCGTCGAGCTGCTTCGGTTCGATCTTGAGCAGAGCTTCCTGCTTGGTGATCATGCCTTCGTCAACGAGATCGCAAGCGATCTTGATAGCCGCTCTCGCGGTCCTCTTGCCGTTTCTCGTCTGGAGCATATAGAGCTTGCCCTGTTCGATGGTGAACTCCATATCCTGCATGTCTTTGTTTTCCTGCTCGAGGCGGTTGGCGATCTTGACGAACTGATCGTAGACTTTCTTGTTGCTCTCCTTGAGCTGGTCTATCTTCATCGGGGTGCGGATGCCTGCAACGACGTCCTCGCCCTGAGCGTTCATAAGATACTCGCCGTACAGTCTCTTCTCGCCGGTGGACGGGTCACGGGTGAACGCGACGCCGGTACCGGAAGTGTCGCCCATGTTGCCGAATACCATCGACTGGACGTTGACCGCGGTGCCCCAGCTGCCGGGGATGTCGTTCATACGACGGTAGACGATCGCGCGCGGGTTGTTCCAGCTGCGGAAGACTGCCTTGACGGCCTCGATGAGCTGAACCTTGGGATCCTGCGGGAAATCGTCTCCCTGATCCTCTTTGTAGAATCTCTTGAACTTAGCGATAAGCTCCTGCAGATCTTCTGCTGTGAGCTCGGTGTCCTGAGTGATGCCCTTCTCGTGCTTGAGCTCGTCGATTATTTTCTCGAAAGAGCTCTTCGGAGAACCCATGACGACGTCGGAGAACATCTGTATGAATCTGCGGTAGCAGTCGTATGCGAAACGCGGATTGCCGGTCTTCTTTGCGAGACCCTTGACGGAAATGTCGTTGAGACCGAGGTTGAGAATGGTATCCATCATACCGGGCATCGACGCTCTTGCGCCAGAACGCACGGATACGAGGAACGGATTTTCCTCATCGCCGAACTTCTTGCCCGCCTCTTTCTCTACCTTCGCGAGAGCGTCGAAGATCTGGTCGATGATGTCGTCGGAAATCTTCTCGCCGTCGTCGTAGTATTTCGTGCAAGCCTCGGTGGTGATGGTGAAGCCTTCCGGAACGGGCATGCCCCAACTCGTCATCTTTGCCAGATTTGCACCTTTTCCGCCAAACAGCGCTTTATTGTCGCCGTCGGCCTCTTTGAACAAATAGACATATTTTGTCATATCAAACCTCCTGTTGTAAACTACAACAATATGATACAATATCGGGAAAATTTTTTCAAGCGAAAAACCGCAAAAATATATTGTACGCGTGAATCGTCGCGTATATACGTCCGCGACAAACGAAAGCCCCGCAATTTTACCCGCGGGAGCGACTGTTTACCGGGTAAAAGAACGACGATCCGCTTCAGAGTTTGACGAATTCGCCGAGAGAATTCAGCCTGACGCCGAGCATGCTCTGGAAATATCGCGAGTATTCGACAAGAGACATCTCCTTTTCGCCGAATCCTAGAGCCGCAAGCGCGTCTCTGAGAAATTCCGCAAGCGCATCCGCGGTCTTTATCTCGTCCGTCTTGTAACAAAGCGCGTTGAGAGCCCTCAGCGCGGACGTGAACAGCGCGGCGGTGTAATCCCCTTCCGCCGAGGTCTTGTCGAGCACTTCGAGCACGCAGCCGCCCGCATAAAATCTCTCTATATCAGACGTCAGAGGAAAAAATCCGTCGTAGACGTCGCAGCCCGCAACGGTATATCTGCCGTTTTTCGCGGCGAGAAAATATTTGCCGAAGCAAAAAGGAGAAGCGCAAAATTTCAGCTTGGCTTTGGCACTTTTAACGCCCTTAGCCGTCGCGGTTATCTTACCCTTCTCCGCACAATATAAGGTGATAAGTTTGTCGTTGTCCCTGTAATCGGTCGTCCTTATACAGAGTCCGTCCAAGCCTGCAATATCCAAAACATACCTTCTTCGCGTCTTATCCCGTATCGATCACGCGAAATCGTGAAATAACGCAAACGTCAACGCTTATTCCTTTTCTTCCTCTTTTTTGTCGAGGGCTTTGAGCATAAGGTAATAATTCACCCCGCCCGTGGTCTCGAAAAGTCTTTTGAGGGTCTGTCTTAAATCCTGCATGTTCACCTTCCGAGACTAATATGCGTAAAGCGAGGGATATTATTCGCCCGCCGCGATATTTTTACAGATTCTTTTTGTCGTATCCCAGCTCGCCCATCACCGACCTGCTGTCGCGCCAGTCGGGTTTCACGCGGACGTAAAGGGTCAGGAACACTTTTGCGTCAAGCAGTTTTTCCATATCGAGACGCGCGGTGGTCGAGATCTTCTTTATCATTTCGCCGCCCTTGCCTATCACGATCGCCTTGTGCGCCTGCTTTTCGCATATCACGTCGCAGTCTATCTCCACGACGCCGTCCTCTCTCTCCTCGAATTTGTTGATCGACACGCCTATCCCGTAGGGCACTTCGTCGCCGAGAAGCCGCAATGCCTTTTCGCGGACTATCTCGGAACAAAGAAATCTCAGACTTCTGTCGGTATACATATCGTCGGAATAGAACGGTTCGCCCTCGGGCAGAAGTTTTACTATCTCGTCGAGCAGCATATCCACGTTCTTGCCCTTGAGCGCGGACACGGGGATAATCGCCTTGATCCCCTCGACGTCCTTGTATCTCTCGATACGCTCTATTATCGACTTCTCTTCGACCTCGTCGCACTTGTTTATCACGAGTATGAACGGGGTCCTGCTCTTCGCGAAACGGTTGACGTACGCGTCGTCGTGTTCGTCGGGTCTCTTGTCGCACGCTATCATGTATACCACGACGTCCACTCCGTCGAGCGCGACGTCCACGCTCTTCATCATAAACTCGCTGAGCATATTGCGCGGCTTGTGTATGCCCGGCGTATCGACGAGCACCGCCTGGTATTTGTCGCCGTCCTTCTCTCCGTTAACTATCCCTATCACCCTGTTGCGGGTGGTCTGAGGTTTTTTTGAAACAATGCTGACCTTCTCTCCGACCAGCGCGTTTGTCAGCGTGGATTTACCCGCATTGGGCTTTCCCGCTATAGTTACGAATCCTGCTTTCATTTCTTCCTCCGCCGCGTCTGCCGCGGCAATGTCCTTGTCTTGATAAAGGCGCGTTTTTGCCGCGCCCGTGTTTGTAATATCCGTTTATCTGAATGCCGATGGAAGCAACTTTTTCAGCGTCGTCTCCTTTGAGCCGTCCTTTCCCGCGACGATTATCTCTGCGTCGTCGCAGAACTCCGCAAGCGTCTGCCTGCACGCGCCGCAAGGATAAGGAAGTCTGTCTCCCGCCGAATAGACGCAGAGAGCGACTATCTCTTTTTCTCTCTCTCCGACCGCCCTGAAGATCGCGTTCCTCTCAGCGCATACCGTCAGCGAATAAGACGCGTTTTCGACGTTGCAACCGCAAAACACCTTCCCGCTGCCCGTAAGCACCGCCGCTCCGACCGCGTATCCCGAGTACGGGCAATACGCATTTTCCGCCGCCTCTTCGGCAGCCGCGATCAGTTTGTTTTTAGTCTTTGCGTCCATACAGTCTCCGCACTCCGAGCGTCTTTATCTGGTTATGCCGAGCCCGGACAGCACGTCTTCCTCGACCTTTCTCATCTCGCGCTTATCCTCTTCTTTCTCGTGATCGAACCCGAAAAGATGACACAGCCCGTGGAGCACGAGATAACAGACCTCGCGCTTTACCGAATGCCCGAATTCGCCTGCCTGTTCGACCGCTCTCTCGGCGCAGAGCGCGATGTCTCCGAGGATATAGTTGCCCGTTTCGGGATCTCTGTCCTCTTTGTGCGCGTCCTTGTCGAAAGGCAGGGTCACGTTCATCGCGGGAAAGCTGAGCACGTCCGTCACGGCGTCCACGCCTCTCGCCTCTTTGTTCAGAGTCTTGATCTCGTCCTTTCCGACTACGGTGAGTTCCGCCTCGAATTCGTCTTTGAGACCCAGAGTCGAAAGAAGCTCGCACCATATCTCTTCGAGGACGTCGGTGTCTATCTCCCCGTCGAGAAGTCCGTCTTCATCGTATACGCTGATCATTATCTTCTCTCCTTCGCCTTGTCGTAGTCTATACGCTTATGCATCGACGCTGGAATCGCGCGGCATATCGTCTGCTTTATCAATTTGAGGTCGTGCATGGTAAGACCGCAGTCGTCGAGCTGACCTTCGGTCAGGCGCGACTTGATCACTCCGTCCACCGACTTTTCGAGAGCCTGCATATCCTCAGGCGGCTTTGCCCTGAACATCGCCTCGCATATATCGCAAATCATGATTATCGCACTGTACTTGGTCGTCGGGCAAGGTCCTTCGTAGCAGAATTCCTTGTCGTCAACCTCGCCCTCGGTAATGCTCTTGACCTTCATGTAGAAGTAGCTGACGGGACTGTCGCCGTGATGCTCTATCGCCGCCTTGCATATCTCCTCGGGCATATGCGCCGCTTTAAGCATTTCGTATCCCGCCGTCGTATGGCGGGTGATCATGCTGACGCTGACCTCAGGTATCAGTTCGTCGTGCGGATTGTAACCGTCCTTCTGGTTCTCGATGAAAAACTGCGGATTCTTGCTCTTGCCTATATCGTGGAAATATCCGCACGCTCTCGCCATATACGGGTTGATGCCTATCGCTACGGCGCAGCTCTCTGCAAGATTTGCCACCGCCATACTGTGGCTGAACGTACCGGGCGCGTCCTCGTTGAGTTTCTTCAGCAGGGGCTGACGCAGCGTTATGAGTTCCTGGAGTCTGAAATCCGTCCACACGTTGAACACTCTTTCGTAAAGGGGAAGAGTCGCCGTGATGACCGCTACCGCGAGCATATTGCCTATCGCCGTCATTATCGCGTTGCGCAGTACCGTCGACGCGTCGAGCGTATACAAAAGGGATATGAGCGCGCTGAACGGCATCATTGCGAGCGATACGATGATGGCTCCCCATGTCAGCTTGAAACGCGAATATCTGCGTCTTATCAGGAACGCCATCACGAATCCCGAGACCATACCTGTAAAGCACCCGAGCACTACGGGCATCACCGTCGCCGCATCGCTCGCCAGTTCGGTCGCGGGCGAGATTATCATCACCGACATGCCCGTGATCACCGTCGCCATGACGCCCACTCTGACGCGGACGAGTATGCCCACTATCAGCGAAACGAACGCGAGAGGCACCGCGTACCAACCGAGATACGCACCCGCCGCGCAGCTGAGCAGAATGCCAATCACCATCGAAACGTATGATACGGCAAGCAGTTTCATCCTGCTCATGCTCTCCAACGATCGCGAATTGGAACTGTAATTCAGATATACATAAAAGACCGCGAACAGTATGAATACCGTCACCGACAAAGCGGCTATCTTGACGTACTCGTCAAAAATATTCCACTGTCTTAAAGTGATCATCATACCCAGCACGACCGTCAGCACGCATATTACGAAAAGCCCGCACATGATGCCGGTCGTACGCAGTATCGCCTGTTTTTTCTCCTGAGACATTATTCTCTCTCCTCTTTTTCCGCTTCTTTTTCCGCGCGCGCCCTCTCCGCCTTATCGTACGCGCTCACTATCGCCTGTACGAGCGGATGACGGACGACGTCCTTCGCGGTAAGTCGTATTATAGCTATTTTGGGAATATTGACCAATATTTCGGATGCATGGATAAGACCGCTCATTCCTTCTCTCGGCAGGTCGATCTGCGTCACGTCGCCCGTGACCACGATCTTGCTGCCTTCGCCCATACGGGTCAGAAACATCTTCATCTGTTCCCGCGTCGCGTTCTGCGCCTCGTCGAGGATTATAAACGCGTTGGAAAGCGTCCTGCCCCTCATATACGCGAGCGGCGCGATCTCGATAGAGCCTTTTTCCACCAGTCTGTTGAAGGTCTCCAGCCCGAACATCTCCTGCAACGCGTCGTACAGCGGTCTGAGATAGGGGTCTACCTTCGCGCCCAGATCTCCCGGAAGGAACCCGAGTTTTTCTCCCGCTTCGACCGCGGGACGGGTCAGAATGATCTTCTCGACCTCTTTGTTCTTATACGCGAGCGCGGCGAGCGCGACCGCGAGATACGTCTTGCCCGTACCAGCGGGTCCTATGCCGAAAACCACGCTGTTTTTTTCTATCGCCTCGACGTAGACGGCTTGTCCGTACGTCTTGGCGCGGATAGGCTTGCCTTTAGCGGTATGCGTAACGACCTTTGTCACCTCTTCGAGCTTATGCTCGTTGCCGCTGTCCACGGCTTCGGTGACCAGATCTATCGTTGCCTTGCTTATCCTGCCGTCCTTTTTCGCCTGTTCGAGCAAAGAACCGACGACTCTGACCGCGCGTTCGACCTTATCCTGTTCGCCGCAGACGGTAAGCTCTCCGCCAAGCGTGTTGATCTTCACGTCGAGTATGCGGTTGAGATACGAAAGGTTCTCGTCGAATTGACCGAACAGCGTCATGACCGGCGCGACGTCGGTCACGTTTATCTTTCTCGTGACTATATTTACGCCTCCCTGCAACCGATGAGTTGCTCTACTTCATAGTATATAATAATTATATATAAATTGTCTACCTTTTTTTCAGATTTATAGCTCCCCGTAACGGTCGCCGACGGGTCAAGAGACGCGGAAAGCTCAGCAAAAGCTGCGAAAACTTCGTTTTCGAGATACGCTTCGTCCGTCTTTACGCTGACTCTTTCCACTTCGTACCAAGTGAAAGTCTCGAGGGTAAACGGGATCACCGCCCTGACGCTTTGCTTTTTCGACACGCGTTCGTAGTCGCAAAAGCCGTGATTTTCTTCGGCGGCGATCACGAGTCTGTCCCCGAAATACAGCGAAGTCGACGTATACGTCCTGCCCGTCCTGACGTATTCGGTGCGGTATTCCGGCACGAGCAGTCTCGTAAAATACCACGTCCTGCCGTAAACGTCGCCCTGTGCCGCCGTCCCGACCTCTTCGTGTTCGGGATCGAGCGGGTCTCCTATCACTATTTTGTCGTCGATAAGCACGTCTCCGGCTCTGACCGTGTCGCCAGCCTTGACCAGCGCGGTACCGCCCGATACCTCGACCCTCGTGACTATCGCGTCGCAAGACGCCACGATCTTTCCTTCGACCTCGTTTTCGTCAGGTTCGGGAAGCTGCTCCCTCGCGCTTATCACGAGCTTGATCCCGTCGAAATACGCCTCGGCGAAAGCGAGACCTTCGACGTTTTCGGACACTTCTCTTTCTATTCCCGTGAGATCCACGGAGGTCTTCGGCACTACGCCGTCAAGCCCCTTTTCGTTGAGGAATTGTGTTATCTTCTCGGCATTTGACGCCGAAACCCCTTCGACTTTTATGCCGAACACGAAAAACCTCGACGCTGCGAAAGTCACCGCCGTCACCAAAAGCGCGACGACGATCCCGACATGCTTTAATACCGACCCGGCGAAAGACGCTATGTTTCTTCTCTTTACGACGACGAAAGTCATGCCGCATCTCGCGGCGATCTTAGCCGCCTGAGGGCAATCTTTTTCGCTGCAATCGAAACGCAGCGTCTTATCCTTTTTTTCTATTGAGCGCATCGCGACACCCTGTGCGTGTGCGAGGCTTAGAAAAGCCGCGGGATCCCGTCCGCTTGCCTCGGCTCTCACCGTATTCATCCGCTCACCTCCGCACGCCGCACTTCGCCCGTCAGATAATATTCGTTGCTGTTGCACGAGACTATTTTCAGCCCCTCTCCCGAAACTTCGAGAATACGCCTTCCGACAGCGAATTTCACGCATTTTTCGTCGTAATACAATATCCTTTTCGCGCCTTCGACCGACGCTGCACGAGGACCGTACATCGTAAACTGAAATGTTGACAGTCCTTCCTTGAGCGCGCCGTCGAATTTTTCCATAAGTTCGTCAGCATAAGTCATACGCATCTCCTTTTCTCAAAAGTATATGACGCGCCGCCTTAAATAATGTAAAACAAAAAAACGGACGGCTGTCGCCGTCCGCAAAATGTCGATATGTATCGGGTTTCCCACATTTATTCCTCGTCTGCCGGAGGTATGAAATCCGCCGCGTCCTGAAGCTCAGAAAGATCGAAATCCGCCTCAGGTTCTTCGAGCGGAGCGAATTCCTCTTCGACGTAATAATCCCCGTCGTTCAGTTCTTTCGCGATGTCTCCGACGTTCTCCGGCCGGCTTTGCTCAGCCGAGGGCACGCTCTCTGTCTGTTTCTTGTTGACAGCGACGGAGAAACGCATATGTTTCTTGTCGAAGACGTAGTAAACCGTACCCGTCGCGCCGTTACGGTGCTTGGCTATGATAAGGCTTACGTTCTTTTTCTCGACGGTATCCTCGTTGTCTCCGTCCGCGTTGTTAAGGAAGAATACCATATCCGCGTCCTGCTCGATAGATCCCGACTCTCTGAGGTCGGCGAGCATAGGCGTCTTATCGTCTCTCTTTTCTATATCGCGCGACATCTGCGAAAGCACTATGACGGGCACTTTGAGTTCCTTTGCCATCATCTTTATGAAACGCGAAGTATCCGCGACTTCCTGTTGACGGTTACCCTCTCTGTTCTTGCTCGGGTTCATAAGCTGGAGATAGTCGATGATGACAAGATCGAGTCTCTTCTGCTGAGCCTTGAGTCTGCGACATTTAGACATGATCTCTTCCGCCGTCTGCGACGCCGTATCGTCGATGAAAAGCCTGCTTTCGAAAAGCTGCCTCTGCGCTTCGAAGAGCTTTTGAAGTTCTTCCGTCGTCTCCTCGCCTTTTATAAGCGTGGAGTTGTCGATGCCCGTCAGCGAAACGAGTATCCTCTGCACGAGTTCCTGCGATGACATCTCAAGGTTGAACGCGGCAACGACCTTCTCGGGTTCGTACTTCGCTATGTTAGTCGCTATGCTCATCGCGAACGACGTCTTGCCGCAACCCGGTCTCGCAGCGATTATTATCATCTGCCCCGGCATGAAACCGTTGGTCATCCTGTCGAGGTTCCTGTAATGCGACATGAGTCCCGTCGCGGGTTTCTTGGTGCGGAACACCTCCGCAAGCCTGTCCACGACTTCGAGGGACGGCTGACCTATCGGTACGAGTTCGCCTTTCTGGTTCTCGGTGCCGATGTCGTATATCGACGCCTCTGCGAACGCGAGTGCTTTCTCTGCGTCGTCGAGCGAAAACGCGTTGTCGATAACGTCTCCGCAGGTGCCGATTATGCGACGCATAAGCGCGTCTCTCTTGATTATGCCTATATAATATTCGCAGTTTGCCGCCGAAGGCAGAGTGTCGGCGAGTTCTTCGAGTCGCTCCAGACCGCCCGCATCTTCTATCTTCTGCTCTCTCTCGAGCTTTCCCGTAACGGTGACTATATCTACGGGTACGCTCTTTATCGCCAGATCCCTTATACACGCGAATACCACGCGGTTAGCGGGAGAATAGAAATCGCTTTCTTCGAGTCCCGACGCGAAGTCGGCGACCATGTCAGCGTCGGTCAGGAATGCGCCGAGTACCGCGTCTTCCGCCTCGGTATTGTGCGGCAGGGTGCGACGCAGAGCGACAGCCGTCGTATTCTTATCCTCTCTCTTTTGTTGTCTTGCCATAATTATCCCCTTTATCTTACAGGGCCTCAAGCTCATCGAGATAGCTCTGCATGACTTTCATAGCCTTTTCGAACGGAGCGTCGGTAGTCAGATCCACACCCGCGAGCTTGAGTATCTCGACGGGAGGCATACTTCCGCCTGCGCTGAGGAATTTCATATAATCCTTAAGCGCGCTTTCGCCTTTTTCGAGTATGTTCTCCGCAATGCATACCGCACTTATCAGACCGGTAGCGTACTTGTAAACGTAGAATGCGGTATAGAAATGCGGTATCCTGCTCCACTCGTATTTTATCAGATCGTCGTTTACGACCCCTTCTCCTCCGTAATACTTGCAGTTGATCTTATAATAGAGATCGCTGAGGAATTCGGGAGTCAGAGCGACTCCTTTTTCAGCCGCCGTATGCGCCTCGTATTCGAATTGCGCGAACTGGGTCTGTCTGAACACCGTCGTGCGGAACATATCGAGCATATACGACAGCAAAAATTCTTTCTGTTTCTTGTCCTTGCAGTTCTTCAGAAGGTAATTCAGAAGAAGAGCCTCGTTGACCGTCGACGCTACTTCGGCGACGAATATCTTGTAATCCGCCTTGGGCAGCGGCTGGTTCGCGTTGGAGAAATAGGTATGCATGCTGTGCCCCATCTCGTGCGCGATCGTAAACACGTCGTGCGTCGTGCGCTGGTAATTGAGCAGAACGTACGGGTGGCAGCCGTAACAGCCCGTGGAATACGCGCCCGAACGCTTGCCCTTGTTCTCGTATACATCCACCCACCTTTCGGCAAAGCCCTTTTCGAGCAGTCTGCAATACTCTTCGCCGAGCGGAGCGAGTGCCTTTACGACCAGCTTGCACGCATCCTCGTAATCCATGCCCATCTCGCATCCTTCTATGACGGGGACGTGGAGATCGTACATATGCAGCTCGTCCACTCCCATCTTTCTGCGACGGTAGCCGAGATATTCGTGCAGTTTTCCTACGTTCGCGTCGATGCACGCAGACAGTCTTTCATATACCGCGGTAGGAACGTCCTCTCCGTGCGCCGCCGCCTCGAGACAGCTGCCGAAACCGCGTACTTTTGCGTAAAACACGTTTTTCTGGACGTTTCCGTTATAAAGCGCGGCGATCGTATTGATGTTGTTTTCGAAAGCGTGATACATGCTCTCGAAAGCCTTTCTGCGATCCTCTCTGCAAGTTGACTGCATCATCAGACTGTACACTCCGTGCGAAAGTTTTATCTCCTCCCCCTTGCTGTCGGTGAACGGCTCGAAACGTATATCCGCGTTGTTCAGCATAGAGAAAGCCTCCTGCGGTACAGAAGAGAACATCTGCGTCATCGCGAGGATCTTTTCTTCCTTTTCGCCGAGAGTATGCTTTTTATCCTTGATCACGCCCTCGAGAAGATAGCTGTAATCCGCAAAGTCTTTGTCTTTTGAAAGCTCCCCGAGAAATTTCTCGTCAAGAGCGGTCAGCTGAGGCAACACGAAACTCGTCTCGCCCGAATAACTTATATACAAATTTCTTACGCTGTCGTATAGTGCTTTGTTTTCGGAATTGCCGACATCCTGGTCGCGCTTCATGTGCGCGTAGCAGAACAACCTGCCGAGAGCGTCTTCGCACTTTGTGGACGCGTCGAGACAGGCAAGAATGCTCTTTTTGTCTTTAAGCTTTCCGCTGTACGCGACGACGTCTGCGACACCTTTCTGCACGATCCTGAAAAGTCTGTCCCATTCGTCTTTTCCCGAGATCATATCCTCGGTCTTCCATGTGTACTTCTCTTCGATCTCGTCTCTGTTTTTGACTTGCATATTACCTCCGGAAGCCCGTCAGTTGTTGTAATCGAGCTTCAAATCGTTTTCCTTTATCCAGCCGACCTTGCGCAAAAGCTGTCCCAGTCCCCAGCTTATGACCGCGGGCAGGATTATGAACAACGTCAGCACGCAAAGCAGGAATACCCACCACTCCATCGCTCCCGAAGAAACGCTCATGTCGAAAGAGTCGATTATTCCCACGAATCCGCATGTGCCCATGCCTCCGCCCGACGCGCCGCACCTCAGTTTGAAAAGACAGGTCGCTATCGGTCCGCATACCGCGCTCGCCACTATCGGCGGTATGAAAATGCGCGGATTTTTCATTATATTTGGGATCTGCAGCATACTGGTGCCCAGTCCCTGCGATATTATGCCGCTCCAGCCGTTTTCCTTGAAACTCATCACGGCAAAACCGACCATCTGGCACGCGCACCCGACCACAGCCGCGCCGCCCGCGATCAGCATCGCGTCGTGAGTCGCGGCACTCAACGTTGCGTCAGTCAGTATCGGATTGGCGACCGCTACCCATATCGCCGCGCTCGACGTCGGCATCGTCAGAAGTATGCCCATTATCACGGCAATGACTATGCCCATAAAGAACGGCGTGAAGTCGGTTGCAATCGCTATACCCTTGCCGAGCATGTTTATCAGCCATATGAACGGATATGCGACGTACGAAAACGCAAGCGCGGTCAGAAGACACGTCAGCGGTACGAGCAGGATGTCGAGTTTTGTCTTGCCCGAGACCAGAGAGCCTATTTCCGTCGCCGCGAGAGCCGTGACGTACGCGCCTATCGGGTTGCCGGGGCTTCCCGCACCCAGAAGAGCCGATATGTCGGTGATCGCTCCCGGCGTGAAGTTCGCGGCGGAGCCGATGAATTTATCCGAAAACGCTCCCACGAAACCTGCGACCATGCTCGCGAAAATCACCAGTTTGCTTGCCTTGAGATGGCTGGCGATGCCCGCGCCTATGCCCGCGCCCATAAGTATCGACGCTATCTGCCCGAGCGTCGTGAACAGCCTGCCGACCGCGTTGTCTCCGATCAGCGTGCCGATCGTCTTGACGATCGTGCCCGCGATCAGCGTCACGAACAGTCCCTGAGCCATGCCGGTAAACGCGTCGATGAACCATCTTTTTGCCAGTTTTTTGGCAGTTGCCCGAACTTTTTGTGCTCTTGTCGGGGATTGAGGGGGATTTGAAACTACTACTTCCTCTTGGGTTGCCTTTTGCACGTCTTCCGCAAGAATTTCGTCTTGTTTTTGCATAAAACCAACCTCAGAATATATTTAGACTATAATTATAATATAACTTACGCCTCAAGTCAAACAAAACGCGTCCGCTTTGTCTTCGCAACGCGATAAAGCGCAAAAAAAGACGGCTTCCGCCGCCCGTACCGCAGGAGATAAAACCTGCCTTTCAGTAAAGCTCGACCGCCTCGGCGGAACCGTAAACCACGGCGCGGGTATAACGCGTCATATTGGGCTTGTCGGTATCTGCGACATGCGCGTCGTAATACTTCCTCGCGTCGTCGATCGTCTTGAAAGTTATCACGAATATCTGCTGGATGTTGGAAGAATTGGCGTTCTTTATCCCGTGATAGGCAAAGTCGACGAGCTCTTTGTCAGCCTCCGCCTGTACGAACGGAAAGGACTGCGCGGCGAACCCCGCCTGCTCGTATTTTTCTTTGAGCGCAGACTCCTCCGTAGCGCAGGCGACGAGAGACGCCGCGGTCATGACGATCACGACCAGAACGCATACGGATATGACAAATCTTCTCTTCTGTGCCTTCATACCGCTAATTATACCGCCTTTTCCCTGCTTTAGCAAGGATTTGCGACCACTTGTCCGACTCACGACTCGCAACGTGCTTGAGAAAACGCGAAAAACCGTCCCGCTCTTTTCACGTTTTTGTCGCGAAAACCTCGCCGTCACGGCAAGGCGGTTTCCGTCGGCAACAAATTTTGCGGATGCCGACGGCTTTTCTTCTTCGGTTTTGCCAAAAACTTAAAAAATACGGGCGCGGAAACCGCACCCGTACTTATTTCGTCTTTCTTATCAGAACAGCTCGAGAACGTCAGCGGAAAGACCCACTGCAACCGCATTGCCCTTTTTCTTTACAAGGTCTTTGAGCGTCGGCTCGAGTTCTTCGTACAAAGCTTTTGCGTCTGCCGAATCGGTAAAGCAAACGACTCCCGCAACAGGCACCATGAGTTTGGTGACTACCAAAACATATTTTACGGCAGCATCGTCGATTTCGGAATTGATTATACCTTCAAGATCTTTGACGTTGCCGCTTGCCACGCCGTAACCGGCATCCTTGTACTTCTTCGTGAGCGATTCTTCGCTGGGCGTACAAGCCATCAGCATGGTTGCCAGAACCACCGCGAGCACTACGATAGACGTAATTGTAATTAACTTCTTCATAAAAACCTCCTCAGGTTCAGGATGATTATATTATAGCACCGGCAAATTCTACTATCAATCTATTTATGTAAATTTTTTGCAAAATTCGGATTTATTCACAAAATTTTGTTGAAAATCTGTATAATCTACCGATTTTATCGGAATAATCGTATATTTATACGCACTGTGTACGATATTGAAAAAATATTATCCGTATGTCCGTTCGCGACACGACATCGGGATTTTCCGATCCTTTTTCCGTCTTTTCAAGGCATAAAAAACGCCGCGCTACCGCACGGCGTAACCGTATTCCTTTTACTTTTCTTCGCCGCCCTCTTCGACAAGTCCGCCTTTGTTGTTGTAAATGTCGAGAGCGTTCTGAGTGCCCACAAGCACTACTTTGCTCTTCTGCTCAACGATATACGAGCCGTCGGAATATTCGACATTCATCAGTTCGGCATATTCGGTCGCCTTGTCCTTCTTCTTGAAGCACACTATCCTTATATAGTCGCCCGAATCCTCTCTGACGCCGCAGTAAATGAAATCCACGTCCTCGCCCGAAAGCTCGAGAGTGTTTGCCGAAAGCGGAGTCGTGGTATATCCCGCGTTTTCGTATTTGGTCTTACAGGCGTCGCGACTCGGCACGCAAGCGACGAGAGCGACAAGAAGTATGATCACCGCCAGTACGGCGACAAGCGTTTTCGAAACTTTCACGATATATCCCCCGAAAGTTTATTTCCGTTATATTATATCATATAACTGCTGCGTTTTCAATATAGAAAACAAAAAACCGCGGTTTCTTGCCGCGGCTTTGTTATCATTCGCATCTGTCAGTTTTTTCCCCTGCCGTTTCTTTCTGCTCGACGTTCTTGTCGGTTATGCGTATCTCCTTTGCGGGAACGTACTCCTTTTTCTGCTCAATGAGCCTTTCTCTTTCTTTTATAACAAAATTCTTGCTGTATCTGAATATGATCACGATCGCTATCACCGCGATGACGAGAGCCGCGGCGAGAATGTAAAAGAAGATGTCGCCCATGTCTTTTACGGGCTTGACGTTGGTCTCTTCTGCGGCAAAGCATGTCGCGCTTGCGAGGAACACGGTTATGAGCGTAAGAACGGCTATGATAACGAGTTTTTTCTTCATATCCTTTTACCTTTACAATATTATCGCACACGCACGCCGCGTATGCAAGTAAAATCATTGTAAACAAAAACCCACGAGCCGTTTTTCTCTTGTCGGATTTTCTGATTATTGTGTAGACTTTTGCTCATTTATATTGTATAATTATTGTATTATATGCAACAGAGGTGGATTATGGATTTTACCGCACAGCAAAAAGACGACGCCGTAAAGTTTATCTGCGGCGAGATCGAACACGTCATCAAAGATTTCGGTGACCGCGACCCCGGCAACGACGGCGAACGCAAAGCCCTCGACTATATGAAGTCTCAGATAGGCTCGTATGCCGACGACTCGCATTCCGAGAGTTTCAAAGTCGCTCCCCACGCCTTCTTCGGCTGGACTTATTTCGTGGGCGTATTCATGATGCTCTCGATCGCAGTCTATTTCTTCGCTCCGATAATCAGCGTGGTATGCGTACTCTTCGCTCTCGTCCCGATGATCGGACAGTTCGTGTTCTACCGCGAAACGATCGACTGGCTCTTCAAAAAGCGCGTTTCGGGCAACGTATGGGGTGGTATCAAGCCTAAGGGCGAACTCAAACGCCGCATAGTTCTCAACGGTCACTCCGACGCAACTTACGAATGGCACTGGCATTACGTCGGCGGTTACAAGATGTTCCTGTCGAGCATCATAATCCCCATCATCGGCGTAGTATACATACTCGTGTGCGTACTCGCCGCCTGCATCTCGATGAAAGGCGTGATCGGCACTCCGTCGGGCGCACCGCTCTATATGGGTATCGCCTCGGTGATATTCGTCCCCTTCTACATCGCATTCTTCCTGTTCTCCGACATCAGGAGACCCGTCCCCGGCGCAAACGACAACCTTACCGCATGCTATATGGCTATCGCCGTACTCAAACTCATGCACGAAAACGACGTACGCCTCGAGAATACCGAGGTGGTCGCGCTCGTAACGGGATCTGAAGAAGCGGGTCTTCGCGGTGCAAAATTCTTCTGCCGCAACAACCCCGATCTGTGGCAGGAAAAGGACGTCGAAACGTTGTTCGTCACCTACGAGACGTTGCGCGAGCTTGAACATCTTGTCATCTACAACAGAGACCTCAACGGCACGGTAAAACTCGATGCCGCGGCATGCAATATGATTAAGCGCGCGGGCGCGAAAAACGGAATGGATCTGCATTTCGGCTCTGTCTACGCGGGTGCGACCGACGCGGCGGCATTCGCTCAGGCAGGCAGAAAGTCGGCTTGCATAGCGGCAATGGCTCCCGAGGTAAAGGAATATTACCATACCCGCCTCGACAACTACGACAATCTCAGCCCCGAATGTCTCTCGAAAGTACTCGACATAACCGTGGACTTCATCAACGAATTCGACGAAAAAGGTCTGACCGAATAGTTTTTACACAAATAAAAATGCGGAGCAAGAGATTGCTCCGCATTTTTATTTGTGTTTATTGCTCTCCGTGAATTTCAGTGTTTCGCTTCGTTATCCGTATGTGTTTTGAGTCTTGCCTGTCATCACTGTTACGGCATCTTCTTTACGCCTTGCTCCGGCTCGTATGCCATCGGCGTATACACAATGCCGTTTCTTCTCTGCGTGACATCGGTATCGGCAAACCCCAGCCTGTGATATATCTCCGTTGCGTAAGGCGCGGCGTTTACCGTTATCCTGCTCGACTTGATGTCTTCGAGCATGCGCCTGAAAAGCGATTTGCCTATGCCTCTCCTGTGATACGTTCCGTCCACGAAGAAACAGATTATGTGACCTTTCCCGCAATCGGTTGCGAGAACTCCCGCAAGCGAATCCCCGTCGTAAGCGCCTAATACGGTCGCGTCTTTGAAATTCGCCGTATCGCGCACGAAACCGAGAAACGTATCAATGCCTTCTTGCGTATAATAACAGGCATCGAATTCCAAAAAAGTCTTTTCTATAAGACCGACGGCTTTTTTCAAACCGTCGTTCGTAGTTATAACTTCTATTCGGATAGGTTCGCTCACTTCTTGTCGTCCTTCTTTTTCTTCTTCCCCGACATCTCTTCGTCGATTTTTTTGCGTTCTCCGTAATATTCCTTTGCGCGGGCGGAGATCTTCTTCGCCTTCTCAGCGGTGGACTTTATGGCTTCGACCTTGTCGTTCGCGCTCTTTTTCACTTCGTTTATCTTCTTGTTCAGTTCGGACATCTTAGCCGCAACGCCGCTCTTCTTTTCCACCTTGGCGGGAGTGCTCTCTTCGACGACGGCTGCCGCCTGCGCTCCTTCCTCTGCCGTGACAGCGGTTTCGCTTGTCTGCGCTTCGGGCAAAGCCTGTTTGTCCTCGCCGTTCCATATCTGCTTTACGTCGTCGATGAACTTTTTGTCGCACTCGTCTTTCTTCTCTTTTATCGCGAGCTGCTTGCGACGCTTTATCATCTTGCGTATCTCGGCGATTATCTGGTATACCACATACAGTACGGATATGCACGACAGTATCAGCGAGAAGATGTTTCTGTCGCCGCTGACGGCGTTTACGACAAGGGCGATAGCGAGCACCAGATTGACCATCTTGAGCAGCTTTTTGACGATCTTGAATCCGCTCTTGTAATCCTTGACGGCGTTCGCCTTCCTGCGATCGTTCTTCGCAAGCGCGAGAGATGCGATGAACAATGCCGCATAGACGACGATGAAGCCGCCGAAAACATACGGCAACCAAGTGATCTCGGCATTGTCGCCTGCAAACGTGAACACGGTGAAAGCCATGTATGCTATAATGTAGACGAAATTGAAACAGATCGACAGATTGCGCTTGATGCGCATGAACTTGGTAAACTTCGACTCTTCCTTTTGCACCGCGGCACCGTTACCGTCGACGACCTCGGGCGTATTCTTCCTCTTTTCCATATTTTTATGATATAACAACAACCATTTCGCGCGCAAGCGTTTGAATAATATTGAATTTTGTCGTAAATAATATTTTTCGGAAAGCGAATATCCTACATAGCACTTTCGTGCAAAGGAGGTAAACGCAATGAGAACTCAACAGTACAGCACGGGTCAGAAACCCGGCAAGGGCAATTACGTCTGCACCAACTGCGGCTTCAGCCTCAAACTCGGTATGGAAGACAAAATGCCGCCCTGCCCCAACTGCAACAACACGACTTTTACCAAGGAGTAAAAAAGACGGGACAAAAGTCCCGTTTTTTATTTATCGAGGTGAATTATACTTTCAAGTGCAACACCCAAACAAAAAAAGAGTTCATATGAATCTGTTGTATAATTAAATTGCAA
>CALWHF010000009.1 GCA_944380305.1 uncultured Christensenellaceae bacterium
AGGCACGGAGCGCAATGGTGAACATTGCATACTTGCAATGTGAGCTTTATGCCGACTGTGCCGACGCCGTTCGGGACCAAGAGGCCGCGCTGACGCTCATCGTTCTGCAAGTCTTTTGTCTGTAGGCTCTTCGCTATTCCGTCAGTCGCTTTGCTCCTTCCTTACAAATCCAGTCACCTCGACCAAAAACAGGCAACGACATATTCGTCGTTGTCTGTTTTTTATGGTCATAGGTAGACTGGATCTACCAGCGACCTCTTGGTCCAACCAAGCGACGCTCTTATATCCAGGGCTCCCGAAAAGCAAAGCGTAGCGTGCTTTTTGGGAATAAGGAGGCACGGAGCGCAATGGTGAACATTGCATACTTGCAATGTGAGCTTTATGCCGACTGTGCCGACGCCGTTCGGGACACGCTCGGAAGTGAAAGCTATTCCGCGACTTTTTACAAAAGTATGCCTTTCGTTTTATTTCCTCACCACCGCAAAAGTCCCGTTCGACGTCATTGTTATCGCCTTACCTCTCCCCTTTTCCGCATCCGCTCGCTACCAACTTTTTGCAGTGCGCTCGCTCTCGGTATTTTTATATCGTTACTACTATCCGACTATCCCGATCGTATTTTTTATCATTTTGATTAAACGATAGAATTTTTACGACGGCAAATCTTTATTCTCCGTTTATCATATCGATCGACCCGATAATTATGTTTATTCTAAATGCTCTGTTCTGTTTCTCATATATAAAAAGTACGGTGCAAATGCGCCGTACTTTTTAGAAAAAGCGCGTTTACGCATAATAAAAGCAGAGAAAGTCGATTGCATGAACGTCGTTTCTGGCTTTGCTACACGTCAAAAATAACCTTTCGTCAATTATATCTTACTAGAATTTTGTCTAGTGTCAAGACATTTTATCTAGTTTGCAATAACATAATTAATGACGCTTATGGACGAAAAATTTTGTAAAAACCTGAAAGAAGCACGCAAAGCGTGCTCAATGACTCAAAAACAGGTCGCGGAACAGCTCAAAGTCGTAGAAAGCTGTTACGCTAACTGGGAACAAGGACGCACCGAACCGAGCATAGAAATGTTGAGAAAACTCAGCAATATTTTCTCTGTCAGTATAGACGATCTTATAAACGGCTGACTCAGATATATCATTCATGCCATAATATACCTTCACGATCTGAAATCGTCTTTTTTCATTGGGATATATTTGCACCTCTTTTGAAATACAAGGTGTACTCTTCGCCGATCGTTATGGTAAGTTCGTAAATCTCTTCAATATCGTTATTTTCCGAATCCGCATCCGACAGATAGACCGCGTCTTTCTTTGATATATATACCGCGCTGCCCTGTCTGCCGTCTTCGAAACTGATCGAATATCTCACCGATCCGTCCGCTCCCGTACTTGTCTGAGTCATCTGCCCTTTGATCGTCGTGCTCCCTTCTGCATAATTTAACGATATTTCGCCACCGACAGATATTTTACAGGCAACCGTTATCCTTGGTATTGTCGTGTCGTAAGAAAATCCTTCGCCGCATGCTATTATTTCTCCCTGTGCGTTTTGCAGGGCGGTGAGTTCCCACGTCGAATCGAAGAGTTTATCCCCGTCGCAGGCGACAAAAGCTGCCATGACGACGGTAATAATACATACTATCACGGTTAGTGCAAAAATCCTCTTTTTCATAGTTTATCCTCCGCCTACATTTTATATTAACGTCGTTATTATGTCAATATTTGCCTTTTTTTGATCACCGCAAGCGACCGCGTTTGCCTCCTTTTCGGATATACAATTTTCTTCAAACTTTTTTCGACATAAAAAAATAAACGACTTACGCCGTTTATTTTTTATCAGTATGTTAAATATCCCGTATCACAGAGATCTCTGCTTGATCGAAGGATCTACCACGTTGAGCACGTCGATATAATATCTCTTCCCCACCGTGCGGTAGTATATGACGAGATCGCAGACCTGCGCGAGAGCGAGAGAGAAAGCTACCGCGGGAAGAGTCCCGACACCGAGAGTAAAAACCGTTATTCCCACTACGAGCGCGAACCACGATAGATAATACGCAACGTACAATCCGAAAGCATATACGAAACGCTGTTTGAGAAGACTCATTCCTTTCTTTAGACCTTCCACGACGTCAAGTCCGTCTGCAACCATTGCAGGTACCCATCCGAACAGCAACGCGCGGCGCAATGCGAGAGCGACTACGAAGATCACGACCGCCGAGCCTAGCCCGACTATCGGTGCGATCTTGAACAGCGTGACGAAACTCAGCCAGTACAGCAAGGCGACGACCGCCATGAACCCTATCGTTATCGCGGTATAAAGCAAAGAATATCTCATTGCTTTCTTGAAATTGACTGCGAGGTTCGAGCTGAAACCGAACTTGCTGTTGGAATTCATATGGTGATTTATAACGTCCGAAACGCAGTACTGTCCCCACGAAAAAAACACGACGTAAAGCAGATATATCAGCACAAGCCAGACGACCGAAAGATTTATCTGCAAACTGTTTTTCTGGATCGCGTCGGCAGCGGCGTCGAATTTCGACGACAGCACCTCGTACGCCTGTGCCTGGGCTTCGGGCTCACCTCTCAGAGCCTCTCTGAGATAGTCCTTTATAGCGTTGCTTAGTCCTAATTCGTTGACCGAATTTCTAAGCCCGGAAAGCGTCGGGTAGATGGCGCAGACCATCAGCACGCTAAACAGAAACGTGATTATCAGTATAAACGCGAGGAGCTTGTACGTTATAGAAAACCTCGACGTCAATATACTCAGGGAATGTTTGAAAGACATAAGTCACCCCCAATAATTATTTTCCTTAATATCTGCAACCTCGACGTCCTCGAGATCGAAGAATGCGACGTACATCAGCACATGGTAGTACATCAATGCGAAAACGTAGAAAAGCACGTCGAGTATCTGCGTCAGCACGTTGATGTCGAATGCGTTTACCACGATAAGCGGGATATATGCTATGACCGCGGGCAAAGTCGCCGCCGGCACGACGTATCCGATCTTGTTTATGCAGGTAGACCAGCTCAGTTTTATCGACTTGAACAGCCCGAAGCCCCTCATCGTCATATTCGGTATCGTCAGCACGAGCATAGACGCGACGAAAAGGAACATCCCGACAAGCAATATGACCGTAATCGTACACAATACGATGACCGCCGTTTTTGCGGCAATCACTTTCGACCAGAAGAACACGAACAGCGTCGCGATTATGCCCAGCAATTCGAGCAGGACCATAAACGCGATCATTCCTTTCGCAACGGGCAGAAAATTATTGTTGACCAGCTTGAAGAAATTGTGCGTATTGAATTTGTAAAAACTGCCGTATCTCATCTTGTGCTGCACGCTGCCTACGCAAGCAGCCGCAAAGACCGCGTACAGCAAAAACGCGACTATCATAACTACAAGTTTATAGGGTTTGTTGAGGTCTGTTCCGTTGAGAAATACTTCTGAAAACGTCACGTTTCCGTCCAGTTGTTTGCTGAAAAGCAACTTTACCAGGGACACGGGAGAAGAAACCAGCCCGAGTACCAGCGCGGGCAGGAAACAAAAAGCAAGCATTCTCAGAAAATGCTCTTTCAGGTATACGAAAGTGGATTTCATGTATGCCATAAGCTACTCCTTAGTCACAAATTCCACAACCTCGCGTGGCGTAGAAGCAAAGTAAACTATATTGCTCTGTTTCATTTTGTCGTAATCCCCGAATCCCCACTTGCAGACAATGCAGTCCATATCGCAGAGAGCGGCGCCGTCGACGTCAAAGTCGGTATCCCCTATCATTACGCATTCTTCGGGTTTCGCGTGAAGTTCCGAAAGCGCGTATCCGAGCACTTCCCTCTTCGATTCTCTTACATTATAGCACAAACCCGACGTAAATGTAACATAATCGTAGATCCCGAATTTCTTGAGAAGATCGACGGCTTCTTCGTGCTTCTTGCAGGTAGCGACGCAGACTTTGTATCCCGCGGAAGAAAGGACTCTGAAAGCGTCCTTTATCCCGTCATAAAGCCGCGTCGTGCCTATATATTTTGATGTGTAGACCGATCTGAACAGCGCGACCGCCTCATACGCCTTGTCCTTATCCTTGAAATAGGAATAGAACGTATCCGAAAGCGGCGGACCGATATAACGGGAGTAAAGACTCTCGTCCACGTCGAGTCCGTAATGCGGGAACACCTCGCGGAAAGTCTTGTATATGCCTTCGGAGGTATCGCATATCGTGCCGTCAAAATCGAAAAACAAATATTTGTACATCAGTCCTTCATGCTTTCGAGCTGAGCCTCGAGCTTTGCCGCCTTTTCTCTGTTGGCTTGCAGCTTGAGCTCCTCTTTCTCTATCAGAGCCTTGGGTGCTTTGGCGGTAAATCCCGCGTTTGAAAGCAGTCCCTCGCTTCTCTTTATCTCTGAGCGCGTACGCTCGAGATCCTTTGTCAGATTTTCTATTTCTTTTTCAATGTCCACCAGTTCGCCGAGCGGAACTACTATCTCTCCGAAACCTCCGAACAGCGAGACCGTCTTGCCGCTTATGCCCGTTTTATCGTCACAGAAGTCGATATTTTCGACGCCTGCCAGTTTCTTGACGTAGTCTGCTTCTTTTGCTTTTATCGGGCTTGCGACGAGGTGGATGCTGACCTTTTTCGAAGGCGCGACGCCCTTTTCGGCTTTCATGTTTCGGATCGCGCGGATCGCGTCCATGACGTGTTCGAAATACGCTCTTTCCTTCGAATATGTGTACTTCTTCTCGTACTGCGGCCACGGCGCGAGCATTATCGTGCCCGTGGTCGTCGGGAGATTTCGGTATATCTCTTCGGTGATGAAAGGTACGAACGGATGCATCAGCTTGAGTATGTTCTCGAGAACGTACAACAATACGGTGACCGTATTCGACTTCTTGTCCTCGTCCCCGCCGTAGAGCGCGGTCTTGGACAGCTCGATGTACCAGTCGCAGAACTGCGACCATACGAAGTCGTACAGTTTCGCGTTCGCGAGACCGAGTTCGTATTTGTTCAGCGCGGCAGTCACGTCCTTTATCGTACGGTTGAGTCCCGAAATTATCCACTTATCAGCGACGGTCAGTCTGAACGAGCCCATTTGTTTCACTTTTACGCCCTCTGCGTTCATCAGCACGAAACGCGACGCGTTCCACAGTTTGTTCATGAAGTTTCTCGCGCTCTGCGTCTTTTCGTCGATATAACGCGTATCTCCGCCGGGAGAAATGCCCTGCGTCAGCGAGAATCTGAGGCTGTCTGCTCCGTACTGCTTTATCACGTCGAGCGGGTCTACGCCGTTGCCGAGAGATTTGCTCATCTTTCTGCCATACTGATCGCGGACAATGCCGTGTATCAGCACTTCGGGGAACGGAATGTCGCCCATATGCTCGAGACCCGAGAAAATCATTCTCGCGACCCAGAAGAATATAATGTCGTAACCCGTCACCAGCAGACTGTTGGGGTAGAAATATTTGAGATCGGCAGTCTTGTCGGGGTATCCCAGCGTCGAGAACGGCCACAGCGCGCTCGAGAACCAGGTGTCGAGCACGTCTTCGTCCTGCTTGAAATGCGTGCAACCGCACTTGGGGCATTTCGTCGGCTCTTCCTTGGCGACCACGGTCTCGCCGCACTCCTGACAGTAGTATGCGGGTATGCGGTGTCCCCACCAGAGCTGGCGGGAAACGCACCAGTCCTTTATGTTTTCCATCCAGTTGAGGTAAACTTTGGAGAACCTCGACGGAATAAACTCGACCTTCTTTTTCTTGACGACGTCTATCGCGGGTTTTGCGAGCGCGTCCATCCTGACGAACCACTGCTTGGAGACGATAGGCTCGACGTTGCAACCGCAACGGTAGCACTGCCCCACGTTGTGCTTGTAGTCCTCGATCCTGACCATGAAACCGCCCTTTTCGAGGTCTTCGACTATGACCTTTCTGCTCTCCTGTCTGGACAGTCCGCAGTACTTGCCCGCGTTCTCATTCAGCGATCCGTCGTCGTTCATGACGCGTATCACGGGCAGGTCGTGACGCTTGCCTACCTCGAAGTCGTTGGGGTCGTGAGCGGGGGTTATTTTGACCGCGCCGCTTCCGAAGTCCTTTTCGACGTACTCGTCAGCGACTATCGGGATCTCTCTTCCGACGAGCGGCAGGATCAGAGTCTTGCCGACCATCGACGTGTATCTCTCGTCCTTGGGATTGACCGCGACAGCGGTATCTCCGAGTATCGTCTCGGGACGCGTCGTCGCGACGACTATCTCTCCGCTGCCGTCGGCAAGCGGGTATCTTATATGCCAAAGATGCGAATCCTGCTCGGTATACTCGACCTCTGCGTCCGAAAGCGCGGTCTTGCACGACGGACACCAGTTGATGATCCTGTCGCCTCTGTAAATGAGTCCTTTGTTGTAGAGGTTGACGAACACCTCTTTGACTGCTTTGGAACGCTGCTCGTCCATCGTGAACGCCATACGCGACCAGTCGCACGAAGAGCCGAGGAACCTCGTCTGTTTCTCGATCCTGTCGCCGTACTTTTCTTTCCACGCCCACGCGCGTTGCAGAAATCCCTCTCTGCCTACGTCCTGCTTGGTCAGACCTTCCTCTTCTTTCATCAGATTGACGATTTTGACCTCGGTAGCTATCGACGCGTGATCCACGCCGGGCAGCCACAGCGTGCAGTAACCGCACATGCGTTTGAAACGCGTGATCACGTCCTGCATCGTATGGTCGAGCGCGTGCCCGAGGTGCAGTTGACCCGTGATGTTCGGCGGCGGCATCATTATCGTAAACGGCTCTTTTTTCTTATCGATGACCGCTTTGAAATACCCCTTTTCTTCCCATTCCTTATAGAGTCTCGACTCGAATTCGGAAGGGTCGTAAGTCTTAGACATCTCCATTTTTCTTTACCTCTGTATGTATTGACAAATTGTTATCGTTTATTTGCTATGGCGGTTTTTACGCGCAAAGCACGGCGGTTATTCCGCCGGCAAGCAAGACGACCGCACCGATAATTCTGACGACGTTGCGCGTGAAATCGGGCGACTCCTCTCTCTTAGGAAAAAGGTCGGCGATGACGCCGCTTGCCAGCACCGCGATAAGCCCGACGACCATAAGCACTATACCGACTATAACGCCGGGTTCGAGCAATCTTTCGGGACTGAATTCGACTATCGCCGCAAGCAGGTTCACTTGTTCTCTCCGTCTTCTTTCATTGCGTCTTTGACGTCTTTCATTGCGTCTTCAACGTCTTTCATTGCGTCTTCGACATCATTATTCTCTTCCGTCGCGACGTCGGATGACGCGCGGTCGGCATTTTCCTGCTCCTTAGCCACCACGTCTACCATTACGCTCTTGTTGTGATAGTCCTTGAGACCGTATTCCGCTCTGACGACCGCGATGTTCCTGCCGTCGAGAGGTTCGCCGTTCTTGTCGAGCACCTCGAGGATACCGCTCTTTCTGACCTGAGCAAGCTGTTTGCAGTAGATCACGGTATACTGAGTAGCCGCCGCTATCGCAAGCGCGCTGCCAATGCAGAATATGACGAGATCGCCGATCTCGATGACCTTGTGGAAGGGCACGAGGAATGCGAAGAACAGACCGATGAACACGGTAAGCGCGGCGTATTTGCCCCACTTGTTCGCCATCTGCTCCACCTGACGTTTGCTCGCGCGCATGAAATATTTGCTCGTGACGCCGATAAATATCTCTTTCGCTACGATGATCGCGACGAAAGCCCAGTGCACGTTGCCCGCGATGCCAAGCATGAGTATCGCAAAGCCCTGCAACAGTTTATCCGCGACGGGATCCAGCACTTTGCCTATATCCGAGATCAGGTTGAAACGCCTCGCGATGTATCCGTCCGCAATATCCGTCGCGCTCGCGAAAACGAACAGCCCGAACGCCGCCCACAGGTACTGCGTGGCGGTCTTGTCGATGCAATAGGCGATCATCACGCCGATAAATATCGGCACGCATATAAGTCTGATGTAAGTCAGAATGTTGGGTACGGTAAACAAATCTTTTTTAGAAAACTGCATAATACCTCTCAACAAGTGTTGTACTTATGAATTATAGCACAAGGCAACCCCGTTATCAACATATTTTAATTATATATACCGCATATTTTTTTATACGCACGTCGTGCAGACCCGCGCCGTAAAACGCGCGATTTTCGGCAAGCGGTCGCCTTTCCTTTCCGACCTTCTTCTTCCGTCGCTCCTCAATCTCCGCAAAATATACGTTTCGTCCATATCTTTCCATACTCTCCGACGCAGAAAAATGACAAAAAGAGTGCCTTTGGAATAATATGTATTATGTGTCTTTCGACATAAAGGAGGCAAAATGAAAAAAACGATAACTTTACTGCTGATATGCTGCATGCTCGCGATAGCGACGGTGTTCTGTTTCGCGGGCTGCAATACCGAACAGGGTACGATAAGACTGATAGAAGTGACCCACTCCGTATTCTACGCTCCCCTCTACGTCGCGATCGACGGCGGATTCTTCGAGGAAGAGGGCGTCACGATAGAGCTGTCCAACGGCGGCGGCGCGGACAAATGTATGACCGCGGTGCTGTCGGGTCAGGCCGACATAGGGTTTCACGGTCCCGAAGCGGTGATATACGTCGCCGAGGAAAAGGATACCGACTTCCCGATTATGTTCGGTCAGCTGACCGAAAAGGACGGCTCTTTCCTTATGGCGAGAGAGCCTATGCCCGACTTCGAATGGAGCGATATGGCGGGTAAAGAAGTGATAGGCGGCAGACGCGGAGGCGTGCCCGCCATGGCTCTCGAACACGCGATGTTGCTGAACGGTCTGACCGACGGCATCAACGTAACTATAAACTACGACGTGCAGTACGACCTGATCGGCGCGGCGTTCATAGGCGGCACGGGAGATTTCTGCACGATGTTCGAGCCTGCGGCGTCCGAAATGCAGGCTGAAGGCAACGGATATATAGTGGCGTCGGTGGGCGAAGCGGCGGGCAACATGCCTTTCACCGCATTCAGCGCGAAACAGAGCTATATAGACGAAAATCCCGACAAGATACAGGCGTTCTGCAACGCGATAGCCCGCGCGATAGAATACGTCTACGCGACCGACAGCGAGGAGATCGCAAAGCTGATCGCGCCCTCTTTCGCAGGTACGGACGTGGCGACTCTCGCAAACGCGATACAGGCATACAAGGACATCGGCGCGTACAGCCCGACGCTCGTGCCCGACAGAGAGGACTTCGACAGACTCCAGGACGTGATAATCGAAGCTGGAGTGCTTTCGGCAAAAACCGACTTCGACAAGATCGTCGATCTCTCTTTTGCCCAAAAGGCTACCGAATACGCGAGATCTCTCGGGTAAAGCACGATATTCGGAGGTGATAAAATGACGGACTCGAAACTCGTCGGAAAGAATACCGAAGAAACCGGAAAGGCAAAGACCTCTCTCCCGCCCCTCGCGGGAGAGGAGGCAAAGGTTTTGGTTGAATTCGAAAACGTCTCTCTGACCTATCACGACAAGAACGGCGAGACGCTTGCCATCAGCGATCTGGATTTCAATGTGAAACGCGGCGAACTGCTGGGGATAGTAGGTCCGAGCGGCTGTGGCAAAACAACCGTTTTATCCATAATTTCGTCTATCATAAAACCGTCGTCGGGGAAAGTTACGGTAGACGGCGCGTCGGCTGAAGAAAGCCGCGACAAATGCGGATACATGTTGCAGAGAGACGAACTCTTCCCCTGGCTGACCATTTCGCAGAACGTACTGCTCGGCGCAAAAGTCAAGAAGATGAAAGGGAGAAAAGACTACGCCTACGCTCTGCTAGACAAATACGGACTCGGCGACTTCAAAAACCGCTATCCGTCCCAGCTGTCGGGCGGCATGAGACAGAGAGTCGCTCTGATACGCACTCTCGCGACGTCGCCCGAACTTCTGCTCCTCGACGAACCCTTCGGCGCGCTCGACTTTCAGACGAGACTGCGCGTCGTAGGAGACGTGCACTCGATAATAAAAAACGAGAAAAAAACGGCGGTATTCGTGACCCACGACATATCCGAGGCGATCTCGATGTGCGACAGGATAATCATTCTGAGTGCGCGTCCCGCAAAAGTGAAAAAGACGGTGGATCTGTCGTCGGTAAAAGAACTCGCGCCTCTCGAACGCAGAGAGTCGCCCCTCTTTCAGAAGTACTTTGAGGACATCTGGAAAAACCTTCAGAACAACAAGGACGGACGCTTATGAAAAATACCCCGAATTACTCTCGCGAACACGCGAAATACCTTGCAAGACTGAAACGCAACAAAATCGCCGTATCGGCTATGCGCTGGGGGCTCCTCGTCGCGGTAATTCTGCTGTGGGAGATACTCGCGCGCGTCGGGGCGATAGACTCGTTCATCACCTCGTGCCCGAGTCGTATTCTCGACACTTTCGTCTCTCTCGTCGAGGACGGATCTCTGTTCGAACACGCGGGCGTCACGCTTTACGAGACCGTGGTCAGCTTCCTGCTGGCGACGTTCCTCGGCACTCTGATCGCGATACTTCTGTGGTGGTGCGATACTCTTAGGAGCGTGCTCGAGCCTCATCTCGTGGTGCTTAACGCTCTGCCGAAGATCGCACTCGGTCCTATAATAATAATCTGGGTCGGCGCGGGTACGGGCGCGATAATAGTGATGGCACTCATGATCTCGCTGATAATCACGGTGCTCAGCACTCTCAACGGCTTTCTCGAAGTGGACAAAGGCAAACTGACGCTTATGGACACGATGAACGCGACCAAACTGCAAAAACTGTTCTATCTCGTGCTGCCGTCCAACGTGCCCACGATAATATCCGCCCTCAAGATAAACGTGGGACTGTGCTGGGTCGGTACGATAATGGGCGAATATCTCGTATCCCGAGCAGGACTGGGATACCTCATAATATACGGCGGGCAGGTATTCAGACTCGATCTCGTGATGACGAGCACCGTGGTGCTCTGCATACTCGCCGCGCTGATGTACGCCTGCGTCGCTCTACTCGAAAAACTCGCGTACAAAAAATTCGGCAAGAACTGACGCAAAGCAAGTTTTATCAGACGCTTGCCGCACAAACCCGAAAATCTACGCCGCCCGAGAGGGCGGCTTTTGTACAGTCTCACCGTCTCTTTTCTTTCGGTCGGATACATTTTTCAAAGCGAATACGACGGCGAAGACCACCGACAAAGCGAATACCGCGGTAGCGACGGCAGCGATAAACGGATAGAATACGTCCACAGCCTCGGCAAAATTCCAGCCGTATGACGCGAGCGCGAGTATAAGAAGGCACACCGTCACTCCCCGTCTCGACGGCAATATCCTGCACAGTCCGTCGCCGAGGCTTTTTGCCGCACCCGCCAGCGTCGTCAGGATCGCCACACCTACGGTCAGAGAACCGACCGCTCCGAGACCTTCTGCCGCACACAGCGAATATACGGGCATGTCGGACAGCGGATAGTCGCTCGCCGCACAGTAAACGAACAGCATTGCCGTCCCGAGAAACGCCGCGCACGAAGCTCCTATCTTCAACGCGTCTTTAGCCGTCGCTTTTTCTCCGTCCCCTATCACGACGCAACCGCCGAGTAGCAGATTCATCGACATGTATCCCACGCATTTGCCCGCGTCGATCGGAAAGGGCGCAACCGTCTTCGTGCTTTTGAAGAACAATACGCACAGAAGGACAAACAACACGGGCACCAGGGCGAGATTTATCCGTGCCGTGGCGGCCGCGCCGAGGGAGCTGAGACCGACGCAAAGCGCGGCTACGGCAAATCCCGCCAGCCTGTCTTTGATGTCGCTGCCGAACAGTCTCTGCATCCCGCCTATCATCGTTGTCATTGTCAGCAACATGCACAATTCGACTATCACAAGCAGAGCGACTTTTGCCGCTCCGAATCCTTTGCCCGAAAGCGCGCCTCTCTTTTCCAGCCGAGAAAGAATTTTGCCGACGTACAGAAAAAGCGACGAACAGAATCCCGTCGCCACTCCCGTAAGAACTGGTGCGACGAATCCGCCGTTGCCGAAAAACAATATTATTTCTCTTCCCGTCGCGAATCCCGCTCCCACTATCGCACCGACGAAAACTCCCGCGACTCTGAGTCTTTGCATACGCGTCATACGCAATTATATGACGAAGACAAAGACATAATGCTAGACTTTGCGAAAGCCTTTCGTCAAGACGTTTCAAAACGCGTTTCGCCTGCGGTCGCGAGCATATCGTAAACCTGTCGGAATCTACACGGGCACGAAAAAAGCGGGAGCGTTTCCGCTCCCGCGACAAGTCGCATTTTTCAGACCTCGAGAAGATGTTTCACTCCGTCCTTAGCCGATACCTTGTACAGCGTTATCTTGTTGCCGAGCACCTGCACGACCTCGGATCCCGTACTGCTCGCAACGTCCTCGGCTATCTCCTTCGCGCCGTAATCGCAGTTCTTCAGCACGTTTATCTTGACGAGTTCGCGCGCCTGCAACTGCTCGACGATCTGTACCACTACTTCGTCTGTCAGACCGTTCTTGCCTATATGCGTCGTGGGTTGCACCGTCATCGCGATGCTTCTCAGTTTAGCTCTTTCTTTTGTCGTCATAATGTCACTCCGTATATTCGAATTCTATATCGAGGATGCGCACGACGTCGCCGTCGCTTATCCCCTTTTCTCTCAACGCGTCGTAAACGCCGAGCTTCTGCAACCTGCTCTGGAAATACTGGAAAGACTCGTAGTCGCTGAGCACCACTATCCTTGCGAGGTAATTGACTATCGCTCCCGAAACGACGTACGCACCGTCGTCTGCGATCTCTATCTCGAATCCTCCCTCTTCGTCCTCTTCGACGTATGTCGCCTCGAACGGGGTCGTCTTGGGAAGAGTCGGCAGTACGCGCGCTATCTCGGCGAGAAGGTCTTTGAGACCGCTGTTCGTCGCCGCGCTGACCCGTATCACCTTTTTGCCCGACTTCTTTTCGAACTCTTCGATATTCTTGTCGTCGGTCAGAAGGTCGCATTTGTTGGCACAGACGATCTGCGGCAGAGAGCCGAGTTTTTCGCTGTAACTTGACAGTTCCTCGTTTATCTTGACGTAGTCGTCGTAAGGATCTCTGCCCTCGCTGCCCGAAATATCCACGACGTGCACGATAAGCCTGACCCTCTCTATATGGCGCAGGAATCTCGTACCCAGACCCGCGCCCTGCGACGCGCCCTCGATGAGTCCGGGAATGTCCGCGACGACGAAACGCTGATCGTAATACTCCGCGACTCCGAGATTGGGGTTGAGCGTCGTGAAATGGTAATTCGCTATCTTGGGTCTCGCGCCCGAAACGACGGAAAGTATCGTGGATTTGCCTACGTTGGGAAATCCGACGAGACCGACGTCGGCTATCGTCTTCAGCTCGAGAGTAAGCTCGCGCTCCTTGGTCGTGACGCCCCTGTGGCTGAAATGCGGCGCGCGGCGTTGAGCCGTCGCAAATCTCGCGTTGCCCTTGCCGCCCTTGCCTCCTTTCTCGCAGACGAATTCGCTGCCGGGATAGAACATATCCGCGAGTATCGTATTCGTCTTTTTATCCTTGATTATAGTGCCGCACGGCACTTTTATTATCATATCCTTGCCGCTCTTGCCCGTGCAGTTTTTCGCGCCGCCTTTCTGCCCGTCCTCCGCGCGGAAATGCTTTGCGTAGCGGAAGTCGATCAGCGTGGCGGAAGTATCCTCGGCGACGAATATCACGTCGCCGCCCTTGCCTCCGTCGCCGCCGTCCGGTCCGCCGTTCGCGACGTACTTTTCGGTATGGAATGATATTGCTCCGTCGCCGCCGTTACCCGCTTTGACGAATATCGTTGCTATATCGAGAAACATATCGTTTTATTCTACTCCGAGCTGCTCGGCGATCGCTTTCGCCGCCTTTCTGCCCGCGCCCATCGCGAGTATGACGGTCGCCGCGCCCGTGACCGCATCGCCGCCCGCGTATATGCCTTTGACGTTGGTCATCATAGTCTCTTCGTTGACTACGATAGTGCCCTTCTGCGAAAATTCAATATCCTTGCAGGACTTGCGGATAAGCGGATTGGGGCTTGTGCCGAGCGATACGATGACCTGATCGACGTCTATCACGAATTCGCTGCCCTCGACGGGAACGGGACGACGTCTGCCCGACGCGTCGGGTTCGCCGAGCTGCATCTTTATGCACTTGATACCCGAGACTTTTCCGTCGGTGCCGAGGATCTCGACGGGATTGGTCAGCAATACGAATTCGATGCCTTCCTCTTCGGCGTGCATGATCTCTTCGCCTCTTGCGGGCATTTCGTCGCGACCGCGTCTGTAAATTATATAGACGTGCTCGCCGTTTATTCTCTTGGCCGTACGCGCCGCGTCCATGGCGACGTTGCCCGCGCCGATGACCGCGACCTTCTTGCCGCAGTATACAGGTGTGATCGCGTCCTCTCTGTACGCCTTCATCAAATTGACTCTGGTCAGGAACTCGTTTGCCGAACTGACGCCGTTGAGGTTTTCGCCGGGGATATTCATGAACTGCGGCAGACCCGCGCCCGTACCTATGAATATCGCGTCGTACTGCTGTTGCAGCTCCTCTATCGTGATCGTCTTGCCGACGACGGTGTTCAGCTTTATCTCGACGCCGAGAGCGACGAGCTTGTCGATCTCCCTGGCGACGACGTCGTCTTTGGGCAGTCTGAATTCGGGGATTCCGTAAACGAGCACGCCGCCCGCCTTGTGGAACGCCTCGAATATCGTGACCTGCATGCCGCGCATTGCGCAGTCCGCCGCACATGTAAGTCCGCTCGGACCGCTGCCGATGACCGCGACTTTCTTGCCGCTCGCGGGTTTCTTCTCGGGCACGATACCGTTCTTCAGCGCATAGTCTCCGACGTATCTCTCGAGCGCGCCGATGGCGACGCTGCCGCCGAGTTTCGCCTTTCTGACGCAGAAGTTCTCGCATTGTTTTTCCTGCGGGCATACTCTGCCGCAGATCGCGGGCAAAAGCGTATCCTTGCTTATGCTCTGAACCGCGCCGTCGACGTCGTTCTGTTTGAGATGCGCGATAAATGCGGGAATGTCTATGCCTACGGGGCAACCCTTGCGGCACGGAGCGGCTTTACAGCCGAGGCACCTGTCCGCTTCTGCGAGCATCAGCTTTTCGTCGAAACCGAGGCTGACCTCGTTGAAATTCTTTATTCTCTCTTTGGGATCCTGGTGTATGGTCTTGTTTCTTTCGCTGTTATTCATAATCAACCTCTCAATTTGCACTTTCCTTCGTGCTCTCTGTAAAAGCCCGAGCGGTTCATCGCCTCGGCGAAATCCACCTTGTGTCCGTCGAATTCGGGACCGTCAACGCAGGCGTACTTGGTCTTGCCGTCAACGGTGAGTCTGCAACCGCCGCACATACCCGTACCGTCGACCATGATGCTGTTCATGCTGACGATCGTGTGGATACCGTATTTGCGGGTAAGCTCGCTGACGTTTCTCATCATTATCATAGGTCCTACCACGAATACGCAGTCGATCTTCTCTCCTCTGTCGATAAGGTCCTGTAGCACCGTCGTGACAAAGCCTTTCGTGCCGAGCGAGCCGTCGTCGGTCGCGATCAGCAGTTCTTTGCTGTTCTCCCTGAATTCCTCTATGCTGAACAGCAGCTCTTTGGTCCTCGCGCCGATTATCGTCGTGCAGGGCTTGCCCTGAGCCATACGCAGTTTGGCCTGCGGATATATGACCGCGCACCCTATGCCGCCGCCGACGAGCACGACGTTCTCGTACTCGGAAAGATCCGTCGCGTTGCCGAGCGGTCCTACCATATCGTGTATGAAGTCTCCTTCTTTCAGTTCTCCCATTTTATGAGTGCTGTATCCGACGTCCTGCACGAGCAGAGTCACCGTTCCCTTTTCGGGATCGTAATCGCAAATCGTGAACGGCACTCTTTCGCCGTCCTCGTCCACGCGCAGGATTATGAATTGTCCCGGCTTGCAGTGCGTGGCTATCTCTTTAGCTTCGATGAGATATTCTTTTACTCTCGGAGCTATATCAACGATTCTCAGAATTTTGTTCATTTGATCATCCTCCTGATAATAATACGTTTTCCGTTATGATTTTGCGGAACTGTCTTCCGCCGTTATCCGCGCCCGCTTATCGAGCCGTAATAGTCGCAATATTCGCATATCGTGCACTTGTTGCATTCGGGATTTCTCGCCTTGCAGACGTATCTGCCGTGATGTATCAGCAAGTGATGCGCCTCCGTCCACCTGTCCTCTGGAAAGACTGCAGTGAGAGCCTTTTCGACGACCTCGGGCTTATCGGACTTTACGAAACCTATTCTGTTGGCAAGTCTTAAGACGTGAGTGTCCACAGCCATAGCCTGCCCGCCGAAAGCGACCGCATAAACGACGTTAGCCGTCTTTCTTCCCACGCCCGCGAGAGTCGTCAGCTCGTCCACGGTAGACGGCACTCTGCCTCCGAAACGCACGAGTATGTCAGTTGACGCCTTGATTATGTTCGCTGCCTTGTTCTTGTAAAAGCCGCATGAAAATATCAGTCTTTCAAGCTCGTGTACGTCGATATTCGCAAAGTCCTCGGGCGTGTCGTATTTTGCAAACAGCGTCTTCGTGACCTCGTTTACGCGTTTATCCGTGCACTGCGCGCTCAGTATGACGGCGACGAGAAGCTCGAAAGGCGTCCTGAAATCGAGTTCGCAGACGGGAGCGGGATGGATGAGTTTCAACCTGTCCAGTATCTCGCCCGCGACTTCTTTTTTGCCGTTCATTATTTCATCACGACGTACTGCTCTCTTTCCGCGCCGACCGAAACGTAGGTTATCGGGCAGCCGACCGCCTTCTCTACGAAAGCGATGTAATCGAGAGCCGCTTTGGGAAGATCGGATACCTTGCGGCAAGAGCTGATGTCGCACTTCCAGCCGTCGAGATACTCGATGACGGGCTTAGCCTTGTCGAGACGTTCTCCTCTCGGGAATTCGGTGGTTATCTCGCCGTCAACGTCGTAAGCGACGCATACGGGGATCTTGTCGAGATAGGAAAGCACGTCGAGCTTTGTCAGAGCGAGTTCGTCCGCGCCCTGCATTTCCACGCCGTACTTCGAAGCGACGACGTCGAAAGGACCTACCCTGCGGGGTCTGCCCGTAGCCGCGCCGTATTCCGCGCCCGCTTTGCGCAGTTCTTCCGCCTCCGCGCCGAACAGCTCGACGGTGAACGGACCTTCGCCGACGCACGACGAATACGCCTTCATTATGCCGAAAACGTTGTCGAGCTTATATTTGGGGATACCCGCTCCGACGGGAGCGTACGCCGCGATCGTATTGGACGACGACGTGTACGGATTTATGCCGAAGTCGATGTCTCTGAGCGCGCCGAGCTGCGCCTCGAAGACGACCTTTTTGCCCGCCTTGACGCACTCGTCGAGGTACTTGCCCGTATTGCATACGAACGGTTTGAGCTGATCGCCGTAGGTCTTGAGCCAGTCCATGATCTCGTCCACGTCGATCTTCGTGCTGCCGTACGCTTTTTCTATAAACAGATTCTTCCACTCGATGATCGAAGTCATACGCTTTTTCAGCGATTCGGGATAGAAAAGGTCTCCCATCGTGACGATCTTTTTCAGATATTTGTCGCCGTAGACGGGCGCGATGCCTCTTCTCGTAGAACCATATTTCGCGTCGCCGAGTCTGTCCTCTTCGAGGCAGTCCTGTCTGACGTGATACGGCATACAGATGACCGCTCTTTCGCTGATCTTGAGGTTTTCGGGGGTGATCTTTACGCCCGCATCGGTCAGTCTCTTCATCTCGCCGACGAGGTGCTGCATGTCGATGACCATGCCGTTGCCCATCACGTTGACGACTTCGGGACGAAGTATGCCCGAAGGAATGAGGTTGAGAATGAATTTTCCGAGGTGGTTGACGACGGTATGACCCGCGTTGTTGCCGCCCTGGTATCTTACGACCACGTCGTAATCGCTAGATACGAGGTCAACCATTCTTCCTTTGCCTTCGTCGCCCCAGTTGATACCTACGATAGCTGTTAACATAATGTTATCTCCTTTTGCTTAGCAAAAAATTTCGTATTTCAATCGGACTTCTTGTCTTTTACGTCCGGTTTTTCCTTTTTTCTTCCGCGCAGTTCTTCCCAGTAGTCGCGCGTTCTCCTGCCGAAGTCCTTGATCTCGGCGACGAGCGAATTGAACGCCCCTATCTCCGCTCTCCAGAATATTATCATCGGGAAGACGGCAAGCAGTATGAATACCGTGTTTATCGTCATTTCGGTCGTCAGCCCCGAGATGGAGAGGATATTGCGTATGAACGACGAAGTTATCGCCGCGATATACAGCACCAGACACATCGCGATCAGGTACAGCCTCTCTTTTGTGTACGGTATGCAGACCCACATCAGCATTATAAACGATACAAGACTCGTAACGTAGAACGCCATCGTCGAAACCTGCGCCGACACGTCTATGCCGACATTGCGGTATACGAGACAGATTATCGTGACCATTGTCGCAACTGTGAATCCCGCAGGCAACGCCTTTTTGAAGACCTTGCTCAGGAACGACCCTCTGACCTTCGTATCGTTCGGTTCGATCGCGAGGAAGAAGGACGGCAGTCCCACGAACAGTCCGCTTATCAGCGTCAGCTGTATCGGCTCGAAAGGATAGTTCATCTGAAGTATGATCAGAAGAAGCGTCAGCAGTATGCTGAAAGAAGTCTTGACGAGGAACAGAGACGCCGCGCGCTCTATGTTGTTGATGACTCGTCTGCCTTCGGCGACCACGCTCGGGAGCGCGGCAAAATCGCTGTCTAGGAGCACGAGCTGAGCCACGTTTCTGCTCGCCTCGCTGCCCGACGCCATCGCTATCGAACAGTCTGCCTCTTTGAGTGCCATGACGTCGTTGACTCCGTCGCCCGTCATTCCGACGGTATGACCTTTGGACTTCAGCGAAGTGACGAGCACCTTTTTCTGTTTTGGCGTGACCCTGCCGAATATCGTGTATTTGTCGCACGCGTCGAATATCTTTTCGTCTGTGTCAAGTTCGGTAGCGTCGATATATTTATCCGCTCCCGCCAGTCCCGCGCGCTCCGCGACCTTGGAAACGGTCAGAGGATTGTCGCCCGAGATGACCTTGAGCTCTACGCCCTGCTTTGCGAAATACGCGAGAGTTTCTTTCGCGTTTTCTCTTATCTTGTCCGAAAGCACGATCAGCGCGATCGGCTTGAGTTTTTCTCTGTCGAGATCGTCCTTGAGAGGCTGCGTCGTCCTTACCAGAACGAGCACGCGGAAACCTTGCGCACTGTATTCCCTGACGTCGTTTTCGACGAGCGAATATTTCTCTTTGAGGACGAATTCGGGCGCGCCGACGATGAATTTGCCTACGGGACCGAAGTCCGCCGCGCTCCACTTCCTCGAAGAGGAGAACGGAACGGTTGCCACCACGTCGTACTTTTCGCTGCTCTTGAAATACTGCGCGAACGCCTCGAACGTCGAACCCTGCGCTCCGAGAGCCGAAACCATATTCGTCATGATGTCGTCGACGTGACCGAACTTTGTGGAATAGATATGCGTCTTTTCCACCTGCATACTGCCCTCGGTTATCGTGCCCGTCTTGTCGAGACACAACATATCGACGCGCGCAAGCGTCTCGATACTGTAAAGATCCTGTACGAGAGTGCGTTTTCTAGCTAGCTTGACGACGCCTACCGCAAGCGCGATCGACGTCAGCATCACGAGTCCTTCGGGTATCATTCCCACGACCGATGCGACCGTACCCGTGACCGCCTCGTTTATCGTCGAAGTGGTTATCTTGTTGGTGTAGAACATCAGAAGTCCCAGCGGGAAAATAGCCAGCGTGACTATTCTGATTATCCAGTTTATCGAGCGCATCAGCTCCGACTTCGGCTTTTTGAATTTCTTTGCTTCCGCCATGAGCTTGGACGTGAAGTTGTCCGCGCCGACCGCCGAGACACGCGCTTTACACTCTCCAGCCTGCACGAAACTGCCCGAATACAGGAAATCTCCGTTCTGCTTGTGCACGTCGTCCTGTTCTCCCGTCAGCAGCGATTCGTTGACCTCGCACTGTCCATCCACGACTATACTGTCGGACGGTATCTGCATACCCTGCTTGAGTATCATGATGTCGTCTATGACTATATCCGAGATCTCGCTCTTCACCACGTTGCCGCCTCTGACGAGATCGACGTGAGGAGCCGCGATAAGCGACATCTTTTCGAGCACCTTTTTACTTCTTATCTCCTGAACGACGCCGACGATTATGTTTACGGTGACGACGCCGATGAAAAGCATGTTCTTCAGCTCTCCGTATACGAATATCAGCGCGGCGAGCACGAAGTTTATGAAGTTGAACAACGTCAGTACGTTAGACCTGAAAATGCCTATATACGACTTGGAGACCACGTTGGGCTGGACGTTGTTCATGCCCCTTGCGAATCTCTCCTGCACCTGCTCTTCGGTAAGCCCGAAAGATGGGTCGGGCTGAACTCTCTCGAGTTCTCCGACGAATTTGTTTTTCTTGTTGAGTTTTCTGAAGTCCTTATCCGCCTTTTCCTGCGCCCTGGACATCTGTTCCTCAACCTTGGCATCTTCGGCAACGTCTTGTTCCGCAGTCTGTTCCGAAACGGAATCGGCGACCGGAGCGTTTTCTTCGGGGTTGACTTCTTCTGCGATAACGACGTTTTCAGAAGTCTGTACGTCCGCATTTTCGAATTCCGAAAGATCTTCCTGCGAAACGGTCTCCGCTTTGCTCTTCTTCGCCGTCTTTTTCTTCTTTGCTCCGTTCTCCGCGGCAGCGTCCGCTTTTACCGCTTCGGGTATCTCCTCTTTTACTGCCTCGGGAAGTGTCTTTTTAGATTTCTTGCTCCTCTGCGCGGTCGAAACGGCGACGTCCTGCTGCGAAACGTCGGTATCTGCCGCGGTTTTACCTGACGCCGTTCCCTTTTCTCTGAACTGTCTGGGTGCGCCGTCCGATCCTTTCGCCTTGCGCGCCTTGCCCGCGCGCGTAGCGGAAACCGACGCAGCGTTGTTATCTGCGACGTCGTTTGCTGCTGTTTCAGCTGTCTCGGGAGCGGATTTTCCTGACGCTTTCGTCTCATACGCGACGACGTCTTCCGCGACCTTTTTCTTTTTGGTCTTTTCAGAGGTTGCCATACATTAAATAATATAACATTTTTATAATATTAAGTCAATAAATTATTCTCTATCCGATGCTGACGATACCTCTTTTCGTAAAATTCACAGTCTTCTGGGACCGTAGGTTTTTGCGTTTGAGACGATACCCTGCGACGGCAATGCGAGACCCGACCGACCGCGGCGCGCGTCCGTACGCCTTAAACGAAACTCCTTTATCCGCCGCATCCATCCGCAAAAAGCGGAAAACCAAAAGAAAAAGTCCCTTTTCGGGGACTTTTGATTCTGTCGCGTTTCACAGTTCCTTGTTGAATTCCGTCCTGCGCTTTGTCGCTCTGACGAACTGCTCTTCGAGCACGTCTTTGTCCTCGTCCTCGAGAGCTTTTTTGATTATATCGAGACACTTTTCGAATTCTTTTATAGAATTGAGCAGGTTTTCTCTGTTGCCGAGGAAAAGCTCTGACCACAGCTTTTCGTTGATGTTGGCGATACGCGTAAGATCGCGGTAGCTGTCGCCGACGAATCTAGGAGTGTCGAACTTCCTGTCGTCGCTGTTGACGAGTGCGACGGCTATCGCGTGCGGCAGCTGCGAGACGAAGGATATTATCTTGTCGTGTTCTTCGGGAGTCAGCCTCATTATATTCCTGAATCCCATTTCCCTCGCGAGTCTTTCTATCGTCTCGATCGACTCTTTCTTGTTCCGCTTTGACGGCGTGATTATGAAATTCGCGCCCTTGAAGACGTTTTCGTCCGCGTAATCTATGCCCTTCTTCTCTCTGCCCGCCATCGGATGAGCGAACACGAAGTCCGCGTCTTCGGGCAAAAGGCTCTCTATCCTCGTCGTGAAATGCGACTTTATGCCTGCGACGTCGGTGATTATCACGCCGTCTTTCAGCAGTCCTTTTATCTTCTTAAGCTCGCCTTCGACCTGTTTCGGGTACAGCGCGATGACGACTATGTCCGAAGTCGGGACGAAGTCTTTTTCCGACGTTGAGGCTGCGTCGGTTATCCCGCGCGCGGCAGCCTTGCGGACGGTATCCTCGTCGCAGTCCACGCCGAAGACGGTATACCCCGCCTTTCTCAACGCGCTCGCATACGACGCCCCGATAACGCCTAGACCTATGACCGTAATCCTCTCTTTCGCCATCACTTTATATCCTCGTATTTCCCGCTTTGTATCATCTTCACCGCGAGAACGTAACCGTCGAAGCCTTTGCCGCATATCTGCGCTCTGCATACGGGGGCGGTGACGGAGACGTGTCTGAACTCTTCCCTCTTGTCGATCGCCGAGATATGCACCTCGACGACGGGAAGCATTATCGCCTTTATCGCGTCGCGAATAGCGTAGCTGTAATGAGTGTGCGCGGCGGGATTTATTACCACTCCGTCGTACTTTTCAAAGAAACATCTGTGCAGACAATCGACGATGTCTCCCTCGTGATTGCTCTGGAAAAAATCTAGCTCCGTGTCGGTTTCGGAGCAATTCTTTCTGATGTACGAGTAGAGATCCTCCAGCGTGTTCTCGCCGTAAACGTCTTTTTCGCGAGTGCCCAGCATATTCATGTTGACGCCGTTTATCACCATAATCTTCATTGTCCGCATTCTCCTTTTTTTATTATCGCGAGCAGTCTGTCGAGACCCGTAGCCGCGTCGCAGTCGTTGTCGAGCACGGCTTGCGCGGTCGAATAATATCTGCTCTTTCTCGCCGCGTATATCGAGCGGAGTTTATCCGCTCCTTCGCTGAGCAGAGGTCTCGTCGAACAGTCCACTCCCGCGACGATGTTTTGTATTTTTCTTCTGATGAAAACCGTTGCGCCCGACAGCAGCATCACGTCCGCGTTCGCAACCCTCTTTATGCAGCCGCCGCCCGTCGCGACGACCAGTCCTTTTTCGAGAGAAAGCGCGTACAGTGCGCGGCTTTCGGCGTCTCTGAACGTCTTTTCGCCGTCTGCGAACAGCTCCTTGATGCTCTTTCCTTCTCTTTCGACTATGTACTCGTCCATATCGACGAACTTCCTGCCCGTCGCGTCCGCGAGCATTCTGCCGAGTGTACTCTTGCCGCAGGACATTATCCCCGTCAGATAGATATTCAGCCCGCCTTTCAGAGCCTCTTCGAAGGACAGTTTTCTGAATATCTTTTTGGTCGCGCCGTTATCGACGTCCTCGTCTCTCCATATACTCTGCGACTTCATCGCCTGCGCGACGAGCATGTACAGCCCGCCTACGCACCTTTTGCCGAGTTTCGCGCCGAGACGGAGAAACTGCGTATACATCGGGTTGTAGACTATGTCCGCGAGCGCGTCGAAACGCGCGACAACTCTCTCGTCCACCGGGCTGATCCCTTCTTTGGGATACATCCCCACGGGCGTGCAGTTGACGAGAAGGAATCCCCTCTCTCCCGCGTCGCACCTTGCGTCAAGTTCGTCGTAGCCTATTACCTCGGCGTTCACGTCTTTTACGTTATCCTTGTTTCTGCTGACTATCGTGACCTTCGCGCCTATGCCGCACAGCGCGTGGACTACCGATCTCGCCGCACCGCCGTATCCCAGCACGGTGACCTTTTTGCCTTTCGCGTCTATGCCTCTCGACGCCAGCATGTCGGCAAATCCGTACGGGTCGCTGTTGTAGCCTTCGAGCCTGTCGCCCCTGCGCTTTATCGTATTGACCGCGCCAATGTTCTCCGCCTCGTCCGAGACGTAATCGAGGTTTGCCATAACGTCCGTCTTATACGGTATCGTCACGTTCACTCCGTCGTAGCTCAGAAGAAGGTCTCTCGAAGAGCGTATGTCCTCTCTCGCGATCTCTCTGACGTCGTAAACGCCCTTTTCTCCTTTGATGTCGAAGAACGCCTCGTGTATCTGCGGCGAACGCGTATGCGCGAGTTTTTCGCCTATAACGCAAAATCTGTTGTCCACTTATTCCTCCTGAGGCGCGTTCTTGACGTACTCTCCGAGCAGCTTGAAACCGAGAGTCGATCTTTCGACGTAATAAAGTGCCTGGATCATGTCCTTGCTGTTGCAGTTGCCCTCGAGGTCTACGACGAAGTAGTAACTCCCGGGGTTGTTCTTGAGCGGACGGGACTCGATCTTGACCATGTTTATCCCGTAACGTGTGAAGAAACGCAGAACTTTATACAGCGCGCCCGACTCGTTTTTCAGCGTAAAGCTGACGGTCACTTTGTCCGCATCCGTATCGGCAAGCGTTCTTGATATTACTATAAATCGGGTGAAATTTTCTTTGTCGCTGTTTATCCCGTCTGCGAGCACTTCAAGCCCGTATATCTCTGCCGCAGACCTTGCAGCGACCGCCGCGAGCGACTTGTCGCCCTTTTTGGCAACCATTTCGGCAGCCAGCGCGGTATTTGCGTACGGCACGAGATTCCAGCCCCCTTCCACGAGGAAATCGTGAGCCTGCTCGAGGGCTTCCGCCTTGGAATATACGGTCTTTACGTCTCCTATACCCGCGCCTTTGACGCCGAGAAGGCAGTGATTTATCCTTATCCATTGCTCTCCGACGATAAAGCAATTGTATTTTCCCAAAAGATCGTACACTTCGACAACCGAGCCTATCGAAGAGTTTTCAAGCGGTACCACGCCGTAATCTATCTCGCCTTTGTCGATAGCGTCGAACACGTCGCCGAAAGCGCGGTATGCGGTCATGCCGCTCGCGCCCGCGAAAAATTCCGCCGCTGCCTGTTGCGAATAACTGCCCGCCGTACCCTGAAAACCTATTTTCGCATCGGACGAAAACGCCTTGCGCTCTCTCGCCGTCTCTTCGACGGGATTGGCCTTGAGCTGAACTTCTTTGCTGAGATCCATGACCGCCGTCATGAAATCGCGGGTCTCGTTGGAATATTCCTTGTTTTTCAGACGGTCGACTGCGCGGGACAGGACTTCCTGTTCCCTTCCGCTCTGCAGGACGGACGCGCCCGCCGCGTGCTTATACTCGGCGACCTGTTTCGCCACGTCCATTCTGCGCTCGAAAAGCGGGATCATCTCGTCGTCTATTCCGTCAATTTCTCTTCTCAGATCTTTTATGTCTCTCATTTCATTCTCCGACAAACTGCCATACCGCAAGAGCCGCAGCCGCCTCTATCACGGGAAGCGCGCGTACGACTATGCACGGGTCGTGCCTGCCCTTCAGCGAAAATCTCACGTTCTCGCCCGTAGCGAGATTGACAGTATTCTGTTCCTTGAATATCGATGCGGTAGGCTTTATCGCGACGTTGAAAACTATCGGCATACCTGTGGATATACCGCCCAGCACGCCGCCGTTGTTGTTGGTGCGCGTCTTTACGTTCTTTCCTTCGTCGAAATACCACTCGTCGTTTGCCTGACTGCCGCGTTTTTGAGCGATTCCGAACCCGTTGCCGAACTCTATACCCTTGACCGCGGGCACGGAGAAAAGAATCGAAGCCGCAACGCTCTCAATGCTCTCGAAAAGCGGATCGCCGTACCCCGCGGGCACGCCGACGACGGCACATTCTATCCTTCCGCCGACGCTGTCTCCGTCCTTTCTCGCGTCCTCTATCGCCTTTTTCGCCGTTTCGGTCTTTTCCGCGTTAAGCATCGGGAATTTCGAGCCGCTCAACGACTTTATCGTCTCTTCGGATATTTCCGTGCCGAATCTGTCGTCTTCGACGTCCGCCACCGACAGGATATGCGAAACGACTTTTATGCCCTTTTGCGCAAGCAGTTGTCTTGCTATCGCGCCAGCGAAAACCACGGGAGCGGTCAGTCTGCCTGAGCTTGCCCCTCCGCCTCTGTAATCGTTGTGTTCGCCGTATCTGACGCGGTATCCGTAGTCCGCATGCGACGGACGCATCACGTCCTTGAGCGCGGAATAGTCGGACGACTTCGTATTCGTGTTCCTTATCACCGCGCAGATCGGAGTGCCCTCGGTCACGCCGTCCATGACGCCGCTGAGGATCTCGGGCTCGTCAGCCTCTTTTCTCGGCGTGGAAAAATCGCCCCCTGGAGCGCGTCTCGCCATCTGCGCCTTTATCGCACCTACGTCAAGTTCGACGCCTGCGGGCACGCCGTCCACCACTACGCCTATCGCAGTGCCGTGAGATTCTCCGAATACGGTAATTTTCAGTTTGTTTCCCCACGTTGAGCTCATCTTACGTCTCCTCCGAGTCCGATATATTTATCCAAAAAGTCGGGGTACGACTTCGCTATGCAGGCAAAATCGTCCACCGTTACGGGATCAGCGCATCTCGTCGCCGCTATCGCGAGCGTCATCGCTATCCTATGGTCGTTGAACGAGCGGGTTTTAACTCCTCCCGCAAACTCTTTCACTCCTTCGAAGATCAGGTCGTCGCCGTCCCTCTTCACCTTCGCGCCTATCAGCGAAAGCTGAGTATGCACCGCGTCGAGCCTGTCGCATTCCTTTATCTTGAGTCTCGACAGCCCCGTCAGTCTCGTGACGTCTTTTCTGAGAGCGCAGGCGACCGCGAATACGGGCACGATGTCGGGACAGTCCTCACAGTCGAAAACGAGATCCCCGTCCTCTTTCAGCCTTTCGAGATAATCTTTTATCGCCATATCGCCCTGCGAGCTGGCATAATTGAGCCCGCGGACGTCTATCTTCGCCCCTATCGCGTTTGCGACGAGGAAGAACGCCGCCTGCGACCAGTCGCCTTCCACTCTGCCGCTGACCGCAGCGTATTTCTGTCCGCCTTTTACCGAGAAAACGCGCTCTCCGTCGAAACGCACGTCTATGCCAGCCTCCTCGAGGGACTGCAACGTCAGATCGACGTATCCCTTCGAGTAAAGTGGCGTGGTAAGTTTTATTTCGCTGTCGCCGTCCGCAAGCGGGAGCGCAAACAGCAGTCCGCTTATGAACTGCGAACTGACGTCCCCTCTGACCTCGTATTTTCCCGCAGGTAACGCGCCTTTCACGCTCAGGTCGAGAGAGCCCGTCTTCGCGCTGTCGTCGCGGTAGTAAAGCCCCGCGCCGTTCCACAGCTCCTCAAACACGGTCATCGGTCTCGAGCCGAGTTTCCCGCGTCCCGTAAAACGAGTGTATCCCTTGTTGAGCGCGGCGCATACAGGCAGACACATTCTGAGAGTCGAACCGCTCTCGTTGCAGAACGCCTCGACGTCTGCGTCCACCCCCTCGCTGCCCGTCACGGAAAGAGAGTTCTTTTCTTCAATTATTTTCGCGCCCGCGGCTCTCATAACGCCTATCGTAGCAAGCACGTCCTGACAGTACTCTATCCCGTCGATCCTGCTCTCTCCGCGCGCGAGCGAGGCGCGTATTATAGCTCTGTGCGCAAGACTCTTGGACGGGGGAACTTCCACCGCTCCTTCGAGTACGCTCTTCGAGAATGTCAGGTCTTGCATTTTCATCAGGCAAAAAACTCCGCGTCGGTCGGATACAGATAGCTTTCGCCGATCTTTTTGAGCAGAACGGTCACCAGCTTGTCTCCGAGATTTTTCTTGTCGTTGGCAACGCCCTCGACCACTTTGCGGCAGGGTGCGTCGTCCGTATGCGGCAAACCGTATGCCGAGCACACTCTCGCTACGGTCTCCGCCGTTCCCTTCTCCGTCAGCCCTTTCTCTTCGGCGAGCCTGCATATCTCGTACATTCCTACGGATACCGCCATGCCGTGAGAGAGCTTTTCGAAGTTGTAATACTTTTCGAGCGCGTGCCCGTAGGTGTGCCCGAAATTGAGGAGCATCCTCTCCCCTTTGTCCTTTTCGTCCTTTTCGACGACTTCGCGCTTTATGTCGCAACAGCGGTAAATGACCTCGTCTATGACTGGCATGAGACCGCTCTTGCCGCCGCAGGCGTCGAGAAGATCGAAGAGCTTTTTATCCTTAATGCAGCCGTATTTGATGACTTCCGCCATTCCGTCCGTAAAAAAGGCGTCCGACAGCGTATTCAGCGCGTCGGGATCGACAAGCACGAGTTTCGGTTGCCAGAACGCGCCGACGAGGTTCTTGCCCTCGGGCAGGTCTACGGCGACTTTGCCGCCTATGCTGCTGTCAACCTGCGCGAGCAACGAAGTGGGTATCTGCACGAAAGGTATCCCGCGGAGATAGGTCGCCGCCACGAAACCGCACAGGTCTCCGATAACGCCGCCGCCGAGCGCGACGAGCGCGTCTTTTCTGGTTATCCTCTCTTTGAGGAGTCTCGCGTATACCGCGGGAAGAATGTCGAAAGACTTTGTCTTTTCTCCGTGCGGCAGCACCAGGAGCGACGCTTCGTATCCCGCCTTTTCAAGCGAGGACACGACCGCGTCAGCGTAAATGCCCGCTACGTTGTCGTCGGTCATCACGAGCAGCTTCTTGCCGTCGAGTTTTATGTAGTCGCCGACGTGAGACAGCAGTCCTCTCTCGAAGATTATATCGTAGCTGTTCTTGCCCAGATCCACGAAGAGTTTTTTCATTTCAGACCTCTCTGCCGACCACCTGCGCGATCTGCCTTATCTGACCTACGAGATCGTCGAATACGTTGGGCTTTATCGACTGGTTGCCGTCGCAGAGCGCGTGCGCGGGGTCGTTGTGCACTTCGACTATAAGTCCGTCCGCGCCGACCGCTATCGCCGCTCTCGCGAGAGGCTCGACCATCCACCATTTACCGGTAGCGTGCGAAGGATCGACGACTATGGGCAGATGCGAAAGCTGTTTCACGGCGACTATCGCGCTGAGATCGAGTGTGTTTCTCGTGTAGGTCTCGAACGTCCTTATTCCCCTTTCGCAGAGGATTACCTGCTCGTTGCCGCCCGCCATGATGTATTCGGCGGACATAAGCCACTCCTCTATCGTCGCGCTGAGACCGCGCTTGAGAAGTATCGGCTTTCTCGTCTGTCCGAGCAGACGCAGAAGGTCGAAATTCTGCATATTCCTCGCGCCGACCTGGATCACGTCCACGTCGCGGATGAATCTGTCTATATCGAACGGAGAGATGATCTCGGTGACTATCGGAAGTCCCGTAGCCTCTCTCGCCTCCTTGAGAAGTTCCAGCCCCTGATATTTGAGTCCCTGGAACGCATACGGGGACGTACGCGGCTTGAACGCGCCTCCGCGCAGGAAGTTCGCACCCGACGCTTTGACCGCCTTTGCGACCTCGACTATCTGCGCCTCGCTTTCTACCGAGCACGGACCCGCCATCAAAGCGAGCTTTTTGCCGCCGACCGTGGTGCCGTTCACGTCCACCACCGTAGGCTGAGGATGGAACATCTTGTTTGCTTTTTTGAAAGGCTCCGCGACGTGCATGACCTTTTCGACGTTGTGGTTAGCCTCTATCTGCGTCGGGTCGATCTTGCTGGTATCGCCGACGAGACCGAGGATTATCAGATCCTGACCGAAGACGGGATTGACCTGCACTCCGTATCCCGTTATCTTATCGATAAGCTGATCCACCTCGATTTTCGGTGTATTCGGTTTGAGAATGACTATCATAAGTACTACCTCGAAAAAATATTATCTTCTACATTTTACACTAACGCGCTAAAATAATCAAGAATACGCGCGGTAATATTCGTTGTTTTTCGCGCTCACGCGCGAGTATCGGGCTTTCCTCATCTCCTATCTGTAAAAACGCAAAAAAATACCCGCCCTTGCGGACGGGTAAACGGTTTGTCTTCGATCCGACTTTTTATTTTTTCGCCGCGAGCATTTTGTTGATCGCGCTGACGAGCGCGGAGACCGACGCCGCGATGATGTCGTTGTGTATGCCCACGCCCCACACCTTCTTGTCTCCGTATTCGACGCAGACGTACGCGACCGCCTGCGACTTCGAAGTCGTCGTCAGAGCGTGCTCGTGATACTCGGCTATCGTATAGTTGTCGGTGACAATGTTCCTCAGCGCGTTGTTGACCGCGTCGAGTCTGCCGTTACCTATGCCCGAAAGCTCCTGTATCCTGCCTTCGTACTCGACTGTGACGACGGTGTGGATGTCGCCCTTCTGCTGATAATGGTGCTCGAACAGCTTTATCGGATCGACGATATTGACGTAGTTCTTTTCGAATATGTCCATCACCTCGTCGGGCTTGAGCTCCTTGTGCGCATGGTCGCTGACCGACTTGACGAGGTATCCGAACGACTCTCTCATATTCTGCGGCAGCACGAAACCGTAGGTGTTTTCGAGCAGGTACGCGACTCCGCCCTTTCCCGACTGACTGTTGATGCGGATGACGTCCGCCTCGTACACTCTGCCCACGTCGTGCGGATCTATCGGCAGATACGGCACGTTCCATATCTCGGTCTTGTTCTCCTTGCGGTAGTTCATGCCCTTCGCGATAGCGTCCTGATGCGAGCCGCTGAACGCCGCGAACACGAGCCTGCCGCTGTACGGCTGACGGTCTCCGACGTGCAGTCCCGTCGCCTTTTCGTACGCCTCGCAGACCGCTGGCATATCCGAGAAGTCGAGCTTGGGATCGACGCCCTGCATATACATGTTCATCGCGATGGTGACTATATCCGCGTTGCCCGTACGCTCGCCGTTGCCGAAAAGCGTGCCCTCGATCCTGTCCGCTCCCGCAAGCAAGCCGAGCTCGCTGTCCGCGACCGCGCAGCCTCTGTCGTTGTGAGGATGCAGGGAGATCAGCACGTTTTCTCTGTCGTGCAGGTTCTTGGACATGAATTCTATCTGCTGGGCGTAGACGTGCGGAGAGCTCATCTCGACCGTGGCAGGCAGGTTGATTATCACCTTGTTGTCGGGGGTCGGCTTCCATATATCTATCACCGCGTTGCAAATCTCGAGCGCGAATTCGGGTTCTGTGCCCGTAAAGCTCTCGGGTGAATACTCGAACGAGAAATTGCCCTCCGTCTTCTTCGCGTAATCGACGAGAAGTTTCGCGCCCGTGACGGCTATCTCGACTATCTTATCCTTCGGCTTTCTGAAGACCTGCTCTCTCTGCGCGACCGAAGTTGAATTGTACAGATGCACGATCGCCTTCTTCGCGCCTTTGAGTGCCTCGAAAGTCTTTGCGATGATATGCTCTCTCGACTGCGTCAGTACCTGTATCGTGACGTCGTCGGGGATAAGGTTCTTTTCGATAAGAGCGCGCAGGAATTCGTATTCCGTCTCGCTGGCGGCGGGGAATCCCACCTCTATTTCCTTGAATCCTATCTTGCAAAGGAAAGTGAAAAATTCCAGCTTCTGTTCGAGGCTCATCGGTACGACGAGAGCCTGGTTTCCGTCGCGCAGATCCACACTGCACCACGCGGGAGCTTTGTCGATGCTGTCTTTCTTGACCCAGTCGTTGCACTCCACGGGCGGCATGAAATAACCTTTGCGGTACTTTTCAAAATTTTTCATATACCCTCCGTAATAAAATAACAGCCCGCGTCTTTAAGAGACGAAGGCTGCGTTCGTGGTACCACTCTTATTCGATTCTCCCCGCCTCAAGGCTACGACGCTCCTCGCGTCTTCGAGGGAAAATCCTCTTTCCGCTGTAACGGGCTCTCCCGGCAAGGCTGACTGTTCACCCTGCAGACTCCGAGGCGAGTTCGTCCGTCGTGGCGTCCGCTTTTCACCTGCCGCGGCTCTCTGTGCACCCGTACACAACTAATATTCCTCTTCTCAGTCCGAAAAAATATTTATTGTTAATATCATATTTGATTTCGAGCGTTATGTCAAGCGTTTTTTTCTTCCGTCGCGATAATCCCGCCCGTACATTATATGCCCCGGCGACCGCGAATAAACGGCGTCAAGGAATATCTCCTCCGAGCAGCGTATCCCGACATTCCGCCCTTTGCCCGAAAACCGGCGAAAACGGCTGAAAACATTACACGCGATCCCCGGGATATGCTCCCGACAACCGCGTGTCCTGTATGCCCGAAGTGCCCGGGGTCCGATTCCCCGACGACTGTCGGACATAGGCGGAACCGCAAAACCCCCGGGATCCAATTTCCCGACAACCCTGCAAGCTCCTGGGACGAGATCGACGCACCGACAGTTGCGCACCCGACGGAAGTCTCCTTCGACCGTAACTATATTATAGCGTATATTTTTCTGCGGCGCAAGCGTTTTTCGCCGTTTTTTACAGCGACATCAGCGCGTCGAGCAGACTGTCCATAGCGACGTCGGCTACGTCCGCCGTCGTGTTCAGATGACGGTAAAGCTCTCTGAACTTGAATATCTCGTGAATATCCGAGGTGTCGAAAAGCCTCGCGAGTGCCTTGTAGTACGCCGCGCCCACCTTGTTTTCGAGGCTCTTGACCTTGATCGCCTCGTCGCGTGCGATGCTCTTGTGCTTTTCCATATTCGTGACGGCTTTCGTTATATGCTGCGTGATGTCGAGAAGAATGGACACCATCTTGACCATATCCTCGTTGGGCTTGACGTTGAAAAGCCTCGTCTCGTCAACGGTCGTCTTCGCATAGTCGAGTATCTCGTCTAGCTGTCGGGAAAGATCGAAAATATCGTTGCGCTCCATAGGCGTGATAAACGTCTTGTTCAGCTCGTCTATCAGCACGCGTCTGACCATATCCCCTTCGTCTTCTATCGCGATCACGTTGTCGCCGAACTTGTCGTCACAGGTCGTGCAATAGTCGTAAAGTGCCTGCATGCCGCGTACCATCGCGTCGCATTGCTTTGCGAGAAGTCCGAAAAAATCAGTCTTTTTCTTGAATAGTGCCATAATTCCCTCCGAATTTTACCGTATAAATATCAATTTGAGCACGAGGCTGACCAGCGCGCCGACGCAAGCAGCGACGGGGAAAGTGAGGATCCAGCTGGAGAAGATCTTTTTTGCTCTTCCCCAACGCACCGCGCTGACTCTTTCGGCAATGCCCACGCCGATTATGCTCGACGAAACGACCTGACCCGTACTTATCGGTATGCCCGCGAACGAACAGGTCAGCGCGACCGCCGCCGTGGAGACCTGAGCGGTGAACGACTGCAAAGTGCCCACCCTGTATATCTTTTTGCCTACGGCGTATATCAGCCTGTATCCGCCGAAGACGATGCCCGTCATTATCGCGACCGAGATCAGCGCGACGATCGCGAACGAAAACTCGTAAGTTTCGATGTCAACGCCCTGACACACGGCAAGCGTGAGCAAGTATATGCCCATCGTCTTCTGTACGTTGTTTATCGAGATCGAGGTGCTCATGATCACGACGTTGGCAACCTGCGCCGCCTTGAAGTACTTTTTGACGCTCCTGTCGAGATAGACGCATATCTCCCTGAATATCTTGTCGAGGATAAACCCGACCGTCAAGCACAAAAGCGGAGTCAGAAAGACCATAAGTATGACCTTGAGACCGACCGCCGTCCAGTTTACGCAATCGAAACCGAAACATGCTATCGCCGCACCGACGAGACCGCCGAGAAGGGTGTGCGAAGTGCTGTTGGGGACGGATATGAGCACGCATATCACCGACCACACGAGCGCGGCTATCATCGTGGACAGCATGAACACGAAACCAGCCTTGGGATCGACGTTCTCAAGCGTCTCGCTGTATACGAGACTGCCGACCGTTCTCGCCACGCTGTCGCTCCTCAGAAAATAGCATATGAGTATCGGAGCGATAAGCATGACGGCACCCGCTATGATCAGCGCGTATCTCGCCTTTATGGCACGCGTAGCGACACAGGTGGCGACGGCATTCGCACCGTCGGAAAAGCCCATGTAAAAAGTATAAAGCATAGCAAATATCATCACTACGATTATGTACGCGCTCATCTTCGCCTCGCCCGTTTCGTCTGTACACGGCAACACCACGATGCCGTCGCCCTTACTCGGATTATACCGCAAATCCCGACGCCTTTCAATAGGCAATCCCGTGCGCATTAGTAAATATAGTATATTATATTGCTTGCGGATGACGAATGCAATGCAAAATAATATTTATTTTATGCACATTTCGGTTATCTCTCTTTTATCGACATATAAGGATCTGCATAGCAACAGTTGTATTATGGTAATAATTATTACTCAATAATAATTGTTAGTAATCGATAATAATTTATTTCTTTTTCAATTGTCGAAAGTCACGGACGCCGATCGCAATCATACGGGCTATCGAGTATAGCTTTCGGATAAGTAAATTTCGGTTGACACACGCGTCTACTACTATTACAGACCATTGAAGCTCGCCGTAAACTATCGCATTTGAGAGATGCCGTCAAAACCGAGAGGCTCAACACTAAACGCGTCGAATAAAATCGCTCTTCCCTTCGATTATCCGCCCGTATCGGGTCAACGCCGCCGCTGAGCTCGGTTATTCTTCGCGCTCCTCGTTGTATTCAGACGCTCCGGACTACGTCTCATAACGCATCGCAGATAAGACGCAACGCTAAGAGCAAACGGATTAGATCAGACGGCACATAGACCGAAGATACCGCCGAAACTATCTCGATAATTCCGCCGACCCGAGAACAGCTGTATAAAAAAGGACGCACCGTTACAAACAGGTGCGCCCCTCGCATTGCTTTTTATTCAAAAAGTATCTTCAGCCCCTCACTCCTTCGTTCTGAGGAATATCGGGAAGGCTTGCAAATCCCGCTTTGAGATCCGCATCCGTCGGGATAAAGTCGCTCATCGTCTTGTCGTTGTACGCCTTATACGCGCTCATATCGAAGTAACCCGTGCCGGTCAGACCGAAGAGTATCTTCTTGTGCTCGCCAGTCTCCTTGCACTTCAGGGCCTCGTCAACCGCGACTCTTATCGCGTGAGAGGATTCGGGAGCAGGCAGGATACCTTCGCATCTCGCGAACATCTCCGCGGTTTCGAAAACCTTGGTCTGTTCGACGCTTCTCGCAGTCATGTATCCGTCGTGATAGAGTTTGGAAAGTATCGGGCTCATGCCGTGATACCTGAGACCGCCCGCGTGATTGGGAGACGGCAGAAATCCGCTGCCGAGCGTATACATTCTCGCCATCGGCGTGGTTTTACCCGTGTCGCAGAAGTCGTATGCGTAAACGCCTCTCGTCAGAGACGGACAGCTCGCAGGCTCGACCGCGATGAACTCTATATTGTTCTTTCCCTCGAGTTTATCTGCCATGAACGGAGCTATCAGACCCGCAAGGTTGGAGCCGCCGCCCGCGCAACCGATGACTATATCGGGGGTAACGCCGTATTTGTCGAGAGCCGCTTTCGCCTCGAGACCTATCACGCTCTGGTGCATTGCGACGTGATCGAGCACGCTGCCGAGAACGTATCTGCAATTGGGAGTTGAAGTCGCGACCTCGATCGCTTCCGAAATCGCGCATCCCAGCGAACCGCCCGTATTGGGATGCTCTTTGAGAATGGCTCTGCCGACCTTCGTCGTTTCGGACGGAGACGGAATGACCTGCGCGCCGTAGGTGCGCATGACCTCTTTGCGGTACGGCTTCTGTTCGCTGGACACCTTGACCATATAGACCTTGAGATCCAGCCCGTAGAACGCGCACGCCATCGAAAGAGCCGTGCCCCATTGTCCCGCACCCGTTTCGGTGGTAAGCGAGGTTATGCCTTGCTGTTTCGCGTAATACGCCTGCGCGACCGCGCTGTTCAGCTTGTGCGAACCCGAAGTGTTGTTGCCCTCGAACTTGTAATAGATTTCAGCGGGCGTTCCGAGAGCTTTTTCAAGCTCGTAAGCCCTGACGAGCGGCGCAGGTCTGTACATCTTGTAGAAATCGCGGATACCTTCGGGTATCTCGATATACTTATCCGTGCAGTTCAGTTCCTGGTCTATGACCTCGTCGCAGAATACGGGTCGAAGGTCGTCCTTCGTGCAGGGTTTCAGCGTTACGGGATTGAGGAACGGATCGTGCTGTTCCTTCATGAACGCCTTGAGGTTGAGCCATTTCTTGGGGATCTCCTCCTCGGGCAGATATATTTTATAAGGTATTTTATCGTTTTTCATATATGTTCTCCTGTAATTTACGTCGGTTTCGGTTTCCCGTTCGCCTTGCGGCATTTGCGGTCAGACTATAAAAAAATCGTTCAACGCATAGTCAAACGAATTACAACCGCGAACGCCATCGCGTAAAATATGCCGAATTCATAGCTATCTCCTCCGTCTGATCTGATCTTGTCTCAACCAGCGCAACCACTAGGATGCACTCGGTTTATGTAATTATATTACATTAACGAGACGCGTATGTCAACGCATTTCCCGAGAAAAATACGCAATTTTCAATTTTTTGTGCCGTAACGCGTCAGAAACACGAGCTGTATGTCCGAAAGCACTATCTCGTACGTTATATTGCCGTCATCGTCCGGATCGGACGGAGTGACTTCCCAGAAGTTGCCGTCGTTGTAACTGCCCGTGCCGAGATCCTGCCCGTTGAACTTCAGATATATGTCGTTGAAGAACTCCGAGATCTTGTTGAACGCGCCTTTCGACATCCAGAATTTGTTCTCGCCCGAGTATTCGTCGGGCACAGGGCTCGCGCTTATGTCCGTGCGGTACTGCTCGTATCTTACGGGATCGAGCACTTCGACCAGATCGAGTATCCTGCCGCTGTACTCCAGCATTGCAGCGTAGCGCAAAAGATCGTTGTCGCTGTTGATAAGGACGTAGGTCGCGACGAGATTGGCGTCCTCTTCGCGCATTATGCCGATAGAATGTGCCATTTCGTGCGCCGTCGTGAATATCCTGTCGCATACGGGTGCCTGCTCGTTGACGTTGGCTTCCCCTATCGGAGTGAAAGTAATGCCGATCAGATACAGCTCGCTCATAAGCGCGGACGACGCCATTCCCTTGGCTTTAGGCACAAAGTCGCAATAATAATCGTCGTCGAGCTTTGCGTATTCCGCGGCTATCAGCTCCGACAGCTCACTCACCGAATAATCGCATACGGGGAATCCGTCCGCGTCTCTTTCGAGCGAATACGACACGTCCATGAAGTCTCTCATGAAATTGTCCGCGGCGGCAAGCTGTTCTTCTTTTGTAAGATCGCCGTTTTCGCATATCGCGAGGGGCGGTTTTTCTCTGTTGTACGCAAACGACGTGTCGAGCATATATATCGACACGACGCAGAGCACCGTCGCGACGAGAGTCGTAAACGAACACAATCCCGCCGAAAACCTACGCTTTGCCAGCATAACGATAGCCTTTATTACAAGCGCGAGCGCGGCGACGACGGCTACCGCGACGAGCACTTCGAACAGCGAGAACGGCAACGCCGAAGACAGCCTGCCGAGCGAATTCGTGAACGCGAAAGTCACCGTCCTCGTCGCCTTTTCGCTGAGTTCGGTATCTTTGCAAAGCACCGCTAGCGCGATCATCATTGCGACGGCGAGTACTGTCACGACTGCGTTGAATATCGTCCTTCTCGAATATCTGCTCATGTCACTCCGTTGTTCTGCGCTACGCTGCGCGATTATGTATTGCCCTAAGATTTTTCCGCTTCGGAAGTATTGTCTCCGTCACGGTCGGTTTTTGATTCGTCTTGCCCGTTTTTTCCGTTCTCTTTATTCCCTTTATCTTCTTTGTCCGACGCGTCGGATTTCGCGTCTTTCCCGTCCAAAAATCCGTCGAACACTTCTCCGTCACCTTCCGGGAACACGTCGGTACGGCTTACGCTTTTATTCCCGTCGGCATCTTTTCTGCCGCCGTTTCTCCTGTTCCCGCCCGCGTATTTCACCACTATCTTCTGCATATTGACGAACACGAACCTGTACAGAGGATCGTAAGCGCAGAACGCGACAAGTCCCGCGACCATGAGAAGAGGCAACGTCCACGTTATGCCAAACAGCGCAATATCCGCGATCGCCACTTTCATCAGCATCAGACAAGCGTAGAACGCCACGGCGAAAAAGCCCAGTTTGAATACAGTTATCAAGGAGATCTTTGCCCATTTAGGAAGTTTGATCTTTTCGCTGCGGTAAAATACGAAATCGAGAAGATACTGTATTATCGCATAAGGAGCGTAAAAGACGATAAACGGCAAAGCCTTGATGTTGACGGCAAGAAAGCCGATGAGAGCCGCCGCGACGTATGAAAAAATCGCCGCCCCTGCCGACTTCTGCGTCAAGGGTAGCGATACTGCCAGTGCGGCTATCACGTTTATGGCTATACTAACCGTGGAAACATATGCCTGCGCCACGACTGCGATTACCGCGAGCGCGCAGGAGACCGAAGCGATAGCTATCTTGTAGCTGCGCCTCATTTTCAGCAACAGGGGATCAGATCCCCGCCCATCATTTCGCAACAACAGTCGCAGCAGATAAGCGTCGAACAGGTATTGCAACACGTCGTCGCGGTATCCGCGCCCGCATCCGTCTGCTGAGGACGAGCGTAACCGCCCCTTTGCTGACCGTACGGATTTGCTTGATCCGCACCCGCTCCGCCTGCCGCATTGCCTGCGTTTGCGTTGTTGATCATAGCCGTGAGCTTTGTGTGGCTCGACTTGTATTTCTGATTGTCGGGATCGAGCGTCAGAGCGATCTCGAGCTGCTTTTTGCTCTCAACGTGCCAGTTGCGCTTGAAATAGATTATCGCCTGAACGTAATGCCATTCGGCGTCTCTCGAATCTACGGTATCGAGTTTGGCTTGCGCCTCGTCGAGTTTTCCTTGTTTTATAAGTTCTTCGACCGCGCCGAGGCTGCTTCCGCTCTGCGTATAGGAGACGCGCCTCTGAAGGTCGTCCATGCAGTCGGCATACGCCCTGTCCAGCTCGCCGAGCGCGCGACTGGCGTTCGCGCCCTCCTCGCCTTCCTTGAAACGCAGTTCTTCATACTTGCGCCTCAAAGTGCGATATGCGTTCTCGACCTGCTCCTGCGTGGCGTCGTTTTTAAGCCCCAGAACTAAATACGGGTCCTTTGCTTGCACTTGTCTGTCCTCCTTAACAATTTGTCGGTCTGTTCTCTGAGACCGTACCAGACGATATTAGTTATAACGCCTTCGTATGCCTTGAGTCTGACGCCGTCAAAGGCGTTCATGATCTCGCGGTAACTGCTGTTGAGCACGAAAGCGGCGTCTTTGCCTTTATCTTTTACGAACGTCTCTCTGTCTTTGTATTCGTACCCCGCCAGAAAGACGTTGAATTCGCCTTTTTTAGCGTCCTCGTCTGCGTCGTCGAACGCGTCGGCGAAATAGACCCACCTGCCGAGATTGTACATCAGATCGCCCGCGGCGTCACTGTAATCTTCACCCGCGAGCAGTCTCGTCAGCTCCTTCAGGATAGTAGCGAATTGGTGCGCTATCAGATCTTCGTTCTCGCAACGCTCTCCCTCCAGTCTGTTCAGCTCGTCGAAACCTTTTTTTATTATCTCCGCGGCTTCGGGATAACGCCTGCATGCCTTTTTGTAATGTCTTTTTATCACGAGCGCGTCGGCTAGTTTTTTCCCTGCGCTCTTGTCGTCGTTTACATCGTCGACCGCCTTATAGTGAGCGAGTATCGTGTTGACGTCGACTATCTTTTCCATAAGCGGATTGCGCTTTACGACGGATTTTTTCCTGACGGGATTGAGTATGCAGACCTCGTTGCCTATCTCTATCGCCGTGCCCGTGAGCGCGTGCACGAATACGCTGAGGAAGGTAACGTCGTAATTCGTGGTCAACCTCATCGCCTGCCCGCAACGCTTGCCTATGCACTTGCACAGCCCGCAGTAAAATGCGCGGTACAGCGTGAAGTCCTTGATGAACATATTTGGTTTGTCGGGAACGACGTATCCGAACATTACAACACGAATCCTATCTTTTCTTTTACTTCTCCGAGCGTTTTTTCCGCTATCGCGGACGCTCTCTCCGCCCCGTTCTTCGCGACTTCCGAGAGGTACGACTCGTCGCTTCTTATCTCGTTGAAACGCTCGCGGAAAGGCCTCAGCATCTCTACTACGGCATCGGCGGTCGCGAGTTTCAGGTGCCCGTACATCTTGCCATCGAATTCTTTGACGAGGCTGTCCATATCCTGCTTTCTCGCAATGGAGAGGATCGTCAGAAGGTTGGAAACGCCTGGCTTGTTCTCGGGATCGTAGACGATCTCTGAACCGCTGTCGGTGACTGCCTTCTTTATTTTGGAAATTATGTCCTTTTCGCTGTCGAGCACGCCTATCACCGCATTGGGGTTGGGATCGGACTTGCTCATCTTGGCGAGCGGGTTCTGAAGGCTAGCTATCTTCGCACCGAACTTTCTGACCCTCGCCTCGGGCACCACGAATGTGTCGCCGTATATATTGTTGAACCTGAGCGCGATGTCTCTCGCGATCTCGAGGTGCTGACGCTGATCTATGCCGACGGGCACGCAGTCAGTCTTGAAAAGCAGTATGTCCGCCGCCATCAGCACGGGATAATCCATAAGTCCCATATTGATGTTGTCCGCGTGCTTTTCCGACTTCTCCTTGAACTGCGTCATCCTGTTCATCTCACCGACGTAGGTGTAGCAGTTGAGCAGCCACGACAGCTCGCAATGTTCGTGAACGTGCGATTGATAATATACTATATTCTTCTTGTCGTCGATACCCGCCGCAAGAAGAAGCGCGAGCATATCGAGCGAGTTTTTGCGAAAAACCGCGGGATCCTGTCTCACCGTGATCGTATGCAGATCCGCCACCTCGAACAGACAGAAGTTGCCCTCCTCGTTCTGTATCTCGCTCCATTCGTTTACAGCGCCGATATAGTTACCGAGCGTCATGATGCCCGTCGGTTGGATTCCGCTGTAAATGACCTTCTTTTTCATTTCGTTACCCCTGTAAATAATGATATTTGCATTATTATAACACAAATACGACCTCACCGCAAAGATTTTATAAATATTATGCGCGAAATATCGTCAATTTCGTCTCGGTTTTGCCCTCGACAATAACAAAATATCACAATTTTGTAAAATAAGCGTTAAAAACGCATAATTTTTGCAAAAAGCGTGTTTTTGAACGATCTCGCCTCTTTACACGGAACGCATCATTTTGTATAATAATATCATGGAAGATTTCAAAAGCGTTATTTACGAAAAAGAAGCAAAGTTTTTCAGCCCGTACGCATGCAGATCGGATGCGAGCAAAGGCAGAGTCCGCGAAGAAAAACCCTGCCCTCTTCGTACCGATTTCATGCGCGACCGCGACAGGATAGTACACAGCAAGTCCTTCCGCCGTCTCAAACACAAAACGCAGGTATTCATATCGCCGGAAGGCGACCACTACCGCACCAGGCTCACGCATACGCTCGAGGTCGCGCAGATAGGCAGGACGATAGCCCGCGCTCTCAATCTGAACGAAGACCTCATCGAGGCGATCGCGCTCGGGCACGACCTCGGGCATACGCCTTTCGGTCACGCGGGAGAAAGCGTGCTCGACAAGCTTATCGACGGCGGTTTTTCTCACAACGAACAGAGCCTCAGGATCGTCGAGTTCCTCGAAAACGACGGCAAGGGACTCAACCTGACTTTCGAAGTGAAAGACGGCATAGTCAACCACAAATTCAGCGGCAAGCCCGCCACTCTTGAAGGCGAAATAATAAAATACGCCGACAGGTTCGCTTATATAAATCACGACATCGAAGACGCGATATGCGCGGGCGTACTCAAAGAAGAGGATCTCCCCAAGGACTGCACCGAGCTCCTCGGTCACTCCAAGAGCGCAAGGATAAACAGCCTTATTCTGGACATCGTGAACAACAGCTACGGCAAGCCTTACGTTAAACAGTCTGCCGACTTCGAGGCGATGCACCTGAAGCTGCACAAATTCATGTTCGCGAGCGTATACACAAATCCCGTTGCAAAAGCCGAAGAAAAGAAGACCCTCGCTCTCATAGAACTGCTGTTCGACCACTATATTAACAAACCCGAAGATCTCCCCGATTTCTTTCGCTCTCTGCTCGAGACCACGCCGAGAGACCGCGTCGTCGGCGACTATATAGCAAGCTTTACCGACAGATACGCGGTGCGCACGTTCCACGAAATATTCACCCCCAAGGGCTGGAACGTCTGATTTACAATCGAAAACATGCATAAATAACGGACACGGGCGCAAAAAAACGCCCGTATTTTTTACTTTGAAAAAAGCCCCTGATCGCGTCGTCCGACCCTGTCTCCTTTTATACACCCTCCGATCCGCCGTCCGCTACTCGGCATCTCCGTAAAAAAACGCCGCCCCGAAGGACGGCGTGACGATTATCGTCGAATCGTTCAGTTTATCTGCGTGACCCAGCCGAACTCGTCGGGGTATTTTTCCTGCTGGATACCCGTTATCTTGTCGTACAGAAACGCGGTGATCTCACCCATCTTGCCGCCGTTGACAACCATATCCTTGCCCTTGTAACCGATGACGCCGACGGGAGAAATGACAGCCGCGGTGCCCGTGCCGAAACATTCCTTCAGCGTGCCGTCCTCGTATGCCTTGACGACTTCGTCCACGGATATTCTTCTTTCGCTCGCCTTGTAACCGTACTTCTTCAGCACTTCGAGACAGCTCTTTCTGGTGATACCGGGAAGGATGCTGCCCACGAGCTGCGGAGTGACGACTTCGTCGCCTATTACGAAAAAGATGTTCATGCTGCCGACTTCCTCGACGTACTTATGCTCTTTCCCGTCAAGCCAGAGAGCCTGATCGTAACCGAGCGCGTTTGCCTTTTCGCCTCCGAGCAGCGAGCAAGCGTAGTTGCCGGAGCACTTAGCCTCTCCGGTCCCGCCGATGAATGCTCTGACGAGAGTGTCTTCGACGAGTATCTTGGTCGGCTCGAGACCGTGAGCGTAGTAACTGCCTACGGGAGACAGGATTATGCAGAAAACGTATTTCTTGCTCGCATGCACGCCGAGTACTTCTTCGTTCGCGAACATGAACGGACGTATGTAAAGCGCGGTGCCGGGCTTTGTCGGGATCCAGTCGCTCTCAAGCTTGAGCAGTTCGAAAAGCGCGGGCTTTACCACATCTGCGTCGAACTGAGGCATGCACATTCTCTTTGCGGAATTGTTCATTCTGACGAAATTGTCGTCGATACGGAAAACGGTGATCTTTCCCTCGTCGTTCTTGTACGCCTTCGCGCCCTCGAAAATGCTCTGCGCATAGTGGAGCACGTTCGTGGCTGGAGCCATCGGGAAAGATGCATAAGGCACTATCTCGGGTTCGTTCCACGCGCCGTTTTCATATTCCATGACAAGCATATGGTCGGTAAAATATTTGCCGAAACCGAGCTTGGAAAAGTCGGGTTTTTGCTTCAAGACTTTTGATTTGGTTATTTTCATAATAACACCCCGCTGTTTGTTTTCTTATTTGTCAAAACCGAAATATCCCTCGCCCGTGCAGGTTATACACGCTTTTCCCGAGGACAGGTCGGTTATTTTTTTCTCAAGAGCATCTGCCTTATCCTTCGTTACGGCATAAGCTATTTCCACTCCGTCGCCGTAATTTACGTTCACCGTCTGTGCGACTTTCTCTATCTCTTCGCTGACTTTCCTGAAATCGGAATAGTCGCACGTCGCGGTATAAAACACGGCATAATCGAACCTCGCGGTTTCAGCCTCGTCAAGAGCCTCGGATACGCTTCTCGAATACGCTCCGACGAGCCCTCCCGCACCGAGTTTTATCCCGCCGAAATATCTTGTCACCACCGCGAGGACCATTCTGAAGTTGCGTTTCTTCAGCACTTCTAGCATAGGTATGCCCGCTGTTCCCTGCGGCTCTCCGTCGTCGGAAAAACGCTGTTCGGTATTCTCCCTGTTGGACACAAACGCATAGCAGTTGTGAGTCGCGTCCGAATATTTTTTAGAGATCCTTTTGATTTCGTCAAAAGCCTGCTCCGCGCTTTCAACGGGCACGAGCGTTGTGATGAAACGCGATCTGTTGATCACTATCTCGCGCTCGCTCTCCCCTTTTACGCAGTAGTAGGATACGTTCATTGAGCCTTGACTCTGACGTGGACTTTCTTGCCCTTGTGAAGTATGAATCCCTCGGCGAGTTTAGAGTCGTCGACGGTGTAATCGAAAGATTCCACCTTTTCGTCATCGACCTTGACGCCGCCGCCCGAAATGAGGTTTCTCGCCTCGCTCTTGGACTTGCAGACGCCTATCGCGCACATTATGTCTATCACGCTGTTGACGCCTTTTGCCACCGTCGCCTCGGGCATATCGTCGCCTTGTCCGCCGAAAGCCGCTCTCGCCTGAGCCTGGGCCTTGTCAGCCTCGTCCTTGCCGTGTACGATCGCGGTCACCTCGTAAGCGAGTCTCTCTTTCGCCGCGTTGATACGCTCGTCGCGGTATCTGCAAAGTTCGGCTATCTCGTCGAGATCCATATAGGTCAGCAGCTTGAGACATTTTTCGACGTCGTCGTCAGCCGTGTTTCTCCAGTACTGGTAGAAGTCGTAAGGCGAAGTCTTCGCGGGATCGAGCCATACCGCGCCCGCCTGAGTCTTGCCCATCTTCTTGCCTTCGCTCGTGGTGAGCAGAGAGAACGTCATCGCGAACGCGGGCTCACCCTCTTTTCTTCTGATGAGATCCGCTCCCGCAAGTATATTGGACCACTGGTCGTCGCCGCCGCACTCGAGCTTGCAGCCGTAATGTTTGAACAGATACAGGAAGTCGTATGCCTGAAGCAGCATATAGCTGAATTCGAAGAAAGACAGTCCCCTCTCCATACGCGTTTTGAAGCACTCCGCGGTCAGCATTTTATTGACCGAAAAACTCGAACCGATGTCCCTCATGAACTGAAGGAAGTTTAGGTTGTCGAGCCAGTCCGCGTTGTTGACCATGACAGCCGCATTCTCGCCCTCGAACGAGAAGAATCTCGACATCTGTTTTTTGAAACATTCGCAGTTGTGATTTATCGTCTCGTTGGTCATCATGCGGCGCATATCCGTTCTGCCGGAAGGATCGCCGATCTTGCCCGTTCCGCCGCCGATAAGGACTATCGGTTTGTGTCCCGCCTTCTGCATATGGCTCATAGCCATAAGTGCGAGGAAATGTCCGACGTGCAGGCTGTCCGCAGTCGGGTCGAAACCTATATAAAACGGTACGCTCTCCTTGCCGAGCATTTCGTAAAGCTCGTCCTCGAAAACCACTTGTTTGATAAAACCTCTGGCTCTCAGCGTGTCCATTATGTTCGTGCCGTTCATTTTTGTCTCCTTTGAATATACGTTTGCAATAATTATACCACCCTTTTTACGCGTTGTAAAACGATATTTCCGTTTTTTTGCTCAAATTAAAGCGGTTTGCCGCACCGCGTCTTTGCGTTTCGGCAGAGATGACGCGGGTGCTCGTCTTTCGCGTATATTTTCGGCGAAAGCGCGCAAGCTAGCACAAAGAGAGGTGCGATATGAAAAGAAACAACAATTATTTGATAATAGTCGCCGCCCTGCTCGTACTGGTCGCGGCGATCGCGCTGTGGGGCTGCGAAAAAAGCGATTCCGCATACGCGAATTACACGCCCGCAGACTTCATCGGGCTGGACAATTTCACGATGAAGACCAACGTCAAAAAAGACAGCGTGATGAGGTATTCCGAAGAAGGCGGCGCGTTGTATTACTCCTCCACTCACATCGGCGACGGCTATACGAATACCGTATATTACGTTTTCGCTGGCGGCGACAACAGAGAGTACAGCGAAGGCGAATGGAAAGAGATCGAAGATTCCGACGTGGAAAAATACAAAAATTCTATCGAAAGCGCGTGCGGTCTGATATACAACAAGCTGGACGCCACGCAGTTCGAAGAGATAAAGGGCAAGAAACTCATATTCAGAGTCGCGCCCGAACAGTTTTTCAAACAGGCGTACAGACAGATATACCAAAACTATTTCGGAACCGACTACGACGAGGATTCTTTCAACGCCGATTTCGAGCAGAACGCTCCCTCTCTGTTCGGCGACATGACGGATTACGAGATACGTCTCGACTGCTCCTCAAAGGGCAAGATGGTGCTCGAGATAAGCAACGGTGAAAATAGGCAGAGCGACGTCTACGAATACTATGCGATAGGTAAAACGAAAATCGATCTGCCCGAGTAAGGAACGGATATTTTCCGTTCCGTCGGCACTCTGCGTACATAGCATCTCTCCTGTCGCTTTTGCGCGCGCGGCGGGTGCATATTTTTTTTGCCACATCGACAAAATTCTTTGATATTTTTTTGACTATATGGTATAATCCTATCAACGCAAGAAATTTTTAAGGAGGATTTTCCTAATGGAATATTCGCGTGAAGTTTTGAATATGTGCAAAGTTGCCAAAGGCGCAAATCACGGTCCGGCTCCTATTCCCGAAGAAGCCAAATGGGTTCAGGCGAAAGAGATCAAGGACATCAGCGGTTTCACCCACGGCGTAGGCTGGTGTGCACCTCAGCAGGGCGCGTGCAAACTGTCGCTCAACGTAAAGAACGGTATTATCGAAGAAGCTCTCGTAGAGACTCTGGGGTGTTCCGGCATGACCCACTCCGCTGCTATGGCGGCTGAGATTCTGCCCGGCAAGACAATTCTCGAAGCTCTGAACACCGACCTTGTCTGCGACGCTATCAATACCGCAATGAGAGAGCTGTTCCTGCAGATCGTTTACGGTCGTACCCAGTCCGCTTTTTCCGAGAACGGTCTCAGCATCGGCAGCGGTCTCGAAGACCTCGGCAAGGGTCTGCGCTCTCAGGTCGGCACGATGTACAGCACCAACGCCAAAGGCGTGCGTTACCTCGAGATGGCAGAAGGCTACGTCACCCGCATCGGTCTCGACAAGGACGACCAGGTCATCGGCTACGAGTTCGTCAACCTCGGCAAGATGATGGAAGACATCAAGAACGGTATGGACGCGAACGAAGCGGTCAAGAAGCACACCAAGAACTACGGCAGATATAACGAAGCGGTCAAGAAAATCGACCCGCGCAAAGAATAAGGAGGTTTTGACTTATGGCAGTTACGTTTGAAAGTTACGAAAGAAGAATCGATAAGATCAACAAGTGCCTCGCCGAGTACGGCATCAAAGACCTTGAGGATGCCAGAAAAGTCTGCCTCGACAAGGGTATCGACGTAGAAAGCATCGTAAAAGGCATTCAGCCTATCGCGTTCGAGAACGCGGTATGGGCATACACCGTCGGTTGCGCGGTCGCTATCAAGAAGAATTGCAAGAAAGCGAGCGAAGCGGCTGAGGCTATCGGTATCGGCCTGCAGAGCTTCTGCATCCCCGGTTCCGTTGCGGATCAGAGAAAAGTCGGCCTCGGACACGGCAATCTGGCGGCTATGCTGCTCAGAGAACAGACCAAGTGTTTCGCATTCCTCGCAGGACACGAGTCCTTCGCGGCGGCTGAAGGCGCGATCGGCATTGCCCGCACCGCAAACACGGTCAGAAAAGAGCCCCTTCAGGTCATCCTGAACGGTCTCGGCAAGGACGCTGCTCAGATAATCAGCCGTATCAACGGTTTCACCTATGTCCAGACCAAACTCGACTACTACACCGGCGAGCTCAAGATCGTCAATACGACCTCTTACAGCAACGGCGAGCGCAGCAAGGTCAGAGTTTACGGCGCAGACGACGTCGTCGAAGGCGTTGAGATCATGAAGCACGAGAAGGTAGACGTTTCCATCACCGGCAACTCCACCAACCCGACCAGATTCCAGCACCCCGTTGCAGGCACCTACAAGAAATGGTGCGTCGAGAACGGCAAAAAGTACTTCTCCGTTGCAAGCGGCGGCGGTACCGGTCGTACTCTCCACCCTGACAACATGGCTGCAGGTCCTGCAAGCTACGGCATGACCGACACGATGGGTCGTATGCACAGCGACGCTCAGTTCGCAGGCTCCTCTTCCGTTCCCGCTCACGTCGAGATGATGGGTCTTATCGGTATGGGCAACAACCCGATGGTAGGCGCAAGCGTTGCGTGCGCGGTCGCGGTTGAAAAGGCTCTCGGCTGATCACGCTGACAAATCACGAATAAAGAAAGAGCTGCTGAAAAGCGGCTCTTGTTTTTTATTCGTTTATCAATCGCGACAATCAATCGGGACGGATCGCTTCGCCCGTCTTCCCTTTCCGCCTGAGTCGTTTTTATCGCGAGGCAACGCAAGGCGGATCGAAATAAAAGCGTCTTTCCCGTGATCGGAAAGACGTGTCTGCGTTTATTGTTTCGAATATTTCTCTTTGAGCAAAGGCAGCGTCTCTTCGATGAGGCGCAATTGAGGCAATAGGTATTCCTCGTCCTCGAACAACGCGTAGTGGACGCTGGCGCGGACGAAAGTATAGATAAGGGGCTGTATCACCTGCCACGGGATACCTATCTTTGGTTCGAGTGACTTAGCGTATACCAGACCAGAATAATACGAACAAGGTTTTAAGCGGCATATTTCCGTCGCTACTGCGTTAAATGCCTTGATAATATGTATAATATTACCTGCGGCATTTGCCTTGTATCGACAAAAATTTGTCTGCTTAAAACTGCATGCACCCTCAGGCAACGATTTTTATAGTGTGTTTCAGCGAGGTGAGCGCAGATAATATTGTGATATTTTCAAGCGAGCATTGCTGAAAAACGCATAAAAGACGCGCCTCAGGGCTGGTTCGTATTATTCTGGTCTGGTATTCGGTATATCTTTCAGTAACTCCCTTAAAGAACGTCGTACCGTACTTGCGGTATTTCGGCGAAGTGTACACCTGATACATAAAGCGGTATTTCTTGCCGTGTTTTTTCGCAGTCCAATACGGGATCTCTTTCAGAAAACGCTCGATGTCGCCGAAATTTTCGGGGGCGTTTGCCATGAAATCGTCCTCGACTTTCGCCATACAATATGCGGTGGAATCAATGATTATCTAGTCTTTCGTTTCAAAATAGTGGAATATATTGCCTGAACTCATGCCACAGGCTTTTGCAAGCAGTTTGGTTGAAGTTCCTTCTATGCCGTGCTCACAGAAACAATCGAAGCATTTCACAAGCAATTCTTCTCTTTTGTTAGGATCTTTTAATCTCATATGTTAATCCTTGTATCGTGCGTATTGTCTCCCGAAAGCGTATTGCCTTCCGATTATTTCAAATTAATATAGTATTTCGTAGTATTCTCGTCTTCGGACGCGCGCAACCGCGTTCCGTCCGAAACAGACGGAGCCGTACGACGTATCTGAACGACCTATTCGAAGAAGAACGCGGCAACTACCGCCGCTGTCGAAAGTACGGCAAAAGTCGGTACGAGCAGACAGAAATACCAGTGCTTGGTCTTATGCCTGCATACCAGCATACCGATAAGTCCCCCGACGCCTCCCAGCAAGAAACTGCACCCCAGAAGTACTCTTTCGGGTATCCTGCGTTCTTTTTTCACCGCTCTTGCCTTATCCGAGGCAAAGAGCGCAAACGTGACGGCGGTCATTGCGATAAACACCGTCGATACTGCTATCGTGCAAGCGTTCATTCGAGTATAAAAGTCATCATCGCGGGATTGTGGTCGCTGTACATAAAGTCGTTGTCTATGTTCGTGCAGCCCGTAACGGTCACGTTGTCCGAAACTATGAACCCGTCAAGCACCACCGAATAATTGACCTCTTTTTCGTACGGTATATCCGTACTGCGACAGGTCGGCGCGTTGGTCGGCGCGACGAATCTATACCCGTCAGCAAGATCGTCGTCTGTCAGCGAGAACACCCATTCGGGGCGGAGCTGCTCGGTTTCGAAAAGCCCGTCGCTCGACGCTATATCGTGATTAAAATCCCCGCCGACGATAACATAATTGCCTTTATTCTTTTCCTCTGTCAGAAAAGCATTCAGCACCGCGAGCTGCTGCTGCCTTATTGTGCCGCCCTCGTCGTATGCCGACATATGACTGTTGACTACAACAAGCTCTTTACCGTTGTCGAGCGAATATCTCGTCACTACGAAACATCTGTCGAGATCGAAATATTTGCTTATATCTGTCGCCAAAGGGTATTGTCTGCGAAGCGCGGAATCCATCTTGAACTTACTGTACGAGGCAAGTCCCGTCAGGCTCTTGCCGTGAGGATCGGTTATCGGATAGAACAGAAACGCGCTGTCGTAACATATCCCCAGATTGCGAGACATGGCAGGCAGCTGCTCGTTGAACAACGCGTATTGGTCGATATGGTAGCTGCGGGTCGAATTGATGTCCACTTCCTGCAACAGCACGAAGTCGTAATCGCCGTCCGCTATCAGTTTCGCAGAGCCGTTGATATTCGACTTGACGACGTCTTCGCTCGCCGCCTTGCTGTTCTTACCCGTGACCGCTGTGCCGTCCTTCATCTTTCCGCTGTCCATAAAGAACGAGAAGGCATGATTGTACGCGCCGAAGCCCACGTTGTAGGTCACGATCGAATATTCGATACCAGGCGATACTGCCTCGGTCCCGTTATTTTCCGTTTCCAGCACGGTATTGTCGGGGATCCTCTCGTAGGAGAGACCGACGTAACAAACGTAACAAATCAAAACAGTGAGTACAAGCGCGATGAGCGCGAGTATCGCGCAAGCGACTACCGACACGAATTTTCTCATTTTCCCTCTCATCGGGGAACGCGATTACGTTCCTTATATTATAATTATAAAACGAGAAACGCGATAAGTCAACAAAGGAAATATATGCCTTTTCCTGCCGTTAACGGCAAAAAGTCTTTCGTCATACCCGTTTCGGACAGGCACGCGCCGAGACGGTTTTCAGAAGTCCGCTTCGTCGGGGTGCTGACCTCTGCCGCCGAACGGTCTCATATAATCGATGAAGTACATATCCGAAAGAGAGATCTCGAAGTCGAACACGTCTGCATTCTCCTGCATTCTGTCGCCTCTGACCGACTTAGGCAGCGGCACCGCGCCGTGCTGGATCGCCCATCTCACCGCGAGCTGCGCAGGCGTCTTGCCGTACTTGTGCGCCATAGCCACGATCTCTTCGTTTTCCAGCACCTCGCCCCTTCCGAGCGGTCTGTATGCCTCGACGAGGATGCCGTTCTCCTTGCAGAAAGCTATGACGTCGAATTGCGGATACCCGGGGTGCATCTCGATCTGATCCACTGCAGGCTTCACGGTGCAGTTGTCGAGTATGCTGAGTATATGGTGCGGGAGGAAGTTGGAAAGTCCTATGCTCTTCACTCGTCCGCTCGCCCTGATCTCTTCAAACGCCTTCCAGGTATCGCAGTTTATCTTTTGCCAGTCGCTGTAATTCTTCGCGTTCGCTGGCCAGTGGATAAGGAACAGATCGAGATAGTCGAGCCCGAGATTGCTCATCGTCTTCTCGAACCCTTCGAGAGCGCTCTTATATCCTCTGTCCGTGCCCCACAGTTTGCTGGTCACGAAAATTTCGCTCCTGTCTATCTTGCTGTCCCTTACAGCCTTGCCCACGCCCTTTTCGTTGCCGTATATAAACGCGGTGTCAATATGTCTGTATCCCAGTTTCAGAGCCTCGCGCACGCAGCCGTAAGCGGTATCGTCGTCGGCTATCTTGAACGTGCCGTAGCCTACGCATGGTATTTTATTGCCGTCGTTCATAACGAAGCAGTCGCGTAAATCTTTCATAAAGCCTCCGTAACGGCGTTGTCGGAATCGGATTGCCGTATAGGATAAGTATAGCAAACGCGCGAGACAGAGGCAATAATTATTTTTATTTAGAATCAACTTTTTTGCTTGCCGCGAAATTTTTACGCACCGCGCACTTTTTTTTGCCCCGAAAACGGGTAAAATATCAAAACCCATATTGACAACGACCGTTTTGGATGTTTTAATAGAATTAGAATATATATATGATAAAGGAGTGGATTTTTATGGATAAGGTCATCACTATAAGCCGACAATTCGGCAGCGGCGGCAGAGAGTTCGGCATAAAGCTCGCGCAGGCTCTCAACGTGCCTTTTTACGACAAAGAACTGATCTCCCTCGCGGCGAAAGGGACTGCGATGTGCGAAGAATTCTTACAACATCACGAAGAAAGCGCGCCGTCAATGCTGTCGGGCGTATTCTACTCCACCTATTTCATGCCTATGTCCGATCAGATCTACATCGCGCAGAGCAACGCGATCAAGGAAATAGCGAAAAAAGGTCCTTGCGTGATACTCGGCAGATGCGCAGACGCGATCCTCGAAGATTCCGTGAAGATATACGTCCATGCCGATCTGAAAAAACGCGTGGCCCGCAAGAACGCGCTCAATCTCGGTATCGATCCCGACAAGATGGAAGCCCACGTCAAGAAGATAGACAAAAAGCGCAAGAAATATTACGAATTCTACACCTATCAGAAATGGGGCATGGCGGAGAATCACAACCTGTGCCTCGACAGCGGGCTGATAGGAGTCGACGGGTGCGTAAAGACTACTCTCGCCTATCTCGAAAGTCTCGAGGGCAACACTCCTCTCGAAAACCCCGGACAGCACGGCTGATACGTCGCGTTTACGACATGATGCGAAAAAACGAGCGCGCCCGCGATATGCGGACGCGCTTTTCTTCACCTTTCATCGGCGCGGCACGCCGCGTTTTTCTTTACAGACCTATTATGTTGAATATCAGAATCAGCAGCATGCAGACGGGTGCGATATAGCGTATCATCACGGTGAAATATCTGTCCCTCATACTGTTTACCTTCAGACCGATCTCGTCCTTTATCGCTCTGAAATTGACGAAATAGCCCGCAATAACACATGTGCCTATCGCGACGAGCGGCATCAGGATGCTGTTGCTCACATAGTCGAAAATGTCGAGTATCGTCATTCCGTTTATCGACAGCGACTTTAGCACTCCGAAACCGAGAGATGACGGTATGCCGAGCAAAAGAACTACTCCGAAAACGATCAGACATGCAACCCATCTCTTCATGCCGAGATTTTCTCTGAGAACCGCGACGATAGCCTCTATCAGCGAGATCGCAGAGGTCAGCGCGGCGAAAAGAACGAGCAGGAAGAACAACGATCCTATTATGCCCGCATAGGGTATCTGACTGAAAACGTTTGGCAGCGAAACGAACATCAAAGTCGGACCGCTGCTCTGCATCACGTCCTGCGGAGATGATGCGAAAGCGAACACGGACGGGATAATTATAAGTCCCGCAACGATAGCGAAACAGGTATCGAACACGCTTATCTGACGAGCGGATTTCTGAATGTCGGTATTCTTTTTCATGTACGACCCGTACGTTATCATGATACACATCGCGAGAGACATCGAATAGAACAACTGCCCCAAAGCAGCGAGGAACACTTCTGCAATGTTTACCCCTTCGAGTTTAGGCACGAGGAAGTATTTTATGCCTTCGACTGCGCCTTTCTGGCACATCGCGAAAATTGCGAGTCCCACCGAAAGCACGGCGAGTATCGGCATGAGTATCTTACCTATCTTCTCTATACCCTTCTGTACACCGAATATGACGACCGCGAACGAAAGTAACGCGAATATTATGAAAAACACTATCGGCTCCCAGGACGAAGAGATAAAATTGTTGAAATATAGCGCGGCGTTTTCTCCCGTCATCGCTCCCGTAGACCCGTCTCCCGACATATACGCGAACAGATATTTCGTGACCCAGCCGCCTATTACGCAATAGTACGGCACGATAAGCACGGGAACGACGAGACTGACGAACCCGAACCATTTTGTCTTTTTGTTAAGTTTCCCGAATGCTCCGATAACGTCTTTACCCGTCAGTCTTCCAATGCCTATCTCGAGAACCAACAGACTGAAACCGAAAGTGACCGCGAGCAAAATATACACGAGCAGGAAGATTCCTCCACCGTATTTTGCGGCAAGGTACGGGAAACGCCACAGATTGCCCAGTCCCACCGCAGAACCCGCAGCGGCGAGGACGAAACCTATCCTGCCGGTAAAGCCCTTGTGTTTTTTTGCAACGGATTCTCCGTTTTCAGGAACGTCGGTTTGCGTTTCGGCAACGAGGGATCCCGTCCCGACGTTTTCGTTTACGCTGCCGTTTTCTCCGTTCTGCATAATATCCTCCGATTTATGTATTGATACGTTCGGCTTGATATTTTACCAGTATTATCGCCTTTTAGCAAACAAATCAGCCGCAATATTCACACTATGCAAATTTTTAGTTGTTTTTGCACGACAAATGCTGTAAAAAAGACAAAAAAGCGACCGCGTCATCGCGCGGTCTGTAATATTGAAACAAACCGTTCAGATCAGTGCATATGCCTGCATAAGAGCCTGCATTCCGTCGAGATACGAATAGGCGTTGCGGTAACCTTCCATCACCGAACGCAGCCCCAGCCATACCACCTTGACCATCTTCGCGCTGGCGATCTCGAACGCGTAATAAAGCCCCTCGAGCATCGTGATGTAATCGTCTCGCGTCTCGTCCGAAAGTCTTTCGTCCGACACGACCAGCTCGGTAAGCGAAGTGATGTACGGCACGACGTTTTCCTTTACTATATCCTGCACCACGAAATCGCCGTCGCCGAAACGCGCGGTCTTTTCGTCGTCCTTGTCGTCGAGCACGTTCTTGAACGCAAGAACGTATGCGGTGATCACGCTGTTGCAGAACATCTTGAAAGACTGATCTATGTCGTCGGACCTGAAAAAGGTCTTGAGGAATTTGTGCAGGCTCTGCGTGCCCCTGTCGAACTCGTAAAGAAGTCCCGTCACAAGCGCGACGACACCCCTCGACGACGGCGGGAGCTTGAAAGAATTGCCCACCACGGCTGCGGAAAACTCCTGTTTGTAATCCACGCCCGTATTGCATTTGGCGACGTATCCCATAAGCGACGGATTCGACGCAAGATAACGCAGCAATCCCTTGATCGCGTTGCCCGCCATAATGAACCTGCCCTTTGACAGATCGTTGCACCTCGCGACCAATCCCGTATACGCCTGTTGTACGCTTTCGTTTGCCATAAACTCTCCTAGTATCGCGCGGTCTCCCGCGCGGATTATATATATTATACTATCGGGCAATAATTATTGCAAGCGATTGACGTGACGGCTGAATGCCCGATAACGGTCTGAAAATGTAAAATTTGGATAATTTCACGCAAATCATTGCAAAAAGTCGTTACTTAAATTATAATATTTACATACCTTATTTTTGTAACGGAGTGTACACATGAAATCTGTCAGTTTGTTGCTCAATACGACCGAAAGCGTAAAGAAATTCGTCAACATTATTTCCGCATACGACTACGACGCGGACGTAAGGAGCGGTCGTTACGTCGTTGACGCGAAGTCCATTCTCGGGCTCTTTTCGCTCGACCTCAACAGACCCGTCGTCCTCGAGATCCACAGCTCGGACTGCGACGATCTTCTCGACCAGCTTTCCCCGTTCATCTACGTCTGAGATGCTAGACTCCAAAGCCCTGAACAAAGTCATCCTCCTTTTCATCTTCGACAAAATGGAAGTCGCGATGAAAGAGGACATAATAATCGAAATGGCGATCTCCAACGAGTGGCTCGCCTACATCGACGCGAAAGAAAGTTTTTCCGAACTCGCGTCGAGCGATTTTCTTACCAACGTCTCGCCGCGCGGCTCGACGGCGCACTACTCTATCACGAGCGACGGCAGAGAGTGCTTGCAATTATTCTATACGCAGATACCTTCGTCTCTTCGCGACAGCATTACCGAGCACGTCAAGAAAAACAGGCTGAGTTACAGGAGAAAACAAGACTATTCGTCCGACTATTTCAAGAACTCGGACGGCACCTACACCGTGGTGCTTAAGATAGAAAGCGTGACCGTTCCCCTTCTCGAGCTGAAACTCAACGTGCAAAACCGCAATACCGCAAAATGGATATTCAAGCATTGGTCGGACAAAGCACTCGGCATTTACGAACTGATACACGACAACCTGGTGGAATGACCTCGCTTAACAAATAATCTCAAGACAAACAAAAAGACGCGCTTTTGAGGTGCGTCTTTCTTTATTTGCATTTTATTCAGGAATCCTTTCTGACCCTGACGCCGCAGGTATTGCAATACTTCGCGTCGAGATCGAGAATCGCGCCGCAGTTGACGCATTTCTTGACCGTAGGTTTGCCGCATTTACGGCAGAATTTGCTGCCCGCCGGATTCGTCTCGCCGCAGTATACGCACTTTATCGGCGCGGCTTGAGCCTCTTTTTCCTCTTTCGACTTTCTTATGCCCGCAAGCGTGAAAATCACGCCGACCACCGCGACCACAATACCCGCGATTGCGAGCGAATACTTCAGATTGTTATCCACGGCTGCGTCTGTCATCAGCATGGTCAGACCCACCGCCGCAAGCAGAAGTCCGACTATTGTCGCGAAAACGCCGAACCCGCGCAGGATTCCTCTGGAATCGGTTTTCTTTTTGTCTTTCATCTTATCTCCCTCCGATCGTGTATAACATTATACTCCCGACAGGAAAAAATGTCAATACGGGTCTGTTGCCCGCCTTCACGCGGATTTTCTTTCGGGCACTTTTTCCGCCGCCTTTTCGCCATCTCTCGCGGCTATTATCGGCGTCCAGTACGCAACCATCTCTTCCCTGCCGTAGAAATTCAGCGGCAGAGTGTTCTTTTCCTCGAGATACTTTTTGTACGACCCTCCGCCCCACGGCGATCTCGGCTCGGGATTCTTTCTTCTGAAAGCGAGCCTCGACAGTTTATACAGAATCGCGATATACACAAAGAACACCGCGAGATATTCTATGATAAACAAATGGTTTTTATCAAAACCCGGAATAAGCAGAAATTCGGGAAGTACGCATTCCTGTATGAACATTATGTTTTCGGGTTTGTCGTTGACGTAGTCGTATCTCCATGTGAACGCGGCGAGCGTGCCCCACAGAAGTATGACCAAAAACCCGAGAAGTGCTTTCCACAGATCCTTATACCTGAGCGGCTCTATCGTGAAATTCCAGATAAGACCGCCGAGATACAGACAATAGTGCATGACGATGCTTTCGATGAAAGTGAAATTGGTCATGTCGCTGTTGACGAACGACTGCGGCGAAATGCTCATCGCGAGGAGCTGCACGAGTCCCGCGAAAAATCCCACGAATCTGCCCGTCTCCTTGAGCACTTTCCAGCCCGAAAGATATGCGATCGGCATAAGGAAATAGCTGACCGAGCTGATCTCGACGGGTATCAGTTTGACCGCGTCCTGCCTGAATATCGTCGGCATAAGCGTGAAGTGCAGTATCTTGTACACGAGCACGAAAGTCATCAGTCTGTACATGAATTTTTCGGCGCGTTCTCTCGATTTGCCGAAAGTCTTTATCACGACGAAAGGACTGACGACCGCGGCTCCTAGTCCCGCAACCAGGCAGAAGACCTGCCAAAAAGTATTCATCAACATATAATCACCAGTCCTCCTTGTGACTGAGCTTTATATCGGTATAAAACTCCTTGTATTTTCTCTTGAACGCCTCGGGATCGGATTCGAAGTTCTCCGCCCTTTCGAGGTCCTCCTCTTCTTCTATGCAATCGCAGTCCTCGTCGTACTTTTCGGCGAGTTTCATCTTCTCGTAATCTGTCATCTCACACCTTCATTTCTGATTTTTCAGAAGGTCCGCGACGGCGTCGTAACCCATCTTCTTCATACGGTAATTGCGCGCGGCGACCTCCACGACGACGGCAAGGTTTCTGCCCGGCATCACGGGGAGGGTGAGTTTAGGCACGCTTATGCCGAGTATCTCTTCGTATTTTTCCTCGTTGCAAAGCCTGTCGAAATCGGCGTCGCCGTTCCACTGCCTAAGCTCTATGACCATATCTATGCTCTTGTCGGGCAGGACGGACGACACGCCGTAAAGGCTCCTGACGTCGATTATACCGATACCGCGCACTTCCATGAAGAATTTTATCCTCTCGGGCGCGGTACCTATCAGCTGATCGTTGATGCGTCTCACTATGACCGCATCGTCCCCGACCAGTCTGTGTCCTCTGTGAATAAGTTCGAGCGCGGTCTCGCTCTTGCCGAGTCCGCTTTTACCCGTCAAAAGAACGCCTATACCGCTTATCTCGAGAAACGTCGCGTGCACGCTTTTCATCGGTGCGAGCAATTTTTCGAGATAGTTCGCAATGTCGGTATTGAGAGCGGTCGTCGTCTTGTGCGAGAGGAACACCGGTATATTGTATCTCGATGCGACTTCGAGTGCGAGCGAGCTCGGATTTATCGAGCGGGTGTAGATTACACACGGTACGCGCTTTGAAAACAACATCTCGATCGCGTGTTCTTTTTTGTCGTCGGGAAGAGATTTGATGTAGTAATACTCCGCGTTTCCTATCATCTGAACTCTGCCCGCTCCGAAATAATCGTCAAAGCCCGCAAGGAGAAGTCCCGGTCTGTTGAGAAGACCCGAACTGAACGTGATATAGTCCGTCTCGTTTCCCTGCAATAATTCGAGATTGCAGTCCTGGCAGAAGTTTTTGATCTTGACGCTTTCGCTTATCGCGTATTCGGGATCGAAGATATTGTTTTGTTCGTTCATAGTCAATCCTTGCAATAATTTTCTATTATCCACGCAATCGCGTCGTGGTTATTGGACACGCCTATCACGTCCGCTTTGTCCTTGGTCGTCTGCATTGCGTTCATCACCGCGATGCCCAGCCCCGCGTACTCAATCATCGGAATGTCGTTGTCGGCGTCTCCGACGCATATTATCTCCTCTCTTTTCAGACCGTGCATCGCGCATACCTTTTCGACTGCCGCGCCCTTGCTCAGCCCGTAGGCGGTGAATTCCACCATAAACGGCTGAGATCTCATGAGCGCGAGTTTCTTGTCGTACGCGGCGCGGTATTTTTCCGCCAGCGCGAGCGCGTCGTTCTTGTCAACCATCGCGAGCAGTTTGTTGGGTCTCGCCCCCGTCCTTTTAACGTAGTCGGACAGTTTTTCGCCCACGAACACGCATTCTATCTTGCATATATTGCAGAACATATCGATAGCCGCGTGCGGCTTAGTACCGTAACACACGTCGTCGATATATACCATTTCGACCGTCTTTCCCTCGCCCTCGAGTTTTCTCAGGCAATCGACAGCGATGTCGTTATCGATAGTCTGCTGCCAGAGCACTTTTTTGCTTTCGATGTCGAAGATGCCCCCGCCCTGATACACGATGACCTCGCCTTTGAGTCCGAGAGCGGAAACATGCGGATATATTGCCTGAAAAAGACGACCCGTTGCGACGAAGAACTTTCCTCCTCTAGCCTCGTAGTCGTGAATTGCGTCGATATTCTTTTGCGACACCTCGAAGTTATCCGAATAAAGCGTGCCGTCAAAATCGCTGAAAATTGCCTTGTATTTCATTTATCCTCTCACTCGGGCGAATGCCCGTACATTTCTATGATATAACCGCGCGCGCGTTTTGTCAAACGATTGTCGGAAAGCGGTCAATCCGCGTCTTTGCCGTGAAAAGCCGCATATATGTTTTCGGCGGTGCGTCTGTCAACCCCTTTTATCGCTGTCATTTCCTCAACGCTCGCATTTTTTATGTTATCGAGAGTCCTGAAAGCGTCGAAAAGAAGTTTTACTCTCGTCTTTCCCACGCCGTCGATCGCAAGCAACGCGCTTTTTGTCTGAGACGTCTTCCTGAGACTTCTGTGAAAAGTTATTGCAAAGCGGTGAGCCTCGTCTCTTACGCGTTGCAGCAGTTTGAGCGCGTAGCTGTCCCTGGGCAGAATCACGGGTACGCTCTCCCCCGGCAGGAACACTTCTTCTTCCCTCTTTGCGAGGCTTATGAAATTTATGCCGCCAACGTCGTAATCTGCCACTACCTCCATAACACTGCTCAATTGCCCTTTGCCGCCGTCTATCACGATGAGATCTGGTCGCGACGAAAAACTGACGTCGCCCGATCTGTCTTTTATATCCGAAAGCCTTCTTCTCAGCGTCTCCTGAAGACACGCGAAGTCGTCGTTGCCCGCTACGGTCTCGATCTTGAATTTTCGGTAATGCGACTTTTCGGCTTCGCCGTTTATGAATACGACCATCGATGCGACTTTGTTCGTGCCGCTGATGTGCGAAATGTCGTAGCACTCTATCCTTACGGGAAGTTTGGGAAGTCTGAGAAATTCTGCAAGCTGCAGCACACCGCCCATTGTCATGTTTTCTTTTCTCTCTTTGACGGAAAGCGACTTTTCGAGATAATCGAGAGCGTTGCCCTTCGCCATATCCGCGAGCTGGCGTCTTACGCCCTGGTGCGGACATATCACATTCACCTTCTTGCCCGACTTCTCGGACAGGTATTCCTGAAGTACGTCGGCATCCTCTATCGGGGTCTCGGTGACTATTTCGCTCGCGACGTAACCCGTCATATCGTAAAAACGCATTATAAAATTAGACAGCGCGCTGCTTTCGTCGAGAGAAACTCCTTCCACGATCTGTTTATCTCCTCCGACGATCTTCCCTCCCCTGACGAATATCACCGCTGCAACGGTATTCAGTCCGTTCGCCGCAACGGCGAAAACGTCCATGTCGAAGTCCTTGGGCATCACGCCGACCTGACGTCTGACGAGTTTATCCAGCACCTGAAGTTTCTGTTTATAAGAGAGCGCGAGTTCGTATTCTTCGCGTTCTGATGCCTCTCTCATCCTCGAAGTCAGTATCTTCGCTATCTTCTTGTCGTTGCCCTGCAAAAACGCGATTATCTCCTTTATCACCGCATCGTACTCTTCACGCGATATAAGCCCCGCGCAGGGAGCGTAACAACGCTTTATGTGATAATTGAGACAAGGTCTGTGATTCTGAGGGATCCTGGTCAGATCGAGATTGCATGTACGCACGCAGAACGCGCTGTTTATCAGTCCAAGTATTTCTTGCGTCGATATTCCCTGCATATACGGTCCGAAGTATTTTGCGCCGTCGTTCCTGAGCTTTCTGACCACCTCGACACGCGGAAAAGGCTTTTTGAGATCTATCTTTATGAAAGGATAACTCTTGTCGTCCTTGAGCAGAATGTTGTAGGGCGGCTTATGCTTTTTGATCAGATTGTTTTCGAGAACGAGAGCCTCAACCTCGTTTGCAGTAATGATATAATCGAGATCGTATATCTTTTCCACAAGCTTTATCACTTTTACTGTACGGTTGGCTTTGTTGCCGAAATACTGGTGAACACGCTTGAAAAGATCGCGCGCCTTGCCGATATAAAGTATCTGACGCGCCTCGTTGTACATGATGTAAACGCCGCTTTTGTGAGGCAGATCTCTGAGTTTTTGCTCCAAATGCTTCATACCCGTAATTATATCACACTAAAAAGATAATATAAAGCGATTTGAGATCCGTCCCGCAAAAGCGGCATTTATAAGACTTGATCTGTGTTTCCGTAGACCTCAAGCGTTAGCATTTCATGATGATAAGACTCGAGGAAAAACGCAATCGGATTATTGACAAAACGTTTCATCTTTGCATTTATCGATGCAGACCTTGGCAATACAAACCAGACCTGATGCGTACCGTTTATGAATTTTTCAGCAATCCTGGCTAAGAGTACTATTGTCGCGATCGCGATTTTGCGTTTATCTCCCTCTACAAGACATTCAACGCGTCATTCGTCCGCATCCTTTCAGCACAAGCCGTCAAGACCGGCAGATTCACTACGATACGGAATTTCATGAAACAACTGCCGACATATCGTCAATTAAATCTTCACCATAGTATAAATCCCGTTTTATACCTTTTCACATTTCATCGACAGGTATTAGAAATCGATCAACGGCTCGGACGCGTTTCAGACCGCGCTTCTGGTAAACTGTTTCGCTCCTGTCAGCAAGACGTCGTTGACGTACGGATTAACGACGGCGTACAGAATGAGTTTTCCCGCCCTGCGGCAATCGACTATGCCCGCATCCTTCATAAGTCTGAGCTGATGAGAGACCGTGCTCTGTCTCATGGAAAGGATAAAAGAAAGATCGGCGACGCACAGCTCCTTCATCGAAAGCGCGGAAAGTATCCTTAGTCTCGTATTGTCCGAAAAAACGTCGAAAAATCTCGCGAGGTTTTCGGTCGCGGCTTTAGGCGGCATGCTACGAAGAATGCTTCTTTCCTGTTGTTCGGTAATGGTCAGACAACCGTCGTATATCATAAAATCTCCTTCGAACGGGTATCCCGCCGTCTCATAAATATCATTGTATGCACATATTATATATCGATGAATCGGCGGAAAAATCAGATGTTTTGTCGATTTTAGCGAAATAATGTAAAAGGAGAAATTATATGAACGATATTCTGCTTCTCGCTCTGCTCTGCTGCAATCGAAGCGACGACACGGCGTGCTCGCCGAACTACTGCGATCCGCTTTCTCTGATAGTCTGCTGCCTCGCATTTTCAAAATGTCTCGGCACGGGCGTATCTTCTCTTTCGACGACGGGCTGCTGTTGAAAGACAAAGAAAACGGGGCGTTTCCGCCCCGCATTTTTTAGCAGCACGAACCGCACGAATTGCCGCAACCGCAATTGCCGCAACCGATGTTTCCGTTTACCGCCGCGACGACAGCCACAACTGTATAAGGCGATACAGTGTACCAGCCGCAGGGGTTTACATAGTACGGCAGATCGCAGGCGGAAGACATCCCTCCGCACGAGCCGCACGAATCGCTACGCGTGCATCCGCAGGAAGAAAAGCAAGAACTTCTCTGCGTGACGCAACCGCAATTATTGCTCGAATAACACATATTGCACGTCCTTTTCAACGCCGAAAAATCGGCGCGACACTATATCTTATGCCCCCGACCGCCCGCGCGTGACTCTTGTCGAATTATGTATAATTTTGTATTATCAATTATTATTAATTATTATTAATTCCTATAAATTATCGATATTTCAAAACTTCGCAAAAAAAAGAGACATTGACTTTTTGCGATCGAGAAAAAATCCGAACCGATCCTGAAGAGGTTACCCCGATAAAAATCTTATCCGCGCCGCCTGACGGCGACGCGGACAGCCTTCCTTCGTCAGAGTAATATGCAAAGCACTCCGCCTTTTCCTTCATTGATTATCCTATTTACCGTTTTTCTCAGCTTAGATCTCGTATCGGCAGGCATTGACGCGAGTTTCGATGCGAGAGAATCTTTCGCTATACTGTCGAGCGACCTGCCGAGCATATTCGTCTTCCAGACTCCTTTGTTGTCTTCGCCGAACCCGTCCAGCCAGTCTTTGAGCACTTTCTCGTCCTGAGCCTCGCTCATTATCGGATTGACCTCCGTTTCAACGTCGACTTTCATTATATGATACGACGGCGCGCTCGCCTTGAGCCTTACACCGTAACGCGATCCCCTCTTGACTATTTCGGGTGAATCCAGATTCATATCGTCGTCGGCAGGTATCACAACGCCGTAACCGTATTCGTCTGCCTGTTTTACTGCCTCCGAAAGTTTGTCGTACTGTTTTTTTGCGTACCCGAGCGACTTTATGTACGATACCAGCTCAAAGTCGTTTTCTATCTTCAGATCGCACTGCTTACTGAGTACGTCGTAGAACAGCCCCTCTGCGGGCGTAAGCTCCACAGTTATCTTGCCCGTGCCGAAATTCACGTCTATATCCGAAATTTTCGCGATATAATCGTCGTTATCGAATGCGTTTTCCAGCTTTTTGTAATCGCCTACAACCTTTACGTTCTCGGCGGACGTAACGGCTTTTCCGATTATGTCGGATATTATTTCGTTGTCTCTAGGAAGTGCCTGCAACCATTTCGGCATTACAATACCCACGCTTTCTGCCGGAAACTGCATAAGCACAGCCCTGAGTATTTCAGAGAGCTCTTCTTTCCCCATACTCATCACGTTCTGAAGAATAACGGGCACCCCGTATTTCTCAGCGAGAGAAGACGCGAGCTTTTTGCTGTCGGAATCCTTTTCCTTGCGCGTATTGAGCACGACGGCAAAAGGTTTGCCCAGCTCTTTCATTTCGTTTACGATGCGCTCTTCGGCTTTTTCGTACGCTTTCCTCGGCAATTCGGTGACCGAACCGTCCGAAGTGACCACGATACCTATCGTGGAATGATCGGTCATCACTTTGCGAGTGCCGAATTCGGCAGCCTGTTCGAAGGGCATTTTCTCTTCGCTCCAGGGTGTGTCCACGAGGCGGGGTTTGCCGTCTTCGGTGTGTCCTTCCGCGTTGTCTGCTAGATAACCGACGCAGTCTATGAGCCTGACCTTAGCGCGCAGACCGTCGCCCAGCTCAACGTTCTGAGCCTCGTCGGGCACGAATTTCGGTTGAGTCGTCATGATGGTCTTGCCGTCGGCAGACTGAGGCAATTCGTCCGTCACGCGCTTTTTGCGGTGAACGTCTTTGATCGCAGGCAGAACGAGCGTCTGCATGAATTTCGTGATAAACGTGGATTTGCCCGTTCGCACGGGTCCCACCACGCCTATATAGATGTCTCCGCCCGTACGCATGGAAATATCGCGGTATAAGTCGAACTGTTGCATATTGTCCCTCCAAAGGTTTGTTCTTTTATAAACTATGACGCCGATAAGAGGAATATGCCGCCGCAAACGGGTCGCCGCGTCCTTTTCTTTGCAAAAACGCGATTCCGACTTTGTTTGCGTCCGAGAAAAAGTTTTCTCTAAACTCCGTCCGCACCAAATGCAGGCTTTCAGGCAAAAACCGACAGAATAAAAAAGCCGCCCCTTCAGGAGCGGCTATTTGCCTCGCTGTCAAAGTATTATTCCGCGCTGTCGTTTTTGAGGCTTTCCTCGTACTTAGCGACGCTCGAAGATATGTCTTTGTGGCTCGCGGCGTTGCCGTATCTGTCGATCTCGACGACGTTTTTCTGCTCGTGATGAAGTATAAGCGCGCCGTTGAGACAACCGCCGTCGCACGCCATGCCTTCGAAGAAGTTTTCCGCGGCTCTGCCGAGTTTGAGTTTCAGCAGGTTTATCCTGCATTCTTCTATACCGTTCATCGCAATGGGCTTGACGTTGTCGAGTCCCATGGACTTCGCGACGTTCATGACGCCCTGAGTGATACCTCCCGATTTAGCGAATATTCTGCCGTAGTAGGACGCATCGTCGACGGGGCAATCCTCGAGCTTGAGCAGCTCTATGTCGCGCGCGTCGAAAAATGCCTGAAGTTCCTCGAATGACATTACGCAATCAATCGCACCCTTGGTCTTGGGCAGTCTGTATTCGAGTTTCTTACTCGTGCAAGGTCCGATGAATATACATTTTGCAGTCGGATCGTTGCGTTTTATCAGCATTGCGGTCTCTATCATCGGGGAAACCGAGCTCGAAACGTACTTGACGAGTTCGGGGAAATTCTTTTCTATAAACATCACGAACGAAGGACAGCACGAAGTCGTCAGGATACCGCGCTCTTTGAGCTCTTTAGCCTCGTGATACAGCGTGATGTCCGCGCCTAAAGCCGCTTCGGCAATATCGTAAAATCCCAGTTTTTTGATGCCGCTCGCGACCTTTGCGAGAGGTACTCCCGTAAACTGACTTGCGAGCGCGGGTGCGACAACCGCGTAGACGTGATATTTCGTGTTGTTTTCGCTCTTTTTGAGTATGTCGAGCACGTCCATTATCAGCGATTTGTCCACGATCGCGCCGAACGGACACTGGTAAACGCACGCGCCGCACGAAATGCACTTGTCGTTGTTGATCTTGGCTTTCTTGTTCTCGTCCATCGAGATCGCGCCCACCTTACAGCTTCTGACGCAGGGACGGCGTTGCTCGATTATCGCGCTGTACGGGCACGCCTTTGCGCATCTGCCGCACTCGACGCATTTGTCCTTGTCGATAACAGGATGGTTATCCACGATCGTTATCGCGTTTTTCGGGCATGCCTGCTGGCACTTGTGCGAGATACAGCCTCTGCACGCGGGAGTGATGTACATACCCTCGATCGGGCAGGCATCGCATGCCGCGTCTATGACTTCGACGCTGTTGGGATTGGACTTATCGCCGCCGAGGGCCATTTTGATCCTTTCCTGAACGATAGCTCTTTCCTTGTAGATACAGCATCTCATAGTCGGCTTGGGACCCGGCGAGATCTGTTTGGGAATATCCATATAGATATTGCTCATATCTCCCTGATCCGCCGCTTTTATCACGGCTTTCAGGACCTCGTATTTGAGCTCCTGCACTTTAGTGTCAAATATTTTCATAAAATCTCCTCTTTTGCTATAACTTGCGCATCCGAAAGCGACTTCAGCCAAATCGTGCCGTTTTCGACGACGATGTAGCCCGCTTTTGTATTGTCTTTGGGGAGCGAGACCGATCCCGGGTTCGCTATCACCTTTCCGTCCTTCTTAACGACGAAAGACGTGTGATAATGTCCGTATATCAATGCGTTGCCGCAGTTTTTCGGCAGATTGTCTTTGCAGTATTTGTCGCCGTGCTGTAAAGTTATCTTTGCACCGTCGACGTAAAGCTGTGCGACATTCACGAATTCGAACGGCGCGATCATCGCGTCGACGTCGCTGTCGCAGTTGCCTTTGACGACGAGAAGTCTGTCTGCATACGGCTTGAGAAGTTCTGCGACCTGCATAGGCGCGTAACCTTCGGGGAGCGGATTTCTAGGACCGTGATAAAACACGTCTCCGAGAAGTATCAGCTCGTCGGCATTTTCCTGCACGAAACGCTCGAGCATAAGCTCAGCGTAATGCGCGCTGCCGTGAATATCGGATGCTATAAACAGTTTTGCCATATTATCCTTATTTAGCGAGTTTCTCGAGGCAAGCGAGTTTCACACAAGCTACGAGGATTCCTGCGGCGACCGAAACGTCTTCGCCGTTGGTGTAGGTCGGAGCGATACGCAGATTTCTGTCGTTGTCGTCCCTTCCGTACGGGAACGTCGCACCCGCGCCGGTCAGCGTAAGTCCCGCTGCCTTGCAGAGAGCGGCGACTCTGGACGCACATCCGTCGAGAACGTCGAGACTGATGAAGTATCCGCCCTTGGGATTCGTCCACTTCGCAATATCGCAATCGTCGCCGAGGCTTTCTTCGAGCGTAGATACGATTGCATCGAATTTGGGTTTGATTATCTCCTTCTGCGCGTTCATGATCTCTTTTATATGATCGACGGACTGAAGGAATCTGAAATGTCTGTACTGATTGACCTTGTCGTTGCCTATCGTCTGATAGAAGATGTGGCTCATAGCGTCCTTGATGTTCGCTTCGCTCGCGCCCATGCAAGCAACGCCTGCACCTGCGAGAGTTATCTTGGAGGTAGAGGCGAATTCGAAGATCCTGTCCTCGTTGCCTGCCTTTTTCGCGATCGTCATGATATTCGCGAGTTCTACGGGTTCGTCTGTCAGTTCGTGCACGCAGTACGCGTTGTCCCAGAAGATCCTGAAGTCTTTAGCCGCCGTCTTCATGGTCGCGAGTTTCGTGACTACTTCGTCGCTGTAAACAATGCCCGTAGGATTGGAATACTTTGGCACGCACCAGATACCCTTTATGCTTTCGTCGGCAGCAACGAGGCTCTCGACGAGATCCATATTGGGTCCGTTGTCGTCCATAGGTATGTTTATCATATCTATGCCGAAGTGCTGCGTCACCGCGAAATGGCGATCGTAACCGGGAACGGGGCACAGAAATCTGACCTTGTCGCATTTATTCCAGGGCTTTTCGCCGAGAAGACCGAATTGCATCGCCCTCTGCACCGCATCGTACATCATATTGAGCGAGCTGTTGCCTCCTACGATGACCTGAGCAGGCTCGAGACCGAGCATCTCGGCAAAGAGCTTTCTCATTTCGGGAATACCCTCGGGCATGCCGTAGTTGAGATAGTTCATCGGGAACTCTTCCGCCTCGGGAGAAGTCAGCATATTGAAAGCGAGCGCAGCCTGCGCGTTGCAGGGCTTACCGCGCGCTATGTCGACTTTGTGACCTTTAGCGGCGATCTCGTCGTACTCCTTCTTTGCTGAGTCCAGAAGTTCTTTGAGTTGCTCTTGAGTCAAACCTGTATATTTCATAAAGACCTCTTATAAAATTTTTATCAGTCGTAGGGACGCATTCTTTCGTCCGCGCTACATTTTACCACAACGCGCGCGCAGTATCAAGTAAAACGCGCCCGTAGGAAAATATTTACATTTCGTAATCCTTAGAATCCTTGCTCCTCATTTCTAACCTTATCGGCGTACCTTTGAACGTAAACGCGTTTCTGAGCGCATTGTTGAGGTAGCGACGGTAACTGAAATTGAGCAGCTTGTCGTCATTTACGAAGAACACGAAAGTAGGCGGATTGGTCGACGCCTGCGTGCAGTAGTATATCTTGAGTTTCTTGCCGTTGAAAGTAGGCGGCTCGTTGGCGAGGACGGCTTCTCTGACTATGTCGTTAAGCACGCCCGTGGCGACGCGCTTGCTCGCCTCTCCGTACACTTCCATCGCGGTAGCGAGCAGTTTTTCCACTCTCTGACCCGTTTTCGCCGAGACGTACAGCGGCACGAAATACGACATGAATTTGAGCTCTCCCTCGAGCTTTTTGTTGAACGTATTGACCGTGTACGCATCCTTCTCGACCGCGTCCCACTTGTTCATTACGATGACCGACGGCTTGCCCTGTTCGTGAACGTAACCGCATATCTTGACGTCCTGTTCGGATATTCCCGCTTTTGCGTCTATGACGACGAGCACTATGTCCGCGCGCCTGATCGCAGCTAGAGAACGTATAACGCTGTACTGCTCGACGCCCTCGTCGACGCTCGACTTCTTGCGTATTCCCGCCGTATCTATGACGTTGAACTTCTGTCCGTTCCACTCGAAAGCGGTATCGATCGCGTCTCTCGTCGTCCCCGCGATGTCGCTGACTATCACGCGGTCGTAACCCAGTATCTTGTTCGTAATAGACGATTTGCCTGCGTTCGGTTTGCCGACTATCGCGACGTTGAGGACCTCGGGATCTGATTCCGCGGGCGTTTTTTCGATATTCTTGACCACCTCGTCGAGAAGGTCTCCTATGCCGAGCCCCTGTTCTGCCGAAACACCTATCGGGTCGCCTATGCCGAGATTGTAAAAATCGTATATCCTGTCCTCTTCGTAGTTGTCGAGTTTGTTGACCGCTAGCACGACGGGTTTTTTGCTCTTTCTCAGGAAAGACGCCACCTCTATGTCGTTTGAGGTCAGCCCGCCTTTGCCGTCCACGACGAAAACGATCGCCTGCGCAATATCGACGGCGACCTGCGCCTGACGGCGTATGTGCGACCACATCTCGTCTTCGCTCTTTATGTCGAGACCTCCCGTATCGATGAGAGTGAACGAGTATCCGCACCACTCCGTATCGCAGTAAAGACGGTCGCGCGTGACTCCTTCGTAATCCTCTACGATAGAGACGCGTTTGCCGACGATCTTATTGAAAAGCGTGGATTTTCCCACGTTGGGTCTGCCCACGATGGCAACCAAAGGTTTTACCTGCATTGTCCCGTAGCCTCCTTGAGCGCGCGCACGACGTCCGCGCCGCCCGCGCTTATTATGATTTTGGTATTAAGTCTTTTTTCCAGTTCTTCGACGCTTATCCCGTCAAGAAAAGTGTGAGTGAACTCTCTCAGCATAGCCGACGGTATCACCGTATATTCGGGCACGCCTTTTGCCTGCGCTATTATATCCGTCGCCGTAACGAGTCCCGCAACCGTTATGCTCCTGCCGAAATAGTCGTTTACTATATCGATTATCTTTACCGAGCAAGCTGGGAAAAATCTCTTCGCTTTTTCAAGGCATTTCGCAAGCTCGCCCTTGAAGGACTGCCCCGTCACGAAAGCTATCTCTCCTTTATTCCCGCATACTCCGAGACCGACCAGAGCCTCGTCGAGCTCGTTTTCGAAAGTGCGTACGAGTCCCACGCCGTTCTCGATCTGCGAAAAATCGCCGTAACTCTCGAAAGACGGCATCGGGAGCCCCGCCTTGAGATAAAACTCGTCCGAACAGTACGCAAAACTCCCGCCCTGTTCTCTGTCGAACTCCTCAACGTCCGCTATCACCTTGCGCGCGGTCTCCTCGTCTATCGGTTGGAGTTTAGCGAGTCCCTCTCTGTGCCCCGTAAGTCCGACGGGTACTATCGCGACCGACGCGACCTGCGGGCGCAATTTCGCGAGTTCCTCAAGCGTTTCTCTGAGTATCTCTCCGTCGTTCAGCCCTTTGCATAACACTATCTGCGTATGCATGATTATGCCGTGAGCGGCGAGCACCTTCATCTTTTCGAACAGCTTTGCACCCTCGGGATTTGATATCATCTCGACCTTGCGTTTTTTATCAAAACAATGCACCGAGATATAGAGCGGACTCAGGTGAAGTCTGAGTATCCTCTCCATCTCCTTGTCATATACGTTTGTCAGAGTGACGTAGTTGCCGCTGACAAATGAAAGCCTGTAATCGTCGTCCTTGACGTAAAGAGTGTCTCTCATCCCTTCGGGAAGCTGATCGACGAAACAGAACACGCATTTGTTGCGACAACGAATGGGCACGAGCTGACCTTCGTCGTCGAATTCGACGCCTATCTTTTCTTCTGCGAGTTTTTCCACTTCGCAGTCAACGGGTTCGCCGTCCTTCGTTCGGGCGTTTATGGTGAATTTCTCCTGCCCGTCGTAAAAGACGTAGTCGAGCACGTCTTCGTACGGGTGACCGTCGAATCCGATTATCTCGTCGCCGACCTCGAAACCGAGCTCTGCCGCGACGCCGTTTTCGTCCACTTTTACAATTCTGGGCATAACGACTCCTTTAGTCAGTGTTCCGTAAAATTATATAATATCCGCGCTATAAAGTAAAGCAAGCGCGCTCAAATAATAAAGCGTCTGAGCGTCGGATCAATCGAAAAGCCGTTTGCCCTCGACATATTTCTCTTTCGATCTCTCTTTCTCGACCAGAGCGAAGGCTTTTGACAAGAATGCCGAAGCAACGAAACAGAAAAGCGCGAAATAAGCTATTTTTACAGAAAAAGCGTCGTATCGCAAAACAGTTCCGCTATCACCTAAAACCGAATACGCGTCACCGATAACGTAACCCAGCGAAAACGCAAAAACCGAACTCTGAGGATTGCACGCCACCGCACACAACGCCGCAGCACAGAAATATCCCCAGTCTTCTTTAGCCGTTCCCGCATACGAACTTTCAGCTGCGCAAACTGCGATCACGGCAACCGTCAGTGTAGCCGTCAGAGCCGGCATATCTTTTTTGCAGCCTAAATATGCCGCTCCCGACGCTGCCAGAAAAACCGACGGCAAAGCCGACCCGAAAATACCCGAGCCTTCTGCGCAGAACGCGGCGAAAAGAGCGACTGCGAAAGCAGTCTTTCCCGCACCTTTTCCAGTGTACAGCAATCTGAAAGCCGCCGACGCAGTCAGAACGAACAATAAAAAAACTGCCGCATACTCCATAAGATTAGTATGCGGCGACACGCTTGTTTTCGTCCTGTATTTTACTGTAAAAAAATGGTTGTTCAGCCTATCTTTTCAATCGTCTTTATCACTATCGGCACGAGCGGCACGTCGTCGAAATAGCCGTATCTGCCCGTCCCGACGCACGATACGTCGATCGCCACTTTCAGGCTGTCCTCGTCGTCCAGTTTGCCGAACGCCGCATATTCCCCGTCGAGGAACGTGCAGTCGTCCACACAAATGAAGAACTGCGAACTCGCGCTGTCCTTGACCTGTGTGCGCGCCATTGAAAGGACTCCCGGGACGTGAGAGATAGGATTCTTCACTCCGTTGGACGCAAACTCGCCTTTTATCGACTTCGCCCTCTTCTCTTTCAACGCCGCGTTCATACCGCCGCCCTGTATCATGAAACCTGGTATCACGCGGTGAAAAATAAGTCCGTCGAAAAACTTTTCGTCGATGAGTCTGACGAAATTCGCCACCGTTATCGGAGCCGCGCTCTCGTCGAGAGTCGCGTTCATTCTTCTGCCGTCTTCGAGTACTATCGAAATCTTCATATCGTCTCCTTTGTCCTTATTCGCCGAAATCGACGCTGTGCGATCTTTCCACAACCGTTTTAGCGTATGCCAGCACGGGAAGATGCACGGGGTGCACCGCATATTTTTCGAGAGTTTCTCTGCTTTCGAGCGTGCAGACCAGAGCCACGTCGTAACTCCTGCCCTCTTTTTTGAAATCCTTGCCCGAGAACATATCGACAAGCCCGTCTATCTTTCCCTTCATAGACAAGAATTTCGATATAAGCTCATCCGCTTTGTCCTTGCAATCGTCTTTAAGCTTGTACAATACAACATGCGTTACCATTACTTCTTCTCCTTTGCAGACTTTTTTGCCGCATGATTTACGACATTGTTTTCACCGATGACTTCTTGGCCGTCTTCATTGCCGGCAACAGAACTCTTTGCGGCATCCGCTCTCTCTTTGTTTATCGCACAGCTTTCCCTGTACACTTCTTTAGCGAAGTTTTCTATCGCGTCCGCATCGAAAAACTTGCGCTGATTGTACAGATATTCCTGCTTGATATTGTTATTGTTTATGAATCCCAGCACCGCAGTCGCCAGTTGCTCGTCCTTACCGCCGCGCATCGCAAGCTGTTCTTCGGCAAGGAAAGTATGGTTGCCTCTCTCGTTGTTGTTAAGGCTTCTGATCAACACGCACGGTATATTTTTTGCAAATATCTCGTACATCGTGACCGTCGTCGGAGAGCTTACCACTACGTCGCTGACTGCATATATCTCATTCATATCCGTCTTGCCTTTTACAACGAAAATGTTTTGCTTATAATTCTTAGCCTTGCAATAGGTCAGCACGAATTTTTCTATCGTCGCACTGCCTCCTGTAAGAACCACGAGATTGAGTCTGTCGGTATAAGGCGCGAGCGTTGCGAACGTATCTTTGACGTAACTGACCCCGTATCGTCCTCCGATCACGGCTACCGTGGGCAGATCGTTTACTATGCCTATCTTTTCGCGAGCGACGCTTTTTGGCACGTCTACAAGCCTTTCTTCATCTATAACCGTGCCGCATATCCTGATCTTTTCTTCGTCAACCTTATTTGCGATAAGAGCCTGTTTTATCGCATCGTTCTGAACGAAATAACCGTCGCTCTGATAATTGATATACGCTTTATTCAACGAAAAATCCGTTATCATTGCGTATACCTTTACGTCGCTCATCGCGAGTCTCTGCTTTGCGAGAATCGCTTTGTTGTGCGCCTTGGGCGAAAGACATATCACTATTTCAGGCGTGAAACGCATGAAAATATTGTCCACCTTGTGGAATTTCTGACGGTAATTCCTAGTGGGATTTTCTTCTTTGAGTTCTTTCTGCTCGTACGGTTTGACGGTCTTGTCTATCTTTTTCGGCAGGAACTGTTCTCTTATAAGCACCGCAAGACGGTTGAGCCATGCCATGTTTCGCGCCGTAAAAACGTATGTCCCCCTGACGAACTGCGCCGACATCAGATTGCTGTACCTGTCCTCGTCGATAGCGACGACGTCGCAATCCGGATAGCGTTTCGTCATATAGTTGCAGATGTCCTCCGCGATTGTATCGTACATTCCTTTGGTATAGAGAATAACTACGGTTTTTTTCATATTACACCTTCTTCCTCAATATATCTCCCGCAAGCGGTCTGATCTCTGACCGTATCAGGATCGTCTGCTGAACGAGTTTGGCGTCCGTCACAGGCTCGCCTGTTTCGTCGAACATCTCGTTGATCACTATGTTTTTGCCGAAGCAACCGTCGTCGGGCGAAAGTATCTCGAGCGAATCCCCGACCGCGAAACGGTTGCGCATCTCAACTGCAATCGCGCCCAATTCCTCGTCGTATCCCTTGACTATCGCCGAAAATTCGTAATCGCATTTCGGCTGAGAAGTATGCAGACACACGCTGTCCTTCTCACCGTAATAAAACCCAGTCGTATAGTCGCGGTGACTATTCTTCTCAAGTTCCGCTATCAGAAGCTCCGGCACTTTGTAATCGGGATCCGTCCCGAATCCGTCTATCGCCTTGCGGTACGCGTTGACCACGCTTGCGACGTAATACTGCGACTTCATTCTCCCTTCGATCTTGAAAGAATATACTCCGCTATCGATAAGTTCTCCTATATGCCCGAGCATATTGAGATCCTTACTGTTGAGGATATACGTTCCTCTGTCGTCCTCGGTTATCGGAAGTCTCTCTCCCTTGCGGTTCTTCTCGGTTATCTCATACTCCCAGCGGCATGCCTGAACGCAGTCGCCACGGTTGCCGCTCCTTCCGGCAAGCACTGCGGAAAGCAGACATCTTCCGCTGTAAGATATGCACATCGCGCCGTGGACGAACGCCTCTATCTGCACGTCTTTCGGAAGATATGCTCTGATCTCCTTTATCTCTTCGAGCGAAGTCTCTCTTGCGAGCACTATGCGTTTCGCTCCCTGTTCCGCCCAGAAAGCCGCAGAGTATTTGTTTGTCGTGTTTGCCTGTGTGGAAATATGTATTTCAGACACGGGTGCGTATTTTTTGCAAAATTCGATTACTCCCGGATCTGTCACGATCAACCCGTCGACGCCTATCTCGTTAAGGAAAGAAAGATATGCGGGAAGTCTGTCGAAATCGTCGTTTTTCGCAAACACGTTGACAGCGACATAAATCTTCTTCCCCCTGTCGTGCACATAAGCGCAAGCCTCTCTCATCTGACTTTCGCCGAAGTTCTTTGCGTTTGCTCTCAGCGAAAATTCGCTGCCCCCGACGTACACCGCGTCAGCCCCGAAATGAATAGCCGTCTTGAGTTTTTCAAAGTCTCCCGCAGGGGCGAGAAGTTCGGTTTTTACAGTTTGACGCATACAGCCGTACCGTCCTCCGTATCGTACACCGTAGTGTCGAATTTTTCTTTGTCGTTTATCTTTTTCAGAAACGCACGCATATTGTTGACTATCGTCCTGTGCTTATGCGGCGGATACGCGTCGCCTTTGACCAACCCGAGATAATACACGTTGTCCGCAAACACTATCCCGCCTTTCTCCAGCGACGGATAGACAGCGTCGAGATAATCCGAATATCTGCTTTTTGCCGCGTCTATGAATACAAAGTCGTATTTATTGTCTCTTGCGAGTTCTGGAACGAGTTCGTCCGCGTCTCCGAGACGGCTCGTTATCCTGTCTTCTATGCCTATTTCTTTCCAGAACGCTCTCGCTTTCGCAAGCCTTTCGGCGTCCTTTTCCACGGTATCGACGTGCGCGCCCGTTTCTACCGCAAGCCACGCCGTCGAAAAACCTATCGCCGTACCTATCTCGAGAAATCTGCGACATCCCGTCTTTTTTGCCGCCGAAAGCAGCAGTTTGAGACTTTCGGGACGTATTATCGGAATGAAATCCTCTCTCGCCTTTGCTTCGTAGGCAGGGCTCAGTTTTCCGAGTCTTTTCGCGCACTCTTCGGGAGAGTACATCATTCCACCTCGGTTATGATAGGAAGGATCATGGGTTTCTGCTTGAGCTTGCCCGCGATGTATTTCGCCACCTGACGACGCAGACTAGCCTTGAGCCCTCCCCTGTCTTTCGCGCCCTTGTAATTTGCTTTTTCGACCGTAGAGCATATGATCTCTTTTATAGGTTCGACATGTTCTTCGGCTATCTGCAATCCGCGGGTTATTATTTCAGGCGGAGTGAGCAGAGACGAAGTTTCGAGCCCTATCGTCACGAGAAGTATCACAAACCCGTCGTTGCTGAGCTGCTGACGGTCCTTGAGTACCAGGCTGTCCACGTCCACGAGTCCGTCGACGTATACGTTTCCCGCCGCGACCGTGCCCGTTTTGACGAGCTTTTTCTGCTTGAGCTCGACGCAGTCACCGATCTCGGGTATCAGGATATTGTTTTCGTTCATGCCCAGCTTCATAGCGAGTTCCTGGTGAAGTTTCAGATGACGGTATTCGCCGTGCACGGGGATGAAATACTGCGGATGGATGAGCCTTTGCATCAGCTTTAGCTCTTCCTTGCAGGCGTGACCCGAAACGTGCAGTTCGGCAAGCGAACCGTAAAGGACTCTCGCTCCGCGCTTGCAGAGATTGTTTATGACCGTATATATCATCTTTTCGTTGCCCGGGATAGGCGAAGAAGATATGACCACTACGTCCTGTCTGCCTACGCTTACCTTGTCGTCGCCCGACGCCATGCGCGTAAGCGCGCTCATAGGTTCTCCCTGCGATCCCGTGGTTATTATACAAAGTTCGCTCGGAGCGTATTTACCTATCTTCTCAATATCTACGATAGTGCCGCTATCGGCATTCATTATGCCTAGTTTTGTCGCTATCTCGCTGATATTCTTCATGCTCCTTCCGTTGAAAGCAACTTTGCGGTTGTACTTCTGGCATATATTGATTATCTGCTGTATCCTGTTTACGTTCGACGCGAAAGTAGCTATGATTATGCGGCTGTCCGTATTTGCCGAAACTATCTTGTCGAGAGTCTCGCCTACCTTCTGTTCGCTCATCGTGTATCCGTCGCGTTCAACGTTGGTCGACTCTCCGAGCATCAGTTTGACGCCTTTTTCGCCGATAGCGGCGAGACGAGGTATGTCTATGCTCTCTCCGTCCAGCGGCGTATGGTCCACCTTGAAGTCGCCCGTATGGAATACGACGCCGACGGGCGTAGTCACAGCGAGCGCGTACGCTCCCGAAATGCTGTGCGTCACTCTTACGAATTCAACGTCGAAACAACCGATATTCTTCGTCTCTCCGCCTTTTACGGTGACGAGTTTCGGCGAAGTGATGCCGTGCTCTTTGAACTTGTTTCTGAGAAGAGCGAGCGTCAGATCGCTGCCGTATATCTTCACGTTCTCGAGCCTGTCTTTTACAAGATACGGTACGCCGCCGATATGGTCTTCGTGTCCGTGAGTCAGAACTATGCCTTTTATTTTGTCTATATTCTCGTCGATGTACGAAAAATCAGGTATGATCAGATCTACACCCGGCGTATCGTACGTTCCGAACATGCATCCGCAATCCACGATGATGATATTGTCGCCGTATTCTATCGCTGTCATGTTCTTGCCTATCTCGCCTACACCGCCGAGAAAGACGACCTTGAGCGATTTGTATTTCTTTGCCATTAAAGCCTCCGTGATTTCCTGAAAGACGCGCCTAACGTCTCAGGCGCATAATAATTCACATATATTATAATTAAATAATGCCCTCGTGTCAATAAATAACGCGACGACTGTAATCCTTCTTTCAAGTATTGACAAAACGCATTCATTTGATATAATTAAGATAACCGCAGGAGGAGAAAACATGAACGAAAAAGATAAAAAACATCTCAAGACCAAACGCACTTTGAAGATAGCGGGACCGATAGTCCTTATAGCCGGGCTGGCATTCGCGATAACGGGATTCGCAGACTTAGCGACGTCTTTCGGCAGCGGAGAAATGCCGTCCCGGTTCTGGTGTTTCTTCATCGGATTCCCTCTCATCGCAGTAGGCGCAGCCTTGACGGCAATGGGTTTCAAGAGAGAGATCGAAGGTTATGCCATGAGAGAAAGCGCGCCCGTATTCAACGAAGCGGGGCAAAAGATAAAACCCGGTGTCAGCGCGATTGCGGACGCGGTAAAGAATTCCGACAAAACATTCTGTCCCGTTTGCGGATCCGAAAACGAAAAGGACTCCTCTTTCTGCAAAAAATGCGGGGCATCTCTTATCAAAAAATGCCCTAATTGCGGAGCCGATCTCGATTCCGACTCTGTCTTCTGCGACAAATGCGGCAAAAAACTGCAGAACGACGACAGGATCTGATCTAAGCTGTAAAATAACGACCGTGCAATATGAGGTGAACCCCAAAAGTTGGACAAAAAATTAATTAAATTGTATTTGAGTGAGTTCTGTATTGTACAGGACTCAT
>CALWHF010000010.1 GCA_944380305.1 uncultured Christensenellaceae bacterium
ATTCTCGCAATTTCACGTATTGTCATTCTGCGATAAAGATGTTCTTTCCCCTTAACAAATTCACGTTTGTTTTGCTCAATGAACTTCATTTTAGGAGCTTGCGGATGCAGCTGACATTGTCTTCCGGATGCTTGAACTGTAAAGGCCTGTTCATCCCATCCTTTTACACGGTTTCGACTCATAAATATCGGAGAATACGCTCCAGTAAAGTACTCATTATTATTGATTGCTTGAGGATTATGATAATTTCTCGCACCCGCAGGAACGGCAGTAAACTGTAAATCCCATATCACATCACGTAGCGTGAGTTTCTTTTTATCATCTGCCGTAGATCCTATTGGGAACGTAAAATGAATATCTAAATCATTGCGAAAGCCAATATAAAAGACTCGACGCCGTTCTTGAGGTACTCCATAATCTTTTGCGTTTACCAATGAGATTGTGAGATTATATCCGCATTCTTTAAACATCTCAATGATGTTGTTTACCGCTTCCGAATGTCTGCTCGCAAGCATTCCGCTTACATTTTCCGCAAGGAAAAACTTCGGTTTTTTACTTTTAAGTATTCTAATGTAGTCATAGAACAGTTTTCCTCTGGAATCATTGATTCCGCGAAGAGATCCTGCTTCAGACCACGACTGACAGGGAGGTCCACCAATTATTCCATCAATTTCGTTTGGAAAATCAGCTTCTGCAATTTTTCGTATATCTCCCTCTATTAATTTCGTATGTGGATGATTGACCTTATAGGTTTCCCAAATTGTCGAATCGTATTCATTAGCTGCAACAATATTAAATCCAGCTTTTTCAAAACCCAGATCTAATCCACCGCAACCACTGAATAAACTAATTATATCCATAAGGCAAACTCCTTTTTATTTAAATAATTATATCATATTTTTTTAGTATTTTCAACTTTGTTTAGTCGTTAAAGGTTATAAATTTTGGCACCGTGGCGTGCGCTTGTCTATGACAAGTGGCGTCGCTTCGCTCCGCCAGACAAGCGCACGCCTGCTAAGCTCCGGAAGGTCGCAAAACGGAAAAGCGAGGGCGAGCGGAGATGCCCGCTGAACCGCTTTGGGCATTTCTCCGCTTTTCGCCCTCTCGCTTATTTTCCGTTTTGTTGCGTACCTTACTCCGGATTGCTTATTTGCAGTTTCCGTGTTTTCTTGTTTCTTGGATTTTCTTTTCCTCCGAATTTGCCTTTTCGTTTGGCATTGTCGCATAATCCTCTCAAAAGTAAACGGTCGTAAAATCCTGTTTTCGGATTTTTCTTTTTCCGTTGACTTTTGCATTTTTGATATTAAACCATTGGTATATTATCCGTCTTATGCTCCTTTTCTTGCCTGCCGAAAGGCAAATATATTTTCGGAGGCAAAGAAAATGGAAACAAAAAGAAACTGTTACGATGTATTTGAGGAGAAGATCTCCCCAGATAACGTAATGCAGATCGGAGAACTTATTGCGCTGAAAACAGTGCAGAAATTGGTGCTTATCAAAGTGCCCAGAAGCGTGTACGTCGGACTTGTAAGGGACATTAACTACAAGAACGTGCCCGGCTACATAATCACGGAAGGATACGACCTTGCGCAGGCAGCTATTTGTTTTTTATGTGAGCATTTCGGTGAACGTGTATTGGATTTATGCGTAGATCCGAAAACAGGCAAACCTATTACTTTATACGGACTATGCAGCCGAGTCGTTAGCAACGAGATTTACAAGAGATGGCTTTTTAACAGAAATACGAGAGAAATCTATATAAAAACAGATTGCTACGAACAGGAGTTTTTCAAGGAAGATTTAGAAGAATCCTTCAGAAAGTGTGCTAAGATAATACGCAAGATGAAGCTGACCAAAGGTGAAAGACAAACTCTGGACTGCTATATAGCAGGTATGCGCTTTGTTGAAATAGCGGATACGTTAAAAATAGACCGCTCCAACGTATGGAGAAGACGAGAAAGAATACAACAGAAATGTCGTAAGGTTTACGAAGAATTAGATTGACTTAAACGGAGCCGTAAAAAGCTCCGTTTTTTTATGTTCCAAAATGCTGTTTGACAATTAGACATGCGCTTGTCTTGATACAAGTCTGACCATAAAATGGCAGTTAGGCGTGCGCTTGGTTTTATACAAGTAAGTAGATATTTTTCAGGAATTTTATGAAACAGCCTTGACTTTTTCTTTTTTCGTGCCTTTTTAGTGAGAGGGAAAATTTTTTGCAAAAAACCCGTTTACATTTGCCGTTTTCGTGGCTAATAAGTGAGGGGGAAAAACAAATTGAAAAAAGTTACGCAAAAAGGGGTCCCTTTTCGTCGTTTTCGTGGCTAATAAGTAGAGGGGGTTTTTCACTTAAAAGCCATCTTGAGAAAATACTCAAAAAAATTTTTCTCGAAAACCGTGGACTTTTACCTTTTCCGTGGCTAATAAGTGAGGGACTTTTTTTGCGAACTGGACATTAGGTGTCCGGTTTGTTAGATATAATCGGTAAAAACAAAAAGGAGGTACGGACTATTGAATAAACTTAACGTCGAAATAATAAACGTTGGCAAGCCTGAATTATCGCAAAGCAACAAAAGCGAGTTCGATACTTTCTTTTTCTCTCTTTTATCCCGTATCACTTCGCTCTCCGAGCAGAGTACGCAGTCTTGCGTTCAGAACGGATAAACAGAGTTAAGTTCCCGAATACGGTTAACAGCCTGAATATATAATTTGCTTTTGCCTTTCTTCCGTTCAGCTTAAACGGAAACGGTTTTTCCGTCAAGGGCAAGGTGCATTGTAAACAACCCTTGACGGAACACAACAAAACGCACAGGATATTGCCCCGTATCCGTTCCCGTTTTTGTGGTGCTTCCGTCGAAAGACAAAATAAATTAAAAGGAGAAACCAATATGAAGACAGCAGTGATATATGCGAGATACAGTTCCGACTCTCAGACCGAGCAGTCTATCGAAGGTCAACTCAGAGAGTGCGAAGAATATGCGAAAAAGAACAACATTTTGATTCTCGGCACATATATAGACCGTGCAATGACGGGTACGAACGACAACAGACCCGATTTTCAGCGCATGATCAAAGACAGTAGCCGCAAAGAGTGGGATTTCATTCTTGTTTACAAACTTGATCGGTTCTCTCGTAATAAGTACGAAACGGCAATACATAAAAACACTCTGAAGAACAACGGCGTAAAAGTTTTGTCTGCTATGGAGAATATCCCGGACACTCCGGAAGGGATAATCCTCGAAAGTATGCTGGAAGGCATGAATCAATACTATTCTGCTGAACTCTCTCAAAAAGTAAAAAGAGGTATGAGAGAAACAAGACTGAAAGGCTTATACCAAGGCGGAGGCTTGCCGTACGGATACAAAGTCGTGGATCGCAAAATAGTAATAGACGAAACCAAAGCCGAAACCGTGAGATTTATGTTCCGTCAGTATGCAAACGGCGGCTACGTTCGAGAAATAATAGACGATCTTACATCAAAAGGCATATTATACAAAGGCAAACCGTTTGCTACAAATACCGTGTACGGCATACTCAAAAACGAAAAGTATTCAGGTGTATATATGCACGGAGATGAAGTCGTGGACAATATGTATCCTCGATTGATAGACAAAGATTTATTCGATACCGTAAGGCAGAAAGTTGATAAAAACAAGTTCGGGAAACGAAGCGTAAAAGTTGAATATTTGTTACGAAACAAGCTGATTTGCGGATATTGCGGAAAACCAATAAGCGCAGATACAGGAACTGCAAGAAACGGCGAAGTAAGACGTTATTACAAGTGTATAGGCAGGAAGAAATACAATAACGGCTGTCCTAAAACACAAGTACGCAAAGAGGATCTCGAAGAATGCGTTGTCAATGCGGTAATACAGGAAATGAGAAAGCCAGAAATAATGGACGCGATCGTGGCAAAGCTGATGCAACTGCAAAACGCAAACGAATCCGCTAATTCCTCTTTGACTATGCTCCTGAATGAAAAGCAAGGCGTTGAACGGTCTTTGGCAAATCTCGTAAGCGCGATAGAAAACGGAATCGTATCAAACACGACGAATAAACGTCTGCACGAACTTGAAAAGCAACAAGAGGAACTTGAAAGGCAGATACTCGTAGAGCGAAGCAAACAATCCGTTAAAGTGCCTGAGAGCGAAATACGGCGGTTTTACGCACAAGCGTTAAAGGCGGAGTCGAGAGCCTTGATAAATCTGCTGATAAAGGAAATAGTGCTTTATAACGATAAAATAGAAATCCATTACAACAACCCGACGACGAAGAGTCCTGACGAAAGTCAGGGCTTTTTGTTTTACTCAGGCAAAGGCAAAATCGTTAGCGAAATTCAGAATAAAAAACCGCTGATAGTAAAGATAACAATAGAAATGTATCTGCGATAAAAGGCAAAACAAAAAGCCTAAACGAACGCATTTTCTCGATGGTTCAATTTAGGCTTGAAGTGGTGCACCAGTTTGCGGCTAGCATTACGGTCGCAAAAAAAATCAGACGAGAAATCTCGTCTGTTTTTTTACGACACGGCTTTGCCGCGCCGCGCGCGTGCGAGTGACGCGGATAGTCCGAAATAGGGACGCTCGCTTTGCTCGCTATTCCGTCGCCGCGAAGCGTCTCCTTACAAGTCCTGTCATCCGCACCAACAAAAAAGAGAGTTGAACCCAACTCTCTTTTTTGTTTACGCGGACGACCCAAACGTGAACCGTGAGCCTTAGAAAAACATTGCATTAGCAAAAATTTAAGCAGGCGAACGGTTCAAAGAAACGAAACAGGAAAAAGGATATAACAAAACAGGGGGTCTTTCGTTTCTTTTTTCGCGTGAGCGAAAGCCCCTGTCATCCGCACCAAGAGGCGGCCAGCAATAAGGTCGCAAAAAAGCAGACGAATTGACTTGTCTGTTTTTTTACGTCACGTTTTAGCCGCGCCGCCCAAGTGCAAATGATCAGGGCAGTTTGAAATATGGACGCTCGTCGTAAGGTGTGGCTAATGCGAGTAGGCTCCTCGCTATTTCATCTCTCCCTTTGGTCGTTGATGATTTTTTCGTAAAAAGCGAGATTGCCGAGAGCAATCTCGTCGTCTTTTTTATGTTCGAGAGCCTTGCGGGTATAGTTCGCAGCTTTTATCGGATCGCCTTGCCGATACGCGCACAGCCCAAGCTGAACGAGCGGATAGTAGTTGTAACAATACACATCGACAAACGCGAGTGTACTTTCGGGGATCGGTCGCAATGCGAGCCCGTACCAGAAAGTCGCCGCCGAAAAGTCGTTTGAAGATATGAACGCGTTGCCGAGCGCGACGCAGAGTTCCGCCGACGGCTCGCCGAGGGACAATGCCCGCAAAAGGCTGTCGAGAGCAGAGGAGGAGTCCCCTTTCGCCGAATATATGCGGGACAAGTTTATGCACGCCTGTTCTTTGTTTTCGCGCATGCCGTCCGAGTAAAGAAAGTCGTTGTACGCCGATACGGCGAGGTCTGTCAGATTGTTGTTCCACAGCTCGTTTGCAAAATAAAATTTTTGCCTCGGGGAAAGAGGTGCCCCTTCGCGGATCAGCCCGAGATATATGTCGAGATTGCGTCGCGGTGGAGATGGGTGCGTTTTTTCGTGCCTCACGGTCACGTCTTCGAATCTCGAGCTGCCCGATGCGCAAAACACTTCGTGCACGGGGTCGGTCCAGCATGGTCCGAGAGAACGTCTGAATACCCGTTCGCGCCAGTATTCGAAAGTGGGATCGCCGTATTTGTCGAATGCGGTCGCGTATTTCATATACCATATGTCCGCATCGGAGAGTCGCGGCTTGAGGGCGATTAGTCGCGCCGCGTTCCCGTCGTCGATCACGTCGTCGCAGTCGAGCCACATGACGTAGTCGCACGAGGCGAGAGAAAAACAGAAATTGCGGGCGGCAGAAAAGTCGTCCGTCCATTCGAAGTCGGCGATTTTCGCGCCGAAACTTTCGGCTACGGCTTTTGTGGAGTCGCGACTCCCCGTATCGACCACCACCGTCTCGTCGGCGAATTTTGCAACACAATGCAGTAGTCTGCCGATGACGTCTTCTTCGTCTTTTGCGATAATGCAAACGCTGAGATCTGGCATACCATATTATATGAAAAAGGTTGGGGAAGGGTGATGCGTGAAAGTAAACATTGACAGAGATAATAAAAGAAAAAGCCGCGTCGAGAACGCAGCTTTCGGATAGTCGTATACGAGCTTTGTCATGATGCTACGGCGAATTTGCTTTTCTGCCAGGATTTGGACAGATAGAAACCGACCGCGAGAGCCGTACCTATGACCCAGCCTATCGGCCATGCGATGCAGACGCCGAGGAATCCCAGCGACGGCGCAAGCGCGTAACACAGCGCGACACGGAGCACCAGATCCACGCACGTCGAGACCATGAACTGGAACAGTTTGCCTGCACCTTTTATCACGCCGTCTGCCGTGGTCTTTACCGCGATAAAGACGTAGAACGGACAAGTTATCCATAAAAATTTCGCACCCGTGTCGATTACGGCGGCACTCGATACGGCGGCAGAGGTTTCTTGAGTGTTTATGAAGAACCCGGTAAGAGGTTTTGCGAAAATCGCGACCAAGGCAATGATTACGAGGGCGAAAGAGCACAACAGAACGTTTGCCGATCGCATGCCTTGCTTTACGCGCTTGAGGTCTCCCGCGCCCATATTCTGAGCCGTGAAGGCAGCTACGGCATTTGCCATGGTGACAAGACAAGCTATGCAGAAAGTATTGATCTTCATGGCAGCGGTGTAGGCGGCGATCGTCTGTTCGCCGAATCCGTTTATAAGTCCCTGCACTAAGAGCTGACCGACCGATACGAAGGACTGCTGGCATACGCCCGGAATAGAGATCGCAAGCACCGAACGCAGCAGTCTTGCATTGAAAGCGCGTTTCGCAAACGATTGCGCGGGCAAAGAACTTTCTTCTCCGTCTGCAAGTTTTTTCATTTTGATCACTACGAGCGCGAACGCGACTATACCCGCGACTGCCTGGGCGATAAGCGTTGCGTACGCGAGACCGGCGACTCCCAGAGGATTCGCCATGACGATGTCGAGTATCACGTTGCCGACAGACGAGCATATCAGAAGTATCAGCGGGGTCATGCTGTCGCCCATTCCCGTGAAGATCGCGTTGGACGCGTTGTAGATGAAAACGAAGATAAGTCCCAGCGTGTATATCTCCAGATACGCCGAGCTGTCGCCCTCGATCGAAGAAGGCGTGTCCAGAAGTTTTACGAGCGGAGAGGATATGAAGTATCCTATGACAGTCAGTACCGCCGCAAGTGCGAACATGAATATCAGAGAAGTGCTCGATGCAGTCTTTACCGAGCGGTATTTTTTCTGCCCGAACAAGTTTGCGACGACAACGCTTATGCCGCCGCTGCAACCTACCGCTATCGCGACGTATATCATCGTGACGGGGGTGGAAACGCCTATCGCGGCGAGTGCGTTGTTAGAGATCATTTTGCCTGCGATTATGCTGTCTGCCATGTTGTAAAGCTGTTGGAATACCATTGACAGCAGCAGAGGAAGGCTGAACATCAGTATGACTTTCGAGGGTTTGCCTTGGGTGAGATCTTTTACCATACTTTGACTCCTTAAATCCGAATATATTTTACGCTCGCAAAACGGATATGTAAAGGATATTTAATACCCGAATGTGTAAAATATTCACTTGTTCGGAACGGTCGGAACAAGACAGCGAGGAAGACGTGAGCCGATATTATCATTGCGGGAAAAGACGGGATTAAAATCCAGGTGCGTGCCGTCAGACCGAAAAAGGAGCGATACTTTCGCACGTTACGGTCATGTTTTTCGTCGGGTGCGGGAAAGAAAGGAAAGAGCAATGCAGCATAAGTCTGTCGGAGGGATTTGCGTTTGCGTTGTAAAGTTTATCGCCGACGAGAGGATATCCTATATATGCCGAATGCACGCGGATCTGGTGAGTCCTTCCCGTAAGCAGAGTAAAGCGGACGAGAGATTTTTTACCGTTTGCAGAAAGTCTTTCAAAAAGGGTTATTGCGGGCTTGCCCGTATCCGAAACTTCGCGGTGTACGCCGTCGGAGGCGAGCGCGATAGGTGCGTCTATCCTGCCTTTTTCGGGCACGACTCCATCGGCGAGCGCGGTATAGCGTTTGTCTATTTTGCTGGCAAGCTGAGCCTCGTGCAGTCTGTTCGCGGCAAGAGCGTTGCGCGCGACTATGATGAGTCCCGACGTGTCTTTGTCCAGTCTTCCGACAGGGCGGTAGACGTATTCCCCGAAGGCGTTGGCAAGCACGCTCGCAAAGCTGTCGCCGTAGTGGGAACGAAGGGGTACGGTCGCGACGCCGTGCGGCTTGACCGCTACCGCGACGTCTTCGTCGATAAAGGCGAATTCGGGGACGAGACCGCTCACGGGATAGCGTACGGGGTTTACGGGCAGGGTCAGGAAGAGAACGTCGCCGCGCTCTATCCGTGCGGTTGCGAATATCGCTGTTTTTTCGTGCGAACCTTTGCGCATTACGCGGATAAGCCCCGGCTGTTTGCGAAGCTCGGTTATCATCGTGCGGGAAAAGCCCGCCGCTTTCATCACGTCGTCCGCCGTGCCGTCGAAAAGCGCGGTCACGGTATAGTTTTCTACCATTTCAAGCCCTCTTGCCATTGGTACTTTTTCAGATCGACGATATAGTTTTCGTCGCAGGGGACGCCTTCTTTCGCGAGCAGTTCCGCCTGTGCCTCTATCCCGCCGAACGCGAAAGCGCGGGCGAGAGAACCGTAGCGGTTGACCACTCTGTGACAGGGTATTATTATCGGGGTCGGGTTGTCGTGCAGCGCGTAACCCACGGCGCGGGACGCGCGCGGCGAACCGAGTATCCTCGCTATCTGTCCGTAGGTGGCTACCTTACCGCACGGTATTGCCCTGACTACCTGATATACGTCGTCGTAAAAGCTCATCGTTGACTCCTTTTGTCCGTGGCGCGAGTGCGTACGGGCAACAATAATATTATATCAAAAGTGCGCGTGCGTCGCAACGCCCGCTTGAATTATTGTGCGCAACAAACTCGCAAAACAGTCGTTGCGGCAATGCCCGCCGCGAAAAAGGCGTCGTGTATTTCCGAGAATCGTCCGCAGTCCTTGCGAGGAGGGATTTTGCGTAAAAATCGCGCCTGCGGATTTTTCGAGTCGTCCGAATTATTGCTTTGAGACTTTTCGGTATGGTAGAATTTTCATATAGGCAACGGCAAAATTTTACATTCGTCCGCCAATAAACGCGGAAACGGCGTTGTTTAATATTTGAACAGGGAGAGGGATTTGGATAAAAAAGAACTGGACTTGTGCTTGCAGGAAGTCGCAAAGGGCGATAACGCCGCTTTCGAAAAGCTGTACGCAGAGACAAGGAAGGGTATTTTCGCATTTCTTTACGGGTTTTGCGACAATTACCATACCGCCGAAGATCTGACGCAGACTGTCTACCTGAAAGTCAAGGCAAACGTAAGTAAATACAAAGCGGGAACGGACGCGAGGGCGTGGTTGTTCCAGGTGGCGAAATATACCGCGCTCAACGACCTCAAAAAGGGCAGGCGCGAAACGGTCGCGACCGAGGAACAGACCGCGAGACTCGAGGCGAGGTCGTACGAGATGAAAGATTCTCCGGTATTCGACGCGATAAATTCCGTGCTCGACGACAAGGAGAGGCAAATAGTGATAATGCACGTTCTTTGGGGCTTTAAGCACCGTGAAACAGCAGATATGTTGTCGATGGCTCTGGGAACCGTGCTCTGGAAATACAACGCGGCGATAAAGAAGCTGCAGAACAAATTGAAGGAGGGCTGAGCAATGGACGAGAAAGAACTCAAAAAACTGCTTGATAAAGAACTCGACAAACTTGCGCCTTCCATGTCCAAGAAGGTCAAAAACGCGCCGATAATAACCGTATCCGAAAAGGCGGAAAAGAGCGCGCACAGGATAGATATAAAACCCGTTCCGAAGCGCAGCGGATCTAAAAAGTTTGCGATCGGGGCGATAGCGGCGGTGCTCGTGGTTGCGATCGCTCTCGCGGTCATTCTTCCTCCGATGCTCGGGGGAGGAGATCCCGACGTGTCGTATTCGGCGGGATACCTGAGAATGGACATAAATCCGTCGGTGGAATTCGTCTTCGACGGCGACGGCAAGGTGGCCGCGGTCAAAAGCGCGAATTCGGATGCGGACGTCCTTTTGACCGACGAACTCAGGAATAAGGTCAAAGGAATGAACGTGGACGAGGCGGCGGCGACAGTTGCAGAAGAGGCGGGCAAGCTGGGTTACATCGTGCCCGAGACTGAAAACGCGGTCAGGATCACCGTAGTGGTCAACGGCGCAAAAGCGGACGAAGTTATAGGAAAGACAACCGCGGCGATAGAGAACAGGTTTATGCAAAGAGGCGTGCTCGTGGCGGTCGTTTCGGTAAAGAGGAGCGCGGACTGGCTTGCCGAACAATACGGCGCGGCGGCGAGCGATCTGAAGAGCGCGGTCGAAAGCGTGGCCTCGAAGGCAGACGAATATTTCGAGCAGCTCGCAAAAGAAAACCAGAGCAGTCTCGATAAGCTCAAAGAGTATTACGAAAAAGAGGTCTTCGGCTATCTGACCGACCTTCTCAAAGCGGAATGCGCGAAGATAACAGTGACGAGAGAGTATCTGCACAAGGCTCAGACGTTGAACGACGAGATAAAATCCTATAATTTCGCGCAGTCTTTCCTTATGAAGGACTACTGGGAGACCGTAAAGACCGACGAGTGGAAAGAAGACGAAAGCCTCGCGGAACTTGTAGAAGATATGAGTTCGCTGTTGGAAAGGATAGGGAAGATCAGAGATGACGAGATTGACGGTTATGCCGAACTGCTCACGCTGACGACTCTCTACGATCTGTTCATCGACGAAGAATGGATATACGATATAGGCAACGCAACGCTGGAGGAGATAAAAGGCAGTTTGGATTACATCGTGCAGGAGCTTGAAAAGCTCAACGTGACGATAACCGACGGCATACGGGACGCCTTTGCCAAAGTCCCCTCGAGCGTAGGCGAATTCCTCGACGGCACTCAGAGTGCGATCGACGGCATGAGAGAAGAACTCGAAGAGATATACCTTGAATATTTCGAACAGGACAGGGAATACTTGACGAGAGAAGATTACGACAGTTTCTATACGCGCATCGAGAGCGAATACGGCAGCCTCGAGGCTTACTGGGAGGCTCGCGAGAGCGCGTAACATAAATATCCCCCTTATCTTAAGAGAAAGGCGGTCGCTCGAGCGGCCGCCTTTTTCCGTACGACTGTCTTTACGGGTAAGCGGTTGCAAAGAGGGCGCGTTTCAAGCTTCGGAAAAGAGTTGTCTGCCTTGAGTATACGGGCAAGCATGACGGCAATCGGATCGGAAGATGCGCTCGATGCTTTACGTCTGCCGCGAGAGTATCGTGCGTTTATTTAGCTGTATAAAAAAATTCTGTAAAATTTTTATCTTTTCCAATAAATACCTTTTTGCCGTTGTTTAATATATGAACGAAATCCACAGGAGGACGGTTTTATGAAAAAGATATGCTTGATTACCGCAGTCGTACTGGTAGCGGTTCTGGCGTGCACGGCGTTCGTCGGGTGTGCCAATGCCGACAAGAAGGACGACAAGACGTATGTGAGCGTCGATATAAATCCTTCGGTCAATCTCGTGGTTGACGGAGAGGGAAAGGTCGAATCGGTCGAGGCAGCAAACGAGGATGCGCAGGTAATGCTGTACGGCGAGGTCATTGTCGGAAAGACCGCAGAAGAGGCGTTCGAACTCATTGCAAATCTCGCGGTGGAATGCGGTTATCTGACCGAGGAGAACAGCGGAGTCAACGTGACGGTAGTCGCGGGCAACGGATCCGCTGACGTAGAGACCAAGATCGGCAATATCGTGAAAACCGCTTTCAACGCAGAGGCGGAAAAGGCGAATATAGCTATCAATATCAACACGGGTGCAAATTTTTCGCTTGAAAGACAGTTTGAGTACGCGAAGGGTAAATACCCCAACGTCAATGCGGTCCAGAACATGACGATAGGCAAATTCAAGCTGGTCACCGAGCTGGTAGCGAACGACGACGGAGTCACGTTCGAGTACGCGGCGTCTCTCGACAACGAGGATCTGATCGCGAAGCTCAACGAGTGCTACGGCAAGATCGAGCCTTATGCGACCGAGGCGTACAAGACGGCTGTTGCCGAGGCTAACGAGGTATTCGGTCTCGCCAAGGCGGGTGCTGAGAGTGCAGGCTGGTCTGCATACTATGTGCTCAACGTCCTCAAACATCCTGTAAACTACGGCATGATTTACGGCGTATACAATTCGGCTGCGGTATCCCTCGATTACACACTCGACAAGATCGAGCAGATCAGAGATTACGCAAATGCGGCTCTCGCCAACGTCGATACGCAGAAGATAGCGGACGCGCTCGGCGTAGAGAAGAGCGAAGTGGACGCGGCTATCGTGGACGAAAACGGCAAAGTCACGCTCGAGAGTATCGACGCGTATATCGACAGGACAGTCAAGAACATGAGCGCGGAGGCTTACGAACAGATCAAAGGCGAGCTCGCGGGACTTATGACCTACGTTGACGGACTTCAGGCGGAAGTGGACGAATTCATAAATACTCTTCCCGAAGAGTATGCCGATTCGATAAACGACATCGTAGCGAGCGTCAAGGTCCTCGGCGGCGACATTGTGGAATTCGTCGAGAGTCTCGGAGACCTGACCGTGGACGACGTCAGATCGGTCGTGACCTACCTCGAGAACAAGCGCGACGAAGCTATGGCGAACATCGAGAAGGACCTCTCCGCAGAGGAACTCGCAGAGGCTGAGGCGTACGTCGCAGAGTACAACGACATCGTGTTTTCCGCTCAGAACATATACAACAAGTCGGTCGAGGCGGCGAAACAGCAAGCGGAAGAATTCCTCGCTCAGGCAAAGCAGGCGAGATTCCAGTGGCAGCACGGTCAGGGCAACGGTAACGGCAACGGAGCCGACGCGTAACAAAGACTTACAGGGGAGAGATCCCGCAACATAATTCCATATTAGCCTATTTATATAGGGTAACCAAATCCCAAATCTACACACAACTGGCTGAAGGGCAATCGTGAAAGCGATTGCCCTTTGGTCGTGTGGTCGTGTGACGACGGCAGGGTAGGCTTCGCGTATAGAGGCAGCTTGCGTTGTGTCGTACCATGTCATGGTCGTGTGACGACGGCATAGCGGGCTTTGCGTGTCGCGCGGTATTGTTTTTTGCCGGAAGGAGTGTTGGACGGTGCGACGAAATCCGCTCTACGGCAACAAAAACGCAGAATTTGATGAAAATATCGAAAAAGTGTGCTATTATAGTAATAATATATGCACGGGTAGCGCGAGGTGAAAGGGTTATGTATATCAGAGAATTGTTCTACAAGAAAAAGGTCGTGATGTCCGCAGAGGTGTTTCCGCCCAAGAAAAACGGCATGCTCGAGGGAGTCATCAGGGCACTCAAGGAGATAAAACCGCTCGATCCCGATTATGTGTCCATCACATACGGAGCAAGCGGCAGCGGAGGTATGACCACCGCAGACGTCGCGAGCGTGGTCATCGACGCGTTCGACATGACCGCCGTGGCACATATGACAGCGGTCAATATGACGAAAGACCTTCTCGAAGAACGTCTCGGCATGCTCGAGCGCAAAGGGGTCAAGAGCATACTCACTCTGCGCGGCGATATTGTCGAGGACAGCAGGTTTTACGACTTCCGTCACGCAAACGAGCTGGCGAAATACATTCACGACAAATATCCGTCTTTCGAACTTCTCGGCGCGTGCTATCCCGAAGGTCACCCCGAGGCGGCGAGTCTCGACGCGGACCTCGATATGATAAAACTCAAGACCGAATGCGGCGTATCTCACCTGGTCACGCAGCTTTTCTTTGACAACGCGACCTTCTACGGTTTTGCCGAAAAGGCTGAGAAAAAGGGGATAAAGGCGAGCGTATCCGCGGGTATAATGCCGATAACGAGCGTTCAGCAGGTCGAGAGGATAGTCTCGATGTGCGGCGTTCAGATCCCCACCGCGTTCGCGAAGATGTGCGCGACCTATCAGGGCGAGGATCTCTACAAGGCGGGTATAGACTATGCGTGCGGGCAGATACGCGATCTAATCGACAACGGCGTCAGAGGCATACACCTGTACACGATGAACAAGGGTGACGTGGCGCGAGAAGTGTTCACGCGTTTCGAGGGGGACAGAAAGTGATAGCTCCCGAGGTTCTCGCAAAATACCTCGGCAGAGGCGAAGACGCGCTCGCTCTCGCAAAGAGAGCCGTGGAAGAAGTAGACAAAACAGCCGTTTGCCGCGCGGTAGAGGCTACGGCGAGACTTGTCAGAAAGGACGGCAGACTGTTTGCCGAAAATACCGTGCTCGAATTTAGGGGCAGCGACATAGCGCGTCTGCTCGAAGGTTCGGATGCGGTATATTATTTCTGCGCGACGATCGGTGTCGGGACGGACAGGCTTATCGAAAGACTCAAACTGACCGACCTGACGCTCGCGTACGCGGTCGATCTGTGTGCGGGGCTTTGGGTAGACGCATATTGCGACGAGCTCGAAGAAAAACAGCGAGAGAGGCTGAAAGAGAACGGAAGAACGCTGACGAGGCGTTTTTCTTGCGGATACGGCGATATGCCGCTCTCTTCGCAGGGCGCGTTTATCGAGGCTCTGAAGGCGGATAAATTTCTGGGAATAAGGCTGACCGAAGGCGGAATGATGATACCGTCTAAGACGGTCAGCGCGGTCGCGGGTATAGGTTTTGCCGAAAAAAAGGCGGAAAGGCGGTGCGACGTATGCGTCAAACGCGGGTCGTGCGAAGGAGGTTTTTGCGGTGATTGATTTTTCGGGAAAAATAATCCTTGACGGAGCAACGGGCAGTCTGCTGACCGAAAGAAGCGGCGCGCCTGCGGGCTACCGTCTGGAAAGGCTGAATATCGAAGATCCCGAAACCGTCTTTTCGGTGCACCGCGACTATGTGGACGCGGGCAGCAACGTGATATATACCAATACTTTCGGCGCGAATCCGCTCAAGCTCGGCGACGATACGGCGAAGATCGTCCGCGCGGCGACGGAGATCGCGAGAAAAGCGGCGGGAGACAGGGCGTACGTCGCGCTGGATATAGGACCTCTCGGCAAGCTGATAGGCGAGGGCGGCATAAGTTTCGACGAGGCGTACGAAAATTATGCGGCGATAATGTGCGCCGCGAACGACGCGACCGATCTGATAGCGATCGAGACGATGACCGACATCGCGGACGCGCGCATAGCTCTGCTCGCGGCAAAGGAGAACAGCTCTCTTCCCGTAATGCTGTCCATGTCCTTCGAGGCGGGCGGCAGGAGCGCGTTCGGTACCGACGTGGAGAGTTTTGCGCGCATAATTTCGGGAATGGGCGTTTCGGCGATAGGCATCAACTGCTCGCTGGGACCTATGGAGATGCTGCCGATGGCGAAAAAGCTCGTCGAAAGCACCCCGCTCCCCGTATTCATAAAGCCCAACGCGGGTATGCCGCGTTTCGAAAACGGCAGGACGGTATACGATATAGGCATCGGGGAGTTCTGCTCCGCGATGGAGAAGATACATTCGCTGGGGATAAATATTCTGGGAGGTTGCTGCGGAACCACACCGGATTATATCCGCATGATGAACGAAAGGATAAAAGACGTCGCTCCGCGTCCCGAATATAAGAAAGTGCGCGCGTTGTCGTGCGCGACGTCCACGGTCATAGTGGACGGCATGAAGGTCGTCGGAGAGAGGATAAACCCTACGGGCAAAAAGCTGTTTCAGAAGGCACTCCGTGAGGGCGATTTCGACTATATCCTCGCGCAGGGCATAGAACAGTCGCAGTCCGGCGCGGATATTCTCGACGTCAACGTCGGGCTCAACGGCACGGACGAAAAGGCGAATATGGTCAGGGTCGTCGAGGGCTTGCAGAAAGTCGTGTCGAGACCGCTCGTGATAGACAGTTCGTCGCCCGAAGTACTCGAAGCCGCATTGAGAAGATACAACGGCAAGGCTCTGATAAATTCGGTCAACGGAAAGCAGAGCAGTATAGACGCGGTGCTCCCGCTCGCGAAGAAATACGGCGCGGCGGTCGTCTGTCTCGCCTTGGACGAGAACGGTATCCCGGACAGCATAGAGGGCAGGGTCGCGATAGGCAAGAGACTGGCGGACGAATGTCTGAAGGCGGGCATTGCGATAGAAGACGTATACGTCGATACTCTGACGATGGCAGAGTCGGCGCAGAAAGGCAGCGCGGTATGTACCGTAGGCGCGCTGGGCGAGATAAAGAAGACGGGAGCGGGGAGTATCCTCGGCGTCAGCAACATATCTTTCGGAATGCCGAGAAGAGAGGATATAAACGCCTGTTTCCTCGCAATGGCGAAAGAGGCGGGGCTGGATCTGGCGATAATAAATCCGTCGCTCGTCAACATAAAAAGCAGCGATTACGCGAGAGATTTCCTGCTCGGCAAAGAGGGCGCGACCGATGCGTATATAGCTTATGCGGCGAAGACTGACAGCGTGAAAGCAGAAGAACTCGCTCCCGAGGGCGCACCAGATATGACCCGCGCTATCGTAGGAGGTATGGGCGGAGCGGCGAGAGAGACAGCCGAAAGACTGCTCAAAGAAATGCCTCCTCTCGACGTCGCGGCAAAGCACATAATCCCCGCGCTCGACAGAGTCGGGGAGCTTTACGAGAGCGGCAAGATATTCCTTCCTCAGCTTATAGCGGCGGCAGACAGCGCGAAACAGGCTTTCGCCGCGCTCGAAGAGAAGATGAAGGAAGGCGGCATCAAGGAGAGCGACAACCGTTTCGTGATAGCGACCGTAAAGGGCGACATCCACGACATAGGCAAGAACATAGTAAAAGCCGTGGTGTCCAACTACGGCTACAAAGTGACCGACCTCGGCAGAGACGTGGATCACATGGTCGTGCTGGACGCTGTGGAGAAAAACTATCCGTGCGTTCTCGGGCTTTCCGCGCTGATGACTACGACTGCGCAGAATATGGCGGAGACGATAGCCCTCGTCAGGGAAAAATATCCCGATATTCCCGTACTCGTGGGCGGCGCGGTTATAACTCCCGAATACGCCGAGAGCATAGGCGGCATATACTGCAAGGACGCGAACGCGACCGTCAAAGAACTCAAAAAGATATTCGGATAAGAGAATTGCCCGACGCAAATTCAGAATTCCGAGACGTCCCGAAAGGGGCGTCTTTTTTTGTCGCGGTTTTGTCCAGGCGAAACGGAATCTTTTGGACGGCGTGACGAGGCTTCGGAAGTTTTCGCGAAAGGAGCGAGGTTTTGCGCCGCGTTTGAGAATATTTACCCGCGCCTTGAAGATACTAATGCCGATATACGGAGGGAAAATGAAGGAAACGGGAATCGTCAGGCGTATCGACGAACTCGGCAGAGTCGTGATACCCAAAGAACTCAGAAAGACGCTCAAACTCAAAGAGGGCGAGCAGATGGAGATTTTCACCACGGGCGACAAATCGCTCGTGCTCAGGCGTTACAGCGCGCTCGGATCGGGCGCGGACTTTTCGCAGGCTTACTGCGACGCTCTGACCCGCGCGACGGGCAAAGGAGCGGTTATATGTGACAGCGTGACCGTGCTCGGCGCGAGCGGCGCGTCGTTCCGCGGCCTTGTCGGGGAAGAGATCAGCGACAAGCTGTACAAGACGCTGGACGACCGCAAGGCTTGCGCGCCCGATTCTCCCGTGCAGATAGTCAGGGATAAGCCTGTGGGTTGCAAGAATCAGCATATCGTTCCGCTTATAGTGGGCGGCGATCTGTACGGCGGCGTCGTGTTGTGTTCGGATGCGACAATATCGGCTACCGAGGCGAGACTTTGCGCGCTGGCGGCGGATCTGATAGCGGCTACGCTGGAGTAATGCGCGGTACGCGCGAGAATTCTTTGCTGCGTTCGACCGCGGGGCTCGCTCTCGCGGGTATAGCGGCAAAAGTGATAGGCGCGTTTTACCGCGTGCCTCTGACCAACGTGCTCGGAGCGGAGGGGATAGGTCTTTACCAGACCTTTTTCCCCGTATACGCTCTTTTTCTGACGCTGACGAGCGCGGCTGTTCCGACGATAGTGGGAAGGTACGTCGCATACGCCGACGCTCTCGGTGTAGACATACCCGCTACGCGCGCGGCTACTCGGCGCGTATCCTTTTTTCTCGGGCTGACAGGCGCGGCAATGATGGTCGCGCTTGCGTATCCTATCGCCGCTTTGCAGTCGAGACCGTCCGTCTGGACGGGATATACCGTCGTAGCTCCCGCGGTTTTCGCGGTGACTCTTTCGGCATATTACAAGGGCTATTTTATAGGCAAGGGAAGAATGACGGCAAACGCGCTTTCGCAGACGACGGAGCAAGCCGTCAAGCTCGCCGTTGGTCTTACCGCCGCGTACGTTCTGGCAAAGTACGGGGTGACGGCGGCTGTCTACGGTGCGCTCTTCGCAGTCACCGTCAGCGAGATCGCGGGGCTTGTCTTTATGGCGGCGGCATACCGCAAGGATATTGGCAAAGAAAAGATTTATCGTACCCGTGTAGATAAACGCATATATTTCGATATTGTGAGAAGTATGATACCCGTGCTTGCGGGAGCGTTGGTCCTGCCTCTTTCGGGATTTCTCGACAGTTTCACGATAGTCAGGTTTCTGACCGCGGGAGGCGCGTCGCTTTCGGACGCGACGACGGCGTACGGACTGTACGGCGGCGCGGTGGGTACGGTGATAAATCTCCCCGTGGTCGTCGCGCTTTCGCTGTCGCTTGCGGTCATTCCGAAAATATCCTCGGGAGTGGCAAAAGGCGAATACGTCAAGGTCAACGAGGCGACGGCTTTCACGCTCACCGTATGTTTCTCGATCTCGGTGCCTTGCTTTTTCGCCCTGCTGGTCTTTGCAAAGGACGTGATAGGAGTGTTGTATCCCGGGTTTTCGGTCGAAGAGGCAGAGACTGCGGCAATGCTCCTCAGGGCGCAGTCGTTTGCCGTCGTGGTCGCGTCGGGGGTGCAGCTTCTTTGCGGTATGCTCCAGGCTCTCGGTTCGGGCAGACACGCGGCGGTATATCTTGCTCTGGCAGTCGCGATCAAGACGGCGATGCAGGCGATATTGCTGCCTCGCATAGGCATAATCGCCGCGCCTGTATGTCAGCTTGCGATGTACGTTCTGGTATGCGCTCTCGCGGGCGTCAGATATGTCGAGCTCGTTGGCAAAAACGCGCAACTTGTCAAAAGCGGTAGCAAAATAGCCGTCGGCGGTGTTATAATGGGCGTGTGCATACAGGCGGTCGCGCTGACCGTGCGCAACGCTTACGCGCGTACGGCTGTCGGCGCGATAGTCGGGGCGGGAGTGTATTTCGCGGTTCTCTGCCTGACCAAAGCACTAGGAAAAGACGGAATAAGAGCGGCTTTCAGACGCTCGAAGGGAGATACGGATGATTGAAGTCGTTGGACTCGGTTGCAGAAAAGGACAGATAACGCTCGAGGGCGCGGATGCGATCGCGAGAGCGAAACACGTCGTGGTAAAGACGGGCAAGACGGATACGTTTGCCTATTTCGAAGGCAAGGACGTCTCGACTGCGGACGATATTTACGACGCGAGCGAAAACTTCGACGAACTCGACGAGAAGATAGTCGAAAGACTGCTTTCGCTGAAAGGCAGAGTGTGTTATTGCGTCAACGGGAGCGGTTACGACGACAAGTCGGTCGCTCTTCTCGCGGGCAGAACGGATATAAAGATTTATCCTTCCGTTTCGCGCGCGGTCGCCGTGGCGGGGTTTTCGACGGGAGCGACTTTCCTCAGCGCGTACGATCTCGTCGCGGACAGGGCGTTCGACTGCGACAGATCTTTGCCGCTCGTGATAACCGACGTGGACGACAAGTACATAGCATCGGAGGTCAAGCTGAGGCTCATCGACCTCGTAGGCGAGGACGAAGAAGTTTTCGTCTCGGGAAAGAAGACGTCGGTCGCGGAGATAGATTTCGGCAAAAAATTCGGATATTCGACGACGGTATATTGTCCGCCGAGGGATTTTCTCGAGAAAAAGAGATACGGTTTTGCAGACGTCGTAGAACTTTTATACAGACTTCGCGGGGAAAACGGCTGTCCGTGGGACAGAGCGCAGACTCACGAAAGCATACGCGCTAATCTGATCGAAGAGGCTTACGAACTTGTCGACGCGATAAACAACGACGACGTCGACAATATGATAGAAGAGACGGGAGACGTGCTTTTGCAGGCGGTCTTCCACAGCGTGATAGGCGAAGACAAGGGCGAGTATGACGTCAGGGACGTGACGACGGCACTCTGCACGAAACTTATAGGCAGGCACGAGCACGTCTTCGGCGACATTGTCGCGCGTACGGCGGAAGAAGGGCTTGCGGCATGGGACCGCGCGAAAGGAAAAGAAAAACACTACGTCTCGTATACGGACAAGATGGACAAGACGTCAAAGTCTCTGCCTGCGCTGATGAGAGCGTACAAGATACAGAAGACCGCGGCAAAGGCGGGTATGGATTTCGACAGCATTAACGCCGCAGTCGAGAAACTTCACGAGGAGATAGGGGAGTTTTTAGCCGCGTCTTCGGAAGAAAAGGAGAAAGAGGGCGGAGATCTTCTGTTTGCGGCTGTCAACGTGCTCAGACTCGCGGGGACAGAACCCGAAGTCGCGCTGACGGCGGCAACCGAGAAATTCTGCAAGCGTTTCGCTTACGTCGAAGAGCACTGCAAAAAGCCGATGAAGGAATGTTCCTTCGAAGAACTCGACGCGCTGTGGAGAGAGGCGAAGAATGAGGATTGACGGGATAGAGCTGAAAAGCGACGTCGTATTCGCGCCGATAGCGGGTTACAGCGACGTGGGACTCAGATCTCTCTGCGCGAGAGCGGGGGCGGGGCTGACGTATACCGAAATGGTTTCGGCGAAAGGTCTGATGTACGGCAACGAGCATACCGAAGACCTGCTGCATACGACTGCCGACGAAGAGATAACGGCGGTACAGATATTCGGCAGCGAGCCCGAGATAATGGCAAAGGCGGCAGAAAGCGGAGAGCTTGAAAAATTCGATATAATAGACATAAACATGGGTTGCCCCGTCAGGAAGATAGTTTCCAACGGTGAGGGCAGCGCGCTTCTGAAAGACCCAGCCCTGGCGGCGAGAATAGTCGGGGAAGTCAGACGCGCGGGGAAACCCGTCACGGTAAAATTCAGGATAGGTTTTGAGAAAAATTCACGCACGGGTGTAGATTTCGCAAGGATAATGCAGGATGCGGGCGCGGCGGCGATAACCGTGCACGGCAGGACCAGAGAACAGTTTTACGAGGGAAAAGCGGACTGGGATTATATAGCCGAAGTCGTCCGCGCGGTGCAGATACCCGTCATTGCCAACGGCGACGTATTCACCGCGACCGACTACCGCGAGATAAAGGAACATACGGGCGCGGCGGGTGTCATGATAGCCCGCGGCGCGCTTGGCGATCCGCATATATTTTCCCGCATAACGGGCACACCGTTCCCGTTCTGGACGCGCAAGGAGACAGTGCTCGAACATATACGCGTGCTGAGCGGATTTCACTCCGAAGTATACGTTTGCAACAATATGAAAAAGCACATAGCTTATTACTGCAAAGGGCTGAGAGGAGGAAAGCAGCTTAAGCTGGATGCGTTTGCGGCAAAGTCACTGAAAGATCTTATAGATACCGTTTCGGGCAGCGAGGTGCTTGACGCGCCTTTCGCCGAAAACTGAAATAACATACGCGCCGTCAGGTCGATCGTCTTGAACAAGCGCAAAGGAAAGGATATGAAAAGACGCATTCTGATCGTTTTCGTACTTATCGCCGTCGCGGTTTTCGCGGCGTCCTTTGTCGCGTGCGAAAGGGCGGACGTGCCGTATGCGTCGGACGATAACGGTGGGGAAAGCGCGGAAATCATCAATATATATTTCTATTCCGACGGCGTGCTTTACGGCATTTCGGTATGTGCCGAAGGCACTCTCGCTCTGCCTAAGGATCCTCAGAAGAACGGGTGTTCTTTCGCGGGGTGGTTTTACGACGAAGAGGGGACGATCCCGTTCGTGCTCGACGAATATCTCGGTTCGGACAAGGACGGAGACCTTACTCTGTACGCCGCGTGGAACGAGACGGGCGACCCGTCGGGAGACGGAGAAGGCGGAGAAGAGATACCTCCCGATGACGAAGAAGGAAACGGGGGTCAGGTACTTCCCGATGAAGGCGACGGAAACGGCGATGCCGAGGACGGAGAAGAAGGCGGGGAAGAAGAAGGAGACGGAGAGGACGATCCTAAGCCGCCCGTTCCCGAAGAAAAAACGTATACGGTGACTTTCGTGATGAACGGCGAAGTCATCGGCACTCAGAAGGTCAAAGAGGGCGGGTCGGCGATACTTCCTCTCGACAGGTTTTTCGTGGCGGACGGCGTACTGTATTCGCTGATTGCGGACGGCAATTATACCGACGTCGTCAAAGACGAAACGGTAGTGCTCGTAAGAGAAGAAGCAGACGAAGAAGAAAAGGGTCTGTATGCTCTCGGATACCTCACTTTGTTGATAAAGGACAGCAAGCTGTACGTCGACAGCGTGTCGTCCGCATATCCTCTAGATTACATAGTGCTGCCGTCGTCGTGGGGATACTTTGCGATAAACGGCATAAAGGATGGTGCGTTCGCGCGCGTTCCTCATCTGAAAAGCGTAAACGTCGGCGCGTATTGCACCGAAATAGAATGGTCGGCTTTCGACGATCTTCCTCTTCTCGAAGAGGTTGGTTTTTCGGCGGATAACGACAGATATTCCGCAAGAGGACTTTTCGTACTTGATAAGGACGGCGACGAGCTTATAAAATACGTCGGCGGCGAAACCGAGCTTTCGGTCGGAGGAGGCATAACCGCGATAGCCGCAGGGGCATTCGAAGGAGAAAATATTATAAGCGTCACGCTCCCCGAGGGTGTTGTTTCGTTGGGGGAAAGGGCATTTGCGGACTGCCTATCCCTGACGTCGCTGACTCTTCCCGACAGTCTTGCCGTCATAGGAAAAAGCGCGTTCGAAAACTGTTCCGCGCTGGAGAAAATAAGGTTGCCCGCTGGAGTGAAAACGATAGGCGATCGCGCGTTTGCGGAATGCGGGTCGCTTTCGACGGTAAATTACGACGCCGTGAATGCCGACGCGCTCGTGCAGGGCAATGCCGCGTTCTCGGGTACGGGAGGAGAAAAAGGGTTCGCGGTGATCGTGGGCGAAAACGTCGTTTCGATTCCCGCGAGGCTTTTCGATGCGAGAGGAATGGGCGCGCCTTTGCTGACGTCCCTGACCTTTGCGGATAACGGCGCGTTGACGTCGATAGGCTCGCACGCTTTCGCGGCTACCGATATACAGACGCTGGTCATCCCCGCGTCGGTCACCCGTCTCGCGTCTGGAGCTTTCAGCGGATGCGAAAAACTTATGCGCGTCGAATACCGCGCCGCCAACGAAATACCGCCCGTCGCGGAGGCTACCGCGTTCGGCGGAGCGGGTGCGGAAGGCTCTGTATTCGTGATAGGAAAAGAAGTTAAGTCCGTGCCCGATTATCTGATTTTCTCTCTTTCGGACAAGGTGAATTTTACGAGGCTGGAATTTGAGGCGGAAAGCGTCTTGGAGAGCATAGGCGCGCTTGCTTTTGCGGGCAGTTCGGTGGCGGGAGAAACAGTTTTGCCCGCATCGGTCGGCAAGATAGGTGACGGAGCTTTCGCGTACTGCGACGCGCTGACGTATATAAGCGTCGAAGAGGGCGGCGCGACGTATCTGTCCGAAGACGGCGTTTTGTACGGCGTGGACGGAACTTTAGTCGCATACCCCGCGGGAAGAGGAGACGAAAGCTATACGGTAAAGGACGGCACGTCGGATATAAAGGCCTATGCGTTCGCAGGCGCGGTATATCTTGCAGACGTAGAGTTTTCTTGTACCCGTGTAGGAGATATGGCTTTTAACGGGTGCGATTCGCTGCGCGGAGCGATCCTTTCCGAAGGAGTCGAAGAGATCGGCACGGGGGCATTTTCCTATTGCTCTCTGCTCGGGGCAGCGGTCATGCCGTCCACGCTGAGAAAGATAGGGGAGAACGCGTATATCAACTGTACGTCCCTTGCGGTCGTGACCCTCAACGAGGGACTTCTGAGTATCGGGAGCAGGGCTTTTGCATATTGTCCCGCTCTCGGAGAGACGGATCTGCCGTCGACGGTCACAGACATCGGAGAGGATGTTTTCGCGAAATAGCGCGCGCGTACAGGCGGCGCAAAACGTTGACTTAAAAAACGCTATGTGCTACAATGACAGCGGAAAAAAATTTGAGCCCGAAAGGGCATGCGAGGTATATATATGAAATTTACCGGTCTTATCATCATGGACGGCTACGGCATCAACAAGTTCGGAGCAAACAACGCGATCTCCGAGGAGACTTCTCCTAACGTGCTCGCGCTCGAAAAGAAATATCCTTTCACTCAGCTCAACGCGAGCGGTCTCGCGGTCGGTCTGCCCGAAGGACAGATGGGCAACAGCGAAGTGGGGCACCTGAATATCGGCGCGGGCAGGATAATCTATCAGGAGCTGACCAGAATAACCAAGTCTATCGAGGATGGCGATTTCTTCGAAAATCCCGCGCTCGTCAACGCAATGGACAGCGCGAAAAAGAACGGCAGAAAACTCCACGTCATGGGACTTCTGTCCGACGGCGGCGTGCACAGCAACATACACCACCTGTTTGCTCTTATAAAGATGGCTAAACAGCGCGGACTCGACCAGGTTTACGTCCATTGCTTTATGGACGGCAGAGACGTCCCGCCCAAGAGCGGCGAAGGTTTCGTCAAAGAGCTCGTCGATTTCATGAAGAAAGAGAAATTCGGCAAAATAGCGACTATCTCGGGCAGGTTCTACGCGATGGACAGAGACAACATCTGGGACAGAGTGGAAAAGGCGTATTCCGCGCTCGTCGACGGTGAAGGCGTGATCGAAAAAGACCCCGTCGAGGCGATGGAGAACAGTTATAAGAGAGCCGTGACCGACGAGTTCGTCGTGCCCGTCGTCATCACCGAGAAGGGCAAGCCCGTCGCTACCGTGGACAGCGGCGACAGCGTGATATTCTTCAACTTCAGACCCGACAGAGCTAGACAGATCTCGAGGGCGTTCATCATGCCTGATTTCCCGTCTTTCCCGAGAAAGAAAGGATTTCTCGCGCCCGTCTACGTTTCGTTCACGCAGTACGACGTCAAGTTCAACGACTTCCTCGACGTCGCGTTCAAGCCCGAGGTCCACGTCAACACGCTCGGCGAGTACCTCTCTAAACAGGGCATAAAGCAGTTCAGGATCGCCGAGACGCAGAAGTACGCTCACGTCACCTTCTTCTTCAACGGCGGCGTAGAAGCGGCTAATCCGAACGAAGACAGAATACTCATTGACTCCCCGAAGATCGCGACTTTCGATATGAAGCCCGAGATGAGCGCGTACGAGGTATGCGACAGGGCGGTCGAAGAGATAAAGAGCGGCAAGTACGACGTGATGATCCTCAACTTCGCCAACTGCGACATGGTCGGGCATACCGGCGTTATGGAAGCGGCTAAGAAGGCGGTCAGGGTCGTTGACGAATGCGTGCAGAAGGTCATCGACGCGATACTCTCCGTCGGCGGTCAGGCTCTGCTGACGGCTGACCACGGCAACGCGGACTATATGTTCGAAGCGGACGGCACCCCGTTCACCGCGCATACGACCAACCCCGTTCCCTTCCTCGTGATAGGCGCGGACGGCGTCAAGGGGCTCAAGGACGGCGGCAAGCTGTGCGACATAGCTCCGACGATGCTCGACGTGATGGGTATTGCTCAGCCCGCGGAGATGACGGGAAGATCGCTTATCGAGAGATAACGGGATATTCTATAAACGAAAAAAAGGAACAAGGCGGGAGCGATCCCGCCTTATTTTGCGCCTTTACGGCGTCTATCCGCTTGATTAAAGAGAAGAATATTGATATAATCTAGTTACGGTTTTACCGACATACTCGCAAGAGGAACGGGCTTTGTCAGGTTGTCCGCATTGCGGACATTAAAAGGGAAACGGGTGAAAGACCCGTACAGCCCCCGCTACTGTAAGCGGCGCGAAGACCTTGCATTATGCCACTTGAAAAGGGAAGGCGCAGGGTTTTGCCGCAAGTCAGGAGACCTGCCGACGGAGTATAAAAGCGGAATTTCGGAGGGAGATTCGACGGCTCGTGGCTCGGCTTCGCCGCGCCTTATCGTGCTTTGAAATTTCGCCGCTTTTTGAGCGGCTTTCTTTTTTCTTTCCGATTTTTCCGCAATACGACGATTGAAACACACGGACCCGCGAATGCGTTTTTTCAGATAAAAACTTATAAAAACGCGCACGGTAATCGCGGTATGGCAAGCGTATTTCCGACAATAAATTTACCGCCGAAAAAGCGAAACAGCGTTATAAGGCGGAAAAGGAGTATATATGAACAAAAAAAGAATTTTGGCAGTCATGCTCACACTGGCACTCGTGCTTTCGCTCGCGTTTGCGTTCGCGGCTTGCACTGACGATCAGACGCCTGCGGCAAAAGAAGGCACTTTCAGAGTAGTGCTTATGCCCAAAGAGGGAGAGGCAGATGTCTATACGATAGACATGGCTCTTCTCGACGGGGAGAAGAACGGAGAGGCTGCCGTCATGCAGCTTGCAGGCAATCACGGCGTCAGCGTGACGTGGGAAGAAAGCTCGTTCGGCAAATACCTGATCGCGATAGGCTGCGTTCAGCCGACCGAGGCTAACGAATACGTCAGACTGTTCACGTCGGTCGAAAAGGACAAGGGCGTGGACGCTTATGCTACCACGATCGAATACGACGGCGTCAGCCTGACTTCGTCGGCAGTAGGCATTTCGCTTATGACAGTCGAGCCGGACTGCGTGATCCTGATCAAAGTAGACAGCTATTGAGAGTTATGACAGCCGTTTTGCGAAAAAGGCAGTGAAAAAGCAGAAGTTTCTGAAAAGAGGCAGACTTGCCGCAAAAAGAATCGCACTGACCGCGCTCGCAGCCGCCACGCTTGAGGCGGTCAAGTTCGCGCTGAACGCCGTACCCAACGTGGAGGGAGTGACCCTTCTCTCCGCGTTGTACGGCTATTGTCTCGGCGCGGGAGGGGTGGTCGCGACGCTTGTTTTCTGCGGTATCGAAACGGCGATATTCGGCGTGGGTCCGTGGGTGATCTCCTATTTCATCCATTGGCCGTGCGTCGCGTTGGTATTCATGCTCTTAGCAAGGCTCGGCGTGAAAAACAAATGGATCATCACGCTCGTCGCGGCGGCCATGACGACGCTTTTCGGGGTGCAGACGTCGCTTGTCGACACGGGGCTGTTCAGCGGATTTTTCGACAGGTTCTGGCAGCGGTTCGCCATAATTTACGTCAGAGGCGGGGTGTTTTACGTCGTGCAGATAATCTGCAATCTCATAGTTTTCCCGCTTTTGTTCGTTCCTTTGTCGAGGGTGTTGCTGCCCGCGGCGAAAAAGGCGGGGATGTGTCCGCTGAAAGAAAAGAGGGATGTGAAAACAAGTCCCGAAATCGGCTTTATAGACGAAAAACCGCTTTCGCAGAGCGGAGAAAACGATATAAAAGAATAAAAATTTTGCGCTTATAAACTCAAAAACGCTTTACACTTATTTTTACTTGTGATATATTATATAAGCATTTTGAATATATTTTTCAAAATCCTTGCTTCCCGCGAGACGGGAAGACATCAGACCAAAAGGAGGTTTCTATGAACAAGTACGAGCTTTTGTACATCATCGACAACGACGTGACTGAAGAAGGCAAGCAGGCTGTTATCGACAGGATCGAAGCGGTCGTCACGAGTGCGGGCGGCGAGATCGTCAGCCTGGACAAGTGGGGCACCCGCAAGTATGCTTACCCGATCAACTTCAAGAACGAAGGTTACTATGTGCTGACTACGTTCAACGCTCCCGCGAGCGTTCCTGCGGAAATCACGCGCCTCGGCCGTATCGTTGACGAGATCGTCAGACTTATGATAGTCCGCAAGTAATAAGGAGGATTTTATGAACAAGATCATTCTTATCGGCAATCTTACAAAAGACCCCGAGAGCGGTGCTACTCCCAGCGGAGTCAGCTACTGCAGATTCTCGATCGCGGTCAACAGGAGATTCAGCAAAGAAAACAACGAGGCGGACTACTTCAACGTGGTCACCTGGAGAGGCGTTGCGGAAAGCTGTGCGAAGTCGCTCAGCAAGGGCAGAAAGGTCGGCGTAGTCGGCTCGCTGCAGATCCGCAATTACGAGACCCAGGACGGCGCGAAGCGCACCTCGGTCGAAGTCATCGCCGACGAAGTGGAATTCCTTTCCTCTCCGAACGGCAACAGAGAGGACGCTCCCCAACAGGGCAGATCCTCCCGCGCGGACGTGACCAAACTCGAAGAGGTCGATGCGTCCGACGACAATTTACCATTCTGATTATAAGGAGATATAAAAATGAGCGAAGAGAAAGTTGTCAAGAGACCGGCTAGAAAGGCTCCCCGCAAAAAGGTCTGCACCTTCTGCGTAGACAAGGCTACCGAGATCGATTACAAGGACGTTGCAAAACTGCGCAAGTTCATCACCGAGAAGGGCAAGATCCTTCCGAGACGTATGAGCGGCGTTTGCGCAAAGCACCAGAGACTTCTCGCAGAGGCGATCAAGCGCGCGAGAGTCATGGCTCTGCTCCCGTACGTTGCGGAGTAATAACGCGTAAATACAAAATACAGACGGCTTCCGCAAGGGAGCCGTTTTTTGTGCCGATATTTGGCGTAGGTGCAGACGGGCGGGGCGGGTCGCGCGGTATCCGTATTGACTTGCCGAAAAATACCCTTTATAATGAAAAAAGGGAGAAAGTCATGAAAAAGAAGTTTTGTCTGTTGCTTGCTCTTGTCCTCGCGTTTGCGACTGCGTGTCTGTCCGCCTGCGACAACGGCGGACGCACGAATCCCGACGACGTGGATTTCGACGCGATAACGTCTGAAAAAGTGGACGACGCCGCTCTCGACGCGATCGTCAACGGCGCGGACGACGTCAGAAATTACAGGATAAAAAACAGGTCGGAACAAAAAGACTATGTCGTCAACGGTATTATGGAGTTTGACGGACAGACGCTCAAAAATACGTTCGATTACGAGTACGTCGGAGACGACGAGAGAGAAAAGGATTATAAAATCTATAAATATCAATATAAGGAAGGGGACAAATACTTCGAGTCTTCGTCAAGAGGCGGAGGCAAGTGGGAAACGAAAGAGATAATCTCCGACGGCTTCAACGGGATCGTAAATACGTCATATAAAGAGATGCTGGACGGCTTTCTGTTTTACAGAGACTATGCTTCGGACGGCGATAATAGCGGCATGCAGTGGAGCGACGAGAGCAGCGGCTATGAGTACATCTTGTCGGACGAAGGAGAGGGCGGCATGCGTATCGTCTTCAAATTCAGCGAGGGCAGGCTGTGCGCCGTCAGGATAAGCGACGCCCTGACAGGCGAGGTCGTCGAGGAGTATGTCTTTTACGATTTCGGCAAAGTAAAAAAGATAGAACTGCCTGCATTTTCATAATTCAAGAGACGAAACGCGGGCAGGAATTTCCCTGCCCGCATTTTTAGCGTTATCGAAATCATTCTTATCAATATTCCTTTCTGCCCGTCAGAAAATCAAGACTTTCGCCGAAGTAGTCGGCAATCTTGCACAGGTTTTCAAGTCCTATTTCCCTTTGGCACAACAGGTATCTTGACAGGGTAGCCTGCGGCAGACCTATCTTTTTGGCTACGGAATTGATGCTTTCGTTGCCGATAAGCTCTTTAAGTCTCTTTGCAAAAGTTTTAGTATAAGTCGATTCGTTCATACATATAGGTTACGACAAACGGTATAAAAATAATCAAGTTATACCAAATGGTATAAAATGCTTGACACATTGAAAATTGCCGAATTATAATTAAAGAAAAAGGAGAGTTATATTATGAAAAAAATAATTGCAATCACGGCAGTCGTTCTCGTAATTATCATGTCTTTGACCGCGTTCGTTGCTTGCGACAAAAAAGGCGAAGAGCAGGAAATTACCGCAGATACGAAGTTCGAGGACATCGTTTCGGATAAGATAACGGAAGAAGAGTTGATAAGTATGGTGCAAGACTCTAAGAACGTTGATAATTTTAGAATTGAATTCTGTGGAGATAACAATCGTGTACAATTATCAATTGAAGTATGCGGAGAAAAAATGAAGAGCGTTAATAATACGTATGACTTAATAGCAGAGACGGGTACGCCTTTGGCGATTTTGGGCACAACTGCGGTATATACCTATGTTTATTATGAAGACGATATTTTATATAAGTTATTCAGCTTTGATAATAAAAATTGGAGAAAAGTAACAGGAAGGTATTTCAATAATTATTATACGGAAGACTTAGAATTATTTTACGCATATTATCGTGGACTCGACGGCGCAGAAGGTGTTGGGGTAAAATGGAGCGACGAATATAAAGCATATGTTTATGAAGATGGCGATGGTAATGATTGGGTATACAAATTCAAAAACAACAGATTGTGTGCGTTTGCAATATACGATAAAGACGACAAAAGTGACGATATGAGCTTTATATACTACGATTTCGGAAAAGTTCCTGAAATTACGATCCCTGAAATAACTGAATAAGGGTCATTGCAAAAACGATAAAGCAGACGGGCAGGAATTTTCCTGCCCGTGTTTGTTAAACTTATTATTATCTTTATGATTTTTGTGCTTGCCGCGTGTTGCAAGCGCGTTTTTTTGTAAACTTGCGTCAGAGTGACGCGAGCACTTCTTTCATATCGTCTGCGAGAGCCTTCAGAGTGCCGTCGCCGAACGGGTAGGCAATGCCCGCCGTCTTTACGATGTCGGAGAAGAACTTGTCGCCGCCCGTCTTGCACATCTCCTTGTACTTTTCGAGTGCGAGAGAGTAGTCCTTGCGCGACAGCGCGAGGAAACCGAGCGCGACGGTCTCTGCGAGGCAGTAGTCGATATAGTAGAAGGGCGACTCGAATATATGCGCCTGGTACTGCCAGCGCGTGCCGCTTTCGAGATAGGGGATGCCGTCGTAGGAGAGGTAGGGGCGGTATTTTTTTGAGAGGCGCAGATAGAGCGCGTTTCTTTCCGCGGGGGTCATATCGGGGTTGTCGTAGACCTCGTGCTGGAATTCGTCTACGATACAGCCGTACGGGATAAATGTCAGCGCGTCGGAGAGGTGCTTTTTGCGGTAATCGGAAGCCAGTCTGCCGAAGAATTTGTCCATATACGGCCATGCCAGGAACTCCATGCTCATAGAGTGGCATTCCGCGGTTTCGCAGCCGCCTATGGACAGCTCGTCGTGGTCTTTCCGCATCGCGTAATCCATCGCGACAGCGTGCCCGAACTCGTGGGTTATCACGTCGATGTCGCCGCTCGCGCCGTTGAAGTTGGCGAGAATGAATATCTTGCCGAAGTCCTCGAAAGTCGTGCAGTATCCACCGCCCGTCTTGCCGTCTCTCGGCAGAACGTCGAAAGCCTCTTCGGCTACCATGCGGTCGAACAGAGAGGACAGATCTTTGTCCATAGACGAATACATCTCTTTCGCGCGGGTGAAGAACTCGTCTACCGAGCAATCGCGCACGGGCACTTCGTCCTTCGAATATACGTTGTCGTCGTAGACCTTGAAGTCTTCGATCCCCAGTTTTTTCGCTACGTCGGCTTTAAGCTCCGCGACTACGGGAGTTATCGCGGCGACGACGTTTTGCCTGAATTTTTCTACGGCGGCGCGGTCGTAGTCTATCCTGCCGCGGCGGTAATAGCCCAGCTCGGTGAAATTTTTGTATCCGAGTTTTTTCGCCATCTTGTTTCTGATCCTGACGAGGCGGTCGAATACGTCGTCAAACTCTGCGGCGTGCGCCTGCATAGCTTTGCCGATGCTCTCCGCGGCGGCTTTGCGCACGTCTCTGTCCTTGTCTTCAAGGAAGCCGCGGACGTAGGAGAGAGGTTTTTTCTCGCCGTTGAAATCGCATTCGACGGTAGAGAGCAGCTTGACGTATTCGGTCGAATAGGCGTTCTCGAGCTTGACTTCTTCCTCGATCTTGTCGTCGTACGACGCTTTCTCGAATTCGAAAGTGCGGTAGAGCACGTCGCCGAGTTTTGCCTGCAATTCCTTGCGGAAAGGAGAGGACAGCATCACGTCGATATATCTGACGCCGAGTCCCGTCACGGCGGGCGAGACCTCGTCGTAGTAGGTCACTTCGCCGTCGTAGAACTCGTCTCTGGTATTTTGCGTAAAGCGTGCGTTGGCGAGCGAGTATGCCGTCGCGTACGCGCTGTTTGCGGTCAGGACGTACTTTTCGCGAGCCGCGAGCACATCGTCGGCGCAGGTCGCCTTTTCGGCGGCGGCGAAGAATTCGTCGTAGCTTTGTTTCGCCTGCTCGTAAGTGTAACGCTTGTAGGGCAGGTCTTTGATCTTCACGTTTTCGTATTTTTTATTATCCATGTGATACCTCGCAAATGTCATCCTTGATATGATACCACAACGGCGCGCAAATATCAACGACGGGGAGAAAAAGGTCTGCCGATCGTCCGCGCACGCACGCCACGCACGCGAAAAACAGAAAAGTATTGACATTCGGGCAAAAAAATAAGATAATGGAACAGGACGGAAAACGAAATGAAAGATCACGACAACGTAAAGATATTCGATCACCCGCTGATAAGCCACAAGATAGCCTTTCTGCGCGACAGAAATACCGGCACAAAGGAATTCAGGGAGCTTGTCGAGGAGATCACGATGCTGATGACCTACGAGGCTTTCAAGGACGCGCCGACGCGCGAGATAACGGTCGAGACTCCGCTCGAGAAATGCGTGCAGCGCATTGTTTCGGAAAGGAAGATAGCGATCGTTCCGATACTGCGCGCGGGGCTTGGCATGGTCAGCGGCGTGCAGAAGATATTTCCGCTCGCGAAAGTGGGGCACATAGGGCTGCAACGCAACGAGGAGACCAAAAAGCCTGAGGCGTATTACAGCAAGCTGCCCGAAGGGATAGCGGATATGCAGGTGACTCTGCTCGACCCGATGCTGGCTACGGGCGGCTCGGCAAACGCGGCGATAGAGCATCTGAGAGCTCACGGCGTAAAGAGCATAAAACTGATGTCGGTGATAGGTTCGCCCGAGGGCGTGGAAAAGGTCGCCGAGAAAAACCCCGACGTAAAGATTTATCTCGCCGCGCTAGACCGCGGGCTCAACGCGGACTGTTATATCCTTCCGGGGGCTGGGAGATGCGGGCGACAGACTGTTCGGCACGAAGTAAAAGCCAATTGCGCCGTGTCGCGAAAGGCACGGCTTTTATACGTCCCTCGGGGCGGCGCGTAAAGCGCGAAAGGAGAAATGCAAATGAAATACGATACCGTAATAATCGGCGCGGGTCCCGCGGGCATATTCACCGCGATAGAGATGATTCGCCACAACTACAAAGGCTCAATCCTGATAGTGGAAAAGGGCGTTGCGATAGAGAAACGCCGTTGCCCCAAGGCGAAGACGAACGTCTGCGTCAACTGCAAGCCGTACTGCCATATCACGACGGGCTTCAGCGGAGCGGGCGCGTTCTCGGACGGCAAGCTGTCGCTCAGCCACGAGGTAGGCGGTCAGCTGCCCGAACTGATAGGAGAGGACTATGCGCAGAAGATGATAGAGTATACGGATAAGATATATCTCGAATTCGGCGCGGATACGCACGTCGAAGGACTGGGTCAGGAAGAAGAGGTCAAGGAGATCAGAAAGCGCGCGATAAAGGCGGGACTCAAGCTGGTCGATTGTCCGATACGTCACCTCGGCACCGAAAAGGCGCAGCAGATATATTACGCGATAGAGCAATACCTTATCAAGAACGGAGTCGACATACTTTTCGGCTACCAGTGCGAAAACATAATCCTCGAGGGAGACAAGTGTTCGGGCGTAATCATAGACAACGGCAAGAAGACCGAAGAGGTGCGTGCGAAGAATACGGTCATCGCCACGGGAAGGCGCGGAGCGGACTGGCTCGAGCACCTGTGTGCGGAACACAACATAATGCACCAGCCCGGCACGGTAGACATCGGCGTCAGGGTAGAGGTGCGCAACGAGGTCATGGAAAAGGTCAACCGTGTGCTGTACGAATCAAAGCTGATAGGCTATCCCAAGCCGTTCAAAAACAAGGTGCGCACTTTCTGTCAGAACCCGGGCGGTTTCGTCAGCCAGGAGAATTACGACAACGATCTCGCGGTCGTCAACGGGCACAGCTACAAAGAGCTGAAGTCGTCCAACACGAACCTGGCGATACTTTGCTCGCACAATTTCTCCGAGCCGTTCAATCAGCCTATCGCGTACGCGCAGAAGATAGGCGAGCTGACCAACATGCTCGGCGCGGGACACATACTCGTGCAGAGGTACGGCGACATAATAGACGGCAAGAGGACGTGGCAGAAGGAGCTCGCGAGGAGCAACGTCAGACCCACTCTTCCCGATGCGGTCGCGGGCGACATAACTGCGGCTATGCCATACCGCGCGATGATAAACATCATCAACTTCATACAGGCGGTGGACGAGGTAGTGCCTGGATTTGCGGCGGCGGAGACTTTGTTGTATTCGCCCGAGCTCAAGTTCTATTCCAACAAGGTCAAGATGGACGAGGACTTCAATACGAGTATAAAGGGACTGCATTGTCTCGGCGACAGCAGCGGCTGGACGAGAGGACTTATGATGGCGTCGGTCATGGGCGTGATCATGGGGCAGAAACTTTCAGAAAAGGAAAACGACTGAAAAGTCTACGGGTAAGGGAAGAAGATGAGCAGAAAACCCGATATAATCTTTATATTCAGCGATCAGCAGAGAGCGGACACGATAAACGCGGAGGTCACGCCCAATCTGACGGAATTTGCAAAAGAAGGCGACTCGTTCGACTTCGCTTATACTTGTCAACCCGTGTGCGGACCTGCGCGCGCGTGTTTGCAAACGGGGCAGTATCCCAATAAGAACGGCTGCATTACCAACGGCGTGCCTATGAAAAAAGAGGGGGTACACCTTGCCGACGCGTTCAATGCGGGCGGATACGACACCGCTTATATAGGGAAATGGCATCTTGCGTCCAAGGGACTGGAGTACAGAAACAAAGGCGTGCCCGAAGATCTGCGCGGCGGATACAAATACTGGCTTGCCGCCGATCTTCTGGAGTTTTCGTCGAGCGGCAGCGGCGGAAAGCTGTGGGACAACGACTGCAAAGAGGTGCGTTTCGACGGGATCAGGGCAGAGAAGATGACCGACTACGCGATAGACTATATCACGTCGCCGCACGAAAAGCCGTATTTTCTGTTTTTGTCCTATCTCGAGCCTCATCACCAGAACACGTCGGGCAGATTCGAGTGTCCCGCGGGGACGGCGGCGAAATTCAGAAAAATGCCCTATCCCGAGGACATAAAAGGACTTGTCGGGGATCACGTCGTGCATTATCCGTCGTATCTCGCGTGTTGCGAAGAACTCGACAAGTGCGTCGCGCGTATAGTCGACGAACTGAAGAAAAACGGGAAGTACGACGATACTCTGATAATATACACGTCCGATCACGGCTGTCATTTCAGGACGCGAAATCTCGAATACAAGCGGTCGTGTCACAGCGGGTCGACGCATATCCCTCTCGTGATGTTCGGCGGTGCGTACGCAAAGGACAAAGGCAACGTTGGGAGGCTCGTGTCACTGATAGACTTGCCGCCTACGGTGCTGACCGCGGCGGGGATACCCGTGCCCGAGACTTTCGACGGCATAGCGATGCAGTCGGGGGAAGAACGCGACTGCGTATTCGTACATATCAGCGAGAGCGGCAACGGCAGATGCGTGATAACGCACAGATACGTTTACAGCGTGACGTCGGGGCAGAATTACGATACGAACGTTTACAAGGACGATTATCTCTACGATAAAGAAAACGACAGGGGAGAGCGCAAGAACCTGATAAACTCGCCCGAATATGTCGAGGTCAAGCAGAAGATGCGGGAACTTCTGACGAGAGAGATGGTAAAGGCGGGAGAACCAGCCCCCGTATTCAGAAGGAGAATATTCAAGAAGAATATCTGAGAAGAGACGCTCGGCTGACTGAAACCAGAAAAATCAAAAAGAGATTCGAAAGGCAATTCCGAAATACGGTTCAATCAATGTACAAAGATGCGCCGCAAAAGCGAAAACCTTTTGCGGCGCGCAGTATTTTGTTTGATATGTATCCGTTTTTTCGGGTGATCCGCACGTTTGGCGCGTTATTCGCCTTTGTGGAATATCCAGTACCAGACCTCGAATACGAGCGCGAATGCGACAGTAGCCGTCTTGTCGAGTACGGAGAGCGAATATTTTGCCGTATGGCGAACGGGTCGCGTGTCGTCTTATTACGGAAAGATCTCTGAAAAACGTCGGAGATCTTTTGCTTTTGGATTACTTTCCGATGACTTCTTTGCCGCCCATATAAGGTCTCAGAGCGACTGGGATACGCACGCTGCCGTCCTCGTTCAGATTGTTCTCGAGGAAAGCTATCAGCATGCGCGGAGGAGCGACGACGGTATTGTTCAGCGTATGCGCGAAGTAATTGCCGCTCGCGCCCTTTATGCGGATGCCGAGGCGTCTCGCCTGAGCGTCGCCGAGGTTGGAGCAACTGCCGACCTCGAAGTACTTTTTCTGACGCGGAGACCACGCTTCGACGTCGAGGCTCTTGACCTTGAGGTCCGCGAGGTCGCCAGAGCAGCACTCGAGAGTGCGTACGGGGATGTCAAGGGTGCGGAAGAAGTCCACGGTGTTGGTATAAAGTTTTACGAACCACTCGGGGCTTTCTTCGGGTTTGCAGATGACGATCATCTCCTGTTTCTCGAACTGGTGGATGCGGTAGACGCCGCGCTCTTCGATGCCGTGTGCGCCGACCTCTTTGCGGAAACATGGAGAGTAGCTCGTCAGCGTTTTGGGCAGCGAGTTCTCGGGCAGGATGGTATTCATGAATCTGCCTATCATCGAGTGTTCGCTGGTGCCGATCAGGTAGAGGTCTTCGCCTTCTATCTTGTACATCATGTTTTCCATTTCGGCAAAGCTCATGACGCCCGTGACGACTTCGGAGCGGATCATGAACGGCGGGATGCAGTAGGTGAAACCGCGGTCGATCATGAAGTCGCGCGCGTAGGAGAGGATCGCGCTGTGCAGGCGGGCGATGTCGCCGGTCAGGTAGTAGAAACCGTTGCCGCTGGTACGACGCGCGCTGTCGAGGTCGATGCCGTCGAGTTTCTCCATTATGTCGACGTGATAGGGGATCTCGAAGGGCGGGACGTACGGGTCGCCGAAGCGTTCGACTTCGACGTTTTCGCTGTCGTCCTTGCCGATAGGCACGCTGTCGTCGATGATGTTGGGGATGACGAGCATGCGTTTTCTTATCTCTTCCTGCAGGACTTCTTCGCGTTTTTCGAGCGCGAGGAGCTCAGCCGCTATTTCGGCGACCTGTTTTTTGGCATCTTCCGCAGCCTGCTTGTCGCCTTTTGCCATAAAGCCGCCTATCTGTTTGCTGACGGCGTTGCGCTGACCGCGCAGATAGTCGCCGCGCGTCTTTGCCTCTCTGAATTCTTTATCGAAAGCCTCGACTTCGTCGACGAGCACCAGTTTTTCGTCCTGGAACTTCTTTTTGATGTTGTCCTTTACGAGCTGAGGATTGGTTCTGATGAGTTTTATGTCTATCATATATATCTCCTTATTTTACGACGATATTGACGAGACGTTTGGGTATAACGATGACTTTGACGACGTTCATGTTGCCGACTGCCTGTTTTACCTGAGCGTTTGCAAGCGCGGTCTCTTTTATGGTGTTTTCGTCCGCATCGACGGGCACGACGATCTTGGCTTTCATGCGGCTGTTGACCTGCACGGCGAGCTCGTATTCGTCGAGCACGAGTGCTTTTTGATCGCACGTCGGGTAAGAGCGGTTGAACACGCTGCCTTTATGTCCGAGCATTTCGTTCAGCTCTTCGGAGAAGTGAGGAGCGAACGGAGCCATCATCAGCACGAGGTCTTCTATGCAGTCGCGGGTGAATTTCGCGTTTGAGTCTTTGGTGTTGTCGAGATACTTGTAGGTTGCGTTGACGAACTCCATCAGACGCGCTATCGCTGTGTTGAACGAGAATTGTTTGGTATCGTCGGTCACGCGCCTTATCGTATTGTGGCGCACGAAATTCAGGGACTTTTCAGCCTCTCCGAACGCGCCGTCCTTATCTCCCAGGTCGATACTGCGTTTGACGAGACGCTCGACGCGCTCCATGAACTTGACGATGGACTCGAGCCCGTTGCTGTTCCACGGACCGCCCTCGACGTACGAGAAACCGAACATCAGGTAGAGCCTGAACGCATCGGAACCGTATTTGCTGACGTAGTCGTCGGGGGATACGACGTTGCCGCGCGACTTGCTCATCTTGAACCCGTCGGGTCCGAGAATGGTTCCCTGGTGTACAAGCGACGTGAACGGTTCGTCGAATTTGAGGTATCCGAGGTCTCTGAGAGCCTTGGTGAAGAAACGCGCGTAGAGCAGGTGCATGCACGCGTGTTCCGCACCGCCGATGTATTTGTCGACGGGGAGCATCTTGTTGATTATTTCGGGGTCGAACGCCATCTTGTCGTTTTTGGCGTCGGGGTAGCGCAGGAAGTACCAGCTCGAGCAGACGAAAGTATCAAGGGTGTCGGGGTCTCTTCTCGCGGGTCTGCCGCAGATCGGGCAAACGGTATTCATATATTCCTCGCACTTGAGGAGCGGGGATTTGCCGTCGGGCTTGAAATCCACGTTGTAGGGGAGCTTGACGGGAAGGTCGCTTTCGGGGACGGGCACTTCGCCGCAGTGCGGGCAGTGGATTATCGGGATAGGGCAGCCCCAGTAACGCTGACGCGAGATAAGCCAGTCGCGCAGGCGGTAGTTGGTCTTGAGCTGACCGTGACCCGTTTTTGCGAGCCATTCGACGACTTTGGTTTTGCCTTCCTCGGTCGTGAGACCGTCGAACTGACCGCTGTTGACCATGACGCCGTAGTCGCAGAACGGGAGGGAGTCGTCCGAGCCGTCCTTCGAGCGGATGACGCGTCTTATCAGCAGGTCGTATTTTTTAGCGAAGTCGTAGTCTCTTTCGTCGTGAGCGGCGACGCCCATGACCGCGCCCGTACCGTAGGAATACAGGACGTAGTCGCCTATCCATATAGGCACTCTCTCGCCATTCGCGGGGTTGATGCAGTACGAGCCCGTAAACGCGCCCGTCTTTTCTCTCGACGTGGAGAGACGTTCTATCTCCGAGCTCTTCGCGCACGCCTCTTTATATGCCTCTACGGCGGCTTTGCACTCCGGCGTGGTCAGCTTGTCGACGAGCGGATGCTCGGGAGCGAGGACGACGTAGGAGACGCCGAAAATGGTGTCGGCGCGAGTAGTGAATACCTTGAAGGATTCGCCGTTTTCGCAGTCGAAGGTGATCTCTCCGCCCGTAGATTTGCCGATCCAGTTTTTCTGCATCAGTTTCGTCTTTTCGGGCCAGTCGAGTTTGTCGAGATCGCGGAGAAGTTCTTCGGCGTAATCGGTTATTTTGAAGAACCATTGCGTCAGGTTCTTGCGTACGACCGTCGTGCCGCAACGCTCGCACGCGCCGTCCACGACCTGTTCGTTTGCGAGCACGGTATTGCAGTTGGGGCACCAGTTTACGGGAGCCTCTTTGCGGTATGCGAGCCCTTTCTTGTAGAACTGCAGGAATATCCACTGCGTCCACTTATAGTAGTCGGGCATACAGGTCTTGATCTCGTAATCCCAGTCGAAAGATGCGCCCATTGCCTTGAGCTGCTGTTCCATCGTCGCGATGTTTTTGAGAGTGCTGTCCTGCGGGTGGATGCCCGTCTTGATTGCGTAGTTTTCGGCAGGCAGACCGAAGGCGTCGAAGCCCATCGGCTGGAAGACCTCGTAGCCGTTCATGCGCATAAAGCGTGCGTAACTGTCCGAGGGACCGAAGTTATACCAGTGCCCGACGTGAAGTTTCGCACCCGAAGGGTAGGAGAACATCTCGAGGACATAATATTTCTTGTCCATTCTGGACTTGTCGAAACTGTACAGTTTTTCGTCTTCCCAGCGTTTTTGCCACTTCTTTTCTATTGCTAAAAAATCCATATTAACTCCGTCAGCGGTCTGACCGCCGATTATCGTGCGAATATATAGATATATTATAAAACAATAGCATATTTTTGTAAAGTGAATAAAATAAAATGCGCTCGCGCGCAAATGGAAGAAGAACGCGACGTAAAGTAAAGTGCGGCAAAACCGCGACTATGACGAAGAGAGGGGAGAAGTCGGAAAGGAAAAGATAGGGTGAAGGGAATACGTCAAGCGTGCGAATAATCAGTGACGGAAAGACTGTCTGCACGGACTGCGGGCGCAAAAAAGAGGAGCTCTCGCGAGCTCCTCAGTGTTTCAGATCTTAAGATCCTGTTAGCAATTACTTGCTGAGCTTCCAGCCGACGGTGTCGCTGAACAGGGAACCGGTGGGCTCCATGTTCTTGTCAAGCACGACGGGGGAGGTGCTTGCGCAGCCGTAGCCGAGGGTCTTGAGGTCGAATGAGATGTAAACGTCGATCGCGTCGGTTTTGTTCTTGTTCTGATCGACGCTGACTTCAGCCTTGAAGAGGTTGTCTTTGCCGCCGATCTGAGCAGATGCGGTGATAGAAGTGACCACTTCGCCGTTGTTGTAGTTGGATACGAACGGAACGTCATTGCCGTCCTTATCGGTGTTGGTCTTGACATAAACGCCCGTGACCTTGTCGGCATCGGTAGCGTCGTCCTTGATCAAACCCGCGACGAGATCGAAGGTAAGCTTTCCGCCGTTGATCTCATAATCGCCGCCCTTGTCGGATGCAGTGATGGTGCCGTTCTCGGTGTCGATATTGACGCAAGCTTTGATCTTGTCGATGACTTCCATGATCGTGTCGATGACGGAAGGCTCGGTGGTGGTGGACTCTTCAGCGAGAGCGAGACCGGCAGCCGCAGCGGGAGCAACGGTCGTAGCGGTGTAGCCCTCGGGCATACCCTTATAGATGAAGCTTGCGAGAACGGGCTTGATCGCGTTCAGCAATGCGCTTACGCCGAGGTTGTCGTTTTCAATAGAGGAGATCATGTTGGAGATGCTGGAGTCGAGCTTTACGCCGAACGTGTCGAGCAGAGAAGTAAGAGCAGCGAGCTTGATCGCGAGTCTGCCGCTGGTCCAGTTGCCGTTCTCGTACTTGATAGCCTCTTTGAGGTTGATCAGCAGCACGTCGCTGGAATCCGCAGTGTTCTCCATCTTGAGGTAGAGGCTGTTGATAGCGGGGAGAATAGCGGTGAGAGCGTCGGTGTCGCTGGTGGTCTCGTTCTTGAAGATGCCTGCGCCGCTGAGGTAGAACCAGTCGGTGTACTTGACCGCGCCGTTCTCTTCGTAGTATTCACCGTTATCGTTCACATAGTAAACTCTCTTGGTGAAGGTAGCGTCAGCGATCTTGGAGAGATCGACGTCTGCGGAGAGGGTCACGTCGTAGGTCTTAGCGCTGTCAGCGTCTTTGCCGAGTTTGACTGCGGCTTCGAAAGCGACGTTGAGCACGCCGATATTGTTCCAGTCGTTAGCTTCGATGACTTCAAGCGCGTTGGTTTCAACGTTGGTGAAAGCCTCGTCGTTGGTGAGGACCTGGAAGCCGAGCGTAGCGGATACGTTGGTATCGGGGAACGCATCGAGCTTGATGGGATCGCCGGTAACGACGGGGATGGTGATCTCCTGACCGGTAATGTCGAGACCGAGACCGATGCTGTCGAACTTGCTGTTGACGTAGTTGCCCGTCAGGACGAGAGATACGTCGGGAAGGATCTCGTACAGAGCAGCGGTGCTGGTGATGTTGATGTTCTGATCCTGGAGGATGTCGCCGAGGTCAACGCCGATAGCAGCTTCTTCACCGAAGAACAAAGCGTCTACGACACCGATAAGGTCGCCTTCGGGATTGAACAGTTCTTTGATGTTGAGCGAGAAGGTCTTGTTGCCGTTGCTCTCGGTGTAGTCGATGTCGACCATGCTCGCGATCATGCCTATGTAGCTGCTTGCCATGTCGACTACGGAGATGTCAAGGGTATCGTTGGTAGGAACGTTAGCGTTGACATTGTATCTCTCAAGGACGTTAGCGAGCGTGAGCGCGCTGATCTTGAGGTTCTGATCCTTGGTCTTGAGATAGACGTACTGATATTCGTCAGCTTCGCCGTTTACATACCAGAGACCGAACTCCTGCGTGCCGTTGACGGATACGGTGAAACCGAAACCGTTGTTTGCATATCCGGTGCCGCCGCTTGCCTCGTTGAGAAGGTCGAGAGAAAGGTCGAGGTCTACTCTGACGGTAGTGTCGTTGACCTTTACTTCAACATACGCATCGGTACCGAGGTTGCCGACGTTTTCGACTTTAGCGAGTTCAGCTACAGCGTCGTCAACAACGCCGAGGAGAGCTTCGACAGCGGTGGTGTCGACTTCTTCTTCGACTTCGACTTCTTCGCCGCAGATGTCGCACAAGCCGTCGCCGTCATTATCGACGTGTTCGGTGCAAGGCTTTCCGGTGTTATCGCCGTTACCGCCATTATCGTTATCCGTGGGATCGCAAGCGATAAAGAAGGCGGAAACCATTGCAACGATCAAAGCGACAATGAGCAACTTGGCCCAAATGTTTTTCTTTGTCATAATTTGATAACCTCCTAAGTTATGCATATTTTTTTGTAGTTTAATTATACAAAAGCGTGTATTCAAAGTCAAGATAAAAAAAGATGCCAAAAAATAGCATTATCGACATAAAATAACATTCTAAACTCGCTGTTTTGCCGAAAAATCCTGATTTCGCGATAAATATCGGAAATATAAGGATATATAATGAATACAAAAAATTTTACATTATATATATGCACGAGCGCGCAGATAATAGACAAACGAGTATCAGCGTTGCGAAAGAGCAAAGATGCGCGAAGGAGTGTTCGGGCGACGGGAAGAAAAAACAAACCGACGTCTGAGCCAAATGACAAAACCTACGATGATATTCGTCTCGAAAGAAAACGGATGCCGCGCAAATAAAGGTCGGGTGCGAAAACAGCGAAAGAGTTGATCGACAAGCGAAAATAAACACTGCGTTTAATCGAAAAACGGGTAAAAAGCAAAAAAATTTTCGTATCCTCGCGAAGTTGCGAAATAAAAGCCGTTACATATCCCGAAATATGTTTCGCTAAAGCCGATAACTCAATACTTGTCGACATTTTCACCTTAAAGTAAACTGAAAATTTTTTTGCTCGAAAAGTGGTCCAAATCGCATTTTTGCACGAAATAACGTCGTTTTGCGTCGATATAAATTTTCAAAAAGGTGTTGACATCGGTGTATTTTGCGTTTATCATTACAGTATAAGGCGTAAATTTTCGCGTTGTGTGGTAAGGAGGGCAAAATTGCCTTATGGGGAAAACGGCTACCGTCAAAAGACCCGTTTCATATTGCTACATACCCTACTTTGACGGGGACGGCAGGACGGAATTTATCGAAGTCTGGCAGGTGCTGGAGGACGAAGTGCTGGGAGTGTTGTATCCTTGGCAGTACGTCCCGGCGGCGCAGACGAGTTCCCGTATCGAAACTCTCAATTTTTTAGCCCTCACACAATTCGAAGAAGATTCGGAGAAATATCCGAACGTGAAATTCATCTACAAGATAAGCAGTCGCTTGCTTGCTGAAGGCAACGTGCACCGCCTGGCGGGTATGCTCAAAGACAACCTCGTGCTGTGTTTCGACATATTTCAGCTTGAGGCGTTCGGGGAGAGGAACAGCCGCCTCGGACTCAACTTTCTGAAAAAGCGCGGCGCACACATCATGATCGAGGGTATCGAGCGTGCCCCGATGGACGTCATAGCGAAGTACGAACCGGAGTATTTCCTGCTCGACTACCGCTACTACAATCAGAGCAACTTTTCGCTCCTCTCGATATTCTCGGGACTAGCGAAGCAAAAGGGGATAAAGCTCGCGCTCGGCAATGTCGTCAATAAAAACAACGTAGAGCTGTTTGAGAAAGAGGGCGTCGCGGTGATAGGCGGCAGCGCGTACGCAAAGCCCAAAAAGAAGCTCGAGACCTTGCTCGGCAAGGCTGAATGAAAAGGACGAAACGCCGTAAGGCGTGAACATAAGGACATAAAAACCAAAATTTCTAATAAAGATAAGGAGAGAAAATTATGAAAAAGAGTTTGGTAATCACAACAATAGCTACCGTGCTCGTAATCGTCGTTGCTCTGACCACCGCGACTTTCGCATGGTTCTCGTCGAGCAATCAGACGACGGCGACGAGTAACTTTACGGCGCAGACGACCAATGCGGTATTTACATTCTACCCGTATCAGAGTAATCAGTCTCAATACGACTTCGGCAACGGTCAGACGACGCTCGACTTTACGACGGCAACCGATACGACAGACGCGGCGGGCAAGTTCGGAATTTTTACTACGACCGAAATGAAAGCTTTTGTTCCCACCGCGCTCATAGACGCGAGTACTCCCGCGACGATGACGGGTAATTGGTCTGGTCTTCCCGGCGCTCCGTTCTATACCGCAAACTCAAACGGCAATAACTTGACCAACGCTTATCTTGCTGTGAATTCGCCCAGCGACAATTTCGCTAACGGCGGATCTCCCAACGTTGCGAGATTCCTGCTGTACAACGGTAAGGCAGAGCAGAAGAAAGTCGATATCGAAGTCGTTGTTACCGCACAGGGCAAGGCACAGGATATCGGCGTTGCCGACGGCCTCAGATTTTTGATGATAGGCGTTCCGTATAACGGCAACACCGGCACCGCTTTCGTTATCGGTACCGAATATGCGTATGACGGCGTTCCCGATTCAACTACCATTAAAAACGATACCTCGTCGTCCTTTACGCCGGAAACGTATACGCCCGCAAATACCGCTTCTTACGCAACTTTCGACGCAACCGGCTACGTCGGCTTGCAGGCGAGCAAGAGCGTAGGCGTCAACACAAGCGGCTCGAATACTTATACCTTTACAAATGCGGATAGTGGGATTGTTATCGACACTCAGAAGGCATACGAAATCTATCTGTACGTTTGGCTCGACGGCTCTGTGATCACTGACGGTTCAGCAGGCGGTGCGGTCAGCTTTGCGATCAACTTCACCGATCCCGAGGCAGAAGAAGCTCCGTAATAAACGATTACAGGATTTTTTGAAAAGTTAGAGAATCGACCTCACCCCGCTTGCGGGGTGGGGTTTTTGCGCGCCTGAAAAGGCGGTTTTTGGATAAATTTGGCATTTTCAGCCCGATTTTCGGGCTTATTTTTTTGTTTTTGCTATTGACAGTAGAAAATTATTATAATATAATATTTATATATGCGACCTAATGCGCGCACGCAACGTTTGAGATCTGCGCGTGATACACACGCGTTGCACCGTCGGGGAGAGTCGCATAGGATAAGGGAATGGGAAGAGAGTTTACAAAGCCTAAACAGGAAGAGATCATCAAGAATCAGAAGATCAGGGCGGCGAGCAGAAGGCGCACCGCCACTACGATCATAATCATATTCCTGCTTTGCGCGCTTTTGCTTACCGGAGCGGTCTGGGGCACGATAGTCTTCATCGACTCCAACAGCATGAGAGTAGTCGTCGACAAGAGCAACGTCGGCGACATCTCGATCAGCAAGACCGTCGATTTTTCTTCGCCCGCGACCGTGCTCAAGATGGACGGTCCCGACGAGATCTCCAACATCACCTACGACTGGATACTCAAAGACGAGGTGCTCGGCAAAGAGGGCGATCACCACGGCGACAACTATATCGCGTACAGTTTCTTTCTGAAAAACGTCAGCGACTCGGACATTCTGTACAGAAATTCGATAGTGCTCAACTACGTCTCCAAGGACATAGAGAGGGCGGTCAGGATAATCGTGATCGAGGACGAGGAAAAGGCGACGTGTTACGCGGTCACGAGGTCGGACGGCACGCCCGAATATATCGCCTACGACACCGACGTCAGGGATACGCAAAAGCCGCTGCCGCTCGGTGGCAGCAAGCTGGACGAACTGCTCGGAACGAACGTGACGACGCCGTTCGCTACCGACGAACCGAAGGACAGCAACATCACGGTTTTCGAGTCGCCCGATATTTTTCTCGCGGTGGGCGAGGTCAGAAAATATACGGTGCTGATATGGCTCGAAGGCTCTGACAGCGACTGCATGGACGCCATACTCGGCGCAAAGGTCAATTTTGAATACAACTTCCGCGTCACGCAGGTGGACGCAATACAACCGTAAGATAAGGGGAAGTCTATGGACAATATGCTAAATTTCATCAAAGCGTTTCTCGGGGTGCTGTGGGGCGGCGTCTCTCAGATATTCGTCGGCATTTTCGGCGGTATCTTTCAGATGTTCAATTTCCCCGCCTATTACGACGCTTTCTGGGTAAACGCCAACGGCTGGGGCGCGGGTGAGTGGATACTCGCCATCCTTATCGCGATAGTCGTTGTCGCTATCCTTGCCGCACTCGTCTGGGTCATCGTATGGTTTGCGATAAGACTGGTCAAGCGTTTCAAAAAACCCGTCATCAACCAGGACCTTCTCGACGAGATACACAATCTCAAAAAGCAGATCCTCAAGGTCACTCAGGAAAAAGACAGGATATTGCGCATGAAAGTTACGGGCGCGGAAGGCGACGCTTTCCTCGAGGGACTCGAAGGCGAGGAGGGCGAAGAGGAAGGTCAGGGCGAGGACAGCAAGCTCAAAGAGGGAGAAAGCCGTTTCTTCAAGCTGACCGAAGTCGATCAGGTGTACGAGAATTACACTCCGCCCGAGTACGACAACGAGATCACTCTCGAGCAGATATGCGACCGTTTCCGCAACTTCGCGGCGAGCAGGCTGCGTCTCTATTACGAGCCGCGTATCATCCGCCTTTTCTGGGCGGGCATGTCCACGACGAGACTTCTGATACTGCAAGGTATTTCGGGTACAGGTAAGACCTCGCTCGCGTATGCGACGGGTCAGTTCCTCGACAATCCCGCGACGATAGCGTCGGTCCAGCCGTCCTGGCGTGACCGTACCGAGCTTTTCGGTTATTTCAACGAATTCACCAAGCGTTTCAACGAGACCGAAGTCCTCAAAAAGATGTACGAGGCGACGTGGAACGAAAACATCTACATAACCGTCCTAGACGAAATGAACATCGCGCGTGTCGAGTATTATTTTGCGGAAATGCTCTCCATTCTCGAAATGCCGTCCCGCGACAACTGGATCGTAGACCTCGTCCCGAGCGGCTGGCCCAACGACCCCAAACACGTCGTCAAAGGCAGATTCACTCTGCCGCAAAACATGTGGTTCGTCGGCACGGCGAACAACGACGACTCGACCTTCGCAATATCCGACAAGGTCTACGACCGTGCTATTCCTATCAACATCAATACCAAGGGCGTGCCCTTTGACGCTCCCGATACCGACAAGCTGTATATCTCGTTCAAGCACGTCGAGGGCATGTTCAAGAAGGCGCAGGAAGAGCACAAGGTCTCGCAAGAGGTCATCGACAAGATAAATACCCTCGACGATTACGTCATCGAACACTTCAGGCTCGCGTTCGGTAACCGTATCGTCAAACAGCTCAAAGAGTTCGTTCCGTCCTACGTCGCCTGCGGCGGTACCGAGATAGACGGTATCGACTACGTCCTGTGCAACAAGATACTCAGAAAGTTCGAGTCCCTCAACCTCGGCTTTATCCGCGACGAGATAGACGGTCTGTGCGACTATTTGTCCGAGCTGTTCGGCGAAGAGAATATGGGCGAAAGCAAAGAGTACCTGCAAAGACTCAAGAAACTCTTCTAGCCACGGGGTGGCAGCCAAGTCGGCTGACGCAAAGCGAAAAAAGTTTCGTAAAGCGATAGCCGATCAATGCCGCGGGTCACACCCGACCACGGGGTGGCAGCCGAGTCGGCTGACGCAAAGCGAAAAAGCTGCGCATAGCGAAAAAAGATACAACACGCGATAGCGACAGATGCGCCGGGTCACACCCGGAAAGGAGAAAATATGTCAAATAAAAGTACCGACGGAAAACCGATGAGCAAGGCAAAAAACGCGCTTAATATCGCGCTGGTGGTTTTGCAGGTCGCGATAGTCATTGTTGCGATCGCGTTCTCGATCTCGATATTGCTGTCCACCGGTTACGACAGCGCAACCGACTTCGGCGACTCGTCGATAAGGCTGATGCCCGTTCTGACCGACAGTATGAACGGGGATAAAGACGACAGTTTCGCCGCAGGCGATCTGATCATCGTCAAGAAGGCGGATGCCGACGCGAAAGCGGCTCTCAAGGTGGGCGACATAATCACCTATCTCGAGGACATCGGCACGACCGACGTGCAGTTCGTCACCCACCGTATCGTGGACATCGAGGAGACAGCCTCGGGCGAAAAGGTATACTACACGATGGGCGACGCCGAGACGTCGGGCATAAGAAAAGCCGTACTCGTCGGCGACATACAGGGCATATACGTCGGCAAGCTCGCGGGCGTGGGCAGCGCGGTATTCTGGCTTCAGGATCCGACGCATTTCTTCCTCGTGATAATGCTGCCGCTGATAGTTCTCCTGCTGTACAACGCGTATCTCGTCGTGCGCATAGTCATAGACGCCAAGCTCAAGAAACAGAGAGAACAGCTCGTCGGAGCGACGTCCGCGGGTGCCGCGCCTCTCGACGAAGAGGAGATCAAGCGTCGCGCGATAGAGGAATACATCAAGCAGAAAGCGGTCGAGGATTATATCAAAGAGCAGTCCTCGGCAACGGACGCTAAACCCGCCGAAAGCGTCGGAAACGCCGTTGCAAACGAAGAAAAAACAGCCGAGAACGACGATTCTCCGAAGGACGACGCACCCGAGAATACCGAGAGCGTACAGGCGGAGGAGAACGCGCCCGCAGACGGAAGAGAGACGGAAAAACCCGAAGAACAAGCCGAAATCGCGCCTGCGGAAGAACCCGCGCCCGAAGTGAGCGAGGACGCGAAGGAAGAAGATGCCGAGGCGGATGCAACTGAGGCAAAAGCCGAGGGAAATTCGGATGAAGAACGGGAAAAGGCAGAAAAAACGGACGCCAAACCCGCCGAAGTAAAGAAGACTGCGTCGAAGAGCACCGCAAAGACAGCCGCGAAGAAGACTGCGGCGAAGTCGGCGACAGCGAAAAAGCCTCAAGCAAAGACCGCCGAAAGCAAGGCGAAAAAGCCTCAGACAAAGACCGCCGCAAAGAACGGCGCGACCAAACCCGCGGCAAAGAAACCTGCGGCTAAAAAGACGACGGCTAAGAAATAACAACGAAGGCAAGAGTGTATGGACGACAGAGAGAAATTTGACGCATACGTTGAAAAGATCAACTCGATGTTGCGCTCGGACGAATTTTATCAGACGTTCAAGCGCAGACTCCGTGCGTCCAAACCGCAATACAAACTCGCGAAAAAGAGCAGGACAAAGCAGTTCGAAACCGACTGGATCGATATGATCGAGTCCTGTATCACGAGTCTCGACAATATCGTGCGAAACCCGAGAAAATTCATCGTCATCGAAGAAGACATCGTGGATATTTCTCTCGCTCGCGCCATTTCGACAGAGTCGGTCAAGCATCTAGCACAGCATACCAACATGATAGCCAGCGTGGACAAAGAGGGCAACGTGACTCCCAACAAGATCCTCAACACGACGAAAGAGGAGAGTTTCGAGATCTACGAAAACCGCTTTATCTATACGCTTTTGAAAAACCTGTCCAACTTCATCGCGCGCCGCATGGACGCGATAAAGAAGGCGTACGTCAACGACAATATCCTCGAGCTTGACGTGGACGCCAATTTCTATATGGGTAAAACGCGCGTGTTCTACAATCTCGAGCTGATCGGCTCGGTACCGTCCGACCTCGAAGAGGAGATACAGGGCAGCGATCTCAAGATAGTCGAGCGCGTGACGAAACTGCAACGCATAATCTCCGACTTTCTGTCGTCGCCGTTCGCAAAGCAGATGATAAATAGCGCGCCCGTGCGCCCGCCTATCACGCGTACGAACGTGATACTCAAAAACCCCGACTTCAAAAAAGCTCTCGTGCTGTGGCAGTTTATCGAAAGCTATTCGAAGATGGGATTTTCGGTCGAGAACGTCAGCGAGAAGATGACGGTGGACGAGGGCGTGGAGACCGCGGTCGGAGATATGATGTTCATCTGCAATTCGCTGATGGAAGGGCTGATAAAGGCAAAGACCGAAGACGCGCTGTTCTTCGACGAGGCGAATATGACCGAGGCCGAGGAGCAGGAAGGCGAAAAAGAGGTCGAGAAAGAGGTCGAAAAACCCGAAGAAACGCCCGCTCCCGAGAGCGTCGAGACCCCGTCTCCCGAAGAAGAGGAGGGAGGAGAAGAGTCCCGCGAAGAGGAACAAAAGCCCGACGAAGAGCAGGAAGAACAAGAAGAAGAGCTGCCCGACGAGTTCGGCGTGGCGGAGCTGCGCAATCTGTTCCAGCAGACGGAGGGCAAGATCGACAAGGCTCAGCTCGCGCGTATCAACAAGGCTATCGACCGCGTGCTCCTCAGCGAGAGCACTCAGCGCGCGAAGAGGAAGTCGGAACTTGCAGAGATACAGTTCCGTCAGCAGGAGATAGAGCAGGAAAAACTGCTCAAGGAAATGGAAAAGGAAAAACTCGCGCTCGAACGCGCGCTCGCCAAGAAAGAGAAGATCGCAGCGAAAGAACGCGAATCTCTCGAGAAACAGCGCGAACGCGACAAAAAGCGTCTCGAGAAACTTGAACAGGAAATGCGCGAAAAGCAGGAGAAACTCGCGTCGCAGGAGGTCGCCGCAGACGAGACCGAAAAGGAAGACCTCGGCGAGGTCGAGGATCTCTCAGTCATGCCTATGATGGAGGCTCTCAAAACCTCGGGCGGTGCGATCGGTGGCGTGACCACGGCAGATGAAGGCTTCGCGGATTCGGAACAGTCTGCGACTGCGGCGGAGAACGGTTCCGCAAATAAGGAACAAGGTGCGGCTGCCGATTCTGACAACGGTGTTTCTGACAATGGAGAATAAAGAAAAGAAAAAGAAAATTTCCACGCCCGTGTTGATTTTGAATATAATCGTAACGGCGTTATTCTTATTTGTGTTCGCTTGTCTCTGCACCGTGATGATACAGTCGATGACGGGCAAAGAGCCTACGCTCTTCGGGTACAGGTCGTTTATCGTGGTCACAGACAGTATGACGGGAACGTACGAAAAGGGCGACGTGATCATAGTCAGGGTGCTCGACGGAGAAAAGCTGGAGAGTGACCCGACGAAGATAAAAGAGGGCGACGTGGTGACATTCGTCGCGCCCGAGGGATTCGGGCAGGTCGAGGGCTACACCGTGACGCACAGGGTCGTCAAAGCTCCTTTCGAGGGTGAGGACGGCAGATTGTATATCCGCACCAAAGGCGACGCCGCTGCGGGCAACGACGCAGTGCCCGTACCACTTGCCAACGTGACGGGACTCGTGCTCGGCAAAAGCGAGGTGCTCGCGGGATTGCAGAGCGTGCTGAAAAGCAAAGCGGGGTTCTTGCTGATAATAGTCGTTCCGCTCGTTCTGATAGCGGTGTGGCAGATAGCAGTTTTTGCTGTCGCGAGCGCGAAAGAAAAACGCAAAAAAGAGCTTGCCTCAAAAGCGGGAGAGCTTGCCGACGATGAAGTCGAGCAGATAAAAAAACGCGCAGTCGAAGAGTATCTCGCAAAACGCGATGACGACGGAACCGACGGCGACGATACTCAAGGGCGGTAACGCTCAAAGGGGGAAACGGCAAAAGCCGAAAAGCAATGAAAAGTGCGAGAATACTGACGCCGATATTGTTGCTTGTGCTGGTACTTTGCATGCTGGCTCTGACTTTTGCATGGTTTTCTTCGGGCGAGAGCAACGAGGTCTCGTCCGTTCTCGAAGCGGGAACTTACGTCAGGGTCGTTTTCGGCGACGACGGATTGCTCAATAACGAACCTTACAACGGGCAGAAAGGATACAGGGACGACGGAGTGCCTTATGAGGACGATGACAAGGCGTATCAGGCATATTACCATACTTCGGTGAAATTGCAGGGGGACAAAGACCTTTATCTCCGTTTCGAATTTTCCGAACTGTGGATAGAGGCATCGTCTACGTTCTATATGATGAGCGCGGGCAGGACGCTCGAGCAGATAATATCGAAATTCGAAGGTTACGACCCCGACAAATCGCACGTCGGCAAGGTCGAGAAGGTCGTTGCAGACGGCAGCGAACAGAACGTGTTCACAGAGCCGTCCGACGGCAGCGTCGCATTCGTTTATACTGATGACGGCACGCTTGACGGGAAAGTAGTCTTCATACGCCTCGACAAGGCGAACGTAGACAAGTTCTTCTCGATAGAATACGCGAAGATAACCACGATCACGCCGCCCTATGCGTACGGCACTTTCGCGGCGGAAGGAGAGGGGCTGAAATACGTTTACGACAAAAACGCGCCGCTTGGTACTTCGGAAGTCGCGTCCGACGCGGCTTACGGCAAGGTCAATCCTATATGCGTGCGCATAACGTATTCTGACGCGGAATACGCGATGACGTTCCCGTTCAGCGACGAAAGTTTCAAAGGCTCGTCGTTCAGATTCGGGGTGACCGCGTACGCAAATTATTCGTGAAGAAAAAAACGACGCTCCGCTGAGTTCGGGGGGTGCGGCAAAGGAGATATATGAAAGGTCAGTTCGCAAGATTGATACTGTTTATGACCGTGTGCGTGTTGCTCATCGCGGGCATCACGGCGGCTACCTTTGCCGTCTGGACGACGTCGGACGGAGGCTCCACGCCCGCGACTACGGTTACGGGAGAGTGGGACGACCCGTCTTTCCGCTATCTGACGCTCGAGCTTACGCATGCGGGAGGAACGACCGTCGCCGTGTACAGACAGAATGCCGAGGACGGCTCGGCTTTCGATGCTTTCGACGCGGGCGACACGGATGCGTCGTCGGTGACTTCGGCTAAAGTAATAGGTTACGACGGCATACTGACCGTTTTGAAGATCCCGCCGACCGTGACCGTAAAGGGCGGCGGAAATAGCGCGGAAGTTACAGTAAATTCGATAGCCATGGGAACGGTTGAGCAGTACGACGCGCTGAGACTCGTGGAAGAGCTGGAGATCCCCGCTACGGTCAACTCGATCGCCTCGTATTCGTTCGCTTTCTGCGACAGCCTCGAAAAAGTGATGTTCGCAAGCGGAGGGGGAGATCTTACTCTGGGAGACAAATGCTTTTACGGCTGCGTCAGGCTTGAAAAGGCGACGGGAGTGGATTTCGGAGGCAGAAACGTCACCGAAGGAGAGTATTGTTTCGGATAGAAAAATCGCGACAAGTATTGTGTTTTCCGCGTCGGAATTAAAGATAAGGCAGTCGGACAGAAAGACGACTTCGAGGCACGGCATGACGTACCCGAACGACGCGGGAGGGCAGAGATATTTTCACTGCGGAAAAAATGCACGCAGACCATATTTTGAAAGACGCGCACGGCGTCTTTTTTTTTCATAAGCGAGAGAGATCGGGGATCGGTCTGCTGTGCTGACTCCGACGCGGACCGCAGAACCGAAAACGCGTTTCGAGGCTGTCAGATCGCGCGCGTGTATGTAAAATCTTTATAAGTTTTGTAAAATTTTTCGAATCCCTATTGACTTAAGCGTGCGCGAGTTATATATTATATATATAAATAAAATCAGTATTAAGGTCGGATAAGGGGAATGAAAAAAAAGACAGTAATACTCGTTTTGGTTTTCGTTATTCTGATTGCGCTGGTAGGTATCGGCGCGGCTTTTGCATTTTTCCCCAACGAGAGCGGTCACTCGTATCTGACCGTTGACTCAAACGACCAATTCAGCATAAGCATAGGCGTAGGCGAAACGCAGGGTATGTTGATGCCCGTCGAGGCGGTCAACGACAATTCGGCTGACGGCAATATTTCGGATTCTGACGGCGTGCGAATCTCGGTGCCGTACGTCATAGGAGAGGCGGAAGAAGGGGTCGCTTCGATGAAAGTGATAGTCTACGGTTCGTCCGCCGTCTGGACGGGAGCCGACGGCAACGCGGTTTCAGCCGAAACGGCTCAGTATATGCAGGGCAAACTCGACTTCTGTCTGTACAAAGAGGGCGCAGAGGTTTACAACTGGAACGCGACGTCCGCGACGTATACGTTTGACGTGACGGATGCGGGCAGTACGGGGACTTTGATACTCGCGATACGTTTCAACGTAACGGACGAATTGCTGCCTCCCGAGATCATGGGGGCGAAAGTCACGGTCAGCGTGACTTCGGAATTCGTAGGGGAGTAAAATTCACGACGACGGTCGTTCCGCGCGGGGGCGCGTTCGGCCGAAGATATAAGCTCCGAACGGGAGCAAGGGAAGAAAATTATGACTAAAAATACCGCTAAACGCAGGATATGGCTTTCGGCGACGGCTGTGATCATCGCAGTCGCGCTCGTGCTGTCGTGCGTTCTGGCGGCTTTTCTTTATACGCGCACGAGCGATGCGGGTACGGATAATATAGCCGAGGGAGGAGAGGATAACAACGAGCTGATCGGCGTTTACAATTCCGACAGCTACGGTTCGCCCAACGACGGCAATTCGATACCTTCGGACGCTTATGCGATCGGCAGCGAAAGCGCGCTGTGGTCGTTCCTTTCTTCGACGAGCAAGTACGGCTATCTGACCGCTTCGTTCTCGATCACGAGCAAACCCAGCGTTAAGAGCGGCAGGGTGCTCGGCAACGGAAAAACTCTTGACGGCAACGGCAATACGATAACGCTCGCTTACAACACGAATACAGACATCGTCAACAGCAACAACGGAAGAGAGGACGTAAACAACAGAGTTATACCCGACGGTCTTGCCGGGGGATCAGATGGGCAGGCGTCAGTTAGCTTCCGCGGACAGACGGTGTACGGTCTGAGCGAGCTGATCTCGATAAACTACGGCACGATCAAAAATCTCAAGGTCACCGTCGGCGGCGCGAACGCGATGATATACACCCAGAATCTGAGCGAATGGGCGAATACGAGTATGGGCGCGGTATGCGGCATAAACGCAGGTACTATCGAGAACGTCGCGGTCTCTATAAATCAGGCGTACGGGTTTTTGGGATCTTACAACTGCTGGGATACCAACTTCTGGGGAAGTCAGGTAGACGACCGTCTGTATTACAGCGGCATAGTTGCGGTCGGCGGAGTCACGGGTCTGAACACGGGCACCGTCAGGGCGGTTTCGGTCACTCAGAACGCGAATTTCGGCAGTTTTAAGCAGATAGACAAAGAAAAGGACAATTTCAAGATCAATTCGGGTATCGTCGGCGGCATTGCCGCAATCAACGACGGCGGCACGATCAACGGCGCGCATTACACATGGTCGGGCGGGTCGCTCAACAATTTCCAGAGACATTACTACACGTCTTATACGGGACTCATAGTCGGCGTGGCGAGACTTTCAAACGGGGAGATCAAGGTCGGCACTACAAACGAAAGCATCGGGGTCGGCAGTATAAACAACGTGTCGTTCAACGTAGACACCGGTTTGACCGTCAACGGAGAAGCGCATTACAAGGACGGCAACAACTGGCCGGGTGTAGGCAACTATACCGGTATGATCGGCGGCAGTCTGACGAGCGATTCGACGCTGAACTCGAAAATCAACGTGCTTGTATCAGCAGGCAGCAACACGTTGACGGATTTTTCTTCGAGAGCAGATTTCGCGGCGTACGACGTCACCAAGCTGAACGGCTCGACTACCGCCGCCAGTGCGGATATTACGGTGCTCGGCTATACGTCGTCGGCGATCGCGTCTTCGGATTATCTGAGGTACGTCACGGCAAACGCATCGCTTTACGGAGCGAACGAAGAAAACAGCGCGGTCAAGGAGATAGCGACAAGCGGCTACGGCACGGTAAATTACAGGTGGGACGTCAGGAACGGCTATACGGTGCTCGCGGCGGTCGTCGCTTTGAACGGAAACGCGAACACGACTTTTTACGCGACGACGGTTAACACCTGGTCGGGGAATTCGCAACAGAGCGCGGACAAAGGCGTGCTCGGTGACGTAAACGACTATACGTCGGCAGACGCGGGCGCGAATCATCCGACAAACGGCACTTATGCTGACATTTCAGCTTTCGGCGATAATCTCGACAGAACGGGCGGCGTAGTCAATCTCATCCTGCATTACAGAGTGAACGATTTCGGCTCGACAGAAGATTTCGAGGCGTTTACGGGCGCGAATCCTACTTACGGCACGACTTACGCGTACGCCGATGCTATGTTGGTTCAGAACGATCATACCATAGACAACGGATTGTATTCAGGGTCGCGAATGTTGCGCAGCTGGAAAACGATAGACGGTATCGACAATACTAAAACGATCACTGTCACAGATGCGAACAATAACGCGGTCAATGTTGACGGTATAAACGCGATCAGCGATTTTATTGCGGTAAACAGAGGCGTTATACAGAGGATAAACGTGACGTTCTCGGGATCTCGCGGGAATATATTGGCAGATACCGACACCGCGTTCGGTTACGTTGCGGGCGCGAACTACGGCACTATATCTTACGTTGCGGTTTCTTTCGGCGAGATCACGATCAACGGCAACAGCGCGAACGCGTGGTACGCTCTCGGCGGCGTGATCGGATATAACGTCGGTACTTCCGAGGCTGTCACGGCGAACGTGACGGGCAACCTTTCGATCGCGGGTACGGCAAAGCAGACGTATCTCGGAGGCATTATCGGCGTTAATACTGCCGCGGGTACGTTGCAGACTGCGGTGCTGAACGGTAACAGCGGAGTGACTGTGCAGGCGACTGCGAATTCGACTTACGGCAACTACGTCGGAGGCTTTATCGGAGCGGGCGTCAACAGCGGCTCTGTTTCGACGGAAGGGAACGTGCTGACGCTGACGCAGACTCAGACAAACCCGTTCTCCAACTGGCTGTACTCGGCGAAGATCAGGGTGCAGGCAAACGCAAATTCGTATACGGGTCTTTTCGCGGGTCTTCTGACCGCAAGCCCGACTTACAACGCGGCGACCAATCCGTATATCGACGGTCTCGTCGCGGCGGTCCCCGATCTCGACGGGGCGGTGGGCTGGTTCAGCCCGAACAAGGGAGTCATGACCCTTGCGGGATACGCTGGCGGCAATTTGGGCGCGAGCGGCGATTACGTCGCCAGCGACCTGATAAGAGGTCAGGTCTATACGGTTCAGGACGCGTCCGACGCCTTCGTTTCGAAGATACTCACGGGCGTCAGCTGGGCTCCCTCAGCAAACATATACAGATTCACCGTGGAGAGCAGGGCAAGTTCTTCCAACTGGTCGCTGACTCCGTATTCGAATATCGACGCATCGGTAGCATCGTCGGTGCCTTTCGTCAGTTACGGCACACCGTATAACCAGGGCGAGGTATTCTCGACGCTGTGGGATTACGCCAACGAGACGAGAACGGAGAACGGCATCGCGACAGTGTCCTATACGTTCGACACGGGGCTTTACGTTCAGAACAATGACACGACCTCAAACCCCGACTATCTCGCTCCCGTCGTTGGAGTAAAGCTGATATACAGAATGAATCTGCACAGGGGAGTTTCCGACGGCGACACTACCAACGCCGACGACGCGCTGACGCTCTTCCTGAGCGGCGAGTCGGCAGGTTTCGTTCATATGAATCCGCAAAACGGATATAAGGCTCTGTGCGCAGGCGCAAGCGGAGCTTACGCCGACAACAGAGGAGGCGAGTGGACGGTGAGCGGGGGCAGAGACATCGTCTTCGACAAACCGTACGGTCTCGACGGCAGTGACGGCGACGGAATGAAAATCACCGTAAACGACCCGACTTCGCTCTCGGGCGTTTACGACGAAGGCACGCAGAGCAAGGTGAGCGCGGATCTCGTCGCGGTCAACAGATCTACGATAACAGACGTTCACGTCACGGTGGGCGGTACATACAACTATTCGGCGGCGGAAGATCTCGTATATTCGCACCTTGTCGGCGTCAACTACGGCACGGTCGGAAACAGCACCGTCACGGTTTCAGGTACGGTCAGCCTTTCGAATACGGGCAAAACGGTGTACGGCGCGGCGGCGGGCATAAACAACGGCACGACGGACGTGTCGGTGACGCTTGACGGAAGCGTCGGCGTGTCGGGAAATCCCGCATACGCGGGAGGCGCGATAGGCATCAACTCAGGCGTTGCGGACGGCACGAGGGTGAATTATAACGGCGGCGCGATTAGGGTCGAAAACAACGGCGGAGCGCAGGCTGTGCTCGGCGGAGCGATAGGCATGCAGGACAGCTCGGTCCTTTCCGACGTGCAGACCACGGGCAGCGGCGGTGCGCTGACTCTTTCGGGCGCGGGCTACGTCGGCGGCGTTATCGGTATCGCGAACGCGGGCAGCGGCACTTCGGTCGCGGGCATAACGGTGACGCAGACGACTCTCACGAATATAGCGAACGCGGCGTACGGCATGGCGATTACCGCCGCAAGCGGATATAAAGGTCTGATAACGGGTGCCGTATCCGAAGGGCAGGTCAGGGAAAACGCGCTCGTCGGTATCGCCGCGCATTATCCCGACGATACTGCTGACTATAAAGTGCCCTGGACGACTTCGGTAGCGAACGCGGTCTCCATGTACGGTTACGGCACGGCGACCGATCTCGAAGGCATCCTCTTCAAGATAAGCGATTACAGCAACGACGGCGGTGCGGAATATCTGACCTCGCGCGGCATTACGGTCAACGGTGCGACAAAGTCGTTCACGTTCGATTCTTCGCAGATGACGGCGGCGTCCTCGCTGACCTTCGTCACGGAATACCGTTATTATGGCGCGGACGGAGCACTCGCGACCGATGAGAATTACACGGGTGCGCCCGTCAGGAACGGCAGTATATACACGACCACCGTGGACGGTCTTTATGCGGGCAGCGATTCTTACGTCCCGACTCTCGACGTGCTTATCGAATACACCGTCAACATTTACGACGGGCAGAACAGGCAGCTCGTCGACTTCGTAAGGGGCGACAGCAGTCAGGGATACGACGCGTATGCGGGTGCGAAGAAAGCACTTCTCGCAAGCGGCGCGACGTTTGTTCTCGATGACGGCACGGCGGCAGACCGTGCGGTAAGCTCCGCGAAGGAAAAAACTCTGATAGGCTCGGCGAGCGTCAATACCGTCAACGTGACGGGCTCGCTCCCGACTTCGGATTACAACGGCGAGACGGTGAGCGGCGGGTTCTTTGCGGTCAACCGCATAGCGGTGATGAACGTAAACGTGACGGCGACGGCGTCTCTGAATCCGACCGCAACGGCGTTCGGTCTGATAGCGGGCGCGAACGAGGGCGCACTTTCAAACGTGTCGGCGACTATGACAGGAGTCAGCGCGAACGTGCGCTCGTTCGGTGCGATAGCGGGTATAAACAGAGGTGCGGTCACGGAATCGGAAGTATATCTGTCGGGAACGTACACGGTAAACTCCGCGACGGTATACACAGGCGGGGCTATAGGTGAAAATTACGGCACGGTCAGCGGAGTCACGGTTATATTCGACGACGCGACGCTGTATTCCAATCCGAGCGACAAGGCAGCCGCGGGCGGGGTTATAGGAAAGCAGAACGGAGGCTCGCTCGAAAACGTCGGTACAGAGGGCGGCAACGTAGGAATGTACGTTACGGGCGGCACATCGTACGTCGGCGGCATCGTCGGTATTATAAACACGGGCGCGGCAACGGCGAATCTGGCGGACGACAGTATCGAGCCTTCAACAATGAGAGGAGTTTATGCAGGCGCGTACACGGCGAAAATGAGCGGTACGCACAGAGGTCTTATTGCGGGTGCGACGATAGCAATTGCGAGCGGAAACATATCGGGCGCGGCGGCGCATTATTACGAAAACGGAGAAAAGGGAGAACCGAAGACTCCGTGGTTCTCCGACGGATCCGACGTTTCGATGTACGGTTACAACGTTACGGGCGATACGACATACGCTACGGGCGTGCTTTTCAAGATAAGCGATTACAGCGACGACGGCAACGCGGATTACGTCGCGGACAGAAACGTGACGGCAAGCGCGACTCAGGCGGCGTTCTCGTTCCCGACCACGGGCTTTGCGGACGCGGTCTCGCTGTCGATAGACGCGACGTACATAGCGTATCGCGAAGGAGTCAGGGAAGAGAAAAAACTGACGACGTTCGTCTCGCCTTCGGGTGACGTTTCGTACACTCTTTCGGGCACGGAGCTGAACGGCGGAGGCGATTTCGTGCCTACGGCGGACTTCTTCGCGACCTATTCGGTCAATATCGTACAGAGCACGGAATACAACAATTTCGTCAACGCGGCAGACGGCATAGCGAACAGCTATCTGTACAATTTCATAGACGGCAGAGGCAATCAACAGCTGTACGCGGGCGCGAAGACGGGTTATCTGCAGGAGAGCGTCAGGGTATACAAGCCCGCGAACGGATACGTTACGATGAGCGCGGACAAAGTGCTCGACGGCATGGGCAACACGCTGTATATGTGCTATACGGGAAGTTACGTCCTGCAGACGGGCAACGCGGGCAGCGGAGACAACGCGACGTCGGGCAGCGGCGGATACGTTCAGGTCGACGCCGGCGGAGGAACGACGGGAGCGGTAGGCGGACTCGTAGCGGTGAACTACGGCGAGATACGCAATCTGCATATAAGTCATTCCAACGGCAGTACGCTGATCGGCAATTACGGCATTACTGTTACGACGGATGCCGCGGTAGGCATGCTGGCGGGAGTGAATTTCGGCAGAATTTTGGGAGTGTCTTATGACGATTCCGTTACCGGAGGGACTATAACGGTCACGGGAGGAAATGCGGCAGACGTAATTTTCGGCGGAATAATCGGCGCGAACGCGGGTACGGCGGACGGCTTGAACGTCAACGTGCATTCGTCAAACAATACCGTTGCCGTCGACAAGGCGGTATACGGCGGCGCGCTGGGTGAGAACTACGGCACGGCAATCGGGATCAACGTAACGGTAGGGACAGAGATCCCGCAGGATGAGTATATGAACAGACTGGGCGCGGAGTCGAATTCGGTGGCCGACAGCGTGTTCGCGTCTTACGTTTCGGTATGGGGCGGCGCGGTAGGATACAACGGCGGAACTGTTACCAACGTGACCGTAGAGGCGCACGAAAACTACGGCGTTCAGCAGAACAGCGCGGGGAATCTCGCGGCAGGCGGCGTGCTGGGTGTCAACGACGGCGGCTCGGCAGTGGGACTAAAGGCGATCGGCTGGGGCGGATATTTTGTGACATCAACCACGATAATCAGCGATAATTTCAGCGTATTCGTCGGCGGACTTGTCGGAGCTATGAATGCCGACGGCGCGGCGGCGATAGGAAACGTGGCTTTTGCCAATACAAGCAAAGCCACTTTGAAAAACAGCGTGTTCGCGCTGAGCGGCGGCATGGTAACGCAGAGGAACAATTTGGCGGGATACGCGAGATACGGATACGTTACGGGCGTGCTTGCACAGACTTACGCCGACATTCCCGTAGGAGCGATCGACGGTACTTACTGGTATATCGCGGATAAATTGCAGAGCGTCGAAGGAGACGATGCCGAGCAGCTTCCCGCATTCCACGGAGGAAACGACGATCATCCGACATATATAAGCGCGTTCGGCAAAGCACCGTCCGACTGGCTTGCGACGGGTTATGAAAACAATGCTGCGGCGTTCGCGACAAGCAGCTACGGTTTTACTTTCGTGGATTCGGACGACAATCCGATCAACTACATAACCATGGACGTCTCGGTATCGGGAGGAGTGCTAACCGTCACGGCGCACATGCCATCGGCGAACGCGTTCATAGAAGTTCCGTCTTTCTTGCCGACTGTCGGAGGCAGCAGCGCGGACAGCGCGACCAAAGGATCGGTGGGAGCGGCGAACGGTAACGATCAGACGATCACGGTAAACAATTCGGGCGGCAGCGGCACGGGATACGTTACGTTCTCGTTCGAATCGAGCGTTTACGCACTGACAGACAGCGCGTACGTTCAGTATATGATCCTGAGTTTCCTCAGCACCAGACCTTGCGGCGTTACGGGCAACGGACAGGTCGTGGGATATTATTCCTACACGACGGTAGACGGGGAGAGCATGAGATCTCTCGACGACGCAGTCTATCGCGTGTATCAGCTGTGGTCCGGCGCGACGCTGATGAGACTGTCGGGCAACGACAAGACTGTCGAGATCGACGCGTCGCTCGGCGAACCGGTGATCCTCGGTTCGGGCAAGACTTTCAACGGCGGACAGGACGAGGGCTATTCGATAAAGATCAAATCGGTGTTCGACAAGAACATCGCGGAATACACTTTTGCGGGAGACCTCGATCAGGTCAAGCAGAAATATCTCGTAGTCAGCGAATTCATCGCGATAAACTACGGCACGTTCACCAACGCGGCGATACTTCTTTCGGGCACGGGCGAGGACGGCAAGAACATCTCGAGAAACGCGAGCGATGTCATAGCGATCGCAGAAAACGAAATGGGCATCGACACCACGGGGCTTGTCGGATTGATCTACGGCATGCTCGTGGGCGTCAATGAAGGCGTGGTTTCGGATTTCGACGATTACGAATTCGACAGGACCATATCTCTCGACAGCAATGCGGGCGCGCAGTACAATTCGATTTTCGGCGGCATGGTCGGAGCGATGGCGGGCGCGGACGCACTGATAAAGGACGTGGGACACATCACGTTCGGCACGGAGTCGAGACCGGGCGGCATTACGATGAGTGGCAACGCGAACCTCGTCAGCGCGGGTGGCGTCGTAGGTATAGCGATCGAGGGAAGGATCGAGAACGTCGGCGTTATACTCACGGCGAACAGCGTTATTTCGGTTGAGGCGAAACACAATTCGGCGGCGGTAGGCGGCGTGGTGGGAGACCTGCGCGGAACGCTTACCGGCGTCACGTTCGAATCGGAATACCAGTCCGTGATGAAGATAAACAATACGAATCCCGACGGCGCGGCTGCTCTGGGCAACCTGGTCGGCGTGATAAACACCTTCTCGGATACGAGCGCGATCGCGTCCGTCGAGAGGGCAAAGGTCATAGGCGTAGGCTATCTGTATAACGGTATCTCGGACGACGGCACCGTTTCCACGCAGTCCGTCAGGCTCTATACCGCGGGCGTCGTGGCTCTCGGCGCGAACTACTCGACGCTGACTGCGGACAGCGCGGACGAGGCTGTGAGGGAGATAGTCAAGGCGTACGGCGAGATCAGACCCGCGAAACTCGACAGCGTATACGTCGATTTCGAGGGCTACGTCAGGGCTAAGCCCAATTCCAGAGTAGGACTCATATCCGCGAGGATGCTGGACGGCGTGACCGCCGACGTCGCTGAAGACGGCACATTGTCCAACGTCGTGACAAACGTGAATACCGACAATCTCAAAAACCTCGTATGGCAGATATCCTACGAGGGCGACAGCAACTGGACCACGAGCGCGAACTACGCCGATTATACCGAGACGTTCAGTTCTAACGGCGCGGTCGCGTTACTGGGATACACTCCCGTGACGCTGGATTCGACGACCCCCGACCTGCGAGGCGTGGGCATGAGGATATGGCTGACCAACAACCTGTATACCGCGAGAAGTTCGGTCGCCGATATGGTGATAACGTGGAACGGCAGCGGCAACCTCAACGTAGTCATAAACAGCAATATGGCTTGGCAGAATATAGGCGTCTCGTCGGTATGGTACGACGAGAGCGGGGCGGATCTGCCGTCGAGATTCGTGGTGATCGCCGACCACGGCAGTATAGGCTCTGCGTCGCAGACGGTTACGACGGTTGACGTGACGACCGTGCTCGCGACGATGAAGAATTCCGCGGCTGTGTTCCCGCACGGCATCTATATGTTCAGGACGACGTTCAACGAAGTGTATATCCACAATCAGAGAGAGCTCCTCGCGTTCTTCTCGCTGCCCACTTCGTACGACAACATTGGCGGCAGCGGCGGCAACCAGTATTATTCCGAAATAGACAACGAGAAGGGAGCCGAATATATCAACGCCAATCCGTTGACACAGTCGCTCGAGACCTACCGCAATGCCGAAATAGGCATTCTAGCCAACGACATCAGCATAAGCTACGGGCTCGTGCGCGTCACGATGAGCCCGAACAAGATACTCGAAGGCAACGGCATGACCGTCACGTTCGACGAAAACGGAACGCTTGCGACCAAACGCGTCACGCCTTCGACCGACGACAAGAACATGAGCATCCTTATGCCCGCGGGGGTCACGGGTGCGGCGTCCGAATACGACGCGAATTACACATACGGCGGTGTCAACGCGAGCTTCGCGAGGTATATCGGAGGTACGAATACTCTCAGCGAATACAATATCGACACCATCAATACTCTTAACAAGGTCGGTATCAGGGTCGGAGGACTGTTCGTCGGCAGAAACCTCGGTACTATACAGAACGTCAATTTCGTAGTACCCGAAAGTTTGCAGATGAGCAACGAAAACTACGGCACGCTTACCCTGACGGGTATCGTCTGCGCGGTCAACGGCGGTACGATAGACAACTGTTCGGTAACGATAAACGAAAACGTAAAGGTAGGAACTTACAGATATACGGTAAAGGATAAGGGCAACAGTAACGAAGTCGATACCAACGAGGTGAGCAATCCGTGGGTGAACACTGCGGCAATTTCGGGAGGCATTGCGGGACTTCAATACGGTACGCCCGCGTCCCCGTCGTATATTTCCAACAGCACGGTAACGCTCAGCGAGGGCAGCGAATTCAGGGCGGAATCGCAGGTGTCGTCTTTCTACTGGCTGAGCAGACGCGATAACATTTATGCGTATGCGGGCGGCGTGGTCGGTTGGCTTACCAGCGACAGCACGATATACAATATCACGGTCAACGGCAGCGGAACCATAACCGCGTGGGGCGAGCTCGACATGGGCGGCTCGGGCTCATCCATGTCGAGAGGAAGAAAGGTGTCCAGCGCGGGCGCGATAGTGGGACTGAATTCGGACCATCAGAATTATGCGATAAGCCAGAATTCCGACGAATTCGGCACGATAGACGGTGTTATCTGCAACTGGAACGGCGCGACGTTCTATCTGACGACTTCAAGCGACAACATATATCAGTCGGGCAGAATGAACTACTACATGGGTGCTCAGCTCGCGGGCATTGCCGAGACGGGCACTTTGCAGAACATCTACTTCATGTACGGTATCGACAATTACAGTACATACCACATGGACAACTGGTATTACGGGGACAACGTGGCGGCGAGACAGGCGAGTGCTGACTTCCTCGGCAAGTACGATTACATAGTTTCGAGGTCGGTCGAACTGCTCGAAAGGGATACGTTCGGGTACGGCGCGATCTACGCGATAGTGCAGAAGCCGGGAGGAAGCCAGAGCCTGACCGAAGTCGCATACAGGAACGGCGACGGCACGGTCACGGTAAATCTCGAGGACAAGGTCATAAACGGCGAGACCGTGCCCGCGTTCACGTTTGAAAACTACGCGAATTATCAAAGCGCGATAGACGGCTCTACGGTTTCGGGCGCGCCAAACTTCTCTCTGTATGTGGCGACGGGTACGACTTTCTATGTCGCGAATCAGTATTTCCCGAGAATAACCAAAACGCTCGACAGCGGCGGGGACAAGAATAAGGACTACGTCGGCGCGCGTGCGGCGGCTATGATCACCAGCAACAATACGACGGACTGGAACTGGACGTTCAAGCCCAACAACGTGTATATCTACGAGGTCGCCTTCGGCGTCGCCGAGACGGACGGCGTCGAGCTGGATATGAACGACCCGGATACCAGCGCGTATCTGTCGTTCCAGACCAAGAACATCACGTCGGACATCGTGGTCAACGTCTCGCTCGCGACCGATAAGATGGGCGCGCAGTTCGTATGGAAGACGATCGAGACGACAAGCGGCTTAGACGGAGTCGTGAAGTCAGAATCGCTTTATTACAACAACGTGACTTCGCTCGAACAGGCGAAGGAGAACAACAGTTTCGCCAAGATAATGGACCGCGACAACGACGGCATAGACTTCACGTTCACATACGTCATGGGCATGGCGATAAAGATAGCCATGGACGAAAACCGCTATTATTACGACGAGACGGAGGGCGTATTCTACGACAGCATAGCCAAAGTGTACGACGGCACGCCGATAGGCGATCCGATGTTGTACTACGCCGACGAGGACGGCAACAGGATAGAGAGCCTCGGCGACGTTTCGGCGTCGATAATGAGCCCGACCTACTACAAGGACAACGAGGAGGGTTTGCCCGTATCGGTCAACAAGCAGAGCACGGACGACGCGGGCGCGTACCGCATAAGGATCAGCTTTACCTCGGAAGGCGGCGAAAACTCAAAAGTAAACACGACCAACCGCACGATAATGTTCTCGCAGTTCGGCCATATCGACATATACACGGTGGTATTGCCGAGGGGTGTCGTTCAGAGCGGCGTATTCGTGTCCAAGACCTACGACGGCAATACGTCGTACGGCGCGAGCACGACCACGTTCAACAATCTCGTGGGAGGAGACAAAGTCGCTCTGACGGGAGGCAGGTATCTCAGCTCGGATGCGGGAGCGGGCACGATATTCAGCGCGACGTATGCCGAATTCACTTTCAGATTCGAAGAGAACGGCGTCATCAACGATAAGACGATAAACGTGTTCGCGGGCACGGGACAGACATCCAACTACGCTCCCGTTAATTCGGCGATAAACACGACGAACCTCGAGCTGACCGAAGCGAAGCTCGCAGGATACAACAAACCGTCGGCGACGTATGCCTACGAGGGCGAGATATACCGCAAACGGATAACGACCGACGATCTCGGGCTGTATCTGCTCGAAGACGACGGCGTCGGCAACAAGGCTTTCGGAATAGGCAACGTTAACCCGAGGACGTTCAACCCCAACGTGGTTTACGATACCGAGGCGTTCTACGACGGCTCGAGGATAATGGGCAAAGCCCCCGTGCTCAGGCGTACGGGCGGCAACGTATTCCTTGAGATAGACGGTTACGCGTCTGCCGAAAAGATAGACTTCTACTTCACGTTCGACAGCGGTTCGGGAGCAATGACCGAGGCGCACGATAAGGCGTCTTATATGGTCTGCATCAACCTTGAAGACGCGACGAACTTCGTCTTCTTTGACGGCAGTGAGACAGAGTCGCTGAATATCGGTACGCTCAATATCAGCGAGTACGCTATACAGACTGCAGATGTCACCTATGTGATAAAAGACGGGTTCTTGTCCAAGGAATTCGACAACACCGCCGCGATCAAGTTCACTTTCGTTTACGATAATCTGAGGATACTGGCGCAGGACGGCTACGAGGTGCAGGAAGACGAATACGAGATGACCTTCAGCCTGATGTTCGCTGTCAAAAAGGGAGATACGACGCTGACGAGCATAAACGCGATCGATGCAGGCGAATACGACATATATTTCAGAATATCCAATTTTACGTCCAATAACTATACGCTGGCGAACATGGCGGTCACGTTTGTCGATCTCAACGGCGATCAGATCAGCTACTTTATATTCCCTAAAGAGATAGAAGTCGATTCGGTAACGAAAGAATTCGACGGTACAGACGACGCTACTGCGGCGGAAGTCGAGTACGTTAAAGATAAAGGACCGGTTTCGGGAACGAATGACGCTTTCGGCATAAAATACGGCTCGGTGGATTCTGGCGCGAATCTCGAGATACAGTTCACCAATACGTCGACGCTTTCTCTGTACGACAGGACTTTTGTCGTTCCGGACACGATCGCGGGATCGAACAGGGGTAAAGAAAACTATTGCGTTTCTTCCGAAACAGTGAATGCTGGCAACATCACGCCGGTTCTCGTTAGCGTGGAGAGCGTATCCATGATATACAACAACAACGTGATCGTGGATTACCGCAAAGAAGGCACGAGCGTGCTTATAAAAGATTATAAAGGCAATACCGTGGATATATATCCCGAGGCGCGATTCAGCGACAAGAGCGCGAGCGAGGATTACGACAAACTCGTCAATTTCGAAACGACTAATCTTAGCGTGAACGGCACGACGTATGCGGTGCTCGTCAACTCGCAGTATGTCACGGGCGTGCTGCCTGAGACGGGTTCGGGATTTGCAGGCAACTATTATGTAACGAAAGACGGCTGGGTGGTAGGCAGAATAGTCAAGAACCTGTTGTCTCTCGACGATATTCTGGGCAACGTGACGATAATGCAGTCAAACGGCGTAAAAGTCGAATCCAATACGTCGCATTTGTTCGAAGATCTGCGCCGTTACTCTTATACATATAAATACGGCTATGAGATAATGTACGAAATCAATGCAAATGCGACTGTGATAGAAGGAGATCCTCTAAGCGATCACCTTGACGTCAGGGTTACGCACAACAGCGGTTATGCGAACGGTTACGCGGGCACTTATACGCTCGAGATTTACATCAAGAGTAATGACTACGACTGGGATTCAGACGTGTCCGAGGCAAACAGGATAATAAGCGATTTCAAAATAAATCAGCAGAGAATAACCGAAAGCAATCTGACGGTTAATCTTGCAAACGACGTTTATTCTTACGGCGGAAGCAACAGCAATACGACGATCTCGGCGGAGCTTATCGCCGTGACGGATGGCGGAGAGAGAAGAATGTCTTCGGGCAACGGAGAGATAAGATACAGCGAATCGAAACTTTCTAACAGCAACGAGCATTTCAAAGGTACATACAGCAACGGAACTCCTTTGCCGATAGGCAGCTATACCGTGTCGTATACGCCCGTATTCGTAGGCGACGATACGATAAACTACTCCTATACGGGTAGCGGAAAGATAGAAGAATTCTTCGTCGTTCCGTTCAGGATCTCGTCGATAAACGTCACCAAAGAATTCGACAACGGCACTTCGCTTGGCAATCCTGGCAGCGAAGTTCATATAGACATCACAATGCCGCAGGTAGACAAATTCGTGCCTTCAGGTGTATTCGCGAGCAAAAATGCGGGAATAAACAAATCTATTGTTCTAGATACGGTTTCAACTGTTATAAACGGCACGACATATACGCTGCTCAAGAAAGAGGACGGCAGCGTTACCAACTACACTTACGTCGCGTCGGGAGTCAAAGGCACGATAGAAAAATATATCATATCTTCCGCGGAGCTCAATTCTTATATAAGCGGCTGGGTGCAGGATAACGCAGAAAGACAGATTATGCCGATTAAGAGCGGAACGTCGGTTTTGGAGTACCGTTCTGACGTCGGATCGGGATACAAGAAAGAGCACTTCCTGTTCGGTACCGCCGGGATGAGTTACAACTTCTCGTCGACGGGCACTCAATCTTCGCTTTCGATAATGCAGGGCTCGACGCTTGTGGCAACGCTGGAGTTTACGATTACTCTGTCTGACGGCGTAAACACATACATATTTGCTCCCGGAGATAACGAAAGGACGGAGATCCTTCCTGCGGGCAGCTATTCGGTGACACTCAGCGTCAGTAATAACGATTTTGAGCTCGACACCGGGGCGGGCAAAGGCTCGTTCACGATCGAGAAACAGCAAATAAGCGGCGGCGACGCGAGCGGCAGCGCAAACATATTCATCGCGCTGAACGGAGAGTTCTCGTATGTGTACGGCGAAGGCAACTTCAATATGCCGACGGCTGCCGACGAAAAGTTTGTCTATACGCTCAGCATCATAGACAAATATACGGGCAAGGTCGGGGCTACGTTCTCAAACGACAGCGAGATAGTCGAAAGCCTCGAATATTCGCTCACCGCAGACGCGACCGAGTTTTTCGACAAGCTCGAAGGTCCGCTTTATGTCGGCGGGTATTACGTCTGGGCTGTTCTCGCAGACGATTCTCTCGGCAACTATTCCGTGCCTGAGGGCACTCGCATAGCGGTATATATCGAAGGTACGCCCGTGCCCGAAGCTCCGACGCCCGAAGAAGGCGAGGGTGAAGAAGGCGGCGAAGGCGGCGAAGGCGGAGAAGGCGAGAGCGGCGGCGACGTCGTGACGATACCGTCTCTTCCCGTGCAACAGGCATACTTCATTCTGCCGCGTCCGCTCGCGATAACGGGCATGACCAAGACCTACGACGGCAACGACTCGTTTATCGGAGCGGTGCTCGAAAGCGACGCGCTGACTCAGGACGGTATCGTCGCGGGTTCTCTCGACGGCGTTTACGAGTCACCCAATGCGAATTACGACAGCACGGGCGCGTACATAGACGGCAACAAGGGCAGCGATTATCTTCTGATAAACATCGTGCCCGTGTCGATTAACGGCATTACATACAACGCGATCGCGGCTGCGGGAACAGCGGGCAACTACTGCCTGACGGGAGAGGCGACGGCGGGTGTCGTCAGGACCTCGGGCGCGAAGATACTGAGAAAGACGGTCGATTCTTCAGCCGTGACTTTCACGTCGGATACGTTCGAGAGCGAGTTCGGCTCTGCGGATGCGATCGTATTCCCCGACGTGACCGCGAATCTGAACGGCAATTCCGAGACGGTAACCTATACCGCCGACAACGTGATATTCAAGCAGGGCGGAGTGCAGGTGGATACGCCGACGAACGTGGGCGGCTACGAAATGTATCTGACAGGCATTGCGTTCGACAACTACGAGGTTTCGGGGCTTGACGGCGAAGTGCTCGTCAACGAGGGTCGCAACGTTGCGGGCGAGGGTGACGAACAAGGCGGCGGAACGGAAGAAGGCGGAGAAACGGGCGAAGAGGGCGGCGAAGAACAGCCCGAAGAACAGCCCGAAGTGTTCACCTATTATATAGTACCCGAAGAGGTGACGATTTCGTCCGTGATCAAGTTCTACGACAAGAGCGGAGAGCTGGTATATTACGGCGAGGACGAGGAGGGATTCTCCGCCGACGTCACGGTTGCGAACGCGGAGGGAGAGGAGATGACCGATCCCGAAGGCAATCCGATAATACTGCGTCTGCAAGGAAGATTCGCAGACATAAATGCGGGCAAGGGCAAGGACGTGATCGCCGACTTCGCGATGTTCGGTTATTACGTCAACTTCGATGCGGCAAACGTCAGGGCGTTCTACCGTCTGCTGACAGTCGGCGAGGACGGTTCGGCGAACGTTGCGAGCAATTATTGCATAAAAGACGTTGAGGGCACGGTTCTTTTGCCGCCGCAGTTCGCGGAGGATTACGAACCCGATCCAGAGCTCGGTTACGACGATACCCCCGTCGTCAACAACGATCTCGTTTACAATATGACTCTGGTCGGCATAGGTACGGTTATCCCCGCGCCGCTGACGGTGACGGGAGTGGAAAAGGCGTACGACGGCACTTTCGCGATAACGAACGGCGGCGTGACGGGTCTGCTCGACGGCGACGGAGAAATGACGGTCGCGAAATGGAGATACGACAGCAAAGACGCGGGTACTGATAAGATAGTGGGTATCGAGACCGACGGCGAAGCGTACGAATACGCGGGCGTGACCTACTACGCGATATATATGATCTCGGGAGAAGAAAAGGTGTTGTCTAACTACGGCGTGGCTGCAGACCTGCTTGCAAGAGTAGAAGAGACCGTTGAGGACGAAGAGGGCAACGAGATACAGGTGACTGTGCTTTATGCTGCTGTGAATAACGCGGGCGTAATCACCCCGTATTTGCTGACGGCGCAGAATTTCGAGGGCGTAAACGTCAACGGCACGCTCAACGTCGTTTACAACTCGGGCGTGAGCTACGGCGTCTCGCAGATAAGGGCGACGCTCAAGGCTCTCGGCTTTACCGCGGCGGCGGTAAATACCGACGGAACTCTGACGGTCACGTTTGACAACGGCGACGAACTGACTTTTGCCGCCGCTCTGGGCGGAGGCGACCTAGCGCACGACGCTGGAACATATCCGATAAGCCTTACGCTCATCGATACCGGCAACTATTCGATGTCGGCTCCGTACACGGTCAATTTCGTGATCTCGAGGCAGGAGATCTCGAGAGTGTACGTCATCACGGGTCCGCTTTCCAAAGAATACGACGGCACGGCGACGATGCCCGCGTACGATCCCGCGACGTGGACGCTCTACGCCGTGGACGCTCAGAACAAACTCATCGACGTTGACGCCGAATTCGGCGGAGTCGATACGGCAAACGCGCATATAGTATTCACAAGATACAACGAAGAAGAGCTGAAATACGAGTACTACGAGCCCGTCAACGTTACCGACGCGCCCGGTTATCAGATATACGTCAACGGCATTGGACTCGACGGCAAAAATTATCTGTTCGACGCGACGGACGACGCTTTCGGTTGCGAATCGTTCGAGACGACCGACAATTCGTTCGTGCTAGCATATTACACGATAGAGCCGAAGACGGTCAATATCGATGCGGGCGCGTTCGAGAGCAAGACTTTCGACGGCGCGTATTCGCTGAGGATAGACGGCGGCATAGACGGCGAGACGGTGATAGTCGGCGATAGCGGCGGACTCAACGCGTCGCTTGCGGGCACATACGGCACTCTGAACATAACCCCGTACGTCAAGGGAGTCGCGGTCACTTCGGACGCGCTCAATCCCGAAAGCGTCGCGGCGAACTACGCGTTGTATTACGGCGGCGTGCCCGTTACGGACACGACGGTGATTGAGGTCACGGATTATACGGTGACAGCTGCGGATATACTCGTCGCGGAGCGCGAAAACGGATCTTACAGGATAGGCATGAGCGGCTTGCAGGGACTCGACTTCCTGTTCGCGAAATACACCGACGTGACCGAAGAGGCGAAAGACAGGATAATCGCGGCTCTCGAAAGCGGAGAGGTATGGACGGGCGGCGGCTTCGATTCGTCTTCCGACTTCGCGAAACTCAACGCGGCTGTGATCGCGACGTTCTCGGTATTCGTCGACGATTCGGCAAACGCCGTCGTACCCGCACTTGCGGACGGATACCTGTTCGACGATTTCGCTTATACTTATAGCGGTGATTCCTACGTTCTGACGTTCACTTTCGCGGGATTCGACGGCATGGACGTTCAGACCGCGACCGACAGATATACGTTCGCGGTAGGCGGCAAGGACGAGGGCACCGTATCCACGAATTATTCCACGACTTCTTCCGAGCTCGAGAGCGGTCAGCTTACCGATACTGCGGCGGGAACGGGAGTGGCAGTTTCCACCGTCGAGCAGTTCAAAAACGCGATAAAGAACAATCAGACTTTCTATCTCGAGAACAGCCTGTACGGAGTGGATATGTCCGACGTGTCGGATACGACTTTCACGGGTACGTTCGACGGCAGAGGATACACGGTGTCTCTGACGGGAGCGGGTGCGGATACCGCGGTCGGCGGAGCGGCAGGCATGCTGGTCGCCGTCAATAACGGCACTATCCGCAACGCGGTATTCAAACTGATGCCGACAGGCGCGACGAACGCGGCGAATGTCGGAGGACTCGTCGGAATAAACAACGGTACGATAGAAAACGTGTCCGTCGAACTTATAAGCGGCTTTACGGTCATCGGCGCGACATACGTCGGCGGCGCGGTCGGTGTCAACGCGGCGTCTGCGACGCTGTCCGAAGTCAGTTTCGTATATTCCGCAGACGTGACGGCTGTCGGCGCGACTTACGGCGCGATCGCGGGCAACAATCTCGGATCGCTCGATCGCGTGGCTGTCAGGGTCGACGAGAGCGCGGGCGCGGAAAATTACGTCATAACCGCGTCTGCCGCAGGATATGTCGCGGGTGCGTCCGACGGCAGCGCGAGCGGAATAATCGCGGCTGTTCCCGCAGGCAGGCTTATGGGCGCGGACGCGCTGTTCGCAAGCGGCACTACCGCGGCGACGAACGTCTATTCGTATCAGAACCATGACGGTGCGTCGGGAGGCGAGCTGTTCCTTCTCGACCCGTACACCGAAGGATATATCGGTTACTATTTCGCGACCGCGGACGACTACACCACGGGCGGATTCAGACACAACGAGCTGGTTTCGGCAGACGAATACAATAAGTCGGCTTACGTCGATTATTCGTCAGGCGCGGGCTACGTCACGATTGAGGCTATCGCTCCGTACAACAGATTCATATGGGACGCATACGGCGTCAGCTACCGCACCGCGATCTCGGACGGCAACGTGGGTTCGTCGCTGAACCGTATCGTCGCGCTGTTCGCGGCGGGAGACGTGAATACGCAGTTCGACGGCACGACGGTGATCACCGCGGGAGTGAACGCGTTTACGGCCGCTATCGGCGTGCGCGGCGGCAACGTCGAGGTAGAAGGCGACGTCGAAACGAGCATCAAAGAAGTGATATATAACGGCGCGATGCAGCAGTATTCGGTCAACATCACCGTGACGAGCGGCGGAGTGTCCGAGACCAAGACGCTCTCCGTGGCGGGCACGGACGCGGGATATTACAGCAAGGCAAGCTTAGAGGGCATTATCGGCGGAGGCTCGAGCGGCGAGACGATAGGCGACGTCACTTACGACAGCGGTTCCAGGACGGAATATACGTTCTCGGGCGAAGGCACGAAGGTCGCCAACGGCATCGCGCTCGTGATATATCCCAAGCAGATAGACGCGGCAGACGTCGTCGCGACTAAATATTACGACACCGTTTCTTCGGGCACTCTTGCCGTAAAGGACGGAGATACGATTGTAGGCAGCCTGAGCGGAAATTATTACGACGGCGCGGGCATCGCGACTTCTCAGGTCGCCGCGGCGGAAAAATTCGGTTTCGCGACTTTCGGCATGCTGACGAGGAGCGTGCTCTCCAAAGACGGAGTGCTGTACGAGATAGTGGAAAAAGTGAGCGGTGAGGGAGAAGATCAGACGTTCGTCCACGAGATTCAGCCGATAACGACTGGAAGCGGCGACGAAACGTTCGAATTCACGACTTCGACTACAGTCGGATCGTTGTCCGTGCACGATCTTATGATCGCAATGAGCAGACTCGCCGACGAGGATTATGCGAGAAGCGTGCTCACAGAAGATCAGCTGCAGGGATTCGGGTTCGTCACGGTATACGATCTGACCGCGAGTGTGACGGCGGGTGCCGACGGAGTGACGATCGGCGGAGTCGTGTCGCTCAGACCCGTGCTCGACGGAGAGAAGGGCGGCAACTACACGCTGTATTCGGCAGAGTGGACGGCGTCTTCGGATATGACGGTGGGAACGGACGAGGCTGCGTTCACACTCGCCGAAAACGTAATGACGGTTGCAGGAAAAATCCTGCCCGTGGATCTCGGTATTTTCGCAGATTACACGGTAGGCGCGGATCAGTCTTATCACTCGGCGATGCTCGATCCCGCGGCGGTGTCGGACGGTGTTGTGACGATCACCGCGGAGCAGGCGGCGGCACTGGGTATTTCCGCAGAAAACTACGCAAAGCTCGTTGCGGAGGCGGCAGGCGGCGTGACTGTCACGTTCGGTGCGGACTTCTTCGACGCGCTCGTGGCAGACGGAACGCTCGAAAAACGCGCGGACGGCAAGTATTACGCGGTCAACGCGGCGTTCGGTACGGCGACGCTCCCGAATAAAGCGGACGGAGGAAACTTTGTTGTGACGATGAGAGATGATACCGTGACGTTCCGATATTTCGGTACTACGGTCAAGGACGGCGCGGGTTATTACACTCTGACTTCCGAAACCGACTACCTCGAGTGGATAGACAACGAAGGCGGCACCGCGGACTATTACGCGATCGACATGTTGTTGACCGCCGATATAGACTTCGCAGGAAAGGTCGTAGGCATGCTCGCTTGGCGCGACGGCGGAAACGTGGTCGGTTTCGGCGGTACTTTCGACGGCAACGGTTTCGTTCTTTCCGATATGATAATCGACAGGGACGGCACCGCGGCTCTGTTCGAGAGAGTGGATGAAGGCGCGGTCGTCAGAGATCTCACTGTTGCGGACGCGATAGTCATAGCTACGGGAGACGGTTCGGCGGCGGGCGGTATAGCGGTGGACAACTACGGCACGATAGAAAACTGCGCGTTCGAGGGCATACTCAGCGCGGCGGCTAAGACGGGCGGCGTTGCGGCGACCAACTACGGCACTGTCGCGGGCGGAGTCAGCGTCAACAGGGCATACCTCGACGACGGCGGCGTTGCAGAGGGCATTGCAGACGACAACGCAGATACGGGCGAAGGAGCATTGGGCGTTTCTGACGGCGTGAGCATCACCGAGAGTGTGGCAGGCAAGGGAGCGACCGCAGTCGAAGAAACCGCGATAGAGACCGCAGACGGCGTCGCGGCGGAATGGAACGACGAGACTCTGATACCCGTGATCAAAGCATTCGTATTCGATGACAGATACCTCGTGACCGACGACAACGGTTTGTTCGTGACGGATAACTTCTTCAAGCTCAACGCGGTCGACAAGCTGTTCGGCTGGGTAGGAAGTGCGGCGGTAACGGCTGCTAAGCAGACGGGATTTTACGGCACTCTGACTCTGAACTGACAAAGCAAGATAAAATGTCGTTGATCCCCCGAAAAATGCGTAAATCGCGTGTTTTCGTCACATCGCAAAAAAACTGAGCGATACGACGAAAACCGTATTCGGGCAAATAAAGACAAGGTGAATTGCAAAAAGTGTTGCACTTGGTTTGACAATTCACCCCTCAATACTTTTACATTGCCTTTTACTAAATAACCCTTGTATATCCAGCGATATATTGTCTTAAACGAGGGTATTT
>CALWHF010000011.1 GCA_944380305.1 uncultured Christensenellaceae bacterium
GTCCGCGTTTTCGCAGGTGATACCCAGTATGTCGTACGCTCCCGCCTTCAGGAACGGAGCGGTGCATGACAGGTAGTGATTGGAGTTGTCCGCGACGAAACAGCCCGTGCCGTTCTTGCGCTCGTAGATTATGTGCGTTCTGCGTGCGGGCACTCGGGAGATGCCCTCGGGGAGTTTGAAATAATCTTCGAAAGAGGACAGCACCGTGCCGTCGTCGTATTCCACGTTTACGAACGCGAACGCGCATTGCGCTCTTTCCGCGACGGGGATCTCGCAACGCTTGCAGCCGTTCTGCGGCAGGATTATCTTGCTCCAGTTCCTTATCGTCGAGTCCAGCTCGTCAAAAGCGTACCAGACTGCTATCTCCTTCGTTGCGAGGGGAGCGTCCACGGTCATGTTCGCGACGAGTTTGCCGTCTTCTTCCGCGAGATTGAGCGCGGGGCTTTTTTTCAGCCTCGGAGCTTTCGCGTCGAAATAATCGACGAAATTGAGCTGGGTCGAAAGGGTGTATTGCGGCAGCAACAGTCCCGTATTGGGGCTGACCGTGCAGAATACGCGGTCGTTTTCGATAAGAGAAAGAGTGCTTTCGACTCTATCTATGCTGGTTATCGGATTGTTCGATCCGCATACGAGCAGGCAGGGGCACTCGACGTAGCGCGCGTAGGTCTGGCTGGCGCATCCCGCGAACCATCTCTCGCGCTCGTCCGTCATCTGCAAAGGCTCGGCGTCTTCGTCGAACCGGAACAGCTCGTCGTATTCTCTCCAACCCGCGTTGTTTATCGCTATCGCGGCGTCCACGCGTTTGTCCATTGCGGCGGTCTGCCACATCATATCCGCGCCTTCGCGCGCGCCGACCAGTATGATTTTGCAATCGGAGCAGAGCGTTTTGATCAAGGTGACGACTCTGCGCGTAACGGTAGTCCACAGGTACTGGCAGCTGTCTTTTGCAGACGGTTCGGCAATCGACAGATGTCCCGCGCTGCGGGCGATCTCTCCGTATCTGAGGCTTTCGGGATAGCGCGAACGCTTCGTCGAATCGGCGTTCTCGGCGTCGTAATCGAAACATATGAAACCGAAACCGCGGTCTATAAACGCGTTGACGAAATTGGGCGGGGGCGGATTGCCCGTGCCGTCTTTGACGTAAACCACGATTTTGGGTGACGCGGAAGAGGGGTACGAGCCTTCGACGAATATTCTCGGCGCGCCGTCCTCGGCACCGTCGCCGTTGAAGAACGCCTCGAAAGAAATGCGGCCGCCTTGCTTGCGAAAGTCCGTGAAGGAGATCTGAAGCGGAGCGGCCTCGGGGTCGTAATCCTGCCATATCTGAAGAGGAGTCAATATCATATTTTCCATACGAAATATTATAGTATAGTGCGCGAAAAAATGCAAGCGGTTGCGCGTGCGGACGAAAACAGACGAAAAAAGAGTCGCGGGGGCGAAAAAGGGGCATAAATCCCGCAAAAGGAGCGTATTATTGCAAGGACGGGAGGGATTATGAGCGAATACGACGATTACAGGATTGCCGACGACGAACAGGCAGAAAAGATAAATGCCGAGCTCGTCGGAGCAAAAGGAGAGGAGCGTGCCGCGGCAAAAGCAGGCGTATTTCCCGTATATCTGACCGACGAGGTCGCGCGCGCCGCCGAGAGTTGCCGCAATGCCGCAAGCGGCTGCGTCTATCTGCTCGATTATGCGACGACCGCCGACGAAGAGAGATTGCTCGGATACGCCGCCGACGTCATGGACGGTATTGCCGTGTCGCTCGGGAAAGGGAAGACCGACCGGGAAAAATTCGGTGCTTACGGCGTCAGACAGGCTCTTAAAAAAACCTATCTCGCTGCCTGCGACGCTGCGATGAGATTGTGCTCGCTCGCGGACGCGTCAAACGATCCCGCAGTGGCTGTCCATGCTAGAAACGCGCTCTCGGCAAGTATCGGTACTATGGCGGTATATCTTATACAAATTTAAGTGTCCGTGTAGGTTATAAGCGTTTATCTGCGCTGAGAGAGATGTCGCTTCGGATAAAAAAATCCCGCCTTTGGGGCGGGTAAAAACCTTTACGTTTTATTCGTTGTCGTGTGCTTTCGTTCCCTTTTCGATAGCATTGATCCTCTTGGGGTTGAACTTGTTGTATATCAGATATACGATAGTCCATATACCCGCGATGCCCACTATCGCGTAGAGAATGCGCGCGCCGACGTACGCTTCCGACGTGAATATCCAGTTTACGAAATTGAAATCGAAAATACCCACGCTCAGCCAGTTGAGTGCTCCGACGACGAGGAGCAGCAATGCGATTACGGTTATCATGACAGCCTCCTTTTGGTGATATTAGGCGGTACGCCTTACCGCTAGTTTGTATATTACGCGACAAATTATCCGCGAAAAATAATTGAATTATCTTCCGCTTTAGTTTATAATCTTAGTATCCGCGCGAAAGTGTTTCGGGCGGGAAAAACTTTCAAGGATATTATCATGGCAAGCAGAGGAAAGAAAAAAACTCAATCGAGAGGAGTGCAGACTGCCGACGTCGTCGCGGTCTCGGCTAAAAGAGATCTCAGATACAAATACGTCGTCGCCGCGCTTCTGGTGCTTCTGACCGTCTTCCTGTTCATAAATTCGTTTACCGTACAGGCGAACATCACCTACGAGGACGAGAACGGCAACAACCTTCTTTCGGAGGTCGATCCGTCCGACATGACTTTCGGCAAAAGTGCCGTGACGATCCTGTTCGCGCCCGTAGACGGTTACGACGACGCGGTCGGATACACGTTGAAAAACCTGCCCATCTCGGGCGGCAGCGAGCTTGTGCAGCAGATTGCCAAGCAATTGCTCGCCGATTATCCTCAAAGTCAGCTCGACATGCTCGACACGGCTTATCTTACGATATACGTCACCGAGGCTGTCTATCTGGCTGCGTCGATAGCGTTTATCGTTACGGCGATAACGGTGCTCGTACGCAAGAGAGAAAAGGACGACGTTACCGCGCTGGCGGCGGCGTCGGCAATGACGCTTTTGTCGGCAGTCAGGCTCGTGATAGGTCTGATCATGTGTATGAGCAGCACCAAAGAGTTTATAATCACTGCGGGAGGCGCACCCTGGCTCGCGCTGATCGCGACCGTTGCGGCGACGGTGCTCCTTGCCATCGTGGTCAACGGAAGACTCAAAAAAAACAAGGCTAAGACCGCGGAGATAAAGAAATGAAATGCAGAGTATGCGGTAAAGAGATAGAAGAAGGGTCCGAATTTTGCAGATACTGCGGAGCGTCCCAAAAGAAAAAACGCAAGCCGACGTGGAGTGAGCGCAAAAAGGAAAGGGAGCGCGAGACCGCAGAACTGATGAAAAAATCCTGTCTGACCGAGCAGGACGTGCTGCTCGCCGTGCCCGTAGGGACGGAAGGTCTGAAGATCGTCGCGATAGGAGAGACCCGTAAAGAATACGTCCGTTGCGTCCTTCTGGGCGTTTTGTACGCTGTTATCACCGCCGCCGCGCTTGCGGGGCTTGTACTGATGATGAGACTTCAGATAAATTCGCTGTCGAGGACGTTGCGCGCGGTGATATGTTTCGCGCTTCTGCTCGTGCTGGCGGGATTCGGAGCCGCTTGTGCGGACAGGATATACAGCGCGGGAGTGTTCTCGAGGATGAGCAAGAGCGTCAGGGCGGTCAAGAAGGTCAGTTACGGCAAAGCTCCTTATATCACGAACGAAGGAAAACTCTACCGTATGGTCTGCAATGCGAAGTGTGCCGCGTGCGGTTCTTCCGTGCATATCGAAGAATTCGAAGGCAGGCTGTACGAGGTCTGCGACTTCGACAGGACGCATCTGGGAGTGCTTTCGGCAGCGGAGATATTCCGCGATCTCCTCGGCGTCGAGACGGAAGAGGCGAAAGAGGAGAACGCAAAAGAGACCGGGGACGCCGTGCCGCAAGACGGAAAGAGCGAGGACTCTCCGAAAGAGACTGCGGACTACGGGACGGAGGTCGTCGGACAAGAGGAGATCCCTCAACCCGAAGAAAAGAGAGACGCGTCAGATAAGAGCGAGTAAGATCGGACACGACTTTTTCGCCGTCCCGACAGGGGCGGCGTTTTTTTCGGCATTATTCGGCCTGCTTTTTAGCGGACGAATAAGAGGAGAAAAAGCTGATTTCGGATAGAAAAGACGATACTTGTCGTCAAAAACGCGCCTTTTTGCAAAGTAAAAGAGCACGACGCGCCGTTTTTGCCGAATTTCTTTGAAAACTTCCTATTTACAACCGCCTGCGCGTTAGTGTATAATAATCAGGACGGGCATGTCCGTCAAAGGGGAATTTTATGCAGATCGTTGACAAAGCCGTCGGGGTCGTAAAAGACTTTTTCCGAAATTGGGACAAGCCGGCGGAAGGCAATTACGTCGGAAACAAAGAGATCATCGCATATTCGGTCGGCGGTATGGGCGTGCAGTTCGTCGCGGCGATATACGCTCAGATACTGTTGCAGGCAAACTGTCTGTTGATAGGAACGGTATACGGATTGAAGCCGACGGATCTGGCGATGCTCCTTATGATCAATACGGTCATATCGATTGTCATTCAGCCGTTCAAGAGCTGGCTTATCGACAATACTCCCGGCAAGCAGGGCAAGGCGAGACCGTGGATATTGTGGCTGGGACCGCCTTGCGCGATACTGATGTCGGTGACGGCGTTCATTCCGCAATCGTGGAGCAAGCAGACGATATTGATATGCGTGGGAGTGCTGTACATACTGATGAACTTCATCTACCAGTTCTATTTCGGCATGTACACCCAGCTCGTTCAGCTCGAGACCCCCAATACGAACGAGCGCGCGAAGATCATATCGATAAGCTCGATTATTTATAGCCTCGCTCCTACCATTACGGGTGCGGCGTTCCCGCTGATAGCGACTTTCTTCGAGCTGGGTCAGGTTGACCAGAACTTCTACAAGGTCATCTTCCCGGTATTCTCGTTCCTCGGCTGCGGTCTCGGAATGTTCGCGTATTTCGGCACTAAAGAGCGCATAATCGTTCCGCGCAGGCAGGTGCAGAAGGTCAAATTTGTCGACGGATTCGTCAAAATCTGCAAGAACAGATATTTCTGGATAAACAACGTATCCACATGGTTCGCGTTCGCACGCGCCGCGATTACCGGCAGCATGTACTGGGCGTATGTCTATATGTTGCAGAACGAAAGCATACAGGCAGTTGCGAGTCTCGTCATAGGTACGGCGTCTCTTGTCGGCATGGCGATAGGACCGTTTATGATAAAGAAGATAGGCAAGAGGAATACCGTGCTTCTGACCGACGGCGTATTCGCGTTGTCGATGGTGCCTCTGATATTCTACAACAATAACTTCTACGTCTTCGCCGCCGCGTGTTACGTCGCTTTCTGGGCGACAGCGGTGCAGATAATCACGACGCCCGCTATGAGTGCGGACGCTCTCGATTACCAGCAGTGGAAGACGGGAGACAGACTCGAAGGTTTCTCGCAGAATTTCGCGATAATAAATTCTCTTATAGCGATAGGCACAAACTACATATTGCCGTTCATATACGAATATTACGGGCTGATCAACGACTACGACGTGCTTTACGACGAGGCGGTGAGGTCGCCGATGCTCGTTGCGATGGCTGTGCTTGCGGTGGCGGGCGCGTTGTTGCACGGTGCGCCGTACATCTTCTGGAACATGACCGAAAAGGATCAGGAACGCATGATCGAGGATCTGAAGAAACGCGCTCACGAGCAGAACGTTCTTGACGGTTGTGCCGATGCAAGTTTGCTTTCGAGCGACGAACACATTAACGAAGGAGATATTTTCGGAGACGAAAGCGCAAATGTCGGCGACGGGGAGGAAAGACAATGAAGAGACGTGTCAGGATTATTGCCGCGTTCATCGCGATATTCGTTTTATGTTTTACGGCGACGGTATTTGTCGCGTGTAACGAAACGCTCAGTCCGGAGGAAGGCAGAGACCTTCTCGTGAAAGGGATAGAAGCCGCGAAAGAAAGCGACGTGTATTATATAAAATACAGAGTAAACGACAACAGCTCCCTGAACGGAAAATACGTTCAGTACAGTCTGAACGTGCAGAAGGATACCGCGAAATTCACCGTAGCGACGGGCGACATCCTGAAAACGGTATACGACGATACTTATTACGGAAGGAGCCTGAAACAGGACGTAGACGCGAAAAACGCGAGCGGGAGCGACTATATTACGGGCAAAGTGTTCTGGGGTGAGAGCGGCAAATGGGAGATCGCCCGGTGTTCTCTGGACGAGTTCTTGACTGACGGGAAGATCGCGGATTATAATATGGACAGCGTTGCGGGACTTCTGACGGATCTGACCGAGCAGGAACTCGAGATCTCGTCGGTCAGCGAAACGGGCAGGGTCGTATACATAACCGCCAAGGTCACTAAAGAAGGCAATCCGTTGTCGGCATATCCGTCGCTCACGATAAGACTGATCAACGGAAAACTCGCGTACGTCGGCGATTCGGCTGAGAGTCTTTACATAAATATTTCGTACGGCGGACCGAAAATAAGCGTTCCCGCATGGACGGCGGAGACCGCAAAGGAGTAATACAGATGAAAGAAATAATTCCCAGACCGCAATCGGTCATCGAGGCTAAAAAGGGCGGCACGTTCGATATGGCGAAGGTAGACGCTCTCGACGTGGACGCGAAGTTCGCGCTGACGACGCCCGTGATAACTTCGATACTCGAAGAAGGACTAGGCAGGAAATTGCCCAAAGAGGGTAAAAACGTGCTGAAGATAGGTTTTGCGGCTGAACTCGCGCCGCAGAGCTACCGCATAGAGACGGACGAAAACGGGATCGGCATCGTAGCGGGTGATGCGGCGGGCGCGCTTTATGCGGTGCAGACGCTGAGGGTAGGCACGATGATGGGCACTCCGCAAAAGAACACGCTCGTTCCTTGCGGCAAGGTCAACGATTATCCCCGTTACCGCTGGCGCGGCATCCTTCTCGACGAAGCCCGTCATTTCTTCGGCGAGGAAGAGGTCAAGAAACTGCTCGACGTCATGTGCATGCACAAGCTCAACGTGCTGCACTGGCATCTGACCGACGATCAGGGCTGGAGAATAGAGATCAAGAAGTATCCGTTGCTGACCGAGGTCGGCTCATCGAGGCCGTGCTCGCAGATACACGGCTGGCTGTCAACCGACGTGGACGACGTGCCCGTAAGCGGATACTATACGCAGGAGAAGATAAAAGAGATCGTCGCTTATGCGGCGGAAAGGGGCATTTCGGTTATTCCCGAGATAGACATGCCCGCACATCTCGCGGCGGCTATGGCGGCGTATCCGTGGCTGGGTTGCAGAGAACTGAAGAGAGATCCGCATTATTATTTCGGCGGGAGGATACCGACTTCTCAGGGCGTCAAGGACTGGAACAGGAGCGCGTGCATAGGCAAGCCTTCCACGATGGAATTCATAAAGGGCGTGATAGACGAGATATGCGAGCTGTTCCCCGCGCCGTACTTCCATATCGGCGGCGACGAGGCTCCCAAGGACGAGTGGAAGAACTGTCCCGCTTGTCAGGAACTTATACGTTCGCTCGGGCTCAGGAACGAGAAACAGCTTCAGGGCTGGTTCATCAACGAGGTCGCGAAGTACGTCAGGAGCAAGGGCAGACGTCTTATCGGCTGGAACGAGGTGCTCGAGGGAGACATCCTCGACAACGACGTAGTGGTGCAGTACTGGACGCCGCGCCGCGATCCGAAGGTGATCAAGCACGTCAGAAAGGGCGGCAGCGTGGTCATCAGCAAGCACAAATATTTCTACTTCGACATGCCGTACGCTCAGTATCCGCTGAGGAACACATATATGTTCAATCCGTATTTCGAGGGCTTCATTTCGATGTACGACAACAACGTCAAGGGCATCGAGGGCACTCTCTGGACGGAATGGATCTCTACGCCGTCCAAGCTGGAATTCCAGCTCTTCCCCAGGATGGAGGCTCTCGCCGAAGTGTCGTGGTACGGCGGACCCAAGAACTTCAAGAAATTCCTCGGCAGGCTCAGGGAGTACATGCCTCTTCTCGACATGTACGGTCTGAACTACGCGAAAGAGGAGATCTACCGCCAGCCAAACCCGTTCACCAGAGTAAAGACGATACGCACCTGGTACGGCGGAAACGAGAACGTGGAGTACGAAAAAAACGACAACAAGCATTGACGGAGACGCCGCGCTTTGCGCGTTAGCGGACAAAACCGTCTTGCGAGTGTATTAAGTCGGAATAAGCGACGCGCGGCAGCCCGCGCGTCTTTTTATATATTGAAATCCTGTTTTGCGTGTGTTATAATAGTCTCAGTAAACAAAAGGGGAAACTTATGAAAAAAGTTTTGATCATAGGCGCGGGCGTGGTAGGCTGTTCGGTCGCGAGAGAACTCAGCCGCTACGACGTACAGATCACCGTTGTGGAAAAGGCGAACGACGTGGCTTGCGGTACGAGCAAAGCCAATTCGGGCGTCGTTCATGGCGGTTTCGATGCAAAACCTCATTCGTACAAGGCGTGGTTCAACGTACGCGGCAACGAGATGTTCGACAAACTGTCGAAAGAGCTGGATTTTCCGTTCAAACGAAACGGCGCGTACGTCCTGTGTTTCGACGAGAGCAAATGGGGCGATCTGAAAAAGCTGTACGACCAGGGCGTCGAAAACGGCGTCAAGGGTATCAAGGTCGTGACGGGCGACGAGGTCAGACAGCGCGAGCCGTACGTTTCGCAGGAAGTCAAGGGCGCGTTGTGGTGCCCGTCGTCGGGCATAGTCAGCCCGTACGAAATGACGATTGCCTACGCCGAGAACGCGGCTGACAACGGCGTCGAATTCATTTTCGAAAAGACGGTCGTATCTCTGAAACGGAACGGCAGTAAGATGACGGCGGTATTCGAGGACGGCGACGAGATCATCGCCGACGCGATAGTCAACTGCGCGGGTCTCCACAGCGACGAACTGAACAATACCGTGTCCGACAAGAAATACAACATAGTGCCGAGAAAAGGCGAGTATATGCTGCTCGATAAGACGGCGGGCTATCTGACGTCGACTACGTTGTTCCAGCTGCCGACGGCTATGGGCAAGGGCATACTCGTCGTTCCGAGCGTGCACGGCAACATCCTGCTGGGACCGACTGCGGTCGATATAGAAGACAAGGAGTGCAAGGACACGACGTACGACGGACTCGCCGAGGCGTTCGACAAGGCGAGGATAACTATGCCGAGCCTTACTAAAAAACAGGTGATCACGCAGTTTACGGGGCTGAGAGCGCACGCCGATGCTGGTGACTTCGTCGTAGGCTGGGCGGGAGAGGAGTTCCCGCTGTACAACCTGATAGGCATAGAAAGCCCGGGGCTGACCGCGGCTCCCGCGCTTGCCGTACAGGCGGCGGAGGACGTCGCGGACTATCTCGCACTGGGATTCAACGATAAGTTCGATCCTATAAGAAAAGGTATTCCGTGTTTCGCGACGATGACCGAAAAGGAGAGAGCTGAGATAATAAAGAAAAATCCGCTTTACGGCAGGATAGTCTGCCGTTGCGAGGTCGTCACCGAGGGCGAGATAGTGGACAGCATAAACAGACCCGTCGGAGCGAAGGACCTCGACGGCGTAAAGAGACGCACCCGCGCGGGTATGGGCAGATGCCAGAGCGGTTTCTGTTCCGAACGCGTCATGGAGATAATCGCGAGGGAGAGAGGCATCGACATGACAGAGGTCACAAAGAGCGGTAAAGGCTCTGAAATTCTCGTCGGGAGGGTAGAGTGATGAGCGTAAAGAACTTGATAATAATAGGCGGAGGTCCTGCGGGTCTCGCGGCTGCGAAGAGCGCGTACGATGCGGGGGAGAGAGATATTCTTATCCTCGAAAGAGAAGATAAACTCGGCGGCATACTCAACCAGTGCATACACAACGGTTTCGGCCTCCATACGTTCAAAGAGGAACTGACGGGACCCGAATACGCCGCGCGTTACGTCGACGAGGTGCTGAAAAGAGGGATCGAATACAAGCTCGGCACGACCGTGCTTTCGATAGACAAGAACAGGAGAGTCACCTGTGCAAACGAAAAGGACGGGCTTCTTGTTTACGACGCGAAGGCGATAATCCTCGCATGCGGTTGCAGAGAAAGACCGAGAGGCGCGATAAACATCGCGGGTTGCCGCGCAGCGGGCATATTCAGCGCGGGCACGGCGCAGAAACTGATAAATATTGACGGCTACATGCCGGGAAAGGAAGTCGTGATACTCGGCAGCGGCGACATAGGACTGATAATGGCGCGCCGCATGACCTTCCAGGGCGCGAAAGTAAAAGCGGTCGTCGAACTGATGCCCTATTCGTCGGGGCTTAACCGCAACATTGTCCAGTGTCTCAAAGACTTCGACATCCCGCTGCTGTTTTCGCATACGGTGGTCGAGATAAAGGGAAAAGGCAGGGTGTCCTCGGTCGTCATAGCCGAAGTGGACAAGAACCTGAACCCGATAAAGGGCACGGAGCAGGAAATAAAGTGCGATACCCTTCTGCTAAGCGTGGGACTCCTTCCCGAAAACGAATTGTCCAAGATGGCTGACGTAAAGCTCAGTCCCGTCACGGGCGGCGCGGTCGTTGACGACGACATGATGACCGAGACCGACGGAATATTCGCGTGCGGCAACGTACTTCACGTTCACGATCTCGTTGACTTCGTCAGCGAAGAAAGCGAGTGGGCGGGCGCAAGAGCCGCGGCGTATATCAAAGGAGAGAAGACGGGAGGAGAGTGTGTCGGGATAGAGGCGACGGACGGCGTAAGATACGTCGTGCCTCAGTTTGCGCACAGAGAGGGAGAAGGAACTCTCAAACTCAAGATGCGCGTCGGCAACGTGTTCAGAAACGTAAGGCTGTGCGTGAACTGCGACGGCGAAGACGTGTACTCAAAGAAGTGCATGATAGTGACTCCCGGTGAGATGGAGACGATCACATTAAACGAAAAACAAACACGGGCACTCAAAAATTGTAAAAAGGCAGTCGTCTGCCTGAAGGCGGTGGAAAAATGAAAGAGATGATCTGCATATGCTGTCCTATGGGGTGCAGACTGACCGTGGACGACAGCGATATTAACAACGTCAAGGTCAGCGGCAATACCTGTCCGAGAGGCGAAAAGTACGGCAAAGAAGAAGTCGTATGCCCCAAGAGGATGGTGACCTCGGTCGTCAGAGTGCGCGGCGGAAACGTCGCGATGCTCAGCGTCAAGACAAAAGAGGCGATAGAGAAGTCAAAGATATTCGACGCGCTGGCGACGCTGAAAGGAGTGGTCGTCGACGCCCCCGTCAATATAGGAGATACCGTGGTCTCGGACGTGCTCGGTACGGGCGTGGATTTCATAGCGACCAAGAACGTCGCCGCAAAATGACGCAAAGTCGGTAAGAGGTGGAATTATGACAAAGTACGTTATGTCGATAGACCAGGGTACCACGAGCTCGAGAGCTATCGTTTTTGACAAAAAAGGGAATATTATAGCCAAGGCACAAAAGGAATTCACTCAGATATATCCGCACGAAGGCTGGGTGGAGCACGACCCCGAAGAGATAATCGCGGGAGTGAAAGAGGTCGTCGCCGACGTGATCGGCAAGGTCGGCGCGGACGAGATAGACTGCATAGGCATAACCAATCAGAGAGAGACCGTCGTCGTCTGGGACAAGAATACGGGAAAACCCGTATACAACGCGATCGTATGGCAATGCAGGCGTACCGCGGATTACTGCGATAAGCTCAAGGAGGCGGGGCTTGAAAAACTCGTATATTCAAAGACGGGGCTTCAGATAGACGCATACTTCAGCGCGACCAAGATTAAATGGATACTGGACAAAGTCAGGGGAGCGAGAGCGCGCGCGGAAAAAGGCGAACTGCTCTTCGGCACGATGGATACCTACGTCATGTGGTGTATGTCGGGGGGCAGGATATTCGCGACCGACTATACCAACGCGAGCAGGACGATGCTTTTCAATATACACGACATGGCGTGGGACGACGACCTGATAGAGATGTTCGACGTGCCGCGTACGATGTTCCCCGAGGTGTATCCGTCGGGACACGCGTTCGGCTTTACCGACGCCGCGATAACGGGCAGAGAGATACCCGTATGCGGTGACGCCGGAGATCAGCAAGCCGCGCTTTACGGACACCTGTGCACGAAAAAGGGCAGTATCAAGAACACATACGGCACGGGTTGTTTCGTGCTCATGAACACGGGCGACGAGCCGATAGAGTCCAAGCGCGGACTCGTGACCACGGTCGCAGCGAGCATGGACGGACAAAAACCGCAATACGTTCTCGAAGGGAGCGTGTTCGTAGGCGGCGCGGTCATACAATGGCTGAGAGACGAGCTGAAGATAATAAATTCTTCGCCCGAGACCGAGGAAATAGCGAAAAGCGTGCCCGATACGGGCGGCGTCTACATAGTGCCCGCGTTCGTCGGGCTGGGCGCGCCGCACTGGGATGCCAGGGCGAGAGGACTGATCACGGGCATCACGCGCGGTACCTCGAGAGCGCATATTGTCAGAGCCGCGCTCGAGGCGATAGCGTACCAGGTGGTGGACGTCATGCACGCGATGCAGAGCGATGCGGAATGCAAGATCACCGCGCTCGGAGTGGACGGCGGTGCGTGTGCGAACGATTTTCTGATGCAGTTTCAGGCGGACATACTCGATTGCAACGTGGTAAGACCAAAGATCATAGAGACGACCGCGCTCGGCGTCGCATATCTCGCGGGGCAGTGCACGGGTTACTGGAATGACGAGGATGAGATCAGAGAAAACGTCGGCGTGGAGAGGATCTTCGAGCCTAAAATGTCGAGGAAAAAGAGGACGGATCTGCTCCTGGGTTGGGCAGACAGCATAGCGAGAGCGAAGTTCCGCTGACGCGCCGTCGGGACGCGGCTGGGACAATGCACGCGTTTTCGTTTGCGTAGACCGTAAAATAATGTTACAATTTACGGGTACGCAACAAGGAGTTGTCTTTTTGGAAGAGAAACAGTATCTGACAAAGATGGAAAAATCGGGGTACGGGCTCGCCGCCTTGGGGCAGGGAGCCATGTACGCGATGATGACCTCCTGGCTGAGCAGGTTCTATACCGACGTGCTCGGTCTGGAGCTTCTTTTCGTCATGGGACTGATGTGGGTCGCCCGTCTCGTATTCGCGATCGGCGATCCGCTTATGGGCATACTCGTGGACAATACCCGCACGAGATTCGGCAAGATGAGGCAATATCTGCTGTTCGCGCCTTTCATAGTGTCCCTTCTCAGCGTCTTCCTTTTTATCGATTTCGGGCTCGATATGACGGGAAAGATGGTCTACGCGTCCGTGACCTATATGGTATGGGGCATAGCCTACGCTGTATGCGACGTGCCTTTCTGGGGTTTGCCGTACGCAATGACGCCAAACGTCGGAGAGAGGGATAAATTCCTGTCTTTTGCCCGCACTCTGAACAGTATAGGAGGCGCGCTGCCCGTTGCGATAGTCGCGTTGCTTATCGGCGACAATATGCTGGGACTCAGAAAGGGTCTGATGGTCGGCGCGATACTTTTTTCGGCGATAGCTATAGTGCCGTTCTCGATGACGTTCTTCTTTACGAGAGAGAGGATCGAGCCGCAGAAGGAAAAACTCAGCGTAAAGCAGTCCTTCGGCGTGATCGGCAAGTGCAAACCGTTGATCCTTGTCATGCTTTTCGGGCTTCTCAGCTTCGGCAGATATTTGATACAGGCGTCGTATACCTACGCGGCGGACTATGTCTTCACCTATTACGAAACGGCAAATTCTTTCACGGCGTTCGTATACGACATGCGGCAGATACTCGGCGCGGCTCTCATAGGCATAGGGATGTTCCCGTCCATGATAATCATGCCTAAACTTCTGAAAAAATACAATACCCGAAGGATCGCGCTTGGCGCGGGAGTGTTTTCGGGCGCGGTGCTGGGGCTTTTCTTCGTGATAGGTTCGCTGACTCATTACAATTATTATATTTCGTTGCCGTTCTTCTTCCTCAGCGGACTGCCGCTGGGAATTTACAACGTGATCACGTTCTCCATGGTCGGGGAGTGTATTGATTATCTGCAATACAAGCTAGACATACGCGCCGAAGGACTCGCGTCTTCATGCATATCATTCGTGGGAAAACTCAGCGCGGCGTTTTCGGCAGGTGCGATACCTCTCGTGCTCGAGATAGCCGATTACGTTCAGCCGATCACCGAAAACGGCGTGACGGTCATTCAGCAGCAGACGTCGGGCACCCGTACGGCTATATTCATGTTGCTTACTCTGATACCCGCAGTCAGTCTTTTCGTATCGACGCTGCCTCTTCTCGCATACGATCTCGTAGGGAGAAAGAAACAGGAGATAGAAGAAGGACTCAAAATGAAACAGGTCATCAAAGAAGACTGAAAAGGTAACGAGAATAGGCTCTTTCGGCTAAACGAGAAAAAGATTTGTCTGAAAACGGGATAAATATTCGGAAAAAGAAAACATCCGCCTTAAAAAGCGGATGATTTCTTTCTGTTTTTGAAGTGCCGTTTTGCCGAAGCCGTGCCTTTCTCAGCCGCCGAAACCGCCCTTGATGTGGTTTGTCAGCGACTGCATCAGATACGCGCTCTTTGCCGTGCCGATGTCCTGAAGATTGTCGCATATCGTCTCTACGAGTCCCGAGATCAGAAAACATACCGAATATTCGAACATCGTCCTGTCGCGGTAACGGTACGAGTTTTCCTGCAATATCTTGTTTTCGAGCATTCCTTTCAGCTTGCGACGGAAGTCGGAATGAAAGTTGTTCTGAAGAAGATTGATATAAAGATCGAGATCTTTCTGAAGAAAATCGAAAACGTGTTTGAGAAAAGGCTCGGGATTCGTCAGTATCGTCGCGAAGTCGAATTTGTCGAGTACGCTGGTTATGTTGGCGATAATGTCGTTGTGAACCTGTTCGATAACGTCCGTCGCATCGTAATAATGCAGATAAAATGTGCTGCGGCTGACATCTGCGAGGGAGCAGATCTCCTTTATCGACAGTTTGTTGATGGGAACGGTATTCAGGAGCTGTACGGTAGCAGTGATTATCGCTCTCTGAGTCTTTCTTATTCTTCTGTCCTTGGGCATAAAATGCGACTCCTTGTTAAAAATTCAACAAATCGCGTCGTAGTGTATCGTAATGATCAAATATCTCGTAATTATCCGCGAAAAAATCACGCGGCGCGCTCTGATTTGTTCTATAATAAGTATAGATTAAAAATTTACAGTTGTCTATTATTTGACACATATTTAGGAGGCAACATGATTCATATAGTGACCGATGCTACTACCGATTTTCCCAAGCAGTTTTACGAGAAAGATTTTACCGTTCTTCCTATGGGATTCATGCTTGACGACGAGGACTTCGACGGAGAAAACAAAACTCTTCCCGCAAAAGAATTTTACGACTTCATGAGGGCAGGCAGAAAGACGAATACCCGTATGGTGGACGAAGCGACGATAATCAAATACGTCGAGCCGCTTCTCAAAGAAGGCAAAGACGTTCTTTACGTCGTGTTTTCCTCGGGACTCTCGGGCACATACGACAACGCAGTGCGTGTTTTTAAGGATCTGCACGAGAAATATCCTTCCTGTAATCTTGCGGCGGTCGACAGCTACAACGCAAGCATGGGCGAAGGGCTCCTCGTATGGTACACGCTCAAGAAGAGGGCTGAGGGAGCGACTTTCGAAGAACTATGCAAGTACGTCGAAGACACGCAGGCACATCTGTGTTCCTACTTTACCGTCGACGATCTCAAACATCTCGCGAGACTGGGCAGAGTTACCAAGACGGCGGCGTTCATAGGTTCGCTCGCAAACATAAAGCCCGTGCTTTTCGTCAACACTAAAGGCAAGCTGATCCCGATAGGAAAGGTCGTGTCCAGAAAGAAGTCTCTGAAGGCTCTCGTCGACAAGATGGAAGAAAAGATGCTTCCCGCGAGCAAACAGCAAAAGATATTTATAGGTCACGGTGATTGCTACGAGGACGCCGTATATGTTAAAGAAGAGATAAAAAAGCGTTTCGGTCTCGACTGCGTGGTCATAGATTATATCGGACCCGTTATCGGTGCTCATACGGGAGCCGGCGTCGTTGCGTTGTTCTTCCTGGGCAGCGACAAAGTCGAGAAGAATGACACTTCCGAAGACTGAACATAAATTTTTTCGCCCCCGAACCGTACGTTTCGGGGGCGTTTTGTATATTGTATTATTATATTTTATAAAAACGCTTGAAATCTTCGGCGTTTTATTGCACAATTATTACAAATAAATCCAGGGGATAAATTATGTACGACTACAAGTCCAAGGTCATAGATCTCGAAAAGGCGTTGTCTCTTGTGAAAGACGGGTGCAACATCGTTACGGGGCTGGGAGCAGCGGAAGCGCAATGTTTTCTGGGCGCGCTGCATACTTTAGCGGGCAAGGTCTCCAACGTCAAGGTCACTACCTGTCTTTCGGTGTGCGACTACGAGTTCACCAAGCCGAAGTATTCGGATACTTTCAGGATAGAGAGCTGGTTTTATTCGGCAAAACAGCGCAAGGAGCACTCGCACGGGAATCTTTCTTTTATCCCCAACCATCTTCATCTTGCGGCGAGCAAAAGGCTGTGGGCGGCTCATCCCGACATAGTCGTCGTCAACGCCAGCATGCCCGATAAGCACGGTTATATGTCGATCGGACTTTCCAACGTATATGAAAAGGCGATGATAGAGGCGGCAGATACCGTGATAATCGAAGTCAATCCCAACGTTCCCAGAGTATTCGGCGATTGCGACGTGCACGTCTCTCAGGTCGATTACATACTCGAGACCGACTATGCACTTCCCGAGATACCCGACATCGAACCCAACGAAAAGGACAGGATCATAGGCAAGCTTGTCGCCGACTACGTCAATGACGGCGATTGCATACAGCTGGGTATCGGAGGTATCCCAAACGCGTTCGCTCAGGCTCTTATGACCAAACACGACCTCGGCATACACACCGAGATGCTGACTACGGGCATGGTTGATCTGATAGAGGCGGGCGTGGTCAACGGCAGCAGGAAACAACGCAACAAAGGCAAGGTCGTCAGCGCGTTCGCACTGGGGAACAAGAAACTGTACGACTTCATGGACGACAATATCGGCATTGAGGTAAGAAACTGTGCCGAGGTCAACGACCCGTACGTCATCGCGCAGAACGACAATCAGATCTCCGTCAACACTACGCTCGAAGTGGATCTGACGGGACAGTGTTGCAGCGAATCTCTGGGCTCGACCCAGTTCAGCGGAACGGGAGGGCAGGCGGATACCGCGATCGGTGCGCAGATGTCGAAGAACGGCAAGTCATTCATTGTGCTCTATTCGACCGCTATGGTCAGGAATCACCATACGGGTCAGAGAGAAGAAAAATCAAAGATTGTTTGTCAGCTCAAGGCGGGCGCGGCGGTTTCGCTGTCGAGGAACGACATCGACTTTCTTGCCACTGAATACGGGGTGGTTTCGCTCAGAGGTACGAATGTAAGAGACAGGGTCGAAAAGATTATCTCAGTAGCTCACCCGATGTTCAGAGAAAAACTCAGGGCGGATGCGATAAAACTAGGTCTTATATGGAAATAACCGTGATTCCGCACGGAGATGCGTGGTCCCGTACAATAAAAGTGCGGGACATTTTTATTGACTTTTACGTTCGAGAGAATTAGAATGTTGTCGTCGATCCGGCAAAGTCTGCATTAAAATACACTTATGGGTATAAAAAATAATATTTGCGAAACGGTACGACGCGTATCTGCAGTATGAGTCGTGCAAAAAAACTCGTTACGAAAAATACAGCAAAAGCGCATATGTGTCGGTAAAAAGCACGGATAAAATTCTTGAGACGAAATGTCGAACTATATAGCGGTAAAATTTTACAAAAAAATAAATTTTTATGCAAAATTAAGAATAATATACAAAACAAGGCAGCTGATTCGAATAATTGCAAAAGATGTATAAAATAAGAAAGCCTTTATTTGGGATTTTTCTTTTCGAAGAATCGCACAAAGGGGTGGAAAATGCGTTAAATCGGGCATAACCGCGTTTTGACGCAAAAAAGAGAACCTCTCTAAATTTTCTAAATAACTTAAAAATACGTTAAAATTTCAAATTTTATGTACAATTCGGTTTTTTGTTTGCATATTTTTGACATATGGTTTATATGAATTTAGTCTGCAAAACAGTATATTTTCAGAAAAAACGGTGATTTCGTACGTTTTGGACAGACAAAATTTGTTTGAATTCAAAAAAATTATGTGCTACAATTTACATATATGCATTCACGCGTGTATTAATATATGCGCTCGCGCCGCGAAAAACAGCGGCAACAAAGAAGGCAGAGAGGTGAAGAACTATGAGCAGGTTCAGAAAAACGGCGACGATCGTCCTTGCAGCGTTCATTCTCGTGATCGTGCTTTCGGCAGGCCTTGCGGCTTGCGAAAACAAAGTGCAGGTCAAGGTAACGCTGGAATACGACGGCGGCACTTTCGCGGGTGCGCTGAGGGCGGACGTCACTCTCAATTCGGGCGACACGCTCGACCTTACGCAATATTCTCCGATCAAGAAGAATTGCATTTTCGCAGGGTGGACCGACGGCAAGAATACATACAGCGGGACGTACGTCGCAGGGACGTCGGACGCGACGCTGACCGCGGTCTGGATACCCAAGACGTCGGGCAATACGCTGGACGCTCTGAAAGTGATCCTTGCGGGATTGCAGAACGAGGGAGCGTATTCGTTCGCATTCGAAGGCAGCGGTAAAGACGCTGACGGCAACGCTACGGGCATCGCGCTGAAAGCAAACGTATCCAGCGAACAGAAATACGAGCTTGCCGTCGAATTTTCGGACGGTACGGGCGCGAAGACGGTAGGCGTATATGTGATAGACGGGATGTTCTACGTCTGGTCTCCCGAGATGGGCGGCGTCGTGCTCGAAGATTTCGACATGAATTATATACTCGCGCTCGCCGACCGCGTGCCCGAGGTGCTTGGCAATCTTCTCGGCGGCATAAACATCGTGGGTATGAATATCGATACGATACTCAACCTGCTTTTCAACATGTTCACTTCCACGACCGAAACGGTGATGGACGGATACACCGTATACGGCATACGGATCAACCCCAAGGGTCTTGACGGTATCGTGAGTCTGCTCAACGCGATCAATCTCGACTCTATACTCAAGGGTGCGGGTCTCAACATCAAGACGTCGGGTCTCATCACATGGTTCAGGGGCATACTTCCCGACATGACGATAAACCTCAACGTATCCATAGACGACGTGACAGGCAAAGTCGTAGACGTGACTTCGGATGCGAAATACGAGGGTGAAGATTATTTCGAATTTACCGCCGAAAGGGCAGGTTTCTTCGCTGAAGGGGAGGTCGGGACGATAGCTCCCGAGGCACTCGAAGGTTATCAGCAGATATCTCTCGGCAACATAGATATGCACGTCGACATTGCCGTGGACAACGAGGGAGCGGATCTCGGCGCGCTTATCAACACGATAGCGGGCACGCAGGCGATCCCCGCGGGCACGCTGATGCTCGGCTCTAATCTCAATTACAGACTGTCTCTCAAGACCGCGATCGACATTGCGGGAGAAGAAAATGACGAGAACTATATCGTGCTCGAGCTGGACGAGATCAAGTCGGACGGCACGCTTTCGCCGTTTATTTCGGCATACTATAAAGAAGGATTCGTATATATCAACGTCGACGGGCTCATCGGCGGAGTATACGCCGGCAAGGGCGTCAAGATAGGCGTCGATCTCAAAGAGCTGGTAAGCGGCGTGAAAAAGGTCGTGACGGATGCGATTGACGGGGTATTCTTCACCGAGTCGCGCGCTCTAAACGGCAGTTCGCGGCTCGATAAAGACGGAGTGGTCGCGCTTTCTGGCACGGACGGAAACTATTACGTTTCGGACAGCGTGCTCAACTTCATAAAAGTGGTGGTCGGAGTGTTCGGCGTCGACGGCGACAAAGTCGACGTTACCGACGGTACGGACGACAACGGCAACTTCAGCGTGCTTTCGTTCGAGGTGGACAGCGAATTCCTGACCGCATTCCTTGCCGCGGTGGGAACGACGGCGACCATCCCCGATTTCGGCGACGTGATGCTGAACGTAAAGCTCGATGCCGACGGACTGGACAGCGTGAGCATCGACGCTGCTCTGAAAGGCGGCGTCAAGGCGGGGCTTTTGCTCGATTCGTTTTCGATAGGAAAGGCTCCTCAATTCGAAGGATACGATTCGATAGCCGACTACATCGACGCAAAAGTGGGAGACGAGAGCAGATACACCTATTCTGTGAAAGAACTGGTGGCGGACGTGCTCAAGGGAGTTTCTCTCGACGTCGATGCGGAACTTTCGCTTGCTGCGGGCAAATTCAATCTGATGGACATAGTATCGCTGTTCGGTCTCGACATAGGGGATACGGTAACTCCGTGGACTCTGACGGCTGACAGCAAAGTCGCCGTCAATCTGGCGGCGGACGTATCCGTGGACGCGGCGACGTCCGCGTTGTCGGCAAGCATAGTGCTGACTCTAAAGGAGGATTTCGCTCTGGGAGCGGACAAGATACTTCCCGCAGGAAAACTTCTTGCGGTATATCTGTCCGATGACGGAACGGGATACATAGACCTTTCGGGCATATCGCTCTTCGGGGCGCAGATGCCCGCGGTAAAGGCTAACATAGATCTTGAGACTGTGATTGACGGGCTGATGACGCAGCTCGATACCGACCTCGTATTTGACGTTTCGGGACTTTTCGGAGCAGAGGAGGAGACGCTCTCGAGGCTCAACGCCGACGGATCGGCAAGCCCGCTGAATCTCGGTTCGGAAGTCACTTCCGAGGCAAGCGGTATCATAATCACTTCTAAATCGTTGCAGGTCAACCTGACTCTCGCGACCGTAAAAGCGATACTCGGCGCGTTCGGCGTCGAACTCGCTCTGCCCGACGGCATCGACGTCGGACTCGACGCGTCGCTCGACGACAAGGGTCTTGAAGTAAACGCATCCGCATCGTTGCCCGCGAGCGGAGAATACGACGCTCTGACGCTGGGGCTTGCCGTAAGCGTGGGCGAAAACGGACTCAAAGCGGGCGTAGACGGACTCGCGGAGCAGATAAAGGCGGATATTGCCCGGAATACCGCGGGACTCGCCGACGCGCAGTCCAACGTGATCAAGGCGTTGCTCGGTACGGTCGGCAGACTGTCGATCAGCGCGGAGATAGAGGTCGGCACGGACGAAGAGGCGGACCTCGGTGCATTCGTATCCGACTTCGTAAAGAAATGGCTGCCCGATACGGGTATCGACGTTCAGATTGAGAGCGGCAAGGTAGGGTTGCAGATAGCTCTGAATTCCGACAGAGAAGAATACGCGGTCGTCCTGACCGAAGGCGAAGGCAACGTGTTGCTGAGCGCGCGCGTCTGCGGAGAGACGGTGGTCGTCAAAGTCGTGGACTTCGGCAGTTTCGTAATGCGTGACACGGGACTCATCGCGATGATAAAAGGCGCGGTCGACGAAGCAATCGATTCGATAGCGGGCGCAGATCTGAACACCTTGTTCGAAAATCTGCTCAACCCGTCTGAGGAACAGCCGTCCGATCCCGAACAGCCTGAGGAACCCGAACAGCCCGAGGAACCCGAACAGCCTGCGGACGAAGGAACGGGCATCGACGTCATATCGCTGCTCGGCGGCGTATCGGTGAACGATGCGGTCATTAATATTGATATTACGCGCGAAATGATAGCGAAGATCCTGGCATCGCTGGGCATAGAGGTCGATTTCGTCTCGGCAAACGGACTTATAGACGTTGCGGACGGCAGAGCCGAGATCAATGCCGACATCGGCAACGGCGCGCTCGAGCTCGGCATAGGGCTTTCGATAGGAAAGACGGATGACGAGACGATGGATTACGGGTTTGCGACCGACCTCCTCGATGCTTACGGCGACGCATACGTTCCCGCTGCCGAGAACGCGGCGGAACATCTGCGCGCGTACATCGAGACTAAACTCAGGGCACTCGGCGAATACCGCAGTTATATGTCTTCCTGGTCGCTTTCCGCGCTTGCCAACGAATACACGCGTTATTCCACGGGTGACGGAGTCGTGATATTCACGTCGAGAGAAGACCTGCAACAGTACGTCATGGGACTTCTGTCGGGCATTTCGCTCGAAGCGGACGTAAACCTGGACTTTACGGCGGGAGAATACAACATACTCGATTTCGTGGGCAGGTTCGTCGATCTGACGACGCTGGGACTTCCCGCCGATTCGTCGCTGATCGTATCGTTCGGCGAACCGAGCATAGATCTGTCGCTCAGATTCAACAGCGCGATAGTCGCTGACGGCGGCACGGCGGACGGAGTCATGGGTCTCGAGATAATCGCCAACAGACCTCTCGCTCTCGGCACCACGGTAGGCGGAGGGGAGGGCGTCACCGTCATACCCGAGGGAGAGGCACTCCTTGCGGTATACATCAGGGACGGAAGCCTGTATATCGACGTGACCGCGCTTGAGGTACTCGGGCTGAGCCTGCCGGTATTCAAGGCGGACAATTTCGATCTTCCGTCTTTCCTGTACGGCAAGATTGACGAACTCGTCTCAGGCATATTCGCAGAAGAGAATACAGAAGGAGAGGGAGGCACTTCCGTTGCGGACGTACTCGCTCTCGCAGACGGCGACGGCGGAAACGTGACGTTGATCCTCGCGCGCAACAGATTGCAGCTTTCGGTGACGATGGCGGCAATAGGCGCGTTGCTGTCCAACTTCCTGACGGGAGACGCGGCGACGACGGTTGAAGATATCCTTTCTTCGCTCGGCGACGTAAACGTTGATCTCAGCCTGCTCAGAGACGACACGGCGGGCAACGGCGTATACAACTTTACGCTTTCGGCGGGCGGCAACATCATGACCACGATAGACGGTCAGCCTTCGGCATTCGCGCTTTCGGTAGGCGCGAGCTCGGCTGACATAAAACTGGGAGACGATACGCTTTACGAGACTTTCGGCGCGTACGTCGACGGAAAGATAGCGGGTTACGACAAGACTTATTCGGATATTCTGAGAGGCATTGCCGACAACCTGTTCAAAGGCTCGATGCTGATCGACGTAGAGGTAGATCTCAACACGGGCAAATATTATCTCAACGAGCTGGTAAACAACATTCTGTCGGCTGTTACAGACGGTTCTGAGATAGTCGTTCCGATAGCGGTCGAGACGGGCACTTTCGGCAAGGCTCTGCAACTTGCGTTGCAATGGAACCTCGATCCCGACAGCAAGCAGCTCAAGCTTATGTTCGAGGTCAGGGACGGGGACAACGTGCTGATAGGCGCGTATATGTATGACGGCGAACTCGTGATCGATCTCACGGGAGTGGGACTGATAAGCGTCAAGGTTTCTGACGTGGCGGTTATCGATCAGCTGACGGATTCGCTTATGACAGCGATAGACAGCCTGCAGGGACTCGATCTCAACGAACTTCTCGGAGGATTGTTCGGCGACGATCAGACGACAATGAGTCTGACGCCGAGAGACGGTTCGGAGAGCGGGGATACGGGCAGCGCGGGAGACGCCGACGCCGCGGACAACGCATGGATAACTCAGCTGCTCGGCGTGGTCATGCTTGAGAACACGAATATCAAACTCGCGCTTTCGACCGAAATACTCGAAAACGTGATCTTCGCGCTTGCGGGCAAGAGGATAGATCTCGGCGATCTGTTCGATCTCAGCGCGAATCTCGGCATATTGTCGGGAGTAATCTCCTTTGACGCAAAGCTGTTCGGAGACGACGAGAACGCGCTCATAAGCATGAGCGTAGACGCGTCTCTCAGCAACGACACGATAGTATCCAACGCATACATACAGGCGGTATTCATGCGCGATCACTACGAGATAAACGCAAGCGATACGGGCACGATCATCACCGACGCGATAAACAATTTCGCAGACGTGAGTTTTGCTCTCGATCTCGCACTTTCTTTCCAAAAGGGGTCTTACAATATAGCCGAACTCATATCCAAATTCGGGGTCAGCGCGCTTGCGGGCACGCAGCTGCTCTGGGAATTCACCGAAGACACGACGATTTCGCTGACGCTCGAGATAAAACTCAAACTTTATGCGGATGACGGCACCGACGGAGGAAAGAACGGGATGGCGTCGATCGAGTTCAAGACGAAAGACGCGTTTAAGCTCGGCGTGAGTCAGCTGTTCCCCGCGGATACGGTATTGATAGGACTTTACGCATACGAAGACGTGCTCTATCTGGACGCGGGCGGCATAAGCATACTCGGCATCGATCTGCCGGTATTCAAGGTGGATTTCGATCTGTTCGGAACGCTGATGACAAAGCTCAGAGAAATGGGCAATTCGGCGCAGACGCAGAGCGAACCCGTGATAGTGGCGAGCGACGAAACGGGTGAAGGAAACGACACCGTGCTGATGCCTCTCGACGACTCCGACGGAGAGATCTCGATCGGCATAACCGAGAACGAGATCGCGGTCACTGCCGCGCTCGGAGCGATAGCGGCGGTACTCGAGGATCTCGGAGTGAATCTCGGCGTAGATCTCGGGGCATTCGACATAACGGCGGCGATCAGGATAAAAGACGGTTTGTCGGTAGAAGTGGGAGGCGTGCTCGTTCCTTCGACGGACGGAAGCGAAAAGCCCTTCCTTCTCTCGCTGACGATACCCGGCGACGCGCTGCAATTCGGCGTGGACGTCAATGCTCTCGGCAACTATCTGAAGCAGAAGGCGAACGCGTACAAGGATTACAACGACGATCTTATCGCGACGCTGAAAGAGACTCTCGGCAACAATTCGATAAAGGCAGACGTCACGATAGAGTCGCAGGCGAGCAAGGTGGACATGAACACGCTGATCGCAGGTATTCTCAAGACGGCGGGCATCGATCTCAACATCCCCGTAAATCTGTATTTCGACGAGATGAATTACGAGCTTGAGCTGCTGCTCAACTGGGATATGGCGAGCCGCAAGCTGCTTCTCGAGGTCAATATAAAAGGAAAGATAAACAAAAAGACGCTTATCGGTCTGTACGGCGACAGCAGCGATCTGTACATCGCGCTGGGCGGCGTGGGGCTCGTGGATCTGCACGTCAAGGGCTCTCCGCTCGTACCCGTGCTGTTCAACAAGCTGGACGAGGCTCTCGCGGGCATAAATCCGATAATAATTTCCGACATACTAGAAGATCTGTTCGCGGGCAAGGATCTTTCCGAAGAAAGCGCGAACATGAATTCCGGAGAGACGCAGCCTCTCGACGGAGAAAACGCGAGTACGCTCGCGGGCGGCAACGATCTGATAAGATACCTGCTGAGTTCGCTGAAGATCACCGACAGCAAGGTGGTGGCGGATATAACCAGCGACATCATGGCGCAGATAATGCGCGCGCTCGGCATTGACATCGACTTCGTGTTCGAGGCGGGCGTAGGCGTCGATCTTGCAGGAGACAAGATAGAGGGATACGTCAATATAGGTTCAGATTCTCAGATAGGGCTTGTGCTCGGATTAAACGGCAAACCCACGAGATTCCTGCCTTCCGACCTTTCCACCTACATCACGATAGACGCCGAGAACGGCGCGCAGGACGGCGGTCAGGTGGTCAAAGAATTTATTGACGGATTCGACTTCGCATTCTCGCTCGACCTTATGAGTGCGACTGTCGGCACTCTCGTCGACAGCTCGATGGGAGTGACGTATACCCGCGTCGAGATAAAGAAAGTGACGGGAGTCGTCGCTCTCGACAATCATTCCGAGACTGCGGGCGCGGCAGGCAAATCGGGCATATTGCTCAGCGTACTCAGCGTCAGCGAGGAAGAGTACAACTCGCACGGATCGGGTACTACCAAAGCGATGATGCACGTTTATCTGGACTATTCTGCGGGAAGTGCGACGTTATATCTGTGCCCCGGTTGGTTCGTTATCGACGTATTGATGGGAATACCTGTCGACATAACGACGTATCTGAAGTCGATGACGCTGCAACTCGATCTGCTTAATATGCTTGCACCGACAGTGGAAAATCTTATAAAGCAGGTCAACGATGCGGCAAACAATCTCGGCAACGAAGAAACTCCCGAAGAGACTCCGCCGTCGCAGGATACGGGCAGCGGCGAAGAGACCGAGCCTACGGGTATAGCGAAAGTCATAGCGGACCTCGACATCGAAGCGTTGCTTCGTCCGGGTATCGATCTCAACTTGCTTTCGACGGGAGTAACAAACCTCAATGTTAAGTTCGATCCCTATGAACTCAACAAGCTGATAGACGGCATAATGGGCTGTCTGTTCGGTGCCGATACCATTCTCGATCTGACAACGGTCGAAGCAAACGGCGCAAAGCTGTTCTCGCAGAATTATTTGCAGAGAATGTGGTGGGATCGCCTGGCGGGAAGCAATACGGCGAGTGCTGCGGAAGGAAGTACGCCTTACAGCACATGGGACAGCATACAGAAAGATCTTAGAAATATCATCAACGACGTTCTCCCCGCAGTCGGTTACGGTAGTATATCCTGGCTGCTCGGTGTGATCGACTGGTCGGGCACGACGGGCAACTTCCACGAGATATTCAAGAGAATAACGTCTATCGCTGTATTCAACGAGGCGGAGATCAACGTAAACCTGCTTGAGGGAACGCTGGCAAACATATCGTTCATAGGCAGCGATACGGGCGCGGCTGTCACGAAGTACGAGCTCGGCAGCGACGGCGTGTGGAGAGATACGGGAGAGATATTGACTCACAGAGTCAGATCGACGTACGCTATAAGCAGCAAACGCGACACCGACGGAGCGTATTACTACACCTATAAGTATGCGGGCAGCGGTCCCGCTGCCGAATACGGCGGCAGAGGCTTGCTCTTCCGTTCGGGTTACGCGTATTACAGCGAGAAAGGCATAGACGCCACCTACGGATACGGAGACTACAACAAGAACTACTCGCAGATCTACTATTCCAACGAGATATGGATCTACAACAAGTCTTCCACGGTCGGCGACCCGAATTATACTCTGAACGGCACCGAAGGCGCGGTAGACTGGGGCAACCTGTCCGCAAACGTCACGTTCAACCCGTATATGTATTCTTCCGAGAATCAGTATCAGGCGGCGGTAGACGAATACTGGGACAGATACTTCTCCGACTACGGCACGGCGGTATATCAGAAGGGCACTGCGGTCAAACGCGGCACGATCTCGCTGAGCTACAACGGCAGGGCGTTCGACAAGAGCGTGCTCAAGGAGATCATGAACAGGGCGGGCACTCACACGATAAGAGCGACTGCCACGTTCAAAGACGGCACGAGCAGCTGGACAGATCTGACGTTCAGGGTTAAGGACGTAGGCACGGGCGGTCAGGACAGCGTGCGCAGCGTGGATACGGTCAATCTGCACGTCTACGAATCCGTCCCCGATTACTTCACCGTGACGACCTACTCGGGCGAGAGAGTGAAGTATTACACCGACGGCAAGACGGTGACGCTCGAAGGAGATTACAAGGCAACTAGTCCTGCGGGCGGCACGAAGACGGCGAGACTGAAATTCGCCAACGGGGCGAGCTATCCCGTCACGATAAACTACTATGACAGCACGATTAACGATCAGACGATAGACATGTCGTGGTACGACCTCGACTTCACGGGAGCAGATACCGCGGAGGGCAAGGATGCGGCGGTACAGGCTATCCTCGACAAATTCGATATGTATTACGGCGACGGAACGTTTATTCCCGAATTGCTGACCGAGAATGCGACGTGGGATACGACCGAGCTTTACGGACTCGTCGCGAGAGACAGAGGAAATCTGTCGGCGACGACGGTAAACGTCACGGTTACTTTCGACAAGCGCATAGGTACGGACGGCACCACTCTCGAGAACGTGGAGTCGGCTCTGAGACAGACCGTAACGCTGACGCTGAACATGGAAGACAAGCGCAAACTGTCGATAGTTTACCAGGGACTGACAGAAGGCAACTATCTCAAAGTGGATCCGTACAGATATTACCTGTATATGGTCACGGGCAACGAGAGCGACAACCCGATACCGTCCACGGTCACCGCGACGTATCAGGGAGGAAAGAAGGAGACCATAAACGTTGTCACCCAATTCGCTGCGGATACCGACTGGAGCTACATGACGGCAAAAACGGTCACCGCGACGGTGAAAATCGACCCGACGAAGTATGACGGCAAGGGTTACTTCGACGAAAATATGCAGATCAGCGTCAACATAGACCGCAACGTTATACAGGCGGTGTATTTCGACGACGCGAAGACGCAGGACTACATCGTCAGAGGAGAGAAGTACGCTGTCGCAACGGTCGTCTTCACCAACGGACTCGAACTGAAGATGCCGGTAGCGGTGGTTGAAAACGGAAACGAAGCGGACGTATACATCGGATTTGACGTCGAAACGTATACGACATACGGCAAGATAGCCACGTTCAGCGGTATAAACGGCACTTTGTTGCAGGCGTTTACCGTACAGATAAGATAACAAGCAGGAGAGAGTATTATGAGTAAGACTAAGAAGAAATTGTTTTATTCGGCAATCGTAGCGGTAGCGATACTGCTGGCTTTCGTAGCGGCGGTATTCGTGACGGCTCCGCAAGGCGCGATCGTCAGCGAGACGGGAGAATGGCAGTCGCCGCTCAATACCGTCAACGTCGGGATGTCCGCATCGGAAGCGGCTGTAGAGACGAGTATCGGCGGACCGGGAACGGTAGCTGATTCCGACAAGGTCACAAACAATTTGGTAAGCGGAGCCAAGCCGATAAACGATGCACAAGATCTGGAAGACGCTTTGAAGAACGGAGGAACGCATTATCTTACGACCAGTTTCAGTTACGATGCATCGCAGTCGTCGAGTTCTTCTGCGGCTAGCGGCAGTTTTGACGGCGTTATATACGGAAACGGTCATACGATAACGGTAAACATCGGGGAGAGCATTTCATACGATGCAAGCTCTTCCGACGGAACGTACGGGTTTATCGTCAAGACTTTGTCGGGAGGTACAATCAGAGATCTGAACGTCGTCATCTCATCTTATACTTCGTCTTATTCCAGATTCGGCATCAAACTTTCGACGATGAAGTATCAAGATCAGCCCGAAAGAAACAGAGGTGTTAATCAGGCGTACAAAGCCTGCATCGGCGGTATAGCGGGAGAGGTGACGAACAACGGCGTGATACACAACTGTACAGTCACTTACCAAGGAAATCTCGCGCTTGTCAACAACGGTGCCGTACCGGGCAGTGCGAATGCAGTCGAATGGGGGAAGAACTGCGTTTATTATTTCGGCGGTATCGTAGGATCGGCAGAGGATTCCACGATAATGTATTCCGAGGTCAATTATGACGGCAACGTCGTTCACGCGGGTCAGCTCAACAAAGGCGGCAGCAATATGATGATAGCTACCGGCGGTGTCGCGGGCAGAGTCAACGGCAGCGCGGTGATGCGCAAGACATACGTCCAGGGCAGCGGTATCCTCGCAAGCGAAGGACATATTACTTCGCAAGGTTGGACGACCAGTGTCCCCAGCAGCGATTTCTACACAGGAGGTATCGTAGGCTGGGTATCGGTCAACGGTTCTCTCGACGTCAACGGCGTATACCTCAACCTGACGCATCTGTCCACTTCGAGCGAAGGATCGCCGTGGGGCGGTACCAACAATATGAGTCAAGGCAGTTCCGGTGCGATCAAGACGTATTTTTACGCGTATGACAACGCAAGCGGATCACACGGTATCACGCAATGGTACGACAGCATGCAAAACGATTCAAAATCAAACATAAGCTCGAGCGAAAACGCGCATATGATGCGCTCGTCTTACGGCGTCGGTGCTGCGCAGACGGGCAGGACGGTGAAACTCAGCAACGTCTACGTTTCCTCTCAGATGGACAACGTGATAAAGCAGCATCACCCTTATGCCGTCAACTATATACAGCAGGGCGTTTCGTCGACAACCTCGGCAAAGAACAACAGCGTATGGCAGAAATACAGATGGGTCTACAACGTGGTTTCGAGCGAAAAGGGTATCAGCGACTTCGAATTCTCTCCTTATTCGAATTCGGGACGTATCAGCGGAACTTCGTTGACAAACCTCAGGGACAATCAGAGGATAGTATATCAGAAATATCAGAACAACAGCGAAAACAACTTCGTATATAAAATAACCGTGGGCGGGGACGTCTATGACGTTTCGGGACAGACCTATAACAACTTCGGCAATGCGGGAGTGCTGTGGATCCCCGTAAGATATACCGCTTACAACAGCACGAACAATCAGAATATAGTGGATTCGAACTACGTCGTTGCTCAGGACACCGACAACTACAGCCCGAGAGTGATTTACGAAACTGTTGCCGAATATGCGTCTTATCTCTATATGGATTACGATATGTCGAGAGGTTACGACGGCACGGACAGAGCGTTGGACGGCTATCGGGGCAGCGGCGGCAACTATACCTACGTCTACAACGGCGAAATGTTGTACGTTCCTTCGTTTGCGGGTTACCTGACGGGATACGGCACCGGCGGAAAGATAATCTTCGATCAGGACGAACTCAACTCAATACTCGGCAGTTCGACCAACTTCTCGCTCTCTTCGTCGAATACGATAGTCAATTCGAGCACGGTGGAATACAGTCAGTATAAGTGGATACACTGGCAGAACGCGGGCAACGTCGGTATATATTCGATGTCGTACAACAAGCCTGCCGACAGCGGGCCGAAGTTTATCACCAAAGACGGCAAGAATTATTATTGCGCGCTTGACGGCGATTATACGAACAAGACGATCAACGTCGTGCCGTATACGCTTTCTCTCAACTGGAATGCGGACGGTTTCGTCTACAACGGCGCGACCAAGGACGTGACGGCGACTTTTGCGTCGATGCCTTCGGCGAGAAACGAGATAAATCTCGGCAACAACGATGCGGATAAGCTCGGCGTTGCGCTGGCATATTCGGCGGACAATCCCGCTCTTCTCGAAAACAACAAGCCGTATCACGCGGGTCAATACACCGTAACGGCAAACCTGACCTACAACAACACGACCGAAGACCCGATGAAGGGCAACTTCGAGCTGCCCGATTCGTCGTATTCGTTCAGCGTGGGCCAGGTGCAGATGACGGTAAGTCCCAGCGACGTGGTATCCGTTTACGGTAATACTCATACCGACGCGCTGGCAGGAGCAAAAGTAACGGTCGGCGGCGATTGGGTAGGCGAAGATTCGGCGTTCTTCACGTTCAGCGTAAAGACGGTGGACGACACCGTAGGTTTCGCGACGAAGACGGGAGATTACCCGACCACGGTAACGGCGTCTCTGACAGAGGGCGCGGTCGCTGAAAAACTGGGCGATTACGAGTTCGCGGTCACGGAAGGCAAACTCACGATAGAGGCAAGACCGATAAACGGCGTTCTGAGCATAAACGAAGGCGTTTACAACGGTTCCGAATACGCCGCTACGCTTGCGCTCGAGGACGGCGTCAGGGTCAGCACCGACAGCGTGTACACGCTCGATTACGAGAAGAACGGCGAGACGGCGGGCTACGTCGTCAACGCGGGCGAATATCTGATCAGGATCACGCCCGAAGCGGACAAATATAAAATAGGAACGATAATAATTCAAGGTAAAGACGAGATCTACGAGAACGGCGTTACAAAGCTCACCGTTGAGCAGAGAAACGTCGATGTGACTCTCGCGTTCGACAACGGTTACGTTTACGACGGCGCGAACAAGGTCACTTCGGTCGCTCTCCAGCAGCAGGAAGGCAACGCGGGTATCCTCAACGGAGAAAGCGTACAGGCGATTATGAGCTACAACGGCGAGGCAGAGGCGATATTCCCCGCGGCGTATGCGACGAGCGTGACTTTCGACAGCTCCAACTACAAGGCGGGCACGATCGCGGGCGGTGAGTTCACGATCGAGAGAGCAGAGCTTACCGTCAACGTGGACAGCGACAGCGCGACGTACGACGGCACGGGCAAAAATATAGGCTACACTCTCGTTGGCGTGGCGAACGAAGAGGATATGCTCGCTCTCGTCGGCACCGTTACGGTGACTTATAACGCGGCTGCGACCGCTCCCGTAAACGCTGGAGTTTACGCGGTCGAGATCGTCGTAGCCGAAGGCAAGGCGTACAAAGCGACTTCCGTTTCGGCTCAGTTTACCGTGAACAAGGCGCAGATAGCTTTCGAGCCTGTCAGAGAGACGGTATATACGGGCAAGGATATTTCGCCCGAGTATGCGATAACCGCTCCCGGAATGGACGATGCGTCCTCGCTGGAGAGTTTCGTCACCGAGAGCCACAGCGTTATACACAACGCGACGACCTACGACGTAAAGCTGAGTTTTGCGGGTACGAACAACTACGAGCCGAAAGAGGAGACGTATCAGCTCACCGTAAAGCGTGCGGATCTTTCGGTATCTCTCGACGACGCGCAGATGCTGACTTATAACGGCGGCGCGCAGACGCCCGTCTATTCGGTCTCCGCTCTCGCGGAGGACGACGAGTACGGTGCGGTCACACTCACGACGGCGGGAGACGGACTTGTCGAAGGCAATGCGGTCAACGCGGGTTCGTACACCTTCACGCTCGCTATCGAAGAGAGCACCAACTACAATGCGGTTGACATGACCGTGTCGTTTACGATAGAAAAATACAGACTCACCGTGATAGGCGCGTCGGAGCAGTTCATTCCCGTGATAAACGAGAACGAGACCTCGGTCACGGCGATAGAAAGGTATCTGCCTTCTCTCGACGTGGTTCTTGTAGACGCGACGGGCGTTTATGACAACGGCAGTCTGGCTTACGCGACCAAAGTCGGCGATGCTCCCGCAAGCGAGATCGTGTTCTCCGACGGTAAAGGAGTATTTACCGCGGATATAACGGTGAACGGTCTCGACGAGAACAACTACGCGTTCGATACGGTGACGATCATTGTCAACGTGCTTGACGCGAGCATAAAGATAACCGTCAACGGGGAAGAGACGGTGCTCGCTGAGGCGGTATTCGGCGACGCTCTCGAAATTTCCGCTAAAGGACGTTACGGAGAAAACGCCGAAGAGGACGTTCAGTCCGTGACGTGGTACGCCAAAGGCGAGAGCGGCGAATACAACGTCGAGCTCGGCGCGGAAGTTCCGACCGATGCGGGAGAATATATGGCGTCGTTCAGATATACGTTCGGTCAGGACAGCAACTACGTTGCCAGAGCACTTTATCTGGCTATTTCTCCCAAGGCGGTCAACGTGACGCTCGACGGAAGCAGTGTGTCGATAATTTACGGCGACGAGCCCGTTCTCGACGGGGCGACTTACAGCTCGGACGACAACGGAATAACGCTTGAGATAACCTATTCGACCGACGCGGTACGTTATTCCGAGGTCGGCGCGTACAATCTGTACGGAGAGATCGCGGGAGTAAAGACGGGAGACGTTGACGGCAAGACGTCCAATTACTCGTTTACGGTTGAGAACGGCAAGGTCAACGTGGTTCCCAAGACGGTTTACCTCAAGGCAGACAACGTGTCAGCGACTTACGGCGACGAGGTTATATTCTCTAGCTTTACCGTTTATGAAGACGACGGCTCTACGGTATGGTCAGGATACGCCGACGCGGCGAAGATAAAGGCGACTTTCTCGGTTCAGAGCGGAATTCTGACGGTTGGCGAGTACGACGTTTCGATCAGCGGCGAAAACGCGAATTACAACGTGATGTCCGTGACCGAGAAGGGAAAACTCACGATAGAAAAGCGCAGGATAGTGCTGACGGTAGACGACGTTTCGGTGGTCTACGGCTCGACAGAACTTCCCGTATTCAAGGGCAGCATAATAGAAGGCAATCTCGTCAACGGCGATTCCCTCGGCTCGGTCACGGGCACATACAACGAGGAAGTGACCGCGCTCGGCGAGCTTGGCGTAAACGACGGAGGATACGTTCTTACCGAATACGTCACCCTCAAAGAGACGCTGGTCAGCGCGCAACAGGGCGACAATTACGAAATATCTTTCGCCGATACTTCTAAAATTTTCGTTACGCCGAAACATATAGTCGTTACGTTCATCGGCTGGCAGTCTGATGGGGCTCTCGGCATTGACAGCGCGACTTACAACGCGAAGGAGTGGACGCCGTCCGCAACTCTAGAAGGCGTGATCAACAATGACGAAGTCAGCGTCGTGTTCGACGCGGGCGAAGTGAAAAACGCCGGCTCGTACTCTAAAGTGCTGACGCTCGGAGGCGCAGACGCTGACAATTATTACGCAGACAGCTGCACAGCTTCTCTCGAGATACTGCCTTACAAGACGGAAATATCCGTCGGAGACGTGGCCGAATACGTTTACGAATACGGCGAAGGAAAGACGGCGATTGACGCGAGCGTCAGACTTCTCGACGGTGACTCGCAGGACGGTTCTTTCGTTCAGAAAAACTACGTCGGCACCGAAACCGGCGTGACGGGCATACAGGTGTCCTGGGACAGCGTGTGGAATGCAGGCGTTTACACCGTAGTCATCGCGTACAGCGGAGTCAATTACGTCGCGGATCCCGTTACCGTAAGCATCACGGTAGAAAAGAAAGTGCTCGCTAAAGTCGATCCCAAACAGATCGGCAACGGCAGCTCGGTCTACAATGCGACAAACATCAGTCTGACGGCGGCAGACGTCGCGGATATGTCTGCTTTCGAAGGACTCGAAGACTATATCTACATAGTGATCGCTCTCAACGGTAATCCCGCTACCGTGATCAGGAATGTGGGCAACTATACCGTCGATCTCAGACTGGCGGACAACGGTAATTACGAGATAGACGGCGGAGGCGATTCGCTGCTCAACACTCTCGCAACCTACGAGATTACAAAGGCGGACGCGAGCAACCTCGGTTTTTCGCTTACATTCGGCAACAAACTCTATGACGGTACAGACATGACCGAGTATATCAAGTCCGTGATAGCCGTCAGCGGTATAGGCGGAGAACCCGTAACGGGTGCGACGTTGCAGCTCGTGATAAAGAACGGGAACGGAGAAGAGGATATACCTCTCAATTCCGGAGTGTACAAGATAGAGGTTGCAGCGTCCGGAATGACAAATTACAACGATACGCAGATGAACGAGGCGGGCGATTTTACTATCGACAAAGTATACGTCGCCGCGGACATGATCACGCTCGACAACAAGACGACGGTTTACAATGCGGCGGAGCAGACGCTCGGCGCGAACGGGATTGTCGACAGCGCGGTCCTTCTCAAAGTGGAATACGAGTATACCGCGACTGACTTCTCGTCCTTTACGGGTGCGATCGACGCCGGTAAATATCAGGTTAGGATGAGGGTGCTTTTCGACAAACTCAATTCGAGATTCAGCGACGACGTTACTCCTAACGAGGTCAACGATCCGGACTTTGGTGACGTGTACGAATTCGTGTTTACGGCAGAGCTCGACATCACCGCGACTACTCCGACGATCTCTCTCGACAAGAACACTCTCGCAAATTACTTTGACGGTTACGGACATTCGATAGAATTTACGCTTTCGGGCGTTGGCAACGATTCGACGATGGCTTCTGCTTACGACGTATCGTTAGGCGTTGACAACGCTGTTACGATAGAAGGTCTCGGCTCGTTTACCGTCAGCTATTATACCGACGCCGCTTACGGCAACAAACTCGTGGATACGTCGGGTGCTGCTGCCGTGCCGACCACGGTGCTGCTCTCGGACGGAAAGACGCAGCCGTATTACATGATGGTACAGTTCGTTTCCGAAAATCCCAACTATTCCGACTTCGAATACAAGAACAGCGGCTACGATATGGCTCTTTACATTATGCAGTCCGTCGTCACTCTGTCTTTCGGCAGTCTGTCTGTACAGTACGGTCAGCTGGGTTCTCAGGCTGCGGCTAACGAGTACGTCAAGAACAACATGACCTACACCTATACCGTAAACGACGAGGGCAGCGCGTCCGTCAATTACGATCCCGAGGCAATGCTCGAGATCAGCTACAACCTTACTTCGTTCGACGTCAATGCCGGCACTTACGACATAGCGATCTCGGCGGTCGCGGCAAAGACGGAATTCGCAAGTTCCGTCACGGCTGTCATAAGGAACGCAAACAACGTCAAACTCACCGTAACCCCCGCAGACGTGACGGATGCGATGAAGGCTACGTTCGTCGGCACGGAGGACAGCTACGGCAACAAGACGTATACCGAGAGCGACTTCGCATGGCAGCTCAAGGGCATAAGAAACGAAGACGTCGCCTACACGGTCAGCTACAACGGCGAGAGCGAGTTCTCGATCTCCGACGCGGGCGAGTACGATATAGACATTGCCATCTCCTCAGGCAACTACAAGGCGTGGACGGGCAGCGTGAAACTGGTTATAAACAAAGTGGGCGTAGACGTGGTATGGACTCTCGGCGGCGAAGAACCCGTCAACGGAGTGCTCTCCAAGACTTACGACGGCAGACCCGCGGAACTTACAGTTACCGTGGCGGGAGTCGAAGGACTCGAGGCTGATTACGTTTACGTCAATTCCGAAGGCACAGAGATCGACGCTCCCTACGTCGTAGGCTCTCACAGGGCAAAGGCGGTGCTCGCTAACGATAACTATTACATCAATTCAGGTTCCGAATACGTTACGGTCGAGATAGGTTACGTCGAGCTCGACGAGGCGACGATCAGAGAGTGGATCTCCGACGACAGCGACGTATACGGTTCGGTACAAGGTATCGACATAACCGGTCTTCCCGAGGGATACGGTGCGGCGTCCGTGGTCTACACCGACGGCGTCGACACCTACGATTCCGAGACGATAAAGACGGCTAAGGCGGGCACTTACAGCGCGACCGTCACGGTCAGCAACGCAAGCAGCTCAGGCAGCGCGGTATTCACCTATACGATAGAGAAAATGGGCGTGACGTTCACGGTAAACGCATCCGTCGCGTTCGGCAAGAAACCGACTGCGGCAGACGTTAAGATGGGTTCAGACAAGGCTCTCGCGAGCGGCGATACGGCAAGCGTTTCCGAGGTAACGTTTACATCCGCTTATAACGAGAAACTCGCGTTCGGTACATACTCGATGAAGGACTACTTCGCGTCCGTGACCGTAGCGTTCAACCGCAATGCAGATTGCTACGTCTACAAGATAGTTATGGGCACGTTCACGGTAACGCCTTCGTCGGCACCCGAAATATCCGAGGTCGGCGCGAACTACAACACCGCGACCGTCAAACTCCCCACCGAAGGCGTATATGCTTACAAGATCGGTGTCAGAGGCACATGGACGACGATGAGCAGCGCGAGCGATACGATTCTGGTAGCGGGGCTGAATGCAAACACTTCGTACACCGTTTACGTCGCTTACGCAGGGTTTACGGACAGCTATTCTACCAAGACATTTACTACTACGGCAGATCCCGCGAAGCTTTCAGAGATGATCGAAGAGATCAACGAAGGCGGACTGACGCTCGAAAAGCAGGAACAGTACGACAGCATTCTCGCATATTACGAGACGATTGCCGAATCTGACAGAGCGGAAATACAGGCAGAATACGATGCTCTCGTGGCACAGTTCAACGCGCTTAAAGAGAATCAGGGCGAAAGCGGCGGCGAAGTTTCTCCGAAACCCGTTGAAATCGATGCGGCGGTGCTTGCAGTCTGCATAGTATGTATCGTACTGATAGTCGCATCCGTGGCAGGAGTAATTGCGGCGGCGATCGTCAGAAAGCGCAGAGAAAAAAACGCTTTGAAATCCGACGGAAATCTCGTCTGAAGCAAAGATAGGATGTAAAATAAGAACCGCACGTTTCTAAGCGTGCGGTTCTTTTATCGTTGAGGATTTAAGTTTGTGTCTCTAAAGCGTGAGTTTGTCGGAGAACTCAATCTTTGTCGGCGTTCTCGACCTTGTCGACGGAGACGAGAGAAGTTTCTCCGAGCAGGTCGAAACTCTCGTCGCCTTTGTTGATCGCGCCGCTGTAAAGCGCGATTTCGAGCTTCTTTTCTCCGTCGCCGTAGTCGTAACGAACGGTAAGTACGAATTTCGCGCTCATGGAGACTTCTGTTATTTTCGCGCGTCTGCCGTCGAAGACATGTTTCAGAGCGTTAAGCTGCAATTCGTTGTAATCTCCCACGTTATCCGAAGTGAACAGCACGCTGCCGAAGAGTTTGTTGATTTCGGCAAGGGTCGTTTTTTGCTTGAAGGTCATGTCTATGTTGCCGTTTCTGAGCAGGAAGACGTCGGGATCGTTGCCGAAAACTCTGCCGTCGAGGTGGCGGCGGAAAGCCGAGTTTGCAATCGCATGAGAAGTTGAGACGCCCTCTCTTATATCGTAGTCGTTTTTAGTCCATGACAGAGATATGTCCGATCCTATGCGGCAATAGTCCACCTTGCCGAAAGCGGGCATCAGCGGAACTCCGCAACCGAGTATCAGCTTATTTCCGACGCATTCTCTCAGCAGATCCATGGCGTCGTACATGATCTTTGCGCGACATTTGCCGTTGAAAGGCTTGATCGCGGCGGCGTACAAAAAGTCGAGCTTTACGAGATCGTAACCCCAGTCATTGAGAACGACGTCGAATACCTTTTTCAGGTGTGCGCGCACTTCTTCGTTGTAAATGTCGAGCGCGTAAAAACCTCCCCAGTTGAGGCCTGCGCGGCAAGGTCTGCCTTTTTCGTCGGAAATAAGCCAGTCTTTGTGATTTTTGAACACGTTGCTGAGCGGAGATACGGCAAAAGGAGCAAGCCATAAGCCTGCGAGCATGCCTTTTTCGTGTATCATGTCGGCAATCGGTTTCATGCCGTCTTTGACGTCGAGCTGAGGCTTGACATTGCCCGCGTCGTTGCGCAAGTCGTTCAGTACGTTGTGGAAGTCTGATTTGATCTCTGTCCAGTCGCCTATGTTTTTCTGATAGCCGTCGTCTATCTGGAATACGTCGGTATCGATTCCGCAAGAGGAGAGTGATTCAAGATCGCGCTCTATGATATTAGAATCGATGTCTGAGTAGTAATTATACCACGTCGTATATCCTTTTTTGAGAGGACAGGGACGACATTTGATACCCATTGCTGCGAAATAAGCGTCGAAGACGTAATCGTATTCTCCGCTTATTCCCGTTATTTTTGCAAGAACGTTTTCTCCTTTGACGAGTTTTCTGCCTTCGAGGTCGACGCTTATCGAAAGAGTTCCGTGTACGGTGTCGAAATCGAAGATCGTATAACCCGTGCTGTCATCGAGTGAGCCTACCAGAGTTATCGCGTTGCCGTGTCTGACGTAACCGTAAGAGAATCCGTAGAATCTTCCCGCTGCGTGAGACGTTGGCTTGTATATCGAATAATCACCCGAGCAAGAGAAGCCCGTTTTTTTCGCAAGGTTGCCGTATGCGAATTTACGCATCAGGGAAGCGGGGGCGTATTGATTGGCATTGCAGGGGTATTCCATGCTGTCTGTCCATGACTGGAATCCGTTGGCGTATATTCTGCTGTTTTTGCCGTAATCGAATTTTACCGTTATTCTGAGAAGGCTTATTTCGGCATCTCCGTCACATTCGGCTTTGACCGTCATTACGTCGCCGTCGCACGAGAGGGATACCTCCGTAGAGGCTCCGTTCCATGCGTATTCGATGTCGGCAGGACCGAATATGCCGCTGTCTGCACCGCATATTGCTTTAGCTTGCTTTTGCATATTTTTTCTCCTTTTGAATAATGAGCGTACGGATGTTTAACGGCTGTTTCGCAAATCCGCAGAATGCGCTGCCGAACGTGCCCGACGCTTAACGTTAATATAATAATAACACATAATGAGTATGCGAAGATAGCAAAATATGAAAATTCTCATTACAGGCAGCGTAAAATCCTAGTAAAGAAGACATGCAAATCCGCCTTGCGCGGAAAACGACGGGGCATTGAGACGGCGTACCGAGAGTTCAATACGGTATCGATTCTCTTTCGCGGCGATGCTTGTCCATATTGCCGATCGCGAATAGACAGATCAGCAGAAGTACGGGGAAAATGGTTCCTACGAGGATCCCGCCTCTCAGACCTAATTGCTCGGCTGTCAGACCGAAGTCGGATGCCATGAGGCTCAGTTTTTCAGAATCGACAACGGCATCGGCTATCAATCCCGCGATTCCGGGACCCATGGCACATCCAAGGTCTCCGAAAAGCGCGCAGAGTCCGAACATCGAGGTTCCTCCCAGCGGGAAGCGTGCGCTGGTATTGCTGATAGTTCCCGGCCACAGCATGCTGACCGTGAGCCCTGTGAATCCGCATGCGAGAAGCGAGATTATCGGGTCGGGTACGAATACCATCGCGAGATAGCATGCGATGCAGCACGAGGCGAGTATTTTGAGTACCCGCAAAAGGTTGAATTTCGCTCCGAACAGCCCGAATACGAGCCTGCCCGTGCCCATAAGCACCGCAAACAGGCAGGGACCGAGCAGATCGCCGAGAAATTTGGATACCCCAAGTCCCTTTTCCGCAAACAGGGAAGACCATTGAGACACGGTGAGTTCGCACGCTCCCGCGCAGGTCATGACGATAAGAGCGAGCAAGAACCTTTTATCCTTAATAAGGGCTTTGAGCGGGGTGCGTTTTTCTTCGGGTATGGTATCGGCTACGGGTACTAACAAAAACCATATCATATTCGCCACCGGAACTATCGCCCACGCGAACGGCAGAACGTACCACAAAGACGAATCGAATATTTTTATGAAAAGGGTGGATAAAAGAACTATCACTGCCTGTCCCCAACAGTAAAATGAGTGGAGCATCGCCATCGTGCTTTTTTTCTCACCCAAAGGCAGCAATTCGGTGAGAGGGCTGACCACGACTTCGATAAGACCTCCGCCTATCGCGAATATCACGGTGGAGATCGTCAGAGCCGCGAAAGTATTGCTCCATACGAGGGGCAGAAGACCGAGCAGGACCAGTCCGAGCGCGCTGACAGCCATAGCGAGCGTTACCGCAACGCGGAAACCGAATTTGTCCGTTATCTTTCCTGCGAATGCGTCAACGCAAAGCTGGGTAAGAAAGTTTATCAGGATAACGGAACTGAGTAAAGAAAGATCCAGACCGAATTCGTCCTGAAACACCACGAACAGAAGAGGCGTAAGGTTATTGTTTATCGCCTGAACGACGAATCCCGTCATGCAGCCCGAGAGGGTATGGTTGTAGGTCAGTCTGTTTTTCATCTCTTCCATTATATGAAAGAGAACCGAAAAAGGCAAGCGACGGGCTGCGTGTACCCGAATGTCACAGGTTTTTCGCGCCGTCGGCGGGCAGCGTTTTTGACTCTCGGGTACGCGCGGGTTGACTTTGAACGACGAATGACGTAAAATTAGATATACGAGGTGGATTATGCAAAACAGACTGACGAAAGGAAGACTTCTCGACGACGAAGGAAGACTGTTGCAGGCAGGGTATTCTACGACTCTTGCACGCAGATACGACCGCAAATACGTCAAGGCGAGCAAGTGGAGAATAAAAGAATGGGATTATTATATAATCTCCGACGGTAAAAAGAGTATAGCTTTCACGCTTTCGGATATAGGATATATCGGACTGATGAGCGTCAGCGTCATAGATCTCGAAAAGGCGGAATACCGCACTTCGTCAAAAATTACGCTGTTTCCGTTCGGCAAATATTCTTTTCCGTGCAGTTACGAGGACGGAGACGTAAAGTACGAGTCGAATGGGCTGAAACTTTATTTTCGCAACGACAAAGGCGAAAGAGAGATAGAATGCGAATATAAGAAATGGAACGGAAAGGATACGCTTACCGCGAAGATAAAGCTGACGGATCCGCCCAGAGACGCAATGGTGATCGCGACTCCGTTCAAAGAAAACGAAAGAGCGTTTTATTATAATGCGAAACTCAATTGCATGACAGCCCGGGGATACTTCGCGATAGGCGATGATAAATACGTTTTCGATTCTTCTTCCGCACTCGGTACTCTCGACTGGGGAAGAGGAGTATGGACGTATAAAAACGTCTGGTACTGGGGCAGTATGCAGTGGAGACTCAGAAACGGCCACACGATCGGATTCAATCTCGGGTACGGTTTCGGAGACACTTCGCAGGCGAGCGAAAATATGTTTTTCACCGACGGGATAGCGCATAAACTCGGCAATGTCACTTTCGGGATACCTCAGAGAGACGGCGAGGATGACTTTATGAAAGAGTGGACGATAAAGGACGACGAGGACAGACTGTTCATGAGGTTCAGACCTATCGTCGACCGTTACGACGGAGTAAATGCGTTGATAGTATCCACCTGTCAGCATCAGGTTTTCGGGGAATTCAGCGGATATGTAAGGCTCGATGACGGTACGATGATAGAATTTGAATCATGTCGCGGATTTGCCGAAAAAGTAATCAATAAATGGTAACATAATATATCGATAACATACACGGGCAGGAAAAAGCGGAAAGGTCGTATTCTTTCCGCTTTAATTTTTCGTCATGCCGAGTAATATATTGTTAAAGGTCGTCAGCGTCCTGGCACGGAGCGTCAGGTCGGCATTTTCCTGTATAACTTCCCAGCGGATCGAATCTGCGTTCGCACGCATTATATGCTTCGACGACGGGATCTCGCTTGACCTTGTTGCGTTTTGCAGGCATATTTTCACCTCCTTTTATCAAAGAGTCTGACGGATCAGCAAGGATAGCGTGTGCAAGTAAAATCATTGTAAACATTGATTGCCGCAATCCCGATAGTATAGACATAGGGTTGTCGCTGTGTTATACTTTAGACAAACCTAAGGGGTGCAATATGAAAGGAAAAAAACCGATAAAAAAAGCAATAACGGCTGTCAATATGTACTTTTTTGCAAGGTCTGTCGTGTGTTGCAACAAGTATGACGAGAACTTCAGAAAGTACGTCGGAATGCTGCCCGACAGATTCGTATTCAGGTTCAGGATCCTGCCCGACGGAACATCCATGACTCTCGTCAAAAGAGACGGCAAACTTAGCGCGACGACAAGAAGAGACTTTACGGTAAAACCGGACGTCGACGTCTGTTTCAAGAATCTCGAAAGCGCGTTTTCGTTCGTGACCGGGCGCAAATCGCTCGCAAAATGCATTGCGCAATCGGCATTCGTTATACAGGGTGACGTCTCGGGGATGATGACGGTTTCGCACATGTTCGACATAGTAGGGTCGTACATGCTCACCGACAGGTTTCTGAAGAAATACGACAGAGCGATTCTGCCGCGCACCGCAGGAGTAAACAAAGTGCGTTTCATGACGCTCTTCGGGAGGTTATAAAATGAAAGACGGCGGATTTTATTATGAATTCGAAAATCCTTCAAAAGTAGTCGCGGGAGCAGGGTGTCTTTCGGACGCGGTAAAAAAGCTGCCTGCACTCGGTCTGCATAATGCGTTTTTCATGTGCGACGGTCACGACAAGGACAGTGCGGTAGACGAAGTGCTTAAGGCAGTCAATTCCGTAAAGGTCAGAACGGGAGCGATGTACGTCAATTCGGAGAAAGTCGTGTGCCTTGCAAGTCTGAGAGAAATGCGCGACGTTTACCGTGTTAACAATTGCGATTGTATCGTTGCATGCGGCGATTACAGAGTTATAAACACCGCAAAAGCAATAAGACTTCTGCTTTCGGGACAGGTCGTGCGTTTTGAGGACGTGAAAGGTATCAACGTCGCAAAAAAGAAAGTCGAGATCCCTCTGGTCGTCATCCCGACCTGCGTCGGAATCAGCAACGTAGTTACGTCGGGCGCGCTGATAAAAGACGACGACGGAGACGTTTCGGAATGCGTTTCTCCGCTTGCCGCGCCGGACTATTGCATAATCGATCCTTCGCTGACGTCGGTATTCGATACTCCGACCACGATAGCGGGCGCGCTCGAGTCGTTTGCCAAGAACATAGAAGAATTCGTAAGCAAGCAGGCGATCACGATTACGAAATGCATGAATCTTATAGCGATAAGGGAAATCAGGGACAATGTGTTCAAGGTGGTCAACGATCCTATGGACGAGCATGCCGTGTTGGGACTTCAGAGAGCGGGTCTTCTTGCGGGCGTTTGTTATTCAAACGCGTCTGCCGGAATAGCTCACGCGCTTTCGGGTGCGCTGTCAAATGTTACGGGTACTGACAACTATATCTGCATGGGTATAGTATTCGCTGCCTGCATGAGATACAATCTTCCTGTTGCCGAAAAGGATTACGCTCAAGCACTTTATTATATAATAGGAGACGACAGGTACGCAGCAACGCCCGCACAGGACAGAGCGCGCACTCTGATAGAGACTTCCGAAAAGATGATAAAAGAACTTTTAGAAGAAAACGGCTTGCCGCTGACGCTGTCGGACATCGGCATGAAAGAAGAGGACCTCGGAAAGGTAGTAGACGAAACGATGAAATCGTACGCGCTCGTCACAAACCCGAGGATCGTGACAAAAGAAGACGTATACGAGATATTAAGGAGCGTGATGTGATATGAGTACGTTCAATTTTTCAAACGACGTGAAGATCCTCTGCGGAGATCACGCTCTCGACAATCTGCCTTTCGAACTCAGGACGAAGGATTGTACCCGTCCGCTTTTCATTTCGGACGAGAGATCTTACAGACTGGGTTTTGTCAAGGAAGTCAGACGAGCCATGGACAACGACATCGCGGGATTCGGTGCGACTTATTTCAGGATCTCAGAAAAAGCTTCCTGTAAAGATTGCGACGACGTCGTGAATCTGTACAGAGCACACGATTGCGACGGAATAATCGCTCTTGGCGGAGATAACGTTGTGCAGGTCGCAAAAGTCGCGAAGCTTATGTTGTTGCAGGGAGTAGGGGATTTCGTATATTTCAATCATAAGTCAGATATGGACGCAGACAAGAATCCCTACGACAGCCTGCCGCTTTTCATACTTCCTTCCGATATACCTTCGGGAATCGAGGCAAGCGACAGAGCATATATCTTCGATGAAAAGAACAATTTTCTTTATAATTTCAACAGCGAGATGACAAGAGCTACCGCCGTATTTCTCGACGTCAGACTGACCGACATAATGCCCGCAAAAGCAATGGCTACCGCAGGACTGGGCGCGCTCGCTATGGGTATAAAAGGTTTTGTCGACAATGCCGACAATCCGATCGCTCTGGCTTATGCGACGGGCGCGATCCATACGCTTGTCAACGAGCTTTTGCCCGCAATGAGACACAACTCGAATTCGGATTACAGGATAAGCATATATTCGTCGATAATATACGCGGGGGCAGCGTATTATCGGATAGAAGAAAGTCTGCTGAGAGACATGACCAACGAGCTGTCGATCAAGACGTCGCTTTCGCATTTGCAGATACTTTCAATTATTTTCCCGACTTATTACAAGGAGAAAGTGAACAAAGACAGGGTGTTCAAGAGCGTGCTTATGCCCATCGTCGGAGAAGAGCAGTACGCGCTGACGAATTCCAAGTCGAGAGAGATCGTCGCGATAGACACTCTCAAAGAGTTCTGGAACAAGGTCATATCTTTGGCGGGAATACCTTCGAGATTGCAGGAGACGGGCGTTGAGCAGGGCGATTTCGTAAAGCTTGCGGACGCCGTCATTAATCGTTACAGGGGCACGGATCCGCACAACAACTTCACCACGATAGTCAAACTGCTGGAGGAGGCGTTTTGAACGACTTTTTCAAAAAGGCGGAAGAACTGAAAACGGCGGCTACGGATTCTGATAAAAAGCCCCGCATGCTTTTGCACAGCTGTTGCGGTCCGTGCAGCACGGCGTGTATCGAATATCTCGCTGAAGCGTTCGACCTGACGATACTGTTTTACAACCCGAATATCGCACCTAAAGAAGAATACGATCTTCGAGCGAAAGAACAGGCACGTTACGTTTCGGATTTTGCTAAAGAAGTGAAATGCGTTATATGCGATTACGAGCCGACTGTGTTTTACGACTCGGTCAAAGGGTTTGAAAAATGCGAGGAAGGCGGCGACAGGTGCGCTATATGTTTTGATTTGAGATTGGATTTCAGCGCAAAATACGCAAAGGAGCACGGTTTCGATTATTTTTGCACGACGCTGACCGTAAGTCCGCATAAAAATGCCGCGCTGATAAATTCGATAGGAAAAGAGAAAGAGAAAAAGTACGGTATAGCGTTCTTTCCGTCCGATTTCAAGAAAAAGGACGGTTATCTCAGATCGGTGAGACTGGCTAAGGCGGCAGGATTGTATCGACAAAATTATTGCGGTTGTATTTTTTCGTTTGCCGATAAAAAATAATTTACACGAAATAACGGTGCGTTTGAGTAAAATGCACCGTTTTTCAATAGCTTACCGATATAATTATATAGAAATGCATAAAATATTGTCGACAAAAAGCGATTTTTGTTTTACAATGTACTTAGCGCGGGCGTATACTTTACGTTACGCGCACGTTCGGAGGTTACTATGCAGGACGACAAGAAAGAATTTACTCTAAAGCAGGTCACCGAGGTTTTGAAAAAGGGCTGGCTTACCATACTTATTTACGTTTTGGTGGCAGCGATAGTTTTCGGATCTTGTGCCGCAATCGTCAAAACAGTGGCGACTACAAACGAGTACCGCGCAAAGATAGGTTTCGTCAGCGCGGTAGACGATGACATGATAAAGATGCTCAATTCTTCCGAAAACGTTACTTCGGCACTTACCGACCTCGGAATGAAAGAAGAAGAGATCCCCGCTTACGTCGACGAGATAAGAGCCGCAATTTCGCTCACTTCGGTGGTTTACGAAAATCAGACGGACAGCGATACTCAGTTTGTCCCGAGCAGTTACACCGTTACAATGAGTGAAATAGACGGGCTCAGCGAGGCTAAATGCACGCAGATACTCAATCAGATAGTCGTGAATTTCATCGAGGCGTATAACATGAAGAATTCCTCGAACAACATTACGACGGAAAACGAGCAGGCATTCACAAATTATGCCTCAAGCGATTATATCGTTGTCGTATACGACATAGACGACAAGATCGACACAATGATGTCGACCGCAAACTCTTTGGCGTCGCGTTCTACGTCTTTCGTCGCGTCGTCGGTTAATATGACTTTCGCGGATCTCATTTCGATGATGGAATCGATAAAGAGACAGCTCGAAGTATTTGATGAATATATTACCATAAAGGGAATAACGAAAGCCACCACGGGACTTTCTGCAAGCGATTACATTGCGATGAGGGTGGATATGCTCGAGAGCGAAAAGAGCAGATACGAGGAAACTGCTTCCAAATTCAAAGAAGTGGTTGATCAGGTAACTGCAAACGGATCTTTCAGCGGAACCATTGACGGACAGTCTGTCGTGATACAGGATCAGACCTCGTATTTCAACTTCCTCAATAAGTATATCGATGCCGTAAACAGAGCGGCGTCTGCCGCGCAGTCGTACAACAACTGGCTGAACAAGCAGACAGCTTTCGATTCGGCTACGGCTTTCCCTAATGCATCGGAAGAACAGAAAGCCGCGTTTATCGCAGACGCCGATGCAAAGATCGCTTTGCTCGTTGATTCTACGACCCAGATGATAGAGCTGTATAACAAGATGGTACAGGATTATAACAAGAGCGGCATGTCGTCGTCCTCGTCTGCGAGCCTGATTACTCCCGCATACGTCATTTCCACTTCGGCTTTGTCGAACACTATGATGTTGCTGATAATAGTTCTTGCGGTAGTTCTTGCGGCTCTGATAGGATTCGTGCGTGTCAGAAACAGATACGTCGCATCTCTCGAAGTCGGCGTTGCGGTCGGACAGAGCGAAGAAAAGAACGAATAACGGATAACTAAACGAAAAAATCACCCCCGGCTGAAGTCGGGGGATTTTTTTGTGTGCCGATCGTATGTGTTTTGCATTGCGGCAATTTTGCTTGACGGGAAAAAGGATATAAAAAAGAAAACGATCGCAAACGCAAAGGAAAACGACCGCTCTCTCTCAACGCCTTTCCTTTCGGAAAGTAACTATAATTTACTATAAGACGAAAATTTTGTCAATATATTTCCATCAAAAAATGCGAAAAATATGCAATTTTTCGTCTAAAATCGCACTGCAAACGTATATGCCCGCAAAAAAAAGTTTGTATTGTCTCAGACGATAAAACCGCCGTCGACGCATATCGTCTGTCCCGTGACGTATTCCGCGCCGTCTATGAAGAAGAGTACGACTTTTGCGACATCTTCGGGAGTGCCCAGTCTTCCTACGGGGATGTGCTCCTCCAAGACTTTTTTGTCTTGGGCTGAGAGATGAGAATTCATATCCGTATCGATGACGCCGGGGCACACGCAGTTTACGGTGACGTCCGAAAGCGCGAGCTCTTTCGCCATTGCTTTGGTAAAAGCGATCACGCCGCCTTTCGTCGCGCTGTATACGCTTTCGCACGACGCTCCGCTTACACCCCATATCGATGCGATATTAACGATCTTTCCCTGACGCGCCGACGCCATGGCAGGGCATACGAGCTTGGTCAGACTTATCACGCCTTCGAGGTTGACGGCTATCATACGGGAGACATCTGCATCCGAAGTGTCGGCAAGGGGAGCGATCACAGATTCTGCGGCATTGTTTACAAGTGCGTAAATGCCGCCGAAGTTCGAAACGACGTCTTCGGTTACGCGGCGCAACGCGTCCGTATCCGCCATATCCGCCTTGTACGCGCTTACCATGCAGTTTTGTTTCGCAAGTTCGCCTACGAGTTCTGCGGCGTCTCCGTCGCTCGATTTATAAGTAAAAGCCACGGCGTATCCCGCTTTTGCAGCCAGTTTTACGACGGCACGGCCTATTCCTCTCGCGCCGCCTGTCACAAGTACCGTTTTCATAATTCGATTATATTATTTTGTTTGGAGAAAATCAAGTTTTGTTGTATCATAAAGCTATGGAAAACAATACACAATCGGGATTTGAAGTTTTCGGGTTGCCCGAAACCGTGATACGCGTTCTCGACGAAGAGGGCATTTCGACTCCCACAGAGATACAGCAAAAAGTGATACCGACGGCAGCTGACGGAGCTGACGTAATAGCGAAAGCTCCTACGGGAACGGGCAAAACTCTTGCTTACGTTCTGCCGCTGATAAAAAACGCAGACGTTTCGTCGAAAAATGTCGGCGCGCTGGTGCTGTGTCCCACGAGAGAACTCGCTTTGCAGATAGGCGACGTTATCAAGAGCGTTACGAAGTATACCGAAGGCATACGCACCGCGGTGTTGTACGGAGGGCAGGACATACAGAGACAGCTTTTTCTGCTGAGAAAAAAGCCTCAGATAGTCGTGGGCACAGTAGGCAGAGTGCTCGATCATATCGAGCGCAAGACGGTAAAGCTCAAAGACCTGAAGACTCTCGTTCTCGACGAGTGCGACGTTATGCTCGATATGGGATTTATAGGAGATATAAGAAAAATAGTTGCGAAGACAAACACGGACAGGCAAAATCTCGTTTTTTCCGCTACGATACCAAAGGCTATCGAAACGCTATGCGCCGAGATAATGAATGATCCCGTCAGCGTCGCGGCTGAGAGCGACGGAAAAGAGATACCTGACGTCGCGCAGTATTATATATTGCTGAAAGACGCGCAGAGAGTCGAGTGCCTTTGCGCGCTCGAGAAGAGATACGGACTGAAAAAGACGATAGTCTTCTGCAATACGAAATTCAGGGCGGAAAAGCTTGCCCAGGCTATGAAGAGCAAGGGGACGGAATGTTGTCTTTTGCACGGAGATCTGGATCAGAAAGAACGCAATGCGGCAATGAGATCGTTCAGGGAGGGCAGGTGTCAGATGCTTGTAAGTACCGACGTGTCGGCAAGGGGCATCGACGTGGATGCCGTGGATGCCGTGATAAATTTCGATCCGCCCGCAGACGAAGACTATTATGTGCACAGGATAGGCAGGACGGCGCGCGCGTTCAGAAAGGGAGCTGCTTATACTTTCGTCGAGGCATATCAGCTTGCTTACATCCAGGCGTACATAAGGCGTACGGGAGAAGAGATCTCACCGATCGATCCTGATTTCGATCGCTCTGCGACGTACACATTGCCAAAGGACGGTTCCAACAAGAGGGACGCCGAGGCGAGAGAAAGAGACAGGGCGCATTCCGTCAGATATTTCGTCAATATAGGGAAAAGAGATATGCTCGACAAACCGACTCTCGTAAAACTCGTATGTTCGAAGGCAGGGGTCAGCGAGTATAAGATAATAGATGTCAAGATACGGGACACATATTCCTTCGTGCAGGTAACCGAAGACGAGGCGGAAAAAGTATGGTCTCTCAAAGGACTGACGGTCGGGACACGAAAAATAAACGTAGAGGTGGCGTCCGAAGAGGCGGAAAACAAGGAGAAAAAGGATAAGAATAAAGCTGCGCGCAAGAAAGAAAGCGACGGGGCAGACGGACGGAGAACGGACAGGGGCAACCGCTTCGCGTCGGATCGTTCAAAGAAAAGGAGCAACGACGGAAATGGCAGAGACATTGCGAAGGACGGAGCCAAACGCGTTTCCAAAAACGGAAAGGTGCTCAATTCAAAAGGTCAGATCCAGAACCCCAAGCCCAGAGGAAAGCGCACGAAGAAACTCTGAGAATGCGTAAGAAAGACTCGGGGAGCTGAATATAAGGTTTATTAAATAACGATGTCAAGCGCAACGCGCGTCGGACGACGGTAAAAGCCCTCGTCGGACGCGTTCTTGAATAAAACCGTATATTAAGTCAACAATTTATCCGAGGAAAGTCATGAGAGAAATCAGATTCGGATTGCAAGGCGCGAAAAAACGGGTAAATATGCTTGCGGGCAGAGATGTCGTGCTCGTCGTAAACCGTGGCAGGAACAAGATAGAAAAACTGCGCGGCAGGATAGACGAGGTGCACGACGGTATATTCACTTTCAAAGAGGACGAAGGAAAGATAAATTCTTTTTCGTACAGCGACGTGCTGACAAAGAGCGTCAGATTCTTTCCTCCCGACGCTATGTAAAGCGTTTAGCAACGTCATTCAAAATTTTGTAATATTTTTTGCCATCGTCGATATATTTATTAGTGACAAAACTTTATCCACGGGGGCAATATGGCTGTTCAAAACAAATTCAACAAGTACGCAAACGACAAGATAGTCAGGGAAAAATGCGAGCAGATAGTGCTGGCATGTTCGATAGATACCGCGCTCAAGGGAGGCGCGGACAAGGTGTTGTGCCGCAGGGCGGAAGTATCCGCCGTACGCGCGACGGCAGGAGACGGGCAGGCGGCGATAAGCGGCAAGCTCAACGTGAAGGCGGTGTATATCGATTCGGAAGGTGCGCTCGACAGCGTGGATTACGTTTCCGATTTTTCAAAGACAGTTGCGTGTCCGTCGGCAACGGACGGCGCGACAGTGCTCGTATTTGCGAAAGTGGTCGACGTGCAGGCGGCGGTGGAAGGCGACAACGTAAAGATGCAGACTGTCGTCGAGCTTTGCCCGAGCGTCGTGGTGCACAACGAATACGATCTTATCGAAGACGCTGATGGTGCGTTCCTGAAAAGAGGAAGTTCGTCGTTTTGCAGGCTTGCGGGAATATCCGATACCGAGTGTTCGGTAGACGAGCAGTACGCTACGGGAGCCGTGGTCGAAAAGGTGCTTGCTTTCGACAGCGATGCGGCGGTATGCAAGGTCACCGAGGACGGCGACGGAGCAATAGTCGAGGGAGAGGCGAGCGTTTCTCTCGTTTACAGAAGCGACGGCAAGGCAGTGCAGAAGAATATGACTCTGCCGTTCGTTCAGAGAGTGGAAGGCAAGGAGGGCGCGACATACGAGGTGCAGGCAGAAGTCAGAGACAGCAAACTCGTAATAGGCGGCTCGGCGAGCGAGAACGTATTCGACGTCAAAGTGGACGTGAGTATCAGGGCGATCGTCACTGAGAGAGTCGAAGAACAGCTCGTTACCGACGAATACTGCCCCGATAAAGAACTGAAACTATCGCGCCTGTGTACGTCTTTCCCGCATTATGTCAAGACGCAGTGCACAAGAGAAAGGATAAGCGGCAGTGTCGAGAGCGGCTCGGACGATGCCGGTATAAGCAGGATAGTCGCCGCTTTCGCTACCGAAAACGACGTTGCTTCGACGGACTTCAGAGAGGACGGCGCAAACGTGGAAGGAGTGCTTGCTGTATGCGTGATATATCTCGACGACAACGACGAGTACGGCAGCGTATCCATCGATCTGCCGTATTCGGTAACGTTGCCGCATTGCGGAGAGGGTGCGGATGTCCGTGCCGAGTCTTTCGACGTGTCCGCAAAGGTAAAGAGAGACAGAGAGATAGAGGTCACGGCAACCGTATGCGTGAGCGCGGACTGTTACGAGACTTGCACGATTGAAGGAATCGACGGTGTAGAAGAAGGCGAGGTGATGAAACCGTGCGAAGATGCGATCAGCATATACTACGCAAAACATGGAGATACGCTGTGGGAAGTAGCAAAAAAACTGAGCATGGCACCCGAAAAGATAGCCGAACAGAACCCGTCCGCGGGAGAAGTGCTTGAAGAAGGCGAAAACATCGTGGTTTACAGAGAGGCTGCCATATGATATAATAAAGACATGGACAAAATAAAAGTCAAAGTACACGCAAAAGTCAATCTGACTCTCGAGATCACGGGTATCAACGACAGGGGATACCACGAGCTGGATATGCTGTGTTGTTCTGTATCGACCTTCGACGAAGTCGAAACGGTCGTTTCGGACAGGATAAAAGTCGTAATGGACGGCGCGGAGGCGGGGAAAGAAAACACCGCTTTCCGCGCCGCGTCGTTTGTCTATGACGAGTGCGGTACCGCTCTTAGCGTTTCAATAAAAAAGGGCATACCCGTAGGCGCGGGGCTGGGCGGTTCGTCGGCTGATGCGAGCGCGGTATTTTTTTCGGCGGTGAAGTTGGGACTTATCGACAACGCCACGGCAGAAAGGCTTGCAGTAAAGGTAGGCAGCGATGTCGTCTATATGATGAGAGGAGGATATTGCAGGTTGCTGGGTGAGGGTGAAAAGGTGACTCCTCTCGGCGAACTGAATTTTCGTCTCGCGATAGTTCAGAAAGAAATCGGAGCGTCGACGAAAGATGTTTACGCGGGTTACGACAAAGACCCCCGCAAGGGACTCGGCGTGGACGCCGTATTGAGAGGAGAGAGATATTACAATGTGCTCGAAAGGTCGGCGGTTGCCGAATGCCCTTCGATCTACGAGATCAAAGACAGGTTGCTGAGACTTTACGGCAACGCGACGATGACGGGAAGCGGCAGCGCGGTATTCGCCGTGGTCGGAGACGACGCGAGCGAGGAGATACTCAAAGAAAAGTTCGCCGATTGCGCGTTTGCGTCTATTGTCGGCACCGTGGACAAAGGCATAGAGTTGATCCGATAAAAGCGGTAAAGCAGAAGTATATCCCTGTCCGTAAACACGGGCAGGGATTTTTTGTCGCAGAGAACGCTCCCGTCACAGATCTCTTATGGTATCCACGGGTTTTTTCCTGGAGAAGAAGTATACGGGGAGGACGGTGGATATTACCGCCGTTACGACCGCAATGCCGAATATCATCAGCACGGAGAGTATCCCGAAAGCGAACGGGGAGAAGGTGATGCCGATAGACGCGGATATGTTCGAGTTTACCGCCGCGCAGGTTATCGCGGTCGCCAAAGTGGATACCAGAGCGCATATCAGCACTATTATCATGGATTCGGACAAAAAGATCTTTAACACGTCGCTGCTCTTTGCTCCGACCGCGCGCAGTATGCCTATTTCGCGTTTTTTGTCCGCAATGGATACGCTTATGAAGTTGAACAGCAGAAGAGCCGAGAATACAGCACAACAGATACCCGTGATGAGGAATATTCCCGACAGCAGAGAAACCGTATTGCTGACAGAGGATATTGAGCAGTAATTCGCGTTGTTTATTCTGTAAGTCACGTCTTTGCCGAGGTTCACTTTCTCGCCTCTGACGAGTTCGGAGAGAGCCTGAGGATCGTCTGCCACGGGTATCAGCACGCCTGAATAATCGCCCTCGGCATAATCGAAGTCGGTCACGAATTCCTGAAAATAGTAGCTTCCTTTTACGACGGCAGCCTTTACCTTATCGTAAGACTCGTCGTCGAGTATCACCGTATCGGTATACGCGTAACGGTATCTGCAGAGTATCGCGGTCACTTTTTTGGTGACGACGGCGTTTTTGTCCGTATCGTAAAAGGTCACTTCGCAGACGCCCGTCAGGTCGTACTCGTCGCAGAAAGCAAGCAGATCGGACAAATATTGTCCGAAGGTATTTTCGTCGCCGCAGGCTTCCGTTTTCAACAGGTAGTATTTCGACCTGAGCGTAACTCCGTTTTCGTCGGGCAGGTCATATACGCTTTCAAGCCCTTTTTCGGATACTTTTTGTTCGAGATCGGCGGCGAACAGGCTTTGCCACATATTGTAGCTGACGGCGATGCCGTCTCGGAGGGAGGTCGTTTCTCTTCCGTCGCAGGCGAGAGCGGGTATCGCTGCGATGACGTTGCTTTTCGCGATGTTGTCAATGTGGAGAGAATCCGTCGTCGCGTATCCGTCCGATCTGTTGCTCGCCGTCACCGATCCGCAGTGGGAAATCGTCGCCTTATCCGAGACAAATCGGTCATCTGAGGCCGCTGCAATCTGAAGGTAGAAATCGCGGGTGACCAGAGCGGAGAGCAGGAAGTTGTCTCCGGGAGTCGAATAGTTTAACGGCATCGAAGTATCGAGTTTCAGATCGTCAGACGTCAGAGGAGTCGAATATACGCCCGAGACGGTAAACGAAAAATCTTTATATTTGAGTTTTATATCCTCGATGTCCGATACGAAATTGTATTCGTAACCGACCAGCTGCGAGAACGCGTATTCTGACAGCGCGATCTCGTTCGCCGTTCGTGGGGCTCTGCCGCGGGTATACGTCACGTCGACGCTGTCGTAAGGCGCGAACGAGTATATTTTGAAAGAAGTTTCGTCCGAAGTCATGTATTCGGTAAAAGACATCTGAGGGACGTCGTAAAGAGGCACTACCAAGTCGCCGTATTTTTCTTTGAGCGAGGCAATGTCCTCGTCGGTATAGTTGACCTGCTCGTAAGCAATATCGGTTCCCTTGAATTTTCCTTCGGTATACTCGTATACGTTCGTCACCATTTGTTTGGAAGCGTAAATATACTGTTCGTCGGTGTCTTTCAGACTGTTTATCGCGACCTCCGTCGGGTCGTAGAACATTATCGTCGAGAACATTCCGAACATCGTGAAAGAGATTATCGCGAGGAGAAGAGTAAACGCGAAACGGACGGGTTTTATTTTCATTCCGCTCGCGCCTATTTTTACGGCTCTGCGCAGGGGGAGTCTGGATCTGATCAGTTTTCTGTCTTCGTCGGAGTACGTCCTGACCTCGGGCGCGGAGTCTCTTTCCTTGAATACTATGCGTTCGCCGCCCGCGTTTATATTCGCGATCCTTTTGTATTTTTCTATTTCGTCTCCGTTTTTGCATACGAGAACGTCGCAGTTCGACGAAGAGATAAAGGCGTTGAGTTTGTTTACGTCTTCTTTTCCCAGAGTCGCGCCTTTTTTCACGAGCACGGTATCGTTTCCGACAAAAGTGAGTTTTTCGCCGCTTTCGGTGTTCGCTTCGGTATCCTTTACGACGTCGGAGATTATCCTGCCGTCTTTGAGTTCTATGATCCTGTCGGCATAGATCTCAGCGAATTCTCTGTCGTGGGACACTACGAGGACGAGTTTGTCGAAAGACAGTTTTTTCAGAGTGTCGAATACCTGTTTGCCCGTGACGGAGTCAAGTGCGCCCGTCGGCTCGTCCGCCATGATTATTTCGGGATTTTTGACGAGAGCGCGGGCGATAGCGACTCTCTGTTTCTGTCCGCCCGACAGGGTGCTCGGTTTGCGTTTTGCAACGCTTTCAAGCTCGACCTGCTTCAGAATTTCGGTGATCGCCGAGGGATCCTTTTGCCTGCCCTGAAGCTCGAGAGCTATCGCGATGTTGTCTTCGACCGAAAATTCGGACAATATATTGTATTCCTGAAACACGAATCCGACGCAGGTATTGCGGTAACTGTCGTAGTCCGTTTCGGTAAAGTCTTTAGTGCTCCTGCCCTTTACGAACAGTTCGCCCTCGTCGGGGACGTCCAGACCGCCGCACACGTTGAGCAGAGTGGATTTGCCGCATCCCGATTTGCCCAGCACGAATACCATGCCTTTGTCCGGGAATACGACCGAAACGTCGTCAAGTGCGCGGGTCTCGCCCGCCTTTGTTTTATAGATTTTCGATACGTTTTTGAGTTCGATCATTATGGTCTCCTTTCGAGGACGCCGTCCTCGTATAAAGCATAACAATGCGGTAAAGTGGAGTCAATACAGCCGACTTTACAATTTTGTGACGAAAAAAATGTAAAGCGTGCTTTACATCTGCGAAAAAACGCCGAAAGTCGCAACCCGTGCTCGCAATATTTCTCACGTCGTTAAATATATTCGCAAGCAGCCGTGTTTTTTCGCATCGCTCAGGATGAATAAAAAGCCCTTATGCGGCAATAATTTTTCGCGGAGGAAAGAGTATGAAAAAGATCATCGTTCTGATTGCGGCACTCGTTGCGGTGCTTGTCATAGTAAACGCGGTAGCCTTTGCGGTCGAAGAAAATAACGATGCGGTAAACGCGGAATATCTCAGGATACATATAAGAGCGAACAGCAATTCCGAGATCGACCAGAACGTCAAGTACAAGGTAAAGGCGGCTGTCGTAGACGCGCTGACGCCCGAACTTTACGGCGTGAAGAACAAAGAAGAGGCGATGGAGGTCATCTACGAAAACCTTTCTCTGATAGACGAGGTCAGCGAAAGAGTTCTCGAAAGCAACGGCTTTTACTACGGCGCGAAGGCGAGACTTTGCGAGGAGGAATTTCCGACGAGGACGTACGGAGAGCTGACTCTGTCAAGCGGAGTTTACGACGCGCTGATCGTGGATCTCGGCAGCGGAGAAGGAGACAACTGGTGGTGTGTCGTGTTTCCGCCGCTGTGTTTCGTAGCCGACGGAGAAGGAGAGGAAGTTACATACAGATCTATCATAGCCGAGTGGTTTCGCAAACTTTTCGGCTGATCAGGGAGGAATATGAACAAAACGACTGCACTTAGGGTGATTTGCGCGTTTCTGATTATCGCGGTGGTCGCCGTTCCGATAATAGCTTTCGGTGGGAGCGGATCGTCCGAAGTCGAAGAGAGCGTTGTGCTCAAAGTCGGTTCGAGCGGTTCGCAGGTAAAGACGTTGCAGACCAAACTCAACAACTGGGGCTACGACGCGGGCACGGTGGACGGGATTTTCGGTTCCAAAACGCAGGCGGCGGTCAAACGCTTTCAGCAGAAGAACGGTCTCACGGTCGACGGCATAGTGGGCGCGAAAACGGCGGCGGCTCTCGGCATGACGCTGACGTCGTCATCGAGCTCCAACAGCAGCTATTCGTCGCAGGACGTATATCTGCTTGCAAAGTGCATACACGCAGAAGCGAGAGGAGAACCGTATATGGGACAGGTCGCCGTGGGAGCGATCGTGCTCAACAGAGTAAAGAGCAGCAGTTTTCCCAATACGATCTCGGGTGTCATATATCAGCCTTACGCGTTTACTGCGGTCATAGACGGGCAGATGAATCTCGAACCGAATCAGACTGCGTACAACGCGGCGAGGGATGCTATGAACGGCTGGGATCCTACCAACGGGTGCATATATTATTATAATCCCGCGACGGCGACCAGTTCGTGGATATGGTCGCGTAAAGTGATGATAACGATAGGAAAACACAATTTCGCGATTTGAGAGGTGCGCATGCAGACACAGAATACAAGCGACGTACGGCATAAAAACCTGAGAGTCGCGCATTACTTCATATTTGCGGCGGTCGCTCTTCTGGTTGCGGCGGTGATAACGCTCGGGATATTTCTCGGGTTTGCCGTCGACGACAGGAACGAGCTGTCGCTGCGTTCGGAAAACGTCTATACGTCGGCGTTCTATTCTCTGGAGGACAGTCTTTTGCAGATAGAGACCAATCTGGGTAAAATGCGGGTGATCAGGACGCCGTCGCTGCAATCCGAGCTTCTGACCAAAGCCGTGATAAACGCTGAGGTGGCTGAGCAATGTCTTTCTTCTCTGAGCGTATCGGGCGCGGCGATGAGCAGCACGATAAAATTCTGCAACCAGGTCGGAGATTACAGCCTGTATCTTCTTCGCAAGCTCGATAACGGAGAGAGCTTGTCGGATACAGATTATTCGACGCTGGATAAACTCTACGAGAGCACCTATGAGCTCGGTTCGAGACTCGGCGAGATCTCGGGGAAGATCGCGTCAGGCGAGTATTCGTTCTCAATGCTTGGCAAAGAGGACGACGCTTTCTCGGCAACGGTGTCGGACATAGCAGACGGTGCGATAGAGTATCCGTCCCTGATTTACGACGGACCTTTCAGCGACGGACTCGAAGACCCTGCGCCCGTCGTGCTCGAAGGAGAGGATATAACGGCGGAACAGGGAGCAGAAATGCTGAAGAAGTATATGTCCGACTACGAGGACATAGAAGTTTCTTATGAAGGTGAGCTGGGCGGTTTCATAGAATGTTATTCGTATACTTTCTCGTCGGGCGGCGTTTACGGCAATGCGATGCTTTCAAAAAAAGGAGGCGCGCTGGTGATGGCGGACGTCAACGATACCGTTACGAACCCCGGATACACCAAAGAGCAGGGCGTCGAACTTGCAGAACAGTATTGCGAAAAGATAGGTATATCCGATATGTCGGCGGTCTGGGCATGCGTGACGGACAGCGAACTGTACGTCAATCTCTGCTACGAGCAGGACGGGATAATCTTTTATCCCGATATGGTCAAAGTGAAGATCTCGCTCGAGACGGGAAAGGTGACGGGATACGAAGCTAGAGAATATATCTATAACCATACCGAGCGCGACGCGGATTACAACGTCTCGGTTACCGAGGAAGAGGCTCTTGCCGCGGGTTACGGCGAGATGAGCGTCGAAAGCGTGAGACTTGCCGTGATACCTCTCGACGCTGGCGGCGAAAAGCTGACGTACGAAGTGTACGGGACTGTGGACGGGTACGGGTTTTTCGTTTATGTCGACGCGGCTACGGGCAAGGCGGTCAGAGTCCTTCAGGTGATAGACAGCGACGAAGGCGAACTGCTGATGTGATTTGCAGACATGACGAAGGGACGCTCCTCGCGGGGCGTTCTTTTTTAATATCGGAACGATTCGCAACGGAGTTAAAACCCGGTTTTTCGTTCCGAAAAGCCCTAAAGCGCGAAAAAACGCCGTCTTGAAACGCATGACAGTTTGTGGTATAATGGTAAAAAACGGGGGAGGGAAACGCGTATGCCGAGATTTGATTTTTATGCGGCGTTTTCGTTCGACGACTATGACGGAGCGTCAAGGCTGATAAGAGTTCTGACGGCTGAAGGCAAAACGTGTTTTACCGATTCGTATATATGCGAAGAGGTGCTATCCCGCGCCGAAACGCAAGGCGCGTTGGATTACAGCGACGGCGCGATAGTGATTGCCGATTCCGAAGGCAACAACGACGGGCTTATGAATATCGCCAGGCTTGCGGCGGAAATAGGTCTGTTCGTCTCGATGGTCGCTCCCGAGGATCTCGATGTGCCTGCCGATCTCGAGGCATACGACGGGCTGAGAGTTTACAGACGCAGGGAAGCGGACTGGGAGAAGAAGATCGCAGAGGAGATAATAGCGGATAATCCCGTAGACGAAGAGACTGCGAAACTGCTCAGGCTGATGTCGGTATTCGAGCAGGACAACGAAAAATTCGTCCTCGAATATTCGCTGAAGAAACTTGCCAGACTGCGTGATGCGGTCAGGAATAAGCCCGAGCTCATGTCGGTATACATCAAGGGAATTTTCGAGAGCGCGAAACTCGACTGGAACAATGCCGACAAGACAGAGCTTCGGGAATGGTGGGACGTTCTGTCCTTTGCCAGAGAACACGCGGGCAGCGGATCTCTTGCGGATATAAGGCTCATCGAGTCTGTCATGTACAGGGTAAGGAAAGTGCTTTTTCCCTGAATAAACCCTGTTTATCTACACGGGCACAAAAAACACGCGGAATACGACCGCGTGTTTTTTTGAGGATTTTATAGGGTGATCTCGATGCTCTGTCTGCCGTCCGATGTAGACGCTTGCATCAGTTTGAGTTTTCCCATAGTCTTTTTTGCGCGTTTGAGTTCTTTACAGGTTTCCTTGGCGATTATCGACTTTTCGTCTTTATCAATTTCCGAGTCGTGAAGCAATGCCCGTACAGCCAGTCCTGTCGGCACCAAAAACACGAATTTCAAAGCATTTGATTTTATCGTTATCTTCATATCACATCTGCTCGACGGTCAGCTTGGCGTAGTCGCCATGTGCGCTTTTACATTCCATGATCGGGCCAAGCATGCCCATTTTTACCATACGGGCGATCTGATCGAAGTCGATGCCTTTGAGCGCGTCGTTGTTTCTGCCCATTTCCGATTGCAGGAACAGCTTGCCTAGTTTGTAAGGTATCGTAAAAAGTGCTTTATCGCCGTTTGTGCTGCGGGCTTCCATTTTTATCAGGAGTCTGTCCTCGTCTATCGTTTCGGGCTTGACCACAGTCGTCGCCTCTTTTTTTATGCCGAGAAGTTCGTCCGCGGATATGCCGAAGATCTCTGCGAGTGTGGCGAGCAAGGTGATGTCGGGTGCGGATATGTCGTTCTCCCATTTGCTGACCGCCTGCGACGATACGCCGCATTTTTCGCCGAGTTCTTCCTGCGTTATGCCGCGCAATTTTCTATATTGAGCAATTCTTTGTCCTAGAGTTCTGTTGTCTTTTTCCATATATCTCTCCTCGTATACTTTTATATCCGTCGCGTTTTCAGCGTATGGAAAAGGGCTGTTGCCCGTAAAGCGTTTTCTTGTTTTGCCATTCTGCGCGTATCGTATTCGCGGTCATGAGGTTGTTTATATATTGTGACCGTTCGTTACCGACATGAGTTTTTTTCTTTTTCATTTTCGTCTCTCCTTTGCTCTGCGGCTTCTTTATGGTTACATCGTAGCCTATTTGCGGCGTAAATACCACAGACCGGAGGTTGAAATCGCTAAACCGTCGGTTGGATTTTGGTCAACTTGCGGTTGGACGGGCGCATTTTATAACTTTCAAGGATAAAAATCGGGCAGGATGCGGTCTGTTGCGTTTTGTTGTCGTACCGATACAGTAAAATAATAACACACATGACGTTTGAAGGCAACGTCGGGATATTATTTGAAAACATTATTGAATTAAAACCTCGGTCGGGGTATAATTGTTTCTTGAGGATAAAGAAATGAAATTCAGACCCGTTCACGAAAATTACAACGTCCGCGACCTCGACCGCTCTATAAAATTTTACTATGAGGCACCGGGGCTCAAAGAAAAACGCAGGATAAACGCCGAAGACGGCTCTTTCGTCATCGTCTATCTCGGGAGCGACGACGTGGATTTTCTGCTTGAATTGACGTGGCTTAAAGATTTCGGCCGCGACTACGATCTCGGAGACAACGAGTTTCATCTCGCTTTCGAAACCGAGGATTTTGCAAAGGCGCACGCGCTTCACGAGAGCATTGGGTGCATATGTTATGAAAACCCCGCAATGGGGATTTATTTCATAAGCGATCCCGACGGTTACTGGTTGGAGATAGTGCCTGCACGCTGATAGTCGCGCTTTTGCGGTTTTTTTCTCCGTATACGGTATTTCGGCGGAGGAGAGAACTGCTTTTCGATTCTCTATATTATTCGATAAAAAATCATTTTCGATGCGCTTGACTGCGGTTTCAGACAGTTTCCGCTTTTGTGCCGAAGTTGCTAATTTTACCCGAATTGACACATTTTCCCGGGTATGTTATAATATTTATATATAGCGCGTGCTACGCGCTGAAATAAGGAGGAAAACATGGCAAAGAACAGAAAGTTATTGTTTGCAGTCTCCATCGTGATCGTGACGGCATTGCTCTTGACTGTGTTTACCGCGTGCGTTACTAAGGAAAAACCGGGAGAAACGACTCCTCAGGATACGGCTCTGAGCGAACAGGAAGTAAAAGACATGCTCTATTCCGTGAGCATAGACGACGATTCGAATCCTTATATAATAATGAGCATGGGAGGGGGCTACGGGGCCGATACGGCGTATTCCAGGACGGATTCAGAAGAGATCCTCTATACGAAAACGACAGGCACTCAGATCACCGAGGAAAACTATTACAAGTACGATTCGTCGGGATACACGAGAACTACCGACAGATATTATAACGGAGAAAGAGATTTTTATTACGTCGATCTGACCGAGCCGGAATTCAGGAATTACGTCGATGAAAACCTGAAAAGTTTCGGTCAATTCGTAAATAACTATGTGAGTCTCATTTTAGATTCGAGTGACGAGTTCAAAACGTATTATCCCGACTCCGCTTACGTCAATCTGTACGGTACGAAGAAAGTATCGGGCGAATACGAACTGAATTTTGCTACCGTCGCCGCTCTCGACGGCGAGGCGGAACATATCACTCTTACCGTTCATACAGATTCCGAAAAGAGAGTGACCTCCATGCAGATCACAACGTCCAAGCCCGAAGGATTTTTTTCCGACGTGTTCACCAATAACATTATTACGGTGCTGGATCTGAGTGTGACATACGACAACGTAAAGCAGGTCCCGTTCTGTGAAGAATGCAGGAACGAGAAGAACAACGTGACGGTTTCGCCCGCATTTGACGCACGTTTCCCCGAAGGATTTACTTCGTCGTGCGCCCCCGGCGGAGAACTTACGTTGCCGAACGAGGTCGAATCCGAGATTTTCGGGGCGTACGAGTTCCAGGGATGGTATTACGACTCCGATTACAAGTATCCCGTGAAAGACAACGTCATGAAAGTTACCTATTCTCAGTCGTGGCAGACCGTGTATCCGAAATTCGCGCTCGGTAAGCCCGTGCTCGAGCTGAACGGAGGAACTTTCGTCGACAATGAGGACGTCGAAAATAACGTATTTCTCTACGATTATATGTATGTAATGCCGGAAAAGGACGGTTACGCGTTCGAAGGCTGGTATCTCGACTCGGCTCTGACTCAGAAACTCGATTACGTCAACGGCGACGTAGCGGCTAGCTCCGACGTCACTCTGTATGCGAAATACGACAAGGAGGTAACGTTGAAGTTCGTCACGAATGCGGATTACGGGATATATCCGAAGAAGGGATCGGAGGGCAGTACATTGAATGCTCCGACGATATATCAGAAGGGAAAGCGTTTCGTCGGTTGGTATACCGACAGCGCGCTGACCAAGCCGTTCGACGGTAAATTCCCGAAAGACGACGCTACTCTTTACGCAAAGTACGAGGACGGCGTGACGATCAATCTGGTATATTACGACGGGGTCTACAACGACGCCGGCACGCCCAAATATTACGTCGCGGAAAAGAACGGCGATCTCGCCGAACTCAAGGCGGTTCTGAACGGATTTGCGTCGAACGCTTTCTACAACGATATGTCCCAGGAATTCATGTGTTGGGCTGTCGATACCGCGGGTACGGAATTCGATTCCTATCCTACGGCAGAGACCACGCTGTACGCTTATTATGTTGACCCCGCATATCTGGTTTACACCATCCCCGACGGGTACGGTATAACCTATATGGACATGTCGATACAACAGCTAAGGAGGGAATACGGCACGAGCCTCACTTTCGGAGAGTGGATCGAGCAGAATGGGCTTGCAGATAACCTTTTCAACAACTGCGGCGTCGATATAGGGTTGAACAAGATGGATTATTGGTACGAGGATAAGGCATGCACCGTCAAGGCAGATCTCACAAAGTGGCCTATGGGAAGCATCACGCTGTACGGAAAGATATTGCCAAGGCTCAGGATAGATTTCGTGATAGACGGCGAGGTTTTCGACAGTTTCGTCTTCGACAGCGAATATCCCGTCAGCGACAGTGTCTACGATTTTCTCAATAATATAGGTATGTTGCCCGGAGGCAACGCGATGTATCAATTGCCCAATGGCGTATTGATCGAGGGTTGGTATACAGACGAGGCGATGACGCAGATATACGAAATACCGCAAGAGAAAGGCGATTTCCCTGCAGAGAGTCTGACGCTTTACGCAAAGCTGACGAGCAATTATCTCTGTACGGTCAGGTCGAATATCGATTTTTTTGCCGACGACGTGATTTTCGAGTATGACGGCGATTTGTTCGCAGCCCTCGGCGCAAACGGGGAAGGGAATGTTTACAATTACGAGATATTGTCCGCAGGAAACGGATTCGACGACTTTATAAGTCGCGCGGAGAGTGAGATTATGCAGTCGGCTGTCTGCTTTATCGGAGAACGGCAGTATGAATGCACGGGATTCTATCTCGATCCCGAAGCGACAGAGCGTTATGTCCCGACCGAGTATATGACGCAAGATCTGGTTCTCTATCTAGGCTGGAGTCTCGTTCAATAACGATTTCTTAAAAAACTAAGAAACAAGACACGAAGCCCCCGCGCGAAAAACGTTCGGGGGCTTTGTTTCCGATACCGAGAATGTGCGAAAATTACCGCAAATTCCGTTCGTGCAAACGCAAGATTTTTATCGAAAATAATTTTGAAAAACGCATTTCAAACTGTTGACAAAGCGGTTTTTCGGATATATACTGTGGGCGAATCCGAGAGGGAAGGAAAAATCCTCGAGGAAGGACAACTTAATAAAGGGAGGTGAGTGCTATGAAATCGGTATGGCTCGCTTTCATAGAGTACGTTCGCAAGCACGGTCTTTACGTCAAGTTATTCTGATCGGCCAAGCGAACGAAATGCGGTGACAATGCAACAGGCATTGTTATTTTTTTGCCCTTTTTAGGTTTTTCGGTTCATTATCGTTGATATGCGAAGACATTTTTATAAATGCGATTGACTAAAATATCTTAATTTGTTATACTCAAAAGGCGGTAATTATTACCGACACGGCAATTGTCTCTCAGGTCATATAAGTGCCATATTTGTTTGAATGCAAGCCTGCGGGAATAACTGAATTAATATCGATTTGGCATGGAGGCGTATCGAAGCGGTCATAACGAGGCGGTCTTGAAAACCGTTTGGGTGCAAGCCCACGGGGGTTCGAATCCCTCCGCCTCCGCCAAATAAGAATACCGGGAAATATAGTCCGGTATTTTTATTTGCGAAGCGAGGGATAGAAGA
>CALWHF010000012.1 GCA_944380305.1 uncultured Christensenellaceae bacterium
AATGAGTCCTGTACAATACAGAACTCACTCAAATACAATTTAATTAATTTTTTGTCCAACTTTTGGGGTTCACCTCACTTTGCCCGAGGGTTTTTTTGCAATATATAAGATAGTTGTGTTTGCTTATTTGAAGAAACGGTCGTAAAGTCCCTTGAAGCCGCAGCCGTGTCTCGCCTCGTCCTTCGCCATCTCGTGAACGGTGTCGTGAACCGCGTCGTAGCCGAGCTCTTTCGCGCGCTTTGCGAGTTTCATCTTGCCGCTGCATGCGCCGTTTTCAGCCTCCATACGCATTTTTACGTTCTTCTTGGTGTCGTTGGTCAGGACTTCGCCGAGAAGCTCAGCAAACTTGGCAGCGTGTTCAGCCTCTTCGAAAGCGTATCTCTTGTAAGCCTCCGCGATCTCGGGATAACCCTCTCTCTCTGCCTGTCTGCTCATAGCGAGGTACATGCCTACCTCGGCACATTCGCCGTTGAAGTTCTCTCTGAGACCCTGTACGACCTCTTCGTCGAGACCCTGAGCAACGCCGACTCTGTGCTCGTCAGCCCATACCATCTCTTCTGCCATCTTGTCGAATTTGCTTGCAGGTGCGCCGCAAACGGGGCACTTTTCGGGAGCACTGTCTCCCTCGTGAACGTATCCGCATATCGTGCATACAAACTTTGCCATAATTATAAACCTCCGATTTCTTATGATTGTTTGATATATTGTTATTTATTATTGCTCTTGTTTTGCTTTACATTCTCCACAGACCCTGAAAAAGGTCAGGGAGTAACCGTCGCTGTGATTTTTTTCGCACTCGGCTTTGAGTGCGTCGTTGAGAGGAGCGGAGACTTCTTCGTCCCATACCTTGCCGCATACGGGGCAGGCTCCGTGGACGTGCAGCGATACGTCGGCGTCGAATCGGTCTTTGTCCTGACCTACGGGCACTTTGATCGCTTTGCCTTGCGCGACGAGCTGTTCGAGATTGCGGTATACGGTTGCAAGTCCTATATTGGGAATGATCTTTTTGCATTCGCCGTATATCCAGTCCGCGCTAGGGTGGTCTTTTGTCGATCTCAGGACGTCGTAGACCGTTTCGCGTTGCCTCGAATAATTCATCGCTTTTCTTGCCTCCTGACATCATTATAGAGCACGGCAAAAGGCTTGTCAAGCAAAATCGAGAATTATTCTCATTTTATTTTGATTATTTTTTTGCTTATCAGATGCAGCGAAACGCACAGGCGGCATATCCGTCTGTACAGACGCTGCAAAACGGGTTTCGTCAGGTCAAATCGGCGGTATCCGAATGGGAGAGGTGCTGGGTATCCGTTCATATGCAAGTTACGAGGCAGATAGGACGGGGCAGATCTCCGTTTAGGATAAAAACAACGAAAAAGAGCTCCGAAGAGCCCTTTTGTTTTTTAGCGTATTTAGTTTTTGTGATAAAGCTGTTTCGTCGAGTATATCGGCTCGCTCGTCACATCTACGCCGAGCTTGCGGAACACCGTTTCGTCCACGGGCGACAGGATGACCGTCGTATGCACCTGACAGCCTTTCAGTTTGTCAAGCTGCTCCATGGCTTTCTTTGCGGTATCGTTCGTCGCCGCGGAGATCGAAAGCGCGATCAGCACTTCGTCGGTATGCAGTCTCGGATTGCGACTTCCCAGCACGCTCGTCTTTAGTTTCTGTATGGGTTCGACCACTACGGGCGAGAGAAGTTTGATGTCGTCGTGAATATTCGCGAGGGCTTTGAGCGCGTTGAGGAGCATCGCCGAAGAGCATCCGAACAGATCAGACGTCTTGCCCGTAATGATCCTGCCGTCGTTCAGCTCGATAGCCGCTGCGGGACCTCCCGTGCGTTCCTTGACAGCGTTTGCGGCGGGGACGGTGACTCTGTCTTCGGCCTTGAGACCGAGTTTGTCCATTATCAGAGATATTTTGCCTGCCTCGTCGCCTCTGTCCACGCCTTTGCGTCTCGCTACGAGGGCGGCGTAGTAACGGCGGATTATTTCCTGCTTGCTTGCTTCGCAGCAAACTTCGTCGTCGCAGATAGCGTATCCCGCCATATTGACGCCCATGTCTGTGGGTGACTTGTAGGGGGAGTGTCCCATCAGCTTTTCGAAGAGGGCGTTGAGTACGGGGAATATTTCGATGTCTCTGTTGTAGTTTACCGCGACTTTGTTGTATTCTGCGAGATGATAAGGGTCTATCATGTTGACGTCGTTGAGATCGGCGGTCGCCGCCTCGTACGCCATGTTGACGGGGTGGTTGAGAGGAAGATTCCAGATCGGGAAAGTCTCGTATTTTGCGTATCCCGCCTTTATTCCGCGCTTATAGTCGTGGTAGAGCTGAGAAAGGCAGGTCGCCATTTTGCCGCTTCCGGGACCGGGGGCGGTTATCACGATGAGTTCTCTCGAAGTTTCGATGTACTCGTTCTTGCCATATCCGTCGTCGCTGACGATCAGCGGTATATTGTGAGGGTAGCCGTCGATATGATAGTGACGGTAAACCTTCAGCCCCAGCCTTTCGAGCCTGAGCTGGAAAGCTTTTGCGGGCATGTTCTCTTCGCTGAACTGAGAAAGCACGACGCTGCCGACGTACAGATCTTTGCTCCTGAATATGTCGATGAGTCTCAACACGTCTTCGTCGTAGGTGATGCCGAGATCCGCGCGCAGTTTGTTCTTCGCGATGTCTTTGGAGTTGATGACGATGACGATCTCGGCTTTATCCTTGAGAGTCTGCAACATTACGATTTTATTGTCGGGTGCGAACCCCGGCAGAACTCTGCTGGCGTGGAAATCATCGAACAGTTTGCCGCCGAATTCGAGGTAAAGTTTACCTCCGAACTGCTTAATGCGTTTGGCGATGTAATCCGATTGCATCGATAGATATTTTGCGCTGTCAAAACCTGTCTTTCTCATATGTAACACCTTATGTAACGCTTTACAAACATTATATAATAACGCGCGTGAAAAATCAATATTCGCACCTTTGCAAACGGCAAAAAAATATAAGAAAATTTTGGCTCAAACAGTTGACAACGGCACCGTTTTTTGCGTGTGCCGCGCTCAATTAGTTGTTGTCATACTCTGCGGCATTTGCTATAATGTAACTATGACTAAAAAGGTTGTTCTCGCGGTAGTCGCCGTAGCGACGATAGCCGTGCTTTCTTTGGGATTGTGCGCGTGCACGCTCGTCGTAGACGGTATAGACGTCGGCGATTACGTCGGCGTGCAATACACGACTTACGAATATTTCAACACCTACTGCACGGTGAGCTGTTATCTGCCGTCTTCTGATAAAAAGGCATTCGAAGAGCTTTGGGAAGGCGAGATCAAGGAGATGATAGGCAATATCGAGGGATGCCTCTCTCTCGACGGAGAGAACAGCGACGTTGCCGCGTTCAATGCCGCCGCGGCAGGGGAGACGATAGAGATAAGCAAGACGGCTTTCGGCGCTTTTTTTCTTGCAAAAGAAGCGTACGGGGTCACGGGCGGAGCGTTCAATCCCGCAATCGCGCTCAGCGTGGATCTGTGGGGGTTCTCGCCAAGATTCAACGAGGGCGATTACGTCCCGTCCGAACCTTACGACAGAAAAGACTACAAGAACGAATTGCCCTCTGACGAATACGTCGCGGCATTCGCGGGGCTGTCGGATTTTTCTCAGACGGAGATCCGCGAAGAGGACGGCGCGTACTTTGTGCGCAAAGCCGACGTCACGGCAACCGTCGGCGGCGAAGTATATACCCAGCAGCTCGATCTCAGCGGTATAGGAAAGGGGTATTGCGCGGATGCGATAGCGGCGGTAATGAGAAAACACGGATATAAGTTCGGCTACGTCAATATAGGAGGTAGTAGCATGACGATGCTGAAAAACGCGAGAAAAGAGTCGGGTGCGGATCTCGGAGAATGGTCTGCAAAAGTGTTGTCTCCGCTCAATGACGGCAGCAACTATTTCAAGGCGTATCTCAAGGACGTATCCCTCGCAACGAGCGGCGGGTATCAACAGAATTATGAAATCAAAGGCGTCATATACAGTCATATACTTGATCCGTTCACGGGCGCACCGTATGCAAGCGACGTGCTGACCGCGACGGTATACGGAGAAAACGCCGCGCTTGCGGATGCGTATTCGACCGCGATGTGCGTACTCGGAAAAGACGGGGCGGTCGCCCTGGCAGGCAGGCTCGAAGGTTATACATATACTTTGGCATACGATGACGGCAAAGGCGGGTTCAGGGTGCTTTCAAATGCCGACGGGGCATTGTTGTAAACGCATTTAACGAACACGGGCAGGAAATAATGAAGAAAAAAGGAATAGAAGAAGTAAAGAACGGCAAATATTTTACGCTGTGGGATCTGATCCCGTATCTTCTGATCGCGGCGATCGCGGTCGCACTTCTTCTCGTGTTTCTTTTGCCTCAGAAACAGAATATGACCGTGTTTTACGTCATGCACGGCGACGAAAAGGTGATGAGTTACGATTTCGATGCCGGCGAACTTACCGTCGAAGAAAAATACAAGGACGGAGTCGTGACCGGCGGCGGTGAAAACGGGTTTTTCGTAGAGATACGCACCTCGGACGGCTTCAACCGTTTCTTTGTCGATACCGCAAACCGCACCGTCAAGATGACCGAGGCGGATTGCAGTTTTACCGAAGACTGTACATATCTTCCTGCGATAGAAAATGAGGGCGACAGCATAATATGCGTGCCCAACAAACTGCGGATCGTTGCGGGGAGCGAGGTGAGCTCGCCTGTGACGGGTTGAGCGTATTCGGCTTTTTGCTTTCCGCTTTGTGCACGACCACCTGAGTGAAAGGTATGTTTATGGCGTTCTTGTCGAAAACGAGTTTTATCTGTCTGTTGAGATCGCGCTCGGTCTGAAAAAGCTCGCTTTCGTGGCATTCGGCAATTATCCTTATTTTTACGCCCGAAGAACCGAGCTCCTGCACTCCCTTGTATTCGTCGGTGCGGAAGTATTCCGCGCCTTTTTTCGACTTTTCGTTCAAGTGTAGCTCCTTTTAATATCAATGTAATCTGATACTGTCAATACGAATTAAAGCGAGCGGTCGATATAATACGATACGGATGTCAAAGAGTGTGCTGGCGCGTCGGAAAATATACACGAAACGGTCTGCAAAAGACAACCGATTGACGGAATCAGAATAAGATCACACCCGTAAAACTGCAAGTAAAGCGGAAAAGAAGACGTTTCGCGTAAAAATAACGCAGGGAAAACGGCAAACGGAAAAAATCAAAAAAATTTGTAATTTTGTTTGTTAATTTGTTGACAAACGCAATGGGCGCAGATATAATATAGTCGTTGATTGTGAAAAAATTAACAAATCAACGAAGCGCAATACGTCAGCGGCTTTCCCGACGGCGTCTGTACGGGCGGAGAGAGCGACGGCGCGAAATTATTTTCGGCGTTTTGCGTATAATAAATCCGGTCACAAATTTTTTTCATAAAGGAGTTATTGTTATGGCAAACATCGTCAACGACGAGGCTACTTTGCTTGACAAAATTGCGCGCGTCAGAGCAGCGCAGGCAAAGTACGCAACGTACACGCAGGAACAGGTAGACAAGATCTTCTTCGCCGCGGCTATGGCGGCAAACAAAGCGAGGATACCTCTCGCAAAAATGGCGGTAGAAGAAACCGGCATGGGCGTAGTGGAGGACAAGGTCATAAAGAACCATTACGCATCGGAGTATATCTACAACACCTATAAAGACGTAAAGACTTGCGGCGTTATCGAATCCGATCCCGGTTTCGGCATTACCAAGATAGCAGAGCCTGTAGGCGTAGTGGCAGCGATCATCCCGACCACGAACCCGACTTCTACGGCGATTTTCAAATCTCTTCTCGCACTCAAGACGAGAAACGGACTTATCATTTCTCCGCACCCGAGAGCTAAAAAGAGCACCATTGCGGCGGCTAAGATCGTACTCGACGCGGCTGTTGCGGCAGGCGCGCCCGAAGAGATAATCGGCTGGATCGACGAGCCTACCGTTCCGCTTTCAGCAATGATAATGAAGGAGGCGGATCTGATCCTCGCGACCGGCGGTCCCGGCATGGTCAAGGCGGCGTACAGTTCCGGCAAACCTGCGGTCGGCGTCGGCGCGGGCAACACTCCCGCCGTCATCGATTCGAGCGCGGATATAAAGATGGCTGCGGCGTCCGTAGTGCATTCCAAGACGTTCGACAACGGCATGATATGTGCGTCCGAGCAGTCGGTGGTTGTGCTTAAGGACGTTTACAAGCAGTTCAAAGAGGAAATGCATGCTTGCGGCGCGTACTTCCTCAGCCCCGAAGAGACAGAGAAGGTCAGAAAGACGATATTGATAAACGGCGCGCTCAACGCAAAGATAGTTGGTCAGAGCGCGTGCACGATAGCAAAGATGAGCGGTTTCGAAGCTCCCGCAGGCAGCAAAGTGCTCGTAGGCGAAGTCACGAGCGTCGAGCTTTCCGAAGAGTTCGCTCACGAAAAACTCAGCCCCGTGCTCGCTATGTACAAGGCGGAGGACATCGATGACGCCATCGCCAAGGCAAGCAAGCTGATCGCTGACGGCGGTATGGGACACACTTCGGTCCTCTACGTCAACGTCGAGACGGGCAAAGACAAAATGGACAAATTCGAGCGCGCTATGAAGACGTGCCGTATTCTCATCAACACTCCTTCTTCGCAGGGCGGTATCGGCGACCTGTACAACTTCAAACTGGCTCCCTCCCTCACGCTGGGTTGCGGCAGCTGGGGCGGCAACAGCGTCAGCGAGAACGTTGGAGTAAAACATTTGATAAACATCAAGACGATTGCGGAAAGGAGAGAGAATATGTTGTGGTTCAGAGCACCCGAAAAGGTCTATTTCAAGAAGGGCTGTCTGGGCGTCGCTCTCAGGGAGCTCAAGTATGTTATGAATAAGAAGAAGGCGTTCGTCGTCACCGACACCTTCCTGTATAAGAGCGGTTTCACAAAGGCGATAACCGACAGGCTCGACGAGATGGGGATCACGCATACGACGTTCTACAACGTCGCACCCGATCCGACTCTGGCTTGCGCTAAAGAAGGCGCGAAGGCAATGGCGGCATTCGAGCCCGACGTGATAATCGCGATCGGCGGCGGTTCCGCAATGGACGCAGGCAAGATCATGTGGACGCTCTACGAGCATCCCGAAGTCGACTTCCAGGATCTCGCTATGAGATTTATGGATATAAGAAAGAGGGTATATACCTTCCCGCACATGGGAGACAAGGCATACTTCATCGCTATCCCGACCACCGCGGGTACGGGTAGTGAAGTGACTCCGTTCGCCGTCATTACCGACGAGACTACGGGCACCAAGTATCCTCTCGCGGACTACGAGCTGCTCCCCGATATGGCTATAATCGACGCGGATCTCATGATGAATATCCCCAAGGGGCTCACGAGCGCATCCGGTATCGATGCTCTGACTCACGCCCTCGAGGCGATCGCGTCCATGATGGCGACCGATTATACCGACGGACTCGCGCTCAAGGCTGCGAAACTGATATTCAACTATCTGCCCAGAGCGTACAGCCTCGGCGGCCACGATGCGGAGGCGAGAGAAGAGATGGCAAATGCATCCACACTTGCGGGTATGGCTTTCGCAAACGCGTTCCTCGGCGTATGCCACTCGATGGCGCACAAGCTCGGTTCTTATCACCACCTGCCGCACGGCGTCGCGAACGCGCTGATGATAGAGCAGGTCATCCGTTTCAACTGCGCTAAAGCTCCTACCAAGATGGGCACCTTCCCGCAGTACAAGTATCCCGACTGCGTCAGAAGATACGCAGAAGTGGCGTCTTTCGTAGGAATAAGCGGTAAGACTGACGAAGAAAAGGTCGAAAAACTCATTGTGAAGATAAGAGAACTGATGAAGGAGATCAACCTGCCTGCAACTATCAAGGACGCGGGTGTGGATGAAAAGGTCTTCCTCGAGAAACTGGACAGCATGGTCGAAGACGCTTTCGACGATCAGTGTACCGGCGCAAACCCGCGTTATCCGCTTATGAGCGAGATCAAGGAGATGTATCTGAGCGCATATTACGGCGAGAAAAAGTAATAAAAGGACTTTTTCAAATAATAACCCCTTATGACGGTGTGCGGAATTTCCGCACGCCGTCTTTTTTGTGACATTATTGAAAATATCCGCTACAAGAATAATTACGCCACAAAATTAACGAATTAGTGGCGCGGAGCGCATATCGTTGACAATGTCATTCCGTATATGCTTAAATAAAATAGGTCGGTGATGCCGAAAAGGAGTAGACATGAAAAGGGTTATATTGATTTCGGCGATAGTCGCCGTAATGGTTTTATCGGCGGTGTTAGCTGCGGCATGCGGCGAATACACCGAGCTCAAACCCAAAGACGAAAACCTGGGGAATCACGAAGGACTCGAAGTCGCAGACGGAATGAGCGCGTATGATCTGGTAATGGAAGCATATGAGAACTGGTGCAACGATACGAATTACGTCAGAGAAGAGTTTTTCTCTTTTGCGGCGAATAACGGTGTGATAGCTACAAGAGACACTCATCTGATAAGAAAGGTCAAGGGCGACGAGATATATTCTCAGGAGATTATTTACGGCACGGGTTTTGACAGCGGATCGTGCGCGAAAAAGTATTATTTCGACGGAACGAACGCCTATTTTACCAACAATACCAATGCTAAAGACCTGACGATGGACGAAGATACGAAAGAGCTTTCAACGGCTAGCTGGGGCGAGTTCGCGCCGTTCACGGGAGACGTTGCAGAAGAAAATCGCGTACTTACCGAACATATGACGACATACGACCTGACGTCGAGAGATTATCTCGCCGACGAGCATGACGATAAAGTGTATATTGCCGACGGCGTGTATTACTGCACGATCACAATAGACTGCTCCGAAGAGGCGATGAAGACGACCCACAGGGCGGCTCTCGACGAATTTCTCGCAAATACGGGTGCAAAAGAGAGCGGCTTTACCTGCGAAAACACGACGATAGATTTCGCGATAGGCAAGATAGACGGCAAGATGAAGATTCTGATCTGGAAGAGAAACGAGGTTTACAGCGGTAGACACTCCGCATTCCCGATAAAAGTCAACTGCAAACAGACCTGTCTTGCGTATTTCACATACGGCACGGCGGTGATAACCGCAGACGATCTTGCGGGACTGAACAAATAAGAATACGAAAACAAAACGAAGAAAAACCCGACAAGTATCGGGTTTTTCGTTTTTTATAAAGGTTTAGGTATGCGTCGCTCTTTCGCTGACCCGGGTTTTGCCTGCGCGTATTCAAAAAGTGCTTCGGTGTCAGATCGTGCGCGAGAGTAGCTCTTTCCGCGATCCGAAAATGCAGGGCGTCGGGAGAAGACGGCGGTATCACGGGAATATGCCGCGTTTTTTCTTGGCGGTACAAAGCCTTTCTATCGCTACCGCGTAAGCAGCGAGACGATAACTTATCATATAGTCGCGGGCTTTGTGATATACGTCTGTCAAAGCTCTCGTCATGACTTTGAACAGGGTGGCGTTGACGTCGTTCTCGTCCCAGGTCAGCGATTGCAGGTTCTGCACCCATTCGCAGTAGGAGACGATGACGCCTCCCGCGTTAGTCAGTATGTCGGGAAGAACGACGATGCCGCGTTGTTCGAGCACGGCGTCTGCCTCAACCGTGGTGGGGCCGTTTGCCGCTTCGATAATAAGACGACAATTCAGTTCTTTCGCAATTTCTTCAGTAATCTGGTTTTCGAGCGCGGCGGGGATGAGGATGTCGCATTTTGTGGTCAGCAGAGCATGATTGTCGATATGTTCCACGCCCTCGGCATTATAGTCCTTCAGCAGTCTGCGCTGTTTTACAAAATCGCATATTTCGGGAATATTCAGACCGTTTACATTGCGTATGCCTCCCGACACGTCTGACACGGCTACGACTTTGCAGCCTTTTTCGAAAAGGAGTCTCGCCGCGACGCTGCCGACGTTACCCATGCCTTGTACGGCTATGCTTACGTCTGACGGCGCGAGTTTGTATTTGTCGAGCACTTCCATCGTAATTATCATGACGCCTCGTCCGGTCGCCTCGGGTCTGCCGAGAGAGCCGCCGACTTCGAGGTCTTTGCCGGTTACGACGCCGGGGATGGTGTAGCCGTTCATCATGGAATAGGTATCCATGATCCAGTCCATGACCTGCGCGTTCGTGCCCACGTCGGGGGCAGGAATGTCTTTTTCGGGTCCTATTATAGGGAGTATCATCGCGGTATAGCGACGGGTGAGCCGTTCGAGCTCCCCTCGGGACAGGGTCGAAGGATCGACTTTTATGCCGCCTTTCGCTCCTCCGTAAGGAATGTTGACGACCGCGCATTTGAAACTCATCCATGCCGCGAGAGCTTTGACTTCGTCCTCGTTTACGCTTTGGTGGTATCGGATGCCTCCTTTGCACGGACCTCTCGATGTGCTGTGTTGCACGCGGTATCCTTCGAATACTCTGACGCTGCCGTCATCCATTTTGACGGGAACGGATACTTTAAGCTCTCGTTCGGGGTATTTGATGAGGACGTATTCTTCCTCTTTCATTCCGACAGCTTTCGCTGCTTTGTCGAGAACCGACAAAAAATTGTCATACGGATTGTATTTTTCTGCCATAATTTCCTCCTGTATCGTTCTGATTTTATTGTAACACGGGGAGAAACATGTTTCAATATTAAAAAATATTTTCCATTTTGTTTAAGAAACTGTTGATTATTCCTCGTATGTATATTAAAATATAATAAGAAAAGTTTCGGAGAGAAAAAATGGAACATATCAACAGATTCAAAAACGATAAGCGCAGCCGCAAATCCAGACAAGCGATAAAAGACGCATTCAAAGAAATGGTACTTACTCAGGAAATGAGTCATATCGTAATTAAAGAGCTGGCGGAGAAAGCGGACGTAAACCGCAAAACATTTTATCTTCATTATACAGACGTTTACAACGTGCTGGAGGACGTTGAGGACGAACTGCTGGAAGACATAAAAAGCATATTCGGCAAGTTCGATATGAACAAGGTCAAGACAGACCCGTATCCGTTGCTGCTTGCGATAAGCGACGGCGTGTCGGGCAGTGAAAACGAGACTTTCAATAAACTGTTGTTTTCGAGTACGATTTCAGGCAATTTTATGCGGAAAATAAAGGATATGCTCAAAAAAGAACTGTTCGATTCTTATAAATTCACGGTTGCAAACTCCATGAAAGCGAATATAATCCTTTCGTTTATCGTTTCGGGGGTCGTGGACTGTTACCGCGATTGGTATTTGTCTGACAGAAGCGAAAGTCTCGAAGAACTCGCGAGAGAACTTTCGGAGCTTATAAAACACGGTACTGCCAGATATTTAGAGTATTGATTGACATGAAAAAATGCGAACTTTGTCCGAGAAAATGCGGCGTCGACAGAGATGTGTCGACCGGATATTGCTCGGCGCATTCGTTGCCCGTGATAGGACGGGCAGCATTGCATTATTGGGAAGAACCTGTGCTTGCAGATAAAGCCGGCAGCGGCGCGGTTTTTTTCGGCGGGTGTTCGTTAAAGTGTGTTTACTGTCAGAATTACGAACTGTCGAGAGGGTGCGGAACCGAGATAAGCGTCGTGCGTCTTGCGGAAATATTCAGAGAACTAGAGGAGCAGGGGGCAAGGAATATCGATCTCGTGACGGGCAGCCATTTTGCACCCGAAATAGCAAAAGCCTTGGAGTTATACAGACCGTCGGTCCCCGTAGTGTTCAACTGCGGCGGATACGAGACGGTCGACACGCTTAAGACGCTTGACGGACTCGTGGACGTTTATCTTCCCGATTTCAAATATTCCGACACTATGCTTGCTGCAAGATATTCCAATGCTCCCGACTATCCCGATGTCGCGATAAAGGCAATAGCCGAAATGAAAAGGCAGGTCGGGACAACGGTTCTCGGGGATGACGGATTGATCAAGAGAGGATTGATCGTGCGTCATCTCGTACTTCCCGGAGCGGTAGCGAATTCGAAAGGAGTACTCGACATCCTTGCCGGTTTTATAGACAAAGAGCGGGATTACATTTCGATAATGAGTCAGTATCTTCCTATGGGAGACGCCGCGAAGTATCCCGAGATAAACAGAAGACTCAAGCCGCTCGAATACAAAGCCGTAGTAGCTCACGCCGAAAAGCTCGGGTTTGTCAACGCGTTTATACAGACTGAAGACAGCGCGGTTGAAGAATACGTCCCCGACTTTGACGGAAGCGGGGTGCTCGGACGCGCAGATTGAAGACAACGTTTATGCGCGACTTAGAAAGCCGTTCTGCATACGAAAAACGCCGCCCTTTCGGACGGCGCTGTTTTTTTGTTTCAAACGGTTATTTCGCCCACGAAGTGTCGGTCGGGATCTGATAGAGAGGTGCGTTCTGCTTGTTGTATGTGAACGTCTTGTGCCACTCGTTTTTGCTGTAACCGCCGAGATGGAAAGGACCTGCTCCGAAAGAGCCTTCCCAGCTGTCGAAAGTTTCGTATTGTCTGAACAGACCGCAATCCCAGATCTGGCACTTTATCGTCTGATAAGCATATACGATGTCGTCGCTGTTTGCGGATTCTCTGGTGGATTCGGTAGAAAGTTTGAGCGCGTCGGTTGTGACGTCCACTGTGATCTCGATCTCATAGTATCCTGCCGCGTTATGTACGATCGATGCGTTTACGATAGTATCTGCACTGATGGTGGCGTTCGTTGTCTCGACGTAGGATTTGTTGTAGTAGTCCTTTTTCATAAAGTCGGCGGTGCTCATAGATTCCACTTTGTCGCACTTATTCCAGTCTATGTACGCGTTTTCGGTATAGAAGTTGTTGAGTGCGCCGCTTGCGAGACTGCTTGTTCCGCCTTCTTGAACGTAGAACGTCTTTCCGTCAGGCGTAAATTTGCGGTTGCCGTAGTCGAGAAGAAGTCGGCATGCGCTGAGCACGAGAGAATTGGTCTTGTCGGGGGTATCGTTGTTGTATCCGTTTACGACTCTGCCCATCGTGACCATATACATTGCCGCGCCGTCTTTGATCCGCACTTCGCGAACTTCCATAGATCCCGTCATTTTCATGGTGGTGACCGAGGCTATGCCGCTACCGTAAGCGTAGTTGGCATAATATGCGACTTTGGACAGATTGTCGTTGGCGAGATTGAACAGATATACGGCGGCTTCTTTGACGTCAGCCTGCTCGGAGAGTTCTTCGCTGGTTGCGTTTAGCTTTGATGCGTCGGGAGCGTCAGTGCCAGCGATTGCCGCAGAGTCGGGGGCTATACCGAGATCGTCGTGCGTAAGATCGTGATCTGTGTCGACGTTTTCCACTTCACCGTCGCAGGCAATGAAAATCAGCGTCGAGCATATCAACATAATGCTTATTATCGCAAAAAGCAGTTTCTTTTTCATGGTTCCTCCTTAAGAGCGGGTCAAGCCCACGACTACATTATATAAATAATCGGGGGGCGAGGTCAAGACTTTTTGCAAAACGGCAACCGTTATTAAATTAACGATTTCGCGCGAAAAGAAGGCTAAACTTCTCTGGGGAGGAGAAAAGTACGAAAAAAGACGAAACGGGCATAATCGTGTATTTTTTTGCCTCGTGGCACAAACGGGCACGCCTTTTGTTGTCTTTTTGCGCGCGTTATGTTATAATATCCAAAAATGTTTGCGGACGGTATCTGATATAAATGGAATGGTGGGGCAAGGCTCTGTTGTGTATAGCCGCGTATCTCGTCGGATCTATAAACTTCGCCATAATTTTTTCAAGACTCAAGGGTACGGATATAACCAAAAAGGGCAGCGGCAATCCCGGGACCATGAACGTGCTGCGTTCGGTGGGCAAAGTCTGGGGAGTGCTGACTTTTATATGCGACAGCGCGAAAGGCGTCGTATTTGCGGTGATAGGTTATTACTGGATAGGCAGTATGGACTGGCTGTTCATACTCGGACTCATCACGATCATCGGACACGTCCTGCCCGTATACAGCAAATTCAAGGGCGGCAAAGGCGTGGCGACGTCGATAGGCGTTTTCATAGTAGCCTATCCCATTGTGGGCGGCGCGGTGCTTTTCGTGCTGATAATCATGCTGCTTTTCATAAAATACGGGTTTATCGGTTCGCTGACCTGTATCAGCGCGATAACGGTATACAGCTGTATCAAGAGCAGGGACAGCGTTGCGGTCATTGTGTGTTCTCTCGCCATATGGCTTATCGTGGTGCTGAGACACTGGTCCAACGTCAAAAGGCTGATAAGAGGAGAGGAAAACACCCTCAGACTCGTGGGAAAGAACGAAAGTAAAGACTTGGAGGCGGACGGAGACAAAAAAGACGGTCCGCACGAAGGAGAATCCGAATGAAACTGGGAGTAGTAGGATTGCCTAACGTAGGCAAGAGCACGCTTTTCAATGCGATAACGCAGGCGGGCGCGGAGAGCGCGAACTATCCGTTCTGCACGATCGAACCCAACGTGGGAGTGGTAGCAGTCCCCGACGAGAGACTGGACAAGCTCGCCGCGTTGTACAATTCCAAGAAAATAACGCCGACGGTGCTCGAATTCGTCGATATTGCGGGACTCGTCAAGGGTGCGTCTCACGGCGAAGGTTTGGGCAACAAATTTTTGTCGCACATAAGAGAAGTCGACGCGATAGTGCACGTTGTCAGATGTTTTGACGACGAGAACATCACGCACGTCGACGGCAGCGTAAATCCTCTGAGAGACATCGAGACGATAGATCTCGAGCTGATTTTCGCCGACATGGAGACGGTGCAGAAGCGTTCCGCAAAGGCAAGAAATTCGGCTAAAGGCGGCGACAAGAAGTTTGCCGAGGAGGCGGATTTCCTCGACGGAGTCCTCAAACAGCTAGAGGAAGGCAAACCAGTCAGACTCATGCAGTTCAGCGACGAGGAGCAGACGATCATAGACGATATGTTCCTGTTGACTGCAAAGCCCGTCATTTATGCAGCAAACATAGGAGAGGACGACCTCGGCAAAGAGGACAACGACTATGTCAAGGACGTCAAGAAGTTTGCCGCGTCGCAGAACAGCGAGGTCATCGTGCTTTGCGCAAGGATAGAGGAAGAACTCGCGGGCATGGATCCCGACGAAAAGGCGATGTTCCAGCAGGAACTCGGTATAGACAAGAGCGGTCTCGACAAGCTCGTATCCGCGTGCTACACTCTTCTCGGGCTGATAAGTTACCTGACCGCAGGAGAAAAAGAGACCCGTGCGTGGACGATCGTCAAGGGTACGAAAGCTCCGCAGGCGGCAGGCAAGATACACAGCGATTTCGAAAAGGGGTTCATACGCGCCGAAGTCGTGGACTGGAAAGTTCTGCTCGAATGCGGTTCGTACAACGCCGCGAAAGAGAAGGGCAAGGTCAGGAGCGAGGGCAAGGATTACGTCGTTCAGGACGGCGACGTCGTGCTTTTCAGATTCAACGTATAAAGAGAGGTATAAAATGGATTACAAGAAATTGCTTGCGGATACCGTCATTCTTCAGGACGTCGGAAGCGAGGAGATCGAACCGCTCATAACCGTCCCAAAGGATCCCTCTATGGGAGACTATTGTCTGCCGTGTTTCAAGTTCGCCAAGGAGATGAAAAAGAGCCCGGTCGTTCTCGCGTCCGAGATCGTTTCGAGAATAGGTGCGTACAATTTTCTCGAAAAGGCGGAGGCGGTCGGCGGATACGTCAACTTCACGCTGAACAAGAAGATGGTCGCGTCCGCAGTCGTCGAAAAGATACTGTCCGAGGGCGAGAGATACGGCAGGTCGGAGGAGGGCGCGGGAAAAACGGTCTGCATAGACTTTTCGTCTGTCAATATCGCAAAGCCGTTCCATATGGGACACTTGCTCAATACCGTGATAGGAGGCGCGCTTTGCAGGATATACCGCGCGCTCGGCTATAAGGTCGTCGGCATCAACCACCTGGGGGACTGGGGGACTCAGTTCGGCAAACTCATCGTCGCGTACAAGCTGTGGGGCGATAAAAAGGATATAGACGAGAGAGGTGTCAGAGGACTTCTGGACATATACGTCAGATTCCACGAAGAGGCGAAAGACAGTCCGTCTCTCGAAGACGACGCGCGCCACTGGTTCAAGAAGATAGAAGACGGCGACAAAGAGGCTCTCGGGCTTTTCGGCTATTTCAAGGAAGTTACGATGAAAGAGGTCGAAAAAATATATAAGAGGCTCAACGTCACGTTCGATTCGTATGCGGGAGAGAGCTTCTACAACGACAAGATGCAGCCAGTGCTCGACGAACTCGAGGAGAAAGGACTTCTCGAATTGTCTGACGGCGCGAAGGTGGTAAGATTCGAGGGAGACAAGATGCCTCCGTGTCTGCTCGTCAGAAGCGACGGGGCGACTCTTTACGCTACCAGAGACTTGGCAGCGGCGGTCTATCGCAAGAATACTTACGATTTTTACAAGTGCCTTTACGTCGTCGCTTATCAGCAGAACCTGCATTTCAAACAGATATTCGAGGTACTGAGACTTATGGGTAAGCCATGGGCTGACGATATGGTGCACGTCGCGCACGGCATGGTTTCTCTCGAGGACGGCTCGCTGTCGACGCGCGAAGGCAGGGTCATATTCCTCGAAGACGTGCTGAATACGGCGGTGAAAAAAGCGGGAGAGATAATCGCGGAGAAGAATCCCGACCTCAAGGACAGAGAACTGACGGCGGAACAGGTCGGCGTCGGTGCGGCGGTGTTCGCAATGCTGTTCAACGGCAGGATAAAAGACGTCGTGTTCAACTACGACAAAGTGCTCAATTTCGACGGAGAAACGGGACCGTACGTTCAGTATACCTATGCGCGTTGCTGTTCGCTCCTCGAAAAATGCGCTCCCGAAGGCGACGAATTCGATGAAAGCGGAATATCCGATCCCGAGGCATACGCTCTCGTCAAGGCTCTCGACAAATATCCCGACAGCGTGATTGCGGCGGGAGAGAAATACGAGCCAAGTATCGTGACGAGACAGATCGTGGATATAGCGCAGGCATTCAACAAGTTCTATTTCGAACACAATATAAAAGACGCCGCTCCCGCGGTCAAGAATGCGAGACTCGCGCTCGTCGGTGCGACGAAACAGGTCATCGAAAGCGGGCTCGCCCTCCTGGGAATAGCTGCTCCGCAGAGAATGTAAAGGTGTATAGCCTACACGGGCACCCGAATTTCAAAGAAAAAGTTTTTTTACGCGCATTAGCGCGGAAGGAGATATACGAAATGTTGGTTGACAACAGAATACAGACTTTAGCAAAAAATCTCGTAAACTATTCTTGCAGCGTCAAGAAGGGCGAAAACGTCCTGATCGAGGCTTTCGGCGTTGACTATCAACTGGTCAACTGCGTCGTGAAAGAAGTGTATGCAGCGGGCGGTTATCCGTTCGTCAGCCTGTTCGACAATCGCGTTCAGCGCGAGATCTACAAGGGTATGGACGAGACTCTCGCAAAGAAGATGGCGGAATTCGACTGCGCGAAGATGGACAAGATGGACGCGTATATCGGCATACGCGGCGGCGAAAACGCATACGAGACCTGCGACGTCGATGCGGCGAGAATGGGCGCGTACAGCAAGTTCTATTCGTTGCCCGTTCATCACGACAGACGCGTCGCGCATACGAAATGGGTTGTGCTCAGATACCCCACGCAGGGTATGAGCTGTATGTCGGCGATGAGCACCGAGAGTTTCGAAGACTTCTATTTCGACGTCTGCAACCTCGATTACTGCAAGATGGGCGAGGCGATGACTCCGCTCGTCGAGCTGATGAACAAGACCGACAAGGTGCGCATCGTCGCGCCTAATACAGACCTAACCTTCTCGATAAAGGGCATAGGCGGCGTAAAGTGCTGCGGTCTCAGGAATATCCCCGACGGCGAAGTCTATACCGCTCCCGTCAGAGAGAGCGTCAACGGCAGGATAACCTACAACGTGCCTACGAGCAAAGACGGCATCAAGTTCGAGAACGTATCCCTGCTTTTCAAGGACGGCAAGATAATCGAGGCGACCGCGAACGATACCGAGGCGATCAACAAGATATTCGATACCGACGAGGGCGCGAGATACGTCGGCGAGTTCGCGATCGGCGTAAACCCGTTCGTGACCAAGGCGATGGGCGACATCCTGTTCGACGAAAAAATAAGCGGCAGCATACATTTCACGCCGGGCAGCTGTTACGACGACGCGTTCAACGGCAACCGCAGCGCGATCCACTGGGATCTCGTACTCGTTCAGACAAAGGCGTTCGGCGGCGGAGAGATATATTTCGACGACAGACTGATCAGAAAGGACGGCATTTTCGTGATAGACGAGCTCAAAGGACTCAATCCCGAAAATCTTGCATAAGCTCGTGCAATAAATAAGTTAAAATTTACATAAAGGATTGTAATTTTTTTAACGGTGTGATAATATATAAGCGACGCGTGAGGCGGGTGAGTCCCCTCTCGGCGCATATGACACGATCCCGCCGCGAGGAGAGGGATCTCAACGTAAAGATAACAATTTCGGAGGTAATTTATATGCCATTGGTTACATCAGCAAACATGTTCAAGAAGGCTTACGAGGGCGGCTATGCCATCGGTGCATTCAACGTAAACAATATGGAGATCATTCAGGGTATCGTAGAAGCCGCTACCGAGGAGAACGCTCCGCTTATTCTTCAGGTTTCTTCCGGCGCGAGAAAGTACGCTAACCCCACCTATCTTCGCAAGATGGTCGAAGCGGCTGAAGAAGTCAGCCACCTGCCCATCTGCCTTCATCTCGATCACGGCGATACGTTTGAGCTCTGCAAGAGCTGTATCGACGGCGGTTTCAATTCTGTCATGATCGACGGCAGCCACCATGCTTTTAAGGATAACATCGAGCTTACCCGCAAGGTAGTCGAATACGCTCACGACCACGGCGTCGTGGTAGAAGGCGAGCTCGGCAGACTCGCAGGCGTCGAGGATGAGGTCAAGGTTTCGGCTGAAGACAGCTCTTACACCAGACCCGAAGAAGTAGAAGAGTTCGTTACAAAGACCGGCGTCGACAGCCTCGCTATAGCTATCGGCACTTCGCACGGTGCATACAAGTTCAAGCCGGGCACCAAACCGCAGCTCAGATTCGATATTCTCGAAGAAGTCGCAAAGAGACTGCCCAATTTCCCGATAGTCCTGCACGGTGCATCTTCCGTTCCGCAGGAATTCGTCAGGATCATCAACGAGAACGGCGGCGCGCTCAAAGACGCGATCGGCGTACCCGAGGATATGCTCAGAAAGGCTGCTTCCATGGCTGTCTGCAAGATCAACATCGACAGCGACCTTCGTATGGCATGCACCGCGGGCATCCGCAAGCACTTCGTCGAGCATCCCGATCACTTCGACCCCAGACAGTACCTGGGCGACGCGAGAGCGAACATCAAGTATATCGTCAAGCACAAGCTCACCGAGGTTCTCGGCTGCGCGGGCAAGGCTACCGAAATACTCAACGCGTAATCGCAAGTCAAGACAAATCGAGACGGACGGCAACGTCCGTCTCTTTTTTTGCATTTATAATTCGGGTAATAAGTGAACGGATGCACGGCCGCGGAGTGACCTCCCGTAAAAGTTCGAGGAGAAATAGGATTCTGAATAGACAGTAAAATATAAAACGTCGTGCCCGAATAGAAAAACAAGTCGTTGAAGAATAAACAAAGAAAATGTTTACGAAAAGCTACAAAACGACGTCTTTTGCGTATCAGAACGGAAAAACGACTTAAACATTCAAAAAATTCATTTATTTATAAAATAGGCTTGACAAATATTTTGTCTAAAACTATAATATAAATATCGATTATATAACCGTCCGTAAAGGGGCGGACACCGCGACAAGCGAACTGCGAACGGCTATCGCGTTGCCTCCTGCCGTACGAACGGTCGTCTCTCTTGCGGCGGTTATATTCTTAAAAAAGAGGGGAGGAGTTTATGATATATTATACGAGCGATCTGCATCTCGGTCACGAGAACTGCATTTCGATGTGCAACCGCCCTTTCTCGAGCATTGAAGAAATGGACGAAAAACTAATAGCGGCGTGGAATAAACGCGTGCATGCCGACGATCTGGTTTTCATTCTGGGAGATCTTATCTACAAGTCTGCGCGCGCTCCCGAAGAGTATCTTAAGAGACTCAAAGGTAAAAAATATCTTGTGATAGGCAATCATGACCGAACATGGACAGACAAGGTGAATCTTGCCGATTATTTTATCGGCTGGGCACCGCTCAACGTGATGAATACGGGACGAGGAAAGGCGACGCTGTGTCATTTTCCGTTGATAGAGCACGAGGGAAGGTTTATGATACACGGACATCTGCACGCAAATACCGACCGAAAAGCGTGGGAATATGTCAGAGACGATCCGAGGGCTTATAACGCAGGGGTGGACGTAAACGGATATATGCCAGTCACGTTTGAAGAGCTGGTGGCGAATAACGACGCGTTCAAAGCCGCACATGCGATTGAAAAAATCTGATGAAAGACTGAATAAAGAGCAAATCGCCCGCTTCATTAATGCGGGCGATTTTCTTAATATAGCAGTCCTATATCATTCCGAGTCATATAAATGGATCTTTTATATCTTGACAGCATAATGTTTTAAGAATTATACTATTATATATAGTTATTTATATTATAACGAGCTGCAGATAAAGCTATCTAAAAAGATGTATATCTGTGAGCAAATAAATAACGCGGAGGGTGTTTATGATCTGTAAAAAATGCGGAACCGAATTCGAAGGGTCGTTTTGTCCGAAATGCGGAGAAAGGGCTGAAGAGAGGCTTACGGTCTGTCCCGTTTGCGGTAAGGAGAGAGGAGAGAGCGAAAACTTCTGCTCGAGATGCGGTTATGCTTACGAACGAGAGAATTTCGCGCCGTCGAAGAAAACGGCGGAAGAGGAAAAGAAACAGTCAGGCACGGTGGCTGAGAATGTCTCCGGGACGGAAGAGCCGTATCAGACGACGGAATCGAGTGCGGACGAGGCGGAAGATTTCGTAGAGACAGACAGGAAACCTGCGACTCAAGAGGTCGAAAAATCCGTTCGGCAGGTTGCACCCGTTGCCGCAGTTCCCGCAACCGAGAAGAAGAACGTCGTCAAAGAACTCGGTGCGAAGGTGAAAAGCTACGTCAGCAATCTGGATGACGGAAAGCGCACGACGTTGATCAAGATATACAGGTGGATACCGACGTGCGGTGTCGCGTTGTTTGCGTTTTTCGCATTTTTGTGTTTGTGTTCGCCCGTGATGTTCCATGCTGGATATTCGGTATGCGGCAACGGTTTCGAAAATGCCTTCAGCAACAAAATTTCGGTTAGCCTTACTATAGCGTGCATAGCGATATTTATCGCATTTGTGCTGGGGATGGTCTATTTCGCTGTCAGATTGCTCGGTACGCTCAGCAGACCGTATTCCGACATAGGAGTCAAAAAATATTATACTTTGGACGCGATCATGCTCGCGGTGACTTTTATCGCGTCGTTGATCGGAGTGGCGGAATCAGGTAATTGGGCAGGAGATGCAGGAGCCGGTCTTACCTTTATGCTTGTTGCGTCTATATTCGGCTTTATATTGCTGTTTGTAAGACGTAAATACGAGAAGAAACTGGCGGTCAATCCTTTATATTCGTATAGCGCGAGTATAGGGAAACCGCTCTACGCATACGAAAAGAAAGAGCAGATCGTCAAAAAAATAAAGAAGTTTACGGTTGCGGCGATAGTATTAGGTGCGATAATCGCGATCGTAGTGCTGCCTGTCAGAATCGTGATATATAATCCTGCAAGCAGGACTGCATTATCTTCCGTGACAAACAGAGGCGACGTAGAAAGCAAATTCGGAAGGCCAGAGGATTATGAAGGGAATGAGTCGAGTTACGATTATTATTCGGGGAAAAAATACGTTTATGAATACATAATCGACGTTCTCGAGCAGAAGGAAGAAGAAGAGTTCATGAACGGGCTCGAAGACGCCTTCGAATCCGATGATCTCGGCGATCTCGACGATCTCGATTCGGCAATGTCGAAAATCGAAAAGGTTTACGAACGTCTCGACGAGCTTGCTGAACACGCATCGTATAAACATACTCACATAGAATTCAACACCGATGATGCAGACAAAAGAGAGTGGGACAAGGTTGAGTCGTATTATTGCGTAGTAGCCGAAAACGGCAGCGAAGACACAACCAGGACGGTTGATGAAATCAATGTGATCTCCGGTACTATAAGCGAATATACCAACGAAGTGGAATTAACTTACGAAGCGACGTTTACGGACGGCAGCTTCATCAAGGGTACAAAATCGTTCAGAAACGAAGACGGCGAAACGATAAAGTTCAGCGACGTTCTGGGCGAATACAGCTTTTCGGCAACGGAACTCGAAAAGATAAGCGAAATCACATACAGTGATTGCTCCTATCTCGACGGAAACACTCTTTATGTGTTTGCCGACGTGACGGGCGAGATCAGAGGACTGGACGACTATTCCGTCGTGCGTAACGTCGTCATAGAAGACGAGGTAACTTTGATAGCGAACGATGCGTTTTCCAATTTTACGAACGTAAGCTCGATCAGCGGAGGAGAGAACCTGGTTTCGATAGGCACGAGGGCGTTTGACGGCACCGTTTTTGCTAAAAATTCCTACGTCGGCGGCGCGCTGTATTTCAATAACATTCTTATAGACGTCAAACCGAGCACGAAGGAGTTGCTGATAGCGGAAGGAACGACCTCTGTTTCGGACGGAGTGTTCAGCGATACTTACTATCTGGAAGACTTGTGGATACCGTCCTCGGTCAAAGGTCTGAAAGAAAAGACTTTCACTACTGAAGGCAACGATATGCGCATATATTGTCAGGCGGATTCGCAGCCTTCCGACTGGGACGAAGGATGGAACGCTTATAATATCCCCGTACAATGGAACGTAAAGCAGATAGGTACGAGCAATTCCTACGATTACTTCATTACAAATTCCGGGACTCTGGGACTTGCAAGATATAACGGCAGCTCTTCGGAAATAGTCATTCCGTCTTCGTTGAACGGCATAGCGGTATCCATTCTCGGCAAGGACGTATTTACCGTGAGAGATTCAGACGCTGAGATCGTGTCCATTACGATACCTGCAAGCGTTATCAGAATAGACGGAGAACTCAGCCCGAAATATCAGGACGGTTATATTGTTTATTGCGCGGCGGAAACTGCTCCCAGCGGCTGGGCGGATAACTGGACAGGGGAGGACAGCGAAGTCTACTGGGACGTAAGATCGATCGTCAGCAACAGCGAATACAAATATTACATCACCAACAGCGATGCAACCGTGGTCATTCTCAAATACTACGGTACCGCGACCGATCTGACGATAGATAAGATAAACAACACCGATGTTGCTGCTATAGAAGACGGTACTTTTGAAGGCAAAACATCGCTCGTCACCGTGACGATAGGCGACAGCGTCAAGAAGATAGGAGACAGGGCGTTCAGGGACTGTTACAGTATAACTTCCGTTACGATAGGAAGTGCTGTTGTTTCCATTGGCGACGAGGCGTTCTTCGGTTGCAGCAGTCTTGCGAACATATTCATTCCTTCGCAAGTTAAAACGATGGGTTCGAAGGCGTTCAAAGAAACCGGTTCGTGTATCTTCTTCTGCGAAAGTGCTTCCGCACCGTCGGGGTGGGCGTCCGACTGGTTCAGCAACGACTCGAGATATTACTTTAATATCGCAGAGCTTGCGAGCAACGACAGCTACGATTACGCTCTGACCAACGATGGCAAGGCTTATCTTCTCAAATTCAAAAAGACTGCGATCACATTGAACCTCGGTTCGGTAGACAACTATCCGATAGAACTGATTGGAGAAGGAGTGTTCAAGAGTCAGACGTCGATGACTTCAGTAACTTTCGGCGATAACGTCAAAGTGATAGAAAAAGAGGCTTTTGCGGGATGTACTCAACTTGCGAATATCTATGTCACCGCAAAAATCAGAGAGATCGGGCAGGATGCGTTCAAGGGCACTCAATCGCTCGAGACAATTACCGTTGACGAAAACAACGCTTATTTCAAGAGTGTAAACAACGTGTTGTATAATTATGAGGGGACGAGACTTATTCTCTGTGCGGCTAAACAGACCGCAAACAGATTTGTTATCCCTGACGGTGTGGAGACTATCGAGAGTTTCGCTTTTTACGGCAACAAAAATCTCGAGACGGTGATAATTCCTTCGAGCGTTGACACGATCAAGACCTATGCGTTCGGCATTACGTCGATAAAGTATCTGTATATACCTTCTTCGGTGGACACGATAGAGGAAAATGCGTTCGGAAGTAGCGATAACGCCGTTCTGTACTGCAATGCGGATGAAAAGAAGGGAGGCTGGTCAGACGACTGGAATCACAACAATAACACTGTGGAATGGGGTGTCAAGGCTCTGGGATTGTACTACGATATGCTTTACGTCGAAGACAGCGAGGGTAATGTCGAGATAATGAAATATTACGGGACCGCAACCGAGATCGCGATCTCGGAAGTTGACGGCAAGACCGTTACTTCGATAGCGGAAAATGCTTTCTACGAAGCGACGTCTCTGGAAAAAGTCGTTATAAGCGACAGCGTCAAAGAAATAGGTTACGGAGCGTTTGCAGGCTGCACGAATCTTTCCGAGATAGACCTGCCGTATGTCGGCATGAGAGCGGGCACGACTCAGAACGACTCGTATCAGATGCCGCTCGGATATATCTTCGGCAATTATAACGGAGACGGTTTCTATTCGGCAGTGCAGAATTATTACGGCGTATCGAGTGAAACGACGGTATGGGAAGTATATTATCTTCCGATCGCGCTGAAGAGCGTCAGCGTAAGAGGCGGAATTATTCCGCACGGCGCATTCCAGAACTGTGCTCAGATCACGGATATTGCGATAGGCAAGGATGTGAGTTATATAGGGGATCATGCGTTTGAAGGCTGTAAGTTTCTTGAAAGCGTAGCGCTTTCGCAGGATAATACGGGATTCGTCGTCGAAAACGGCGCGCTGTACGACGCGGCAAAGACTCAGCTTTACGTCCGCATGGACGACGGACTGACTATGTCGTTTACGGTGCCCGATACCATAGTCAAGGTGCACGAAGAGGCGTTCCGCAACAACTCGACGCTGACCGAGATAATAATTCCCGACAGCGTTACCGAGATAGGTAAAAGCGTGTTTACAGGTTGCGGAAATCTTGAAAATCTCGTAGTGCCGTTTGTGGGAACTTCGGCGGACGCGACCGAGGCGGACGAAACGACTTTGTTCGGATACATGTTCGGCAAGGATTCTTATAACGAAAGCGTCAGCGTTTCTCAGTATTACCGCAATAACTACAGCGTAAGGTATTACGTCCCGACTTCGCTGATAAGCGTGACGGTAAACGGAGGAGATCTGTTGTACGGCGCATTCTACAACTTCAATAAACTGCAGAACGTGACTCTCGGCGACGGTATAAACTCCATAGGCGATAAAGTTTTTTACGGTTGCAGTTCTCTGACTGAAGTGAATTTCGGCGCAGACGTTGCGAATATAGGAACAGACGCTTTCCGCAACTGCACTTCTGTCACAAAAGTTACCGTTCCCGACGTTGAGATGTGGCTTGGCATCGTGTTCGCAAACGAGTACTCTAACCCGCTTGCAGCATCTACGGGCGGCGCGCTCTATGTAACGGGAGAGGAAACGCCGATAACCGAGATAACCGTTCTCGGAACCGTGACTGCGATCAATGACTATGCATTCTATAACAATGACTCCGTAAAAGTCGTGACGACAGGCGATAACGTGACGAAAGTAGGCAAATACGCGTTCTACGACTGCGACGCAATAACTACCGCGTCGATAGGAAACGCCGTCACCGAGATCGGAGCATACGCATTCTACGACTGTTCGGCTCTGACTACTTTGTCTGTCGGTTCGGCGATCGAGAGCTTCGGAGAGTATGCGTTCAGGAACTGCAGCGGTCTGACTACGCTCAGGATCGCCGACGTATCGGCATGGTGCGAGGCGACTTTTGCCGACTCGTACGCAAACCCGATGTACTATACGCCTGACTTCTACGTCGGAGATGCAGAGGAAGTTACGACCGAACTCGTGATCCCCGAAGGCACGACTGCGATAAATCAATACGCTCTGTACGGGTTCGAGGGCACGGCGGTCTATATTCCGTATTCCGTCGGCACGGTAGGACAAAACGCAGTCGTATTTGCGACATCGTCAGGCGCAAAAGTATATTGCGAAGCGGGTCAGAGACCTGCGGGTTGGAACAGCTCGTGGACGAACGTCTCGAGTTCCGACATAGTATGGGGAAACAAAAACCAGACCACTCAGGACGGTAAGTATCAATTCGTGATAAGCGGAGGCAACGCGTATCTGACCGCATATACGGGCTCTGAAAGTATTGTCACCGTTCCGACGAGCGTCACTTCCGACGGAGCGACAAATTATACCGTTGCGGATTTCTGCGGCATTTACGGCGGAAACACCTCTTTGGTCAGCGTGATAATCCCCGAAGGATTCGTTTCGGTATCATATGCGGCATTCTCCGGCTGCACGAGCCTTCAGACGGTCGTCGTACCTTCGACGGTGACGACGATAGAAGACAACGCCCTGTCGTCATCTTCGATAACTGCGGTATGCTACAACGGAACCGAAGAGCAGTGGGCGTCCGTAGCTGTCGGCGACGGAAATTCCGCGATAACCGAAGAGACCTTGTACTTCTACGCCGAGTGCGTACACTTCGAAAATCAATGGACCTACGACGATTCGGGCAACGTCGTTACAGAGGCGGATATTGCCTGGGACGTGTATCAGACGGGTGATTGCGAACAAGGCATCGTCATGAAGGGCACCTGCAACGTCTGCCACGAGGCCATAGACATAGAGATCCCCGCGACGGGGCACGTCTTTGACGATGACGGCGTGACCTGCACCGTGTGCGGATATAAAAAATACGAGACGACCAACGATACGTCGCACCCGTTCACTGTAAGTAAGACCGCGGACGGAATCAATCTCGCTTCGACGAACAAAACGGACAGCAGCAGCGCAAGTTACGTCATTACCGCAAACGAGACGCTCAACGTGTCGTTCAAGTACAACACGTCGAGCGAATCGAATTACGATTTTCTCAGGATTTATGTGAACGGCATTGAGGTCGGAGAAATGTCGGGAACAAATAATTCCGACGTTTCGTACAGTTGCGTTCTCAATGCGGGAGACACGCTCAAATTCACATACAGCAAAGACAACTCGCAATCGAGCGGAAACGACTGCGCGTATATAAAGAATCTCGTAATAACCGTGCCCGAAAGCGCGGAGTGAGACGAGAGAATGTGAATATGCGATGAATTTCAAAAAAGCGGGCGCAAGCCCGCTATTCTTTTGCAAAAATTCGTTGTAGGATAGTATCTGAAGTAATGCAGGAAAAGTCGGAATTGCCGACAAGTATTTGTTTTTACGCTGGTTTTGCGTTGATTTGCGCACGGCGTCGGGGTTTTTATCCCGCTGTGATCGAGTTACGCCGCGCCGCCGATAGCCTGAAGTATCAGCGTCATTACCGGCAGGGTCGCGACGCTGAATACCGTGCCGAGAAGAACGAGGTTGGCGGCGTTTTCCTGACCTTCTCCGAGCATTTCGGCGAAGTTGAGGACGACGCTCGCGACGGGTGCAGCGCAGAGAATGAACATCGAATATTTGACGTACTGTTCAAAGGGCAGGAACCATATCAGAAGCATGCCGATGAACGGGAATATCATCTGTTTTACGAATACGACGACGTACTGCGACGGCGTGCAGAAGAGAGACTTCGGCTTGACCGTAGCAAGACGCATGCCCATGATCAGCATGCACATCGGCGTCGACATCTTGCCGAGAAGAGTGAAGATGTCGGCGACTTTTTCGGGGAGTCTCCATGTGGTGAAGAAAAGCGGCAGACATACTATCATCGCTATCGCCGCCGGATTTACAATCGCTTTCCACGGCTTGATATATTTTTTGTCGCGCGTTATTATCGCGGACGCTATCGTCCAGCCGAATATGTTCATTCCGAGAAGATAGGATACCGAGAGAATCGTCACGTTCGGGTTGTCGGGGAAAAGCGCCTGAAGGAGCGGGACGCCCATAAACGCGCAGTTTCCGAAACCGGTTGCCACGGTATATACTCGGTATTTGACGTCGTCGTATTTTTTGTGCAGGATAAGGAAAGCGATGCCGAGCATTATTGCCTGCGCAACCATCGACAGAAGGAAAAAGCCGACTATCTGAATTATCAGTTCTTTAGTATATTCGGGCACCGCGTTGACCGAGTATACGGTAAGACACGGGCTGCAGACGTACATCAGGATGACGGCGAAAGAAGAAATACTCTCGGGCTTGACGAGCTTTGCCTTTACCGATATGAATCCCGGCACTGCGTAGACGAGCATTGTCGCTACCGCGATCAGCGTTGTGATGAAAAATTCCATATTACCTCTGATGTCCGCCTTCTCCGCGCGGACGCACTCATAGCTTGTTTGACAAAGGTATTATATTACCGCGATAAAAAACAGTCAAATAAAAGCTGACGTATAATTATGGATTTTTCGGGGGACGTAAGAGAAGTGAAAAACCTTCGAGTACATAAACGGAAACGAGTAGCGGTCTGCATAAAAAAGTCGCCGTCCCTTTGGCGACGGCGACTGAGTTTTTGATTATTTTTTGACGAATACCGATTTCGGTTGTTTGCATACGGGGCATCTGAAGTCGTCGGGAAGGTCTTCGAACGGAGTTTCTCCGTCGTAGACGTATCCGCATACCGAACACACCCATTTGCCCGTAACGGTTTTTTCTTCGATATAGGTGGGAGCGTTTTTCGCAGTCTTTCCCTTGACGACGTTGTGATAGTAAGAGTAGGTCATGGGAGGCTTGTTTTCAAGCACGTCCGCATCTGACACTTTTCCTAAAAATACCGTGTGTGTGTTTGTTTCAAGTGTTTTTTCAACGTCGCACACAATATATGCCGCGGCGTTTGAAACGATCGGCATCATGCCGTATATGCCGTATGCGACTTTTGCAAACTTGTCGGTATCTCTGCCCGAAGAAAAGCCGAACGTCGCGATTATATCGGGAGAGGACTGCTCGTGAAGAACGCTGACGGCGAACTTCCCGCTCCGCCCGATACATTCGTGAGTGTAATTGTTTTTATTGACGCTCACTGCGATCGTCGCGGGAGAAGAGGTGATCTGCATGACGCTGTTGACGGTACATCCCGTAGGTCTGCCGTTATCCCAGGTGCTCAAAATATACACGCCGTAGCTAAGCGCGCGGAAAGCCGAATTGTTCATATCAGTAATTCTTGCTTCTGAGCTGGAAATATGCCTGCGGATGAGCGCATACGGGGCATACTTCGGGAGCTTTCTTGCCGACATGGATATGTCCGCAGTTGGTGCAGATCCACTCGTTTTCGCCGACTTTCTCGAATACTTCTCCTTTCTCGATGTTGGCGAGCAGAGCACGGTATCTCTCTTCGTGTTCTTTTTCGATGGCAGCTACGCCTTCGAAGAGTTTTGCGATGTCGTCGAAACCTTCTTCGCGCGCCTCTTTGGCGAAAGTCGCATACATATCCGTCCATTCGTAGTTTTCGCCCGCAGCCGCATCGGCGAGGTTGTCTGTTGTCGCTCCTATGCCGCCATGCAGCAGTTTGAACCATATTTTTGCGTGCTCTTTTTCGTTGTTTGCTGTCTCTTCGAAGAAGTTGGCTATCTGAACGTAGCCGTCCTTTTTTGCCTTGGAGGCATAATAGGTGTACTTGTTTCTCGCCTGAGATTCGCCTGCGAAAGCGGTCATCAGGTTCTGTTCGGTTTTCGTGCCTTTGATATTCATCTTTATTTCTCCTTATATTCTTTCCCGTGTCCCGGGTCAAAATTATTATAAAATAAGTCGCCACCGTTGTCAATGCCCAGATTTACCTGAATTGAGGCGCAGTCTGCGAATCACGGATATAGCGGAATCACGGATATAGCGAATAACGAATGACAGCGTACATATTTTTTAGTGAGCTTTATCTGAAAAAGCGTAAAAGACGTATCGCGGATCAGGTTCGTATTGTTCGGACAGGGTATAGACAATCGCTTGTCAAAACCTGATATAAATGATAAAATGATTATAGAATTTAGGCGGTGAAAGCTATGAAGATCCAGGAATCGGGCGAAAATTATCTCGAGACTATTCTGAGACTCAGGAACAGACAGGGCAACGTCAGGTCTATCGATCTTGCCGTAGAACTCAACTATTCCAAGCCCAGCATTTCGAGAGCAGTAGGTCTGCTCAAGAAAGCGGGTTACCTCACCGTGGACGAAAACGGCTATATAGAGCTTACCGCCGCGGGTCTCGAAAAGGCAAATTCGGTATACGAAAAGCATAAGATAATCAAAAGCTTTCTCGTCAAGGTGCTCGGCGTCAACGAGGAAACCGCCGAAAACGATGCTTGCAGGATAGAACACATAGTCAGCGACGAGAGTTTCGGCGCGATAAAGAACTACGTCAAAAAGCTGGGCGATTGAAGAAAATAAAAGTGAGCTTAGGCTAATCGTTGACGAAGTAACCGCGAATATATAGAATAGTGTTGCACGGAGAGACCCGCGCAACTTTTTTCGGATAAGGTTAGCAATGACTAACCAGAGACTGTCCGACGGCAACCAGAAGAGAAAACAGGAAAGACGCCTTCACGGAAACGCGGGCGCGCTCTCGGAAACCAAATCCGTCTATACTTTTTTTGCAGCGAATCGCGCGCTTAAAAAAGTTTTGCGGGAGAATATTGTTGCATCTTTCGACGTAAAATATTGCGTATCGGTTAGCAATCGCTAACCGCATGGAGGTTTATATGAATCTTTCATTCGCTCCGTACGGAGTCGCACTCGTGATCACCGCTGTACGAGCAGAGGAAAAACTCGCGAAACATCTCGGAAATCTCGGATTTTTGCCCGGGGCGGAGGTGACGTCTCTGTACGACAACAAAGGGGACGTGATAATAAGGCTCGGTAACACAAAGCTTGCGCTTGGCAAAGGCGTTGCGATGAAAATAGAAGTTACGACAAAGGAGGACGTATGCAAACGACATTGAACAAGCTGACCTCGGGTCAGCAGGGCGTCGTCGTCGGGGTAACGGGCGACGGCAAGATCAGAAGACGACTGTTCGACATGGGCATTACGCCGGGTGCGACCGTGCTTTTGAGAAAGGTAGCTCCGCTGGGAGATCCGATCGAGGTCACGCTGCGGGGGTACGAATTGTCGCTGAGAAAGGGCGAGGCGGCAAACGTGACTGTGGAGGTGTGATATGAAAATAGCACTTGCAGGCAATCCCAACTGCGGAAAGACCACGCTTTTCAACGCGCTGACGGGCAGTACGGCGCACGTCGGAAACTGGCCGGGCGTGACCGTGGACAAGCGCGAGGGTACATACAAAAAGAAAGGTGTGAAGATAAACGTCGTGGATCTGCCGGGTATATACAGCCTGTCACCGTATACGCCCGAAGAGATCGTTTCAAGAAAATACATTCTTGACGAAAAACCCGACCTTGTGGTCAATCTCGTCGACGTGACCAATCTCGAGCGCAATCTTTACCTGACGACGCAGATACTCGAGCTGGACGTGCCCGTGGTTATCGCGCTCAACATGTGCGACGTGATAAAAAAGGAAAAAAGAGAGGTGGACGTAAAGCGGCTGGAAACGCTGTTCGGCGTGCCCGTCGTCAAGGTGAGCGCACTTAAGGGTACGGGGCTTGACGAGCTTATGCGCACGGTCGCCGAAAATGCGACGAAGAAACGCAGTGGTTTCAGCGTGATCGGTTGCGGCAGACTGGCAAAAACGTATGCAGAGGCAAAAGAACTGTACGAAGGCGAGGGCGCGGATAACGTCGCGTTCAGGGCGGTAAAGGCGATCGAGAAGGACGCGGAGGAAGCCAAAGTCAATCCGATAGTCGCCAACGCCGTTAAAATGCGTCTGGACGAAAACGAGGATTACGAGGCGGCGGTAGCCGACGAGAGGTACAGATATATCGCCGAAAACGCGCAGGACGTCATTAGGGGTAGTCGGGAGAAGACGTACAAGATCTCCAAAAGCGACAGGATAGACCGCGTGCTGACGCACAGGATATGGGGCATTCCGATATTTTTGCTGATCATGTTCGCCGTATTCCATCTTACGTTCAGCGAGGATTTTCTCTATCTCGGTGCGATGAAGGCGATTCCCGAAGCGGCGAATCCGACGGTATGGAACGACATTTTCGGAAACGGCGCGATAAACGCTCCCGGCACGATACTGTTCAAACTTATGGAACTGGGTACGGGGAAACTGGGGTCGCTGGTATCCGACGCAATGCCTGAAGGGACGTGGTATACGTCGATGGTCACGGACGGAATTCTCGGCGGCGTGTTCTCGGTGCTGTCGTTTATTCCGCAGATCCTGTTCCTGTTCCTGTTCCTTTCGATACTCGAAGACAGCGGCTATATGGCGCGCGTCGCGTTCATCATGGACAGGGCTTTCAGAAAATTCGGATTGTCGGGCAAATCGTTCCTGCCTCTGCTGATGTGTTTCGGATGTGCCGTCCCCGGCATAATGGCGACGCGCACGATAGAGAGCGAAAAGGAAAGAAGACTGACGATCATGATCACGCCGTTCTTCTCATGCGGCGCGAAACTTCCGATCTGGGCGTGCATAGGAAGCGTATTGCTTGCGGGAGCGTATAAAGATCTTATCGTTTACGGCGTATACGTTCTGGGCATCGTCGTGGCTATCGCAAGCGCGCTGATCCTGAAAAAGTTAGTCATCAAGGGAGAGACATCGGCATTTATTATGGAACTTCCCGAATACCGTCGTCCTCAGTTTACAAATACGATGGCGCATTTGTGGCAAAAGCTCAAGCACTATCTGTTCAGGGCTGCGACCATCATTGCGGGAGCTACCGTCGTGATATGGTTCCTGACCAATTTCAGTTTCTCGTTCAGGTTCGTCGAAGATCAGGGCGACAGCATACTGGGCGTCGTGAGCAAGGCTTTCCAATGGCTGTTCGTTCCGCTCGGATTCGGTATGGGCGAAGACGGCTGGAAATTCGTCGTGGCGGCATTCTCGGGACTTATCGCGAAGGAAATGGTCGTTTCGGTCATGGGTATGTTTGCGGGTATGTCCGAGGACGTGCTCGAAGTCGATCAGAGTCAGTTGCTTTCTACGGGGTTCGGCTCGTTCGTGGCGGGCATGGCGGGCGGAGTTCCCGCGGCACTGGCGTTTATGGCGTTCAACCTGCTCAGCGTTCCGTGTATGGCAGCTGTCGGCGCGGCAAGCGGAGAATTTTCAAAAAAGAAATATCTCTGGGGCGCGATAGCGTACTGGATGCTGACTGCGTACGTCGTTTCCGCTCTCGTATTCTGGATAGGAACGTACTGGTGGATAAGTCTGATACTCGTCGGCGTGATAGCGGCTGCGGTAGTCGTAAAAGTGCTTTATTCCAAATATGGCAAAAAAGCGGTAAAACGCGCGATTGAAAAGAAGGCGGACTGATATGGAAATCGCAATGATAATCCTCGCCGTCGTGCTCGTCGCCACGACGGCGGCAACCGTGATATATAAAGCGGTGAAGAAGAAAAAAGGTACGGGAGGATGCGGATGCTGTTCGGATTGCCGCTGTTGTCCGTATTGCAAAAACAAGGACACGGAAGACGCCGAAAAAAGAGGCAGAAAACCGTAAATTCGTCAAGGAGCCGAAAGGCTCCTTTTTCGCGTCATTGCGGTTGCGGATATGTATACGCGGCGTTTAGGGCAAATATCCGACCGCGTAACGCGCTTATCGAAAGAGACAACCGAAAATAAAAAATAAATAAAATTATATTCAGTTAGTCATTGCTAACCGTTTGACAACGGCTGTACGGCAGTATATAATGAAAGTCGGTTCAGGGAAGATCCCCCCGTTTATTTTTTGCGTTAGGGTTAGCAACTGCTAACCCGATACGCGAAAAAGAGGTATCGGGATCGTCCCGTTCACTAAAGGCAGGGAGGCGACAGACGTGACTGCATCCGAATTCAGGTATTTGCAGGCGATCGAACAGATAAAGGAGGAGAAAGGCAGGGTCATAATGACTGACGTTGCCGACAGGCTGGCATTCGCCCGCGCAAGCGTTTACAAAAAACTGCTCTCGCTCGAGCAACAGGGGCTTGTAGTCAAGGACGGCGGCAAACTGATAGAGCTGACCGCGAAGGGAAAGAGCGAGTTCGAAAACGTCAGGCGGTTTTCCGAAAAGTGCAGAGACGTGCTTGCCGAGCATACGGGACTTGACAAGAAGTTTCTGACGCACGACTCGGTCAATATGGCGTGCGCATTGTCGCAGAGGTGCAGGAACGCGCTTTTGACGGACGCTGACAATTGATTTTCACAACACAACTTATAATCTCCGATGACGGGGCGGCGAAAGTCGTCCCGATCTTTTTTTGAAAAACGGAAGAGGGTGACTTAACTGTTGAAAACAGCAGAGGATTGTGGTATCATGAACGTATGGAAAAACTCATCGTTCTCCTCGACGTGGACGACACGTTGCTCGATTTCGGCAAAAGCGAAGACGAAGCGATCAGAAAGACGCTCGCGAAATTCGGAATACCCGTAACGGAAGAGATAGTGTCGAGATATGTGGAGATAAATCTACGCTGCTGGAAACTGCTCGAAACTGGAAAGATAACGAGGTCGTATCTGGACAGGCTGCGTTTTGATATTCTTTTCGATGAATTCGGGATTGAGGGAAAGGACAGCGTCGCGGCGGGTGCGACGTATAGGGAATATCTGACAGGGAGCGGCTACGTCATCGACGGGTGCGTGGATTTTCTTGCCGACGTCAGCGCGAAGTACCGCCTTTTCATCGTTACCAACGGTACCGAGCCGACTCAGATAGTCAGGCTGAAAAGCGCGGGGATTGACGGGTTTTTCGAGGACAAATTCTATTCCGAGCAGATCGGTTGCGCAAAGCCTTACGCGGGATTTTTCGACTATGTCTTTTCGCATATAAAGAATTTCGACAAATCGAGGACGGTGCTCGTCGGGGATTCGCTCACGTCGGACATCAAGGGCGCGAACAACGCGGGGATAACGGGGATATGGTTCAACCCGAAAGGACTGGCGGCGGACGGAAGGGCGAAACCCGACCATACCGTGAGCGGATACGGGGAGCTGAAAACTCTGCTCGGGCAACTGGGAAGAGAAAAGGCGGGAAGAATCTGAAGAGCACTTGCGGAAATTATTAAAAAAGCACCGACGGAGGTGCTTTTTTATGTTGAATCGAATGAAATCTAATAAATTTAAGGCGTATATATCCACCATTTGGTTATTTTATACGAATACTCGTGTTGGGTCCATGCTTTATATCCGCGGTCGCTTTGAGCCATGAGAACGGCTTCGTCGCCGGGACCTAAGGTGACGTAGCTTGCCTGATCCTCTCCGAGAAGTTCTCCGTCCGCATAAAAATTAGCTTCAAAAGAAACCTTTTTTGTTGAAGAAGAATTATTTTTCACTTTCACGAGTAGGATAGGGAAAAGACTGTCTCCGATAACGGCATAACTTATATCGGTTACAAGTTTTTCTTCGATAACGGTGATGCCTTTGACCGACGGAGAAGTATCGCACATCGCCGTATTCGTCAGCGTATATAATAAAATTATTATCATTACCGCCGCCGACACGATCAACAGGATTTTTTGTTTTTTTGCTATACGTTTTGCCGTCGCGGCGACTTCACTGTTCTGAGCGGGTGCGGCAGATGCGTCCGATGTCGGTTGAGACGTACCGTTGTTGTCTGAAACATGCTCGTCGTGCGGTGTGGTTTTGATAACGGCACACGGTTCAGTCTGCTTTTGAGAGGGTTTATCTTGCATACCCGCATTGCCTGTTTGTTGTTCGTCGGCTTTTTTTGTTTCGACGTTTTTGTCCTGATCGGCTGTCATAACGTTCACACTCCTTTGTATTTCTCGATATACAGTAACTGTATATTTTCACTAAAAATTATACATAAACTGTATTATTATGTCAATCGGAAAAATATACGGAGGCGAAAATGTTAAAAAAGGCGGTTGGTAAAAGGCTGAAAGACGCCAGATTGGCAGCTAAATTAACTCAAAAAGAAGTCGCGGACAGACTTAAAGTAGCGCAACCGGTATATCAAAGATTCGAAAGCGGAATTTACGAATGTAATTACGAACAGCTTGTAGCGTTATGCGATTTGTTCGACTTGTCGCTCGATTATTTGTTGGGAAGAGCCGAATATTGAAGACGAAGTATCGGGCGTTTCGAAAGTCGTCGCAAGCGGAAAGATAAAATATTTTGCGTTACGAGTATAATCGAGCGTGTCGTAAAATTGCAGTCGGCAGTCGTAAATGAGATAAATTTTATTTGCGTCGGACGGCTGAAAGTATGTCCGACAAAAAGGGGTATATATCCGCACAAGTGCCTGTTGCGACACTTGTGCGCCATATTCAGTTTTCGAGATCGAGGTCTCCTGCGAAACAGTCGTCGGGGATCTCGTATTTTTCGTATCCCGAATTCTGCCATACCTTGACGTAGTCGACGCAGAAAACGCTCTCGGAATCCTCGTCGAACTTGCCGATACGCTGACCGTGAGGACCGTAGCCGTCGCCCGCGTCGATCTCGACTGTAAGGCGCAGGAACTCTTTGACGTGAGACACTCCGCCGCCCGCGCTTGCCCAGGTCGGTACGCCGTCGATGTAAAAGACGTAATATAGCGGTGTCCACTTGAGGGCATAGGTGTGATAGCCGTCGTAAAGGTCTTTGCCCGTATCGGTGACGTAGTCTTCGATCTTGCCGTAGTCGCCGTAGCCGTTCCAGAGCAGGGCGTGTCCCATCTTTTCGGGGTGCTTTATAAATGCGCTTTCGAACACGTCGATTTCGGTGCCGTCCACGCCTTCTGCGCCCGTCTTTCTCATATTGGAGGACTGGAGCCAGAATGCCGACCACAGACCGTCGGCATCGGGGAATTTGACTCTGACTTCGAAGTAACCGAATGCCTGGGCGAACAGCAGTTCGTCGGAAGTGCCTTTGTTTTCGCCCTGATCGCCGACTATCGCGCGCGTCTCGATGCCGCCGGTAAAGCGTCCTGTCGACGGACATACGCCGAGAGAGCAGACGTGATCGGACGAATAGAAACTTCTGATCTTCAATTCGCCGTTTTCTACGCTGACTGCATCGGGACACCAGTATACGTTTTGCCCGGGCTTGTTTTCGTCGTCGCTTTCCCAGCGTATCGCGTGAGGAGAGGTCGTCCATATCTCGCGGTTTCCGTCGTAATCGTTCCCGAATACGATGTCTTCGTTGAGCGAGGAACCGTTGAAACTGTCTTCGAATACCAGATACCATCCGTCCTCGCCGAGGACGGGGAGAGAGAGGTCGTATGCGGGATCGCACCAGTCTTTTTCTGCGCACCCCGAGAAAGAGAATGAAATTGCGGTTGTGATAAGCAATACCGCGGTAGCTGCGATGATTTTTTTCATATATGTTTCCCTTTTATTAATTCATGTATATTATAGAGAATTTGCATCGCGATGTCAATCGGGGCACAATTACACAGACTTCTTATTGTCTCGCGAAAATGAAAATTTTTGTAAAAAAACTCTTTTTCGTCGTCAATTATTTGACTTATTAATCAATTGATGATATAACTATGCAGAACAAAAAAATATTTCATCGGAGGATTGAAGGATGAACAAGTCTGAAAGACAAAACGCGCTCGACGTTCAGAAATGGATAGACAGCGAACAGAAAGGTTACGACTGCTGCGGCAGCTATGATTTTTGCTCCAAGTGCGATAAGCAGGTCGAATATCCCTGCGCAGTCGCTTACGACGCTTTTAACGCTAAGGCGGTAAAGGCAGAGAAGAAGCCCGCGAAGAAGGCTCCCGCAAAGAAAGCAGAGAAGGCAGAAGTCAAGACCGAGGTAAAAGCAGAGGCAAAGGCTGAAGAGAAAAAGCCCGTTGCAAAGAAGACTTCCAAGAAGGCAAGCAAGTAATTTACAGACAACTCAAGAAAAAACGCGCTTTCGGGCGCGTTTTTTCTTGTAGTTTTTATTTTCAAAGCGTTGTTTGGGCAGGGGTCAGGGGGTACATGGGATAAAGTTTCCGATCGCGTAACAGTGAAACCTTTGCGTTTTATTCGCAGAACGCGTTTACCAGTTCGTCGTTGAGCTTTTTCAATCTCCGTTCGTCTGCTTTTACTATGCGGCGGTCGTAGGTCACGAGTCCGTTGACTTCGCTCTGTACGTCCGATAGTTGAGTGTATATGCTTGCACACAGCCCCTCTTGTTTCGCGGGCAGAAGTTCGGTCTTCCACAGTTTTTCGAGTGCGTCGTTCAGTTTGTCCATGTCTTTGAATATCGCATATCCGAATATTTTGTCCGAAAAAGCGTGGTCTTCGATCTTCATACTGTATCCGCCGAATTCGCTGAGGATCACGGGTCTCGTTTCTTTTTTCGGCATTCTGAACGGCACGAAATATTTGTGAATGCTGCGTATTTCGCCGCCCTGGTCGCTCCAGCCGCTAGCATGGTCAATAAGTCTCGTGTCGTCGAGAGAGCGCAGGAATTCGCAGGTCTTCAGACTGTCGAATTGTCCCCAGCTTTCGTTGAACGGCGTCCAGAGCGCGATGCACGGACTGTTGTATAAAAGCTCGACAACTTCCATCATCTCTTTATAGTAAAGAGCGCGTCCCGTCATGTCTTTGCGTGCGTAGAAGAAATAATTGTCGTCTTTCAGGTTTATTCCCAGATTGGGGAAGACGAGCGTTGCCAGAAAATTGTATTTTCCTCCGCCGTTGACGAAGTCCTGCCATACGATCATTCCCAGTCTGTCGCAGTGGTAGTACCAGCGCAGAGGCTCTATTTTTATATGCTTACGCAGAGTGTTGAAACCGCACCTTTTTGCCAGTTCGATGTCATAGGCGAGAGCCTCGTCGGACGGGGCTGTGTAAAGACCGTCCGACCAGTATCCCTGGTCGAGCAATCCCGTCATGAAATAGGGCTTGTTGTTGAGCATAAAACACGGTTTGCCGTCTTTGCGACGACCTGTCGAAAACTTTCTCAGGGCGTAGTAGCTGCCTAATCTGTCTTCGCCGCATACTACTTCGAAATTGTAGAGGGAAGGCGATTCGGGAGACCAGGGCGAGCAGGAGGAACAGTCCAGTACGGCTGTGCCGTTTTTGGCCTCCACACGCTTTCCGTCATAATTGTTGACGTAAAAATTTTTCGTACCCGTGTTTGTTATTGCTGTTACAGATACAGTCTTAGAGTCGAAATCGGGTTTTACGATCAGTCGTTTTATATATTTTTCGGGCAGGTATTCGAGCCATACCGTCTGCCATATTCCGCTCGTGGGAGTATACCATATCCCGCCGTGCTTTACCGCCTGTTTACCGCGGCTTATCGGCGCGGTATCGGACGGGTCGGATACGACAACGACGAGTTCGTTTTCGCCGTCTTTCGTAAAGCTCTGTATCTCGCATTCGAAAGGAGTGTAGCCGCCTATATGATATGCGGCGAAATTGCCGTTGACGTAAACCTTGCATTCGTAGTCGACCGCGCCGAAATGCAGCAGTGCGACGTCGCCTTTCTGTCTTTCGAAGAAGGTGCGGTATACGAGGATTTCTCCGGCAAGCAACGTGCGGTTGACGCCTGATAGCATGCTTTCGGGGGAAAAGGGGACGACAATCTTGCCGTCGTATACGTCTTTTTCGGACGGGACGTAGGACAGATCACCTGAAATTATTTTGTAGTCCCATTTCCCGTTGAGCGGGAAATAGCTGTCGCGCACTGCCTGCGGACGCGGGTATGCAGAGAGGTCGGGATCGTCCGACCATACGGTTTTCAAATTATACATATAAACCTCCACATATAAATTATACAACAGGATTTGCGTCGTTTCAAGATACAAAAGCGCGTAGCGGGATATAATATGCTTAAAAATCTGCCGAGGGTATTGAAAACGCGCGCGGAATAATGTATGATTAAAAATAAGGAAAAAAGAGGTGAAAAATGAAAATTTACGGCAGCGCGGCTGAGCTTGTGGGCAATACGCCGCTGGTAAGACTCGGCAGGATAGAGAAAAAGTACGGACTGAAAGCAGAGATATGCGCCAAGGTCGAGAGTTTCAACCCGTTCAGCGTAAAGGACAGGGTCGCGATCGAGATAATCGATGACGCCGAGCGCAAAGGTTTGCTGAAAAAAGGCGGCAAGATAATAGAACCTACTTCGGGGAACACGGGTATAGGCCTTGCATTTATAGGCGCGCTGAGAGGCTACGAAGTAGTCCTCGTGATGCCCGAGAGCATGAGCATAGAGAGAAGAAAACTCGTTGCGGCTCTGGGGGCTACGGTGGTGCTCACGCCTGCGGAACAAGGCATGCAGGGCGCGCTCGACAAGGCGGAGGGACTTGCGAAAGAAAGCGGCGGATACATCGCAAACCAGTTTGCCAATCCAGCAAATCCGAAAGCGCACGAACTGACTACTGCGAAAGAGATAATCAGAGATACCGACGGCAAGGTCGACGTGTTCGTATCGGCGGTCGGTACGGGCGGTACGCTCAGCGGCACGGGAAGGGTGCTGAAAGAGAAATATCCGTCGGTCAGAGTTATCGCCGTCGAACCTGCGGCGAGCCCTCTTCTCACGAAGGGATATGCGGGACCGCACGCGATACAGGGGATAGGCGCAAATTTCGTGCCTGACGCGCTCGACAAGAGCGTGATAGACGAAGTCGTCGACGTTACGGACGAACGTGCGAAAGAGGTCGCAAGAGAGCTTGCGAAAGAAGAAGGACTGCTTTGCGGTATATCTTCGGGTGCGGCACTGGCTGCGGCGATAGAGGTTGCGTCGAAATCAGAAAACGAGGGAAAGAGAATAGTCGTGATATTGCCCGACGGCGGAGAGAGATATATGTCAACGGGGCTTTTCGACTGATGAAAGTCTACGCGCCTTACGGGGAGAAAGCGTCGCAGAAAGTCGCGATATTATTGACAAGTATCGCGAAAACGCTGTTTGTGGACGATTGTAACTGTCTGCTTTGCGGCAAAGAACTGGAAGAGAAGAACAGGAGCGGTCTGTGTCTCGAGTGTCTGCAAAGACTTCCTTTGAACGACAAGGAGATATGTCGCAAGTGCGGCAGAGTTCTCGCGAACGAGGCGGACTATTGCAATACCTGCCAGAATAACGAAAGGTATTTTAATTCGGCAAGGTCGGTATGCGTTTACAAAGGAGAGGCGGTTGCCCTTGTGCACGGTCTGAAGTTCGGGAACAAGAGATATTTCGCAAAATACATGGCAAACGCGATGGTCGACAAATACCTTGACGAAGGGCTGGATTGCGATTGTGTGCTCGCGGTGCCGCTTTCGGATAAGCGCAGACGCGCCAGAGGTTACAATCAGGCGGATCTGCTTGCGCGGGAGATCTCGAGAGAATTGAAACTCGATTATCTCGACGGGGTGGCGGTCAAGATCCGCGACAACGAGGAACAGGCGAAACTCGGACACGCGAAGAGAGAAGACAACGTTAAAGGAGCCTATGCCGTAAAGGAAAAGGATGCGTTGAAAGGCAGACGCGTACTCCTTGTCGACGACGTGCTGACTACGGGTGCGACGGCGAGCGAAGTCGCGAGAGTATTGTTGAAAGCAAAGGCGAAATGCGTGAACATTCTGACGTTCGCGAGCACGAAATACAAAGTGGCGTCCGAAACGGGCGACGGGGAGGAGAATCATGAAAACGAGATGGTATAAAGACGCGTTTTTCTATCAGATATATCCGCGCAGTTTCTGCGATTCCGACGGTGACGGCATCGGCGATCTCAGGGGGATAATCTCCAAACTGGATTATCTTAAAGAGCTGGGTATAACGGCGGTATGGCTTTCGCCCTGCTATAAATCGCCCAACGACGACAACGGGTACGACATCAGCGATTATCGCGACATCATGGACGAATTCGGCACGATGGCGGACTTCGAAGAGCTGATAAAGGGGCTGCACGACCGCGGCATAAAGCTGATCATGGACCTCGTGGTCAACCATACGTCGGACGAGCATAACTGGTTCAAGGAGAGCAGAAAGAGCAAGGACAATCCGTACAGGGATTATTATTACTGGAAAAGAGGCAAAGGAAAGAAGGGCAACAGACCTCCGAACAACTGGTTTTCCAATTTCCTCGGACCTGCGTGGAAATACGAGAAGGAGACGGACGAGTGGTATCTGCACCTGTTCTCATACAAGCAGCCCGACCTCAACTGGAACAATCCCGCCGTCAGGCAGGAGGTTGCGGATATATGCAATTTCTGGTTCGAAAAGGGCGTGGACGGATTCAGATGCGACGTGATAACGTATATATCCAAGAAGGACGGTCTGCCCGACGGCAAGATGAAATTGCCTCTGATAGGTTTCGAGCAATACTGCCTGACCGAAAACTGGCATCCGTTCATCAAGGAGCTTGCCGACAGATCGTGGAATAGATACGACACCACGATAGTGGGCGAAGCAATGGGCATTACCAGTGAAAACGCGAAAGAATACATAGACGAGAGACTGGGGGAGCTGGACTGCGTATTCTCGTTCGAGCATACGAATGCCGACAGGTATCTTCAGATACTCCCGCACAACGTCGATCTCAGAAAACTGAAGAAAATATTCGCCGCCTGGCAGGCGTTGCCAAAAACATGCGCGCCGACGCTGTTTCTCGAAAATCACGATCAGCCGCGTTGCGTGCCGAGATTCGTAGGGTACGATTGTACGGGACGTTTCGACGAGGCGGCGAAGATGCTGGCTGTCGCGCTGTATATGCAAAGAGGCGTGCCTTTCGTATATCAGGGACAGGAGATAGGTATGACAAACCTACCCGTAAAAGAGGCAAAATATCTGAAGACCTGCGACGAGAGAGAAAACCCCGTAATGAAAGCCGAAGAAGTGTATGAAGACGTCTTGTCGGTAAACGTGCTGAAGAGTTTCAGAAAATACGCGCCGTTTACATTACCGCTTGTAAGAAATGCGTTGTCTAAAGTGGCGCGAGATCATGCGCGCACGCCTATGCAGTGGTCGGGAGCCGCCAACGCGGGATTTACCGATGAAGGCGTCAGACCGTGGATGACAGTCAACCCGAATTACGTCTACAAGAATGTGGATCTGCAAAAACGCGATCCGTCGAGCATACTGACTTTCTATAAAAGACTGATAAAATACCGCCTCGGAAACGAGCTGATAATCAACGGCGAATTTAACGAGTTTTACAAGGGCAGCCGCAAACTGTACGTCTACGAGCGCAGGATAGGCAAAGACGCTCTTGCGATTGTGTGCAATTTTACCGACGAACCCGTGAAATTCCGCCTTCCCGAAGAGTGGCAAGGAAAAAGCGCGCATCCCGAGATGTGCAACTACGAAGAGGTGTTGCCTCTCGGAAACAGGACGCTGCGTCCTTTTGAAGCTGTGGTTTACAAAATATAAAAAAGGACACATAGTCTGAAATTTTACAAAAATCAAAAAAACGACTGATTTCCGCCTCGGCGCCGCATTGTGCGCCTGAGGCGGAGTTTTTTGCGGGTTTGAGTCGAAAAAATAGCCTTTCGGACGGATAATATATACAAAACCGTAAAATTCCATGACTTTTTTGTATTTTAATATTGTTGAAAAACGCGCGCCGTGTGTGTTAAAATTATTTTAATAAGGCAAAAGGAGAAGATTATGAGTTCTAAGGCTTTGAACAAAGGGCTTACCTGGGGCGAAAACATCACCTATTCGCTCGGCTCTCTCGGCAGAGAATTGAGCAACAACTGCATCAACGTGTTTTTCCTTGCGTATCTCAATATCTATATGGGACTCAACGCGCTCGTTCTTACGTTCGCGTTCGTTGCCGCTAAGGTTTGGGATACGATCAACGATCCGCTTCTCGCGACTCTCGTCAACAATACGAAACCCAGCAAGAGATGGGGCAAATTCCGTCCGTGGATAGCGGTGGGCGCGCTCCTCAACGCTGTTTCTCTGGTCGCGATGTTTATTCCGCTCAATACCGAAAGCACGGCAGAGGGCGTAAGATATTTCTATTACATATTTATGTACATTATCTGGGGCATGACGTTCACTGTCGTAGACGTTCCGTTCTGGTCAATGATTCCGACGATCGCCAATTCGACGGAGGAGCGCAACAAACTCAGTTCGCTCGCTAAGCTCGTCGGCGGTTTCGGAGGTTTCGTCGCCTCGACGATAGGAACTTCGCTGTGCATGCCGCTTATCGCTCCCAAGTACGGCGTCAAGACGGCTTACCTCGCGATGGGCATCATCGTTGCGGTCCTGATGTTCTGTTTCATCATGGTCACGGTGCTTTGCAATAAAGAGAGATACAAGATACCTTCCGAGGATGTCGGCATAAAGGAGATATTCAATTTCTTCAAGAGCAACGACCAGCTCAGGTCGTACGCCGTTTCGTACGTCCTGTTCTGTTCGGCAACGACGATCGCGCTGTTCCAGATACTCTATATCTTCATCTATTACGGCAACGACGCGATGGGCATACTCGACCCCAACGTCGGCTATACGGTGTTCACGATAGTCGCCTGCACGGGTCAGGGTATAGCGATGTTCTTCTACAACCTGATAACAAAGAAGATTCCGAGAGAGAAGATCTACGGCGCGAATTACTTTATGGCAATGATAGGTATGGCTGCGTTGTTCCTGGTCTTCTTCATCCTCAAGTCCGATTACGGTTTCGGCAATACGGGCGCGAGATGGCTCAACGTCGTAATAGTCGCTATCGCGGGTGCATTTTTGATGACAAGCAACGGTCTGAACCAGATAGGCTCGACCGTTATGATAGCTGACGTCGTAGATTACGGTGAGTATCTCAACGGAAAGAGAGGCGACAGCATCATATTCTCGGTCCAGACCCTTTTGACCAAGTTTGCGGGCGCGATCGCGATGCTCCTTCTCGGTATCGGTATCGAGATAGCGGATCTGCCGCAGATCATCAGCAGATGGAACGCTGCGGCAAACGACGGTGCGGGCGTATACGAGCAGATAGCCGATACCGTAAACGGCGGCACGCTGACCGCGAATTCTCTTACGATACTTCGCGTATTCATGTTCCTGATCCCGATCCCGATCTGCGCTATCGGATATATCGTCTACAAAAAGAAGTACAACCTCTACGGCGCGAGATACGACGAGATCAAGGCTGAGATCGAGCGCAGAAGAGCACTTGCCGAAGGCGTCGAGATGCCTGAAGGCGAAGCTCCCGTCGAGGAAGTCGCGAATGAACTTCCCGTAGCAGAAGTCGCTGCAAGCGAAACCGTGGTTGCGGAAGAGAAGAACGAAGACAAAAAAGGCTGAAACAAACGATAAACGAAAAGGAGCGGCGAGCGTCGCTCCTTTTTTCTTGCTTTGCAAAAGCCGCAACGGTCGGAGAATAAATACATACGGTAAAATCGTGTCTCCGCAAGCAGTCGGAAAGAACGCGTTTTAATAACTACGATGCGAGGGCGGAAGGAAGATCGGGTCTGGTAAGATTATACGGGGAAGAAATTTATGGAAATAAAAAGAGCAAAAAAGCCGCTTAACCGTCGGTATAATGTTCTGAATTAAATCGTAAACCGTTTTTTGTGTCCACGGAAAAAGTCGGTAACGAAAGGTAATAAAAAACGGGAAGCGAAACCGCTTCCCGTTTTTTATTTAATTGCTTTTTTTATTTTCTCGCAATGACCTTTTTCGCTGCATCGTAAATATCGTTTGCGCGTAAAGCGAATTTTTCTTCGAGATAGGGGATCTTGCCCACTTCGCCGAAAAGATCTTTGACGGATACGCTCTCGGCGGGAACGGGGCAGTTTTCGGCGAACACTTCGCTTACCGCGCCGAACAGACCGTTATGTACGTTATGATTTTCGGCGACTACGCAGCAACGCGTCTTGGATACGCTCCTGACGATGGTCTCGACGTCGATCGGTTTCCAGCAATAGACGTTGACGACTTCAGCGAAAATTCCTTCGCTCTTGAGCTTGTCGGCAGCCTCGAGCGCACGGGATACCATGATGCCGCTCGCGAATATCGTCACGTCGGATCCCTGACGCAGAGTAAACGCCTTGAACATATCGAATTCGGCTCCGTCGCCGTAGATCTGTTCGCATTTCTTTCTCATAATGCGCAGATATACGGGCCCCTTATAAGCCGCGACCTGGGGCATCAGCGATTTGAGCATAGCCGCGTCGGTAGGCTCGATGCAGACCATATTGGGGATATTTCTCATGATACCCATATCCTCGAAGGGCATGTGAGTACCGCCGTTAAGTTCTGCGGTTATACCGGGGTCTGTGCCGACGATCTTGACGTTCTGTTTGCTGTAAGCGACCGATATGAAGATCTGGTCGTAGCAGCGGCGAGTTGCGAACGGGGCGAAAGAAGAGCAGAAAGGGATCTTGCCGCAGGTTGAAAGACCTGCGCATACGCCAATCATGTTTGCCTCTGCAATACCTACGTTTATGAATCTGTCGGGGTAAGCCGCCTTGAAACGACCAGTCTTTATGCAGTTTGTCAGGTCAGCCTCGACGACAACTATGTCTTTGTTCGTTGCAGCCATTTCGAGCAGGCTGTCACAGTATATTTCGCGTAATTCTTTTATGTCTTGCATCAGTCGGTCTCCTTATTGCAGAATTCTCTCCATTCTTTTTCCGAAATAGAGAAGCTGTGGCTGCCCACGCCCTTGCTTACAGCCCACGGAACACCGTAACCCTTTATCGTATCCATGACGATGCAAGTGCACTTGTTCTTGGTGTTTTTCGCTTTGAGGATCGCTTTTTCGAGAGCCTCTTTGTCGTGCCCGTTGACGCGGATGGCCTGCATGTTGAAAGCCTCGCACTTCTTGTCGAAAGGCTCGACGCTGTTGATGTTATCGACGTAGTCGTCTATCTGCATCTTGTTGTTGTCGAGGAATATCGTCAGATTGTCGAGCTTTTTATTGCCCGCGAGCATCATCGCCTCCCACACCTGACCTTCCTGCGATTCGCCGTCGCCTATTATCGCGTAGACGTGATAATCCTTTTTGTCCATCTTGCCCGCTAGAGCCATGCCGACAGCCGCGCTGATGCCCTGTCCCAGAGAACCTGCGGTCATATCGACGCCTATTGTCTTGTTCATGTCGCAGTGCGAGGGGAGATTCGTGTTCGGTTTGTTCAGGGTCTTGATCTCTTCCATCGGGAAATAGCCCTTGGACGCGAGAGCGGCGTAGAGCGCGGGACCTGCGTGGCCTTTGCTCATCACGATGCGGTCTCTGTCCGGATCTTTCGGGTTTTCGGGGTCGACTTTCGCTATGTCGTAATATAAAACCGTCAGCAGGTCGACTACCGAGAGCGAGCCTCCGACGTGTCCGACGCCCAGTCGTCCTATCATTTCGATCAGGATCTTGCGTATCTCGTCGGATTTTGCGTTGAGAAATTCGAGTTTTTGTTTATCCATAAAGCCCTCCGTGACCATTATAACACAAACCGCGTTTTCTTCAAATAGCTTTTGTCGATTTTTTGTTTACTTTGTCAGAATATTGTTTCGGACGGGCAGGGCGTTTCGTCGGGTGCAGCTCCGTGACGTATCGACGCGCGGTGAGATGAACGTATCGTCATATATTCATTGCGCGTATGGTCGTATGCGGATACATTCATATCGACGTATCCGCACTTGAACGTATGCGCATATACGCATATTATCGCGGCGCACAGGCGCGGTTTATATTCAATATCGGTCTATCGCTTGATTTTGCCTGTTCCTTATGCTAAAATTTCTACTAACGAACGAATAAAGGAAGATTTTATGTTACTCAGCAAGCTGGTATGCGAAAGGACAAAAGAAGCGCCTCAGGACGCGAAGATCAGAAGCCACGTTCTCCTGTCGAGAGCGGGATTCATCAAGCAGGTTTACGGCGGCATATATACGATGACGACGCCCTGTCAGAGAATGAGCAGGAAGATACAGACCATAATAAGAGAAGAAATGGATGCTCTCGACGGTCAGGAAGTGCTTTTCCCCGTCGTTATGCCGAGGGAACTGTGGGACAGCAGCGGCAGATACGAGTCGATAGGCTCGGAGATGGTGCGTTTCAAGGACAGGAACGATCACGACATGCTGCTCGGCATGACGCACGAGGAGGCGGCGGTGCACCTCGCGAACCATACGGTGTCCAGCTATCAGCAGCTGCCTATGATGATATATCAGATCCAGACCAAATACCGCGACGAAGCGCGTGCGCGCGGCGGACTGATAAGAGTCAGAGAATTTACGATGAAAGATGCGTATTCTTTCCACAACGACGCGAAAGAGCTTGAAGAATACTACTATGAGATGTACGACGCGTACTATCGCATATTCAGGAGGATAGGACTCAGAAACTTCGTAGACGTAAAGTCCGACAGCGGCATGATGGGCGGCAGCGTTGCTCACGAATTCATGCTGATAACGGACGCGGGCGAGGACAGCATAGTCTTCTGCAACGACTGCGATTACCGCGCGAACATGGAAGTCGCGACTTCCGTCTTCGACAGGCATGACGCCGCTCCCGCGGAGCTTAAAGAGGTGTTTACGGGCGAAGACAAGACGATAGAAGAAGTCTGCCAACGTCTCAACGTTCCCGAATACAAGACGATAAAGGCGGTCGTATACGCGGTCAAGGGAGAGCAGGACGAACTCGTCGTCGCTTTCGTCAGAGGCGATCTCGAGGTCAACGAGGCTAAACTCAAGAAGGCTCTCGGCAAGAACGTCGTAGCGTACGACGGCGGCATAAGCGAGGACATCGTCTGCGGCAACATCGGCGCGATAGGTCTTTCGGACAAACTGACCGTCGTGTACGACAAGTCGATCGAGGGTACGAACGATATGATATGCGGCGCGAACAAGCCCGAATATCACTACGTCGGCGTCAGCCCCGACCGCGATTTCAAGAACGTGTCCTACGTCGATATATCCAAAGTCAAAGCGGGGCAGAGGTGTCCCGTATGCGGAGGAGAGCTCAGAGTGGAAAACGGCATAGAGATAGGCAATATTTTCCAGCTGGGAGTTAAATACACGAAGTCTATGGGCATGACCGTGCACGGCAAGGACGGTCAGGCTTTCAACCCGATAATGGGTTGCTACGGCATAGGCGTAGGCAGAGCGATAGCTTCGATCGCGCAGGAATCCAACGACGAAAACGGACTGATACTTCCTATGTCGGTCGCTCCGTGGCAGGTGCACGTCTGCGTACTGCGCTACGACGACGAAAACGTCGCAAGACAGGCGGACGCTCTCAATAAAGAGCTGGAGGACAACGGCGTCGAAGTGCTGTTCGACGACAGAAACTGCGGCGCGGGCGTAAAATTCGCGGACGCAGATCTTATGGGCATGCCTATAAGGATAGTCGTGTCGCCCAAGACGCTTGCGGACGGAGAGGTCGAGATCTGCATGCGCGCCACGAAGAAAGCCGAAAGAGTTTCTCTCAAAGACTGCACCGCGAAGATCAAAGCGATCGTCGAAGAGGAAATGAAAAAATACAAATAAGTTTTTTCGGATGAAATTATGCAGGAAGAACGCAAAGGTAAAATATCTTTGAGTCAGAAGATAGCGTACGGCAGCGGAGATATGTCGGTGAATATTCTGTTCGCCGCCATATCTTTTTATTTGCTGTACTTTTTCGTCAACGTGGGCGGACTCAAGGCGGGTCTCGCGTCTGTGGTGTTCATGATCGCGAGAGCGTGGGACGCGATAACCGACTACATGATGGGCAGGATCGTCGACAAGACGAAGTTCGGCAAGTGGGGCAAACGCAGAGTATATATGCTTTTCGGTGCGATACCGTACGGGCTGAGTTTTATCCTGCTTTGGCTCGCTCCTTTCGGAGAGGACGCGCAGATAGCGAAAATGATATATTATACGCTCGTCTATATGCTGTACAATACGGTCTGGACCGTCGTATACATTCCGTACAACGCGTTGACGGCAAACATGACTGACGATTACGACGAGCGCACGTCTATAAGCGGCATTAGGATCGCGATGGCGAACGTAGGCATGTTGCTCGGCGCGGCGGTTTTCGCTCTTCTCGCAGACGGCGCGGAGAGCATACTGTACGGCGCATTCGGTTCGCTCAGCAAGGCGTATGCGGTAGCGTCGGTCATCTTCGGCGTGCTCGCGTCGATAATTTTCTTTGTATGCTCCCTTACCGTAAAGGAAAGAGAGGAGAGCGCGAAAGAAAATACGCAGGGATTTTTCGCTACGCTCAAAGAGTTTTTCAAGCTCAAGGAATTCCGCAACGTGATAGCGACCTATCTGCTCAGTATGGTCGGTTTCGATATAATCATGAGCGTATTCATGTTCTTCATCAACGATACGATGGGGTTCGGCGGCGGCACGATGAGCATGGTGTTCATCGCGACTCCGCTGATATGCGCGATACTGTCTTCGTTCGTATGGGTAAAAGCGAGCGAAAAGTTCAGCAAACACAAGGTTTACGCAATAGCTTGCGTATATATGACTCTCGCGTTGTCTCTCGCGCTCTTCGTGCCCGAAAAGGTGGTGTGGAGCACGGTCGCGATGTGCGTACTCGCGGGGCTCGGGATGTCGGCGATACAGATATTGCCGTACGCGAGCCTGCCAGACGTCGTGGAGGTGGACGAGTACGTCAACGGCGTCAGGAGAGAGGGAGCGTTTTACGGCATAACGCAGTTTATGTATAAACTCGCGTCGGGTATAGCGGTTGCCGTCGTCTCTCTCGTGCTGGAACTGTTCGGATATGTCGAGAGCACCGACAACACGGTTGTCGAGCAGCCTCATTCCGCGCTCGTTGCGATACGCGTGGTGCTGGCGGTGGTACCCAGCGTGATATTCCTTGTATCGGTGATTTTCGCATACCGCGCGAATATGGGAAGAGAACGTTTCGACGATATAAAGAAGGAGCTTGAGAGCCGCAAGGCGGCGTTGCCTGTCGGAGAAGAGAAAGGAGACGCATCGGGCGAGGCGGAATGAAAGACGTCGCAACGATACCGGACCTGAATAATACGAACAAGCTCTGACACAGGACTTTTACACGTTTTTTAACGATGCGCAATTGAAAATATTATACGATGGCAAGAAAAACAATACCGACCCGCGAGGGTCGGTTTTTTCAAAATCGTTGCTTTCTCGGGGCAGTGTTCAGATATAATATATCGACAGCGCGTAAAGCACCTGAGCAATGCAGTAGGTAGGCATGATTATGTACGGCGCGATCTTCGGGCTTATCTTCAGGGACGGGCAGTAGTGGAACAGCCCGAGAAAACAATCCGAAAACGCGAACAATACCGATGCCGACAGCACTATCCAGCCGACCGCCTTGCCGTGAGAGTTTATCACGAAACTCACCGCGCCGAGAATGACTCCGCTGACGACCGCAAAGTATACCAGCATCATGTAACTTTTTGTACGGGGAAGAGTAATCTTGTCGGTCAGTATCAATGCAAGCAGTACGAGCGGCAACAGCGGTACCGCGAGAAGAAGGAAAGGGGTCTCGCTTATCGGCGCGTATACGAACAGTAGGACCATATACAAAATGTGTCCCGCGAAGAATACCGTGGTGCCGAACGTGTTGAAAAATTTGAAGTACTCGGGATTTTCGGGGAAGAAACCGTCCAGGCACAGCAAAATATCGCCTATCGTGCCGAATATCAGCGCGCATAGAATGAATATGCCGTAAGACGTCGAGTCGGGATTGCGGTATATGGCGTATACCGCGCAGAACATAAAACTGACGCTCGCGAGCAGTTTTGCGGCGAATTCCGCTTTTACCGCCTTTTTAGTGTCGAAATACGCTTTTGCGAGCGAGCTGAGAACGCAGAGCGAGCCTATAAGATAAAATCCTACCATAAGTTAATCATAGACCAATGCGGGGACGTTGTCAATACGCATTATTTTACCGTGTCGGCAAATCCCCTGTCGTTCTTCATTTTGACGAACACGTCGTCTTCGGCAGGATCGTAGCAGGCCAGGAGCACGCGTTTTACGTCTTTTCCGCTGAGTTTTTCTTTGAGCCAGCCTACGGTCTTGCCCGCGCGGGACAGAGCTTCTGCGTAGATCATTCCGTCTATCACGAAAGGGAGGACGAGTTTTGCATCCCGGGTGCTGATACCCAGTTCTTCTGTCGTTGCCGCCCGACGGGCAGAGCGGGGCAGGATGCTGAGTTCTCCGCCCGTTTCGAATACCGCGTAAGCGATGTCGCGCACGTCGAAATAACCCGCTACGCGGCACATTCCGAGCAGGGCGTTTACGTCGAGCTTGCTCTTTTTCAGATTGATATAATCTATCTCGCCGTCGCTTATCAGCACAATCGGCGAGCCTTTGAACAGCTTTTTGAGAAACGGACTTTTTCGTTCGGCGAAGTCGATGATAAGACTGAGCGCGAAGAAGACGAGTATCGCGGTCGCGTAGACATACCACGGTTTTTCGTTGTCGATCGCCCATTCAGCGGAAATCGAGCCGAGAGATATTCCGACGACGTAGTCGCAGAAAGTGAGCTCCGCTATCTGCTTTTTGCCGAGTATCTTGGCTATGAAAAACAGAGAGAAGAAAGCGACGACGCTGTTTATCGCTACCTTTGCCATCATGGTGATGATTATCGACAAACGCGATCGCTTTATACGCGGGGAAAGGAGAAGGGAAAGCCGTAAAGCGCGAGTCTCGCCGCAAGGCGAGCCGCCAAAAGCAGGCGGGAGACAAACGAAAAGAGGGCGCGATCGCACCCTCTTCGGTAACGTTGGTATCGTGACGTCAGTGTCTTGCGATTATCCCGTAAAGATGAGAGATGTTCATATCCTCGGGGATATTGCTGCCGTGATTGCCCAGCCCTATCAGCATTCTGTGAACGCCGTGGTCGGGTGCGAAACCTATCAGCGCGTCGTGATTTTGCCAACAAGTATTGACTTTTTCTCCGAGTTTCACGAAAGATCCGGCATAGCAGTCGAGAGCCTTGAGAGAGCGCGCCGAGGTCGGATGAGAGCGATGCATCGAGTCGTCGTATCTCTGATTGTAGACGCAGAGAAGGTCGTACTCGTCCTTTTCGATAAGTTCGAGAGCGCGTTCAACGACTTCGTCGTCGTATTTTTCTGAATAATACGCCATGTCCCTGCCCCTGAAGATCTTATCCATGCTCTGGTCTTTTACGCTGACGATACACGGCTTTTTGCCCGCGCGTATAAACGCGTCAAAGATCGTATCGATCGTCACGACGGGCTTTTCGTATTTGTTTATGCCGTGCTTGTCGGGAGTCGCTCCCGTGTACATGCTGGCAAAACATACGGGGGTTTTGGGAGGGTAGACGGTCACGAAACGCTGTCTTATCGGCGCGATCTTTTCGCATAGGGCGAACTTTTCGGCGTATTTGTCGTAGATATAGTCCGCTACGGCGTCGGGATTGTACATAAGTATTCTGTCGACGGAAGTCACGCCGCTCGTCGCGGTCAGTCCGGTTTTCAGCTCTTCGCATGCGTCGGCGGCGAATTTCGGGGGAGTTACTCCCGCGAAGTCGCACAGCGTCGCGCACAGAGAGGTCATCGGTTGATCGAAAAACTTTTGCATAGTATCCTTTTATTATTCCTTAGTTCTGTATATCCAGTTTGCAAGATTGTACGGTTCAAGGAACACTTTTGCCGCGACGAAAGCGTCTTTTGCCGCGTTTTGTTTGCGCTTTATATCGTACAGGCTGCGCACTCTGAGAGCTTTGTCGAGGGCGGCTTTGTCGGTCTCGTCTGCCGCTATGCTTACCCTTGCTTTTCCTCCCGCGGGCAGATCGAAGAAGTTGTCCGAGAATTCTCCGTCTTTTCCCGCAATGCTTATCTCGATCCCTCTCGCGTAATTTTTCGCGCTCAGATCGATCGTGTATACACCGCCCGAAAGAGATGTCGAGAAAGAAAGCCCGGGGTCGGGGAGAGAACACTTTTTCTCCTTTTCAGCCGTATGGAAACGCGACGAGAGGATCTTGCCGTCTTTTGTCTTCAGGACTGCGAATATGACGGAATGTCTGCTATTGCCGTGTTCGCGGGGCTTTATCGAGGCGATTTCTTTTATCTCTCCCGCCTTGAGAGAAACGGGACGCGTCTGTTCGTAGACGGTCTTTCCGTCAAACGATACGATGCCGTACGTCACGTCGAAATCTCCGCCGTTCCTTGTATCGTTTATAACGGTCACCGTGCGTTTGTCTTTGTCTGCGAGTATGACGACGGTCAGCGGCGCGTTGAAACGTTTTGCCTCGTAGTGAACAGCTTTCGGATTGCCGTAATAGTCGTAGCCTGACCAGCTCGTCACGCCCCAACAGTCGTTCAGCTGCCAGTACAGAGAGCCGTTGCAGCGTCCTTTTCTGGTGCGCCACGCCTCGGTCGCGACTCTCGCACAATACGCCTGGCTGAGTTGGGTCAGGTATATCAGGTCATCGAGGTTTTCGGGCGACCAGTAGCGGTCGACGATATAATAAAGCGTGCGTTGGTTGCCGAAAGGAGCTTTCTGGTGCGCCTGCATAACGGGCTCTTTCATCGATACGGGCAGGTTGCCGCCGTTCATGCGAAGGACCGTGTTTTTATGCGGAAGCGATTGCAGACCGTATTCGCTGCAGAATCTCGGGTTGCGTTTCGTCAGGTAATCGCTCGGGCGCATGCCGTGCCATACCTTCCACAGGTGGCAGTCGCCGTAGTCGTCGCAGTTGTAATTCTTCATGTATTCGTTTCCGCTCGGGGAACTCGGATGGTAGGGCGTAACGTCGTCGTATTTTGCCATAAGTGCGGGAATATCTTTATAGAAAAAGTCTCCCGCCTGAGCTATTATGTCGGGTCTTATCATCCACGCACCGCTCATCTGTTCAAGCTCGTTGTTGCCGCACCATACGGCGAGGGAAGCGTGGTGACGGATGCGTTTTACGTTGTCCGCGATCTCTAAGAAAACTTCGTCTACGAAGTCTTTGCGGGTGTAAGGGTAGGGCGAGCATGCAAACATGAGATCCTGCCATACGAGGATGCCCAGCTCGTCGCAAATATCGTAGAAGTCATCGCTTTCGTAGTAGCCGCCGCCCCAGGCACGGAGCATATTCATGTTCGCTCTTTTCGCCGAACCCAGCAGCCTCTCGAGATCGGTGCGCGTGGTACGGGTGATAAAGCTGTCGGACGGGACCCAGTTCGCGCCGCGGGCGAATATGCCTACGCCGTTGAGAACGAAACGGAAGTTCTCGCCGTATTCGTCTTTCGAGCGGTCGAGCACGAGAGTTCTGAGACCTATCCTGTACGTTTTGACCTGCTTGCCGAGTACGACTTCGAGTTTGTAAAGAGGCTGATCTCCGAGATCTGCCGTCCACCAGAGTTTAGGATTTTCGACAACGATCCCGACCGTGCCGCGTCCTGCCGCGGTCAGTACTTCTCCGTCGGGGCAGGTGAGCCTGTAACCGACTGTAACGTCGTCTCCGTCCGTTATTTCGGGAGTTATCGAGAGCGTGACTTTGCCATCTTCGTGGCGTTGTTTTATAACTGCGCCGTCGAGTCTCGCTCCGTCGTATGCGCGTATGTACGCGAGTTTCATTATTCCGCAATGGAGGAGATGAGGAGCCCAGTCCCAGCCGAAATGGTAGGCGGGTTTGCGTATGTGGCAGCTGCCTGCTTCGCCTTCGGTCGTGTTGGGCAAAGGCATTGCTTTGTGCCACTGACGTATATAGTCGAGAGGAGAGAAGAACACGACTTTGACCGTATTTTCGCCTTCTTTGAGAAGACCTTTCACATCGAAAGAATATGTGCGGTACGCGTTCTGAGTTTTGCCCAGAGTTTCGCCATTGAGATAGATTTCGGAAAGGGTATCGAGCATTTCGAATACGAGTTCCTGCTTTTCGCAGGCAACGGCAGCGGCATCGGCTACGAAAGTTTTTTCGTACGTCCACTTCTTTTCTCCGATCCACTGCACGCTCTTTTCGTAGCATGCGAGGAAGGGATCGGGGATCTTACCCGCCGCGAGAAGATCGGTAAAATTGCAACCGGGAACGGTTGCGTCGATGATTTCGTTGCTGTCGTTTCTCGAGAGTTTCCACTCTCCGCATAAAGATATATAGTTCATATGCACCTCAATATAATATTGTAAATTATATCCGCCAAATAGTCAAACATAATATCAAAGCTGTTGAAAACGGGATAAAAAATGGATAAATCGGTAAATACGAAAGCAGCGGTAAAAGATGTTTGCTTTTTATTATAACTCGATAATATCTACACTGGTAGATGATTTCAAGACGACGTTACGTCTTTGCGCAATAAAGCGTATTCCGTCGACAACGATTTAGCTTAGTGCTAAAATTAGGAAAAAGAACGGGGATGAAGTCCTCCCGGGGTATTTGCCCTAGCCGCATTGAATGCTGATGACTTCTGCTTTTCGCGAGAGTTGCCGATGCTCGCGGGATTTGCGGAAGGTCGGCAATTTTTTTGCGGAGGATGAAATGTTTTTACTGAGTATCGCTTTAATTTTCCTTGGAGGATTGATTTTTTCGCGCGTTGTCGCGGCTCTTAGATTGCCGCCTCTTCTCGGTATGCTCGTTGCAGGCATAGTGCTTGGTCCTTACGCGCTGAATCTGATAGACGGATCGATACTTTCGCTTTCGTCAGACCTCAGGCAGATCGCGCTTGTTATAATAGTACTAAGGGCAGGGCTTTCTCTCGATATAACCGATTTGAAAAAGATAGGCAGACCCGCAGCGTTTATGTGTTTCGTTCCGGCATGTTTCGAGATATGCGCAATGGTAGCGTTCGCACCGCTTCTTTTCGGGATGACATATGCGGAAGCCGCTCTGACAGGCACCGTCGTGGCAGCGGTATCTCCTGCGGTGATAATTCCGAAAATGATCATGATGCAGGAAAAGGGTCTCGGGACAGAAAAGGGAATACCCCAGATGATTATGGCTGGTGCGTCGGTAGACGACGTGTTCGTGATAGTGCTGTTCACCGCTTTTTCCTCGCTTTTCGTGCTGGTCGGTGCAAGCGTGGACGTGTCGTATGCCGTCAGGTCGCTCGGGCTGATACTCGTGCTGATAATATGCGGGCTTGCGTTCAGGTGCGTCGGCGTGCTTTGTTGCCTGATAAAGACAAAGCTCAATGTAAAAGAGAGACTGTTCTGCGAGGTAGCCTATACGCCGAAAGCCACCGTGCAGGCGGCGATAGGAGGCGTGCCGCTCGCGATGGGTCTCGCGTGCGGAGAAACCGTACTCGCGATTGCCGTAGTATCAATATTTTTTACCGCTCCTCTCGGAGCCTTCGCGATAGATATGATTATACGAAGAACGCGTCTTTTCAAAAAAGGCTGTCGTCGGAAAACCGAGTGCGATGAAACAAACGAGGAGGTGGTTATCGCGGATTATGCGGACTCTGTTATCGCAAAGAATGTAAATACGAAGTGCACAGACCGGGATGAAAAAGTTCCGGGTAATGAATCCGCAGACACGGATGCAAAAGAAGATGATAAATCTTTGTTATAATCGACCCCAAAAAGTTGTAAAAGCCGTGCGTCTGTGATATGATAACGACGGAGGTGTTATTATGAAGAAGAACAATATTATGAAAATAATCATATCGGTATGCGTGCTTGCCGCAATGGTTTTTGCGGCAGTCGCATGCGATAACGGAGAAAACGTGACAGAAGACAACAGAACTTTCGAAGAATCATGGATGAGTTACATTTCCGAGGAGACGCTCGTCAGCGAAGTCGTTATGCCCGGCTCGCACGACGCGGGTACTCGTGGCGCGGACGTCGCGTGGGAAACTCAGCTCAGCGGCATAGGCGCACAGCTCGATGCAGGCAGCCGTTATTTCGATTGCCGCGCTACATACAACACAAAAGCCGAAGAATATTATTTCATTCATGCAAACAGCGGAGGCAGCGACTGGGGAGGCAGAGCATTCGGCGTCAGCGTCAGAAAGAGCTTGGAAGAGATAAAAGCGTTTATCGAGAGAAATCCCCAGGAGGTGCTGATCCTCGATTTTCAGCATACCTGGACCAAAACCGAGGACGGACTGATAGAGCTGATTAAAGAGGTTTTGCCGACAGAAAAGATACTCTCCAAGACAGATTGCGAAAATCCCGTGGAGATTACTTTCGGCGAAATGAGAGAGATGGGCAAGAACATAATCATTCTGTACAGGGACGAGGCGAGCGACATATGCGAGAAAAACGACATACTGTTCGAGCGCAGTCTGTATCTTCAGTCAGATTGGGACGGCGATTATCACAAGGATACGACCGACGTGCTCGTAGAGCATTGGCAGCATTATTTCGACGTCAGAAAGGACGGAGTATTCTTTGTACTGCAAGGGCAGATGTCCGTATCTCCGCTGCAGGACGGCGAGGCGGCGATCAGACCTCTTCTCAGTGACTATCTGAAGAACACCGTAGCGACGGATCCCGAAAAACTCGCGGCGATCAACGTGGTGATGAAAGACTTTATCGCCAACGACCTGGAGGGTTGCGAAGTGACGGCAAAAGAGGCAGTGCACGACATACTTTCGCTCAACGTGGATAAAGGCACCGTCAAGGCGGACAAACTCGAAGAGTTCAAGGCAGCTTGCGGTTATTCCGGATAATATATCAAAGATCGAGCAAACGCGCGTCGCCGGATAAGCGACGCGTTTTTTTTGCACGGAAGCAAGGGCTGACGAATTGCGTTTGTTCGGTTTGAAGGAACGTCCCCGACCGTAACTGTCTGTATCTTGCTCTCAATAAGATTGAGTCAGAATGAACCGTAGGAGAAAACGGAGAAGATTTCAGGATATACGCGCGTTTTGCCGTCGCGGTTGCGGTGATCTTCGTTGTATGTTCGCTTCTTACGGTGTTTAACGTCAGAGAGAAAAAGGTCGCGACGGTCGGCAGTACGAAAAAGACGGGAGTGAAAAGGATGCTTAAAGTGCTGTTCAAAAACGATCAGGTCCTGACAGTACTGGTCATCGCGTTGTTTTTCAATGTGGCGTATCAGCTTTCAAACAGTTTTGCTTTATATTATTTCGAATACGTCTGCGGTGTGGAGGACGATCTGTTCTCGTTGTATACTTTCGTAGCGGGTTTCGCACAGATGGGCGCGCTTTTGCTGTATCCGATACTTTCGGTAAAGGTGAATAAGAAATATTTGTTTATTGCAGCGTGTGCATTTCCGTTTGCGGGATTTGCGGCTTTGCTAGCGGCAGGATATTTTGCTCCGACAAATGCTGTTTTCGTCGGGCTTTGCAGCGTTATCGTCAATGTCGGTATAGGGTTCATGCTCGTAATATTGACGGTAATACTTTCGGAAGTGGTCGATTTGGCGCAGAGAGAGGGATATTCGCTCAGATGTTTCCTGCGTAGGTTGATGATTATTGCCGACCGCGAAAGCCCCGTGTGACGAGGAACAAAGTATGCTGTCGCATATGGTTACTTGTTACTTAAAGCGTAGCTACTGCGGCTGTATCCCCGCGACCGCTTACGCTTATGACGAGGGTTCTGAGAATCACCATACTGCAGAGAGAGGGATATTCGCTCAGATGTTTCCTGCGTAGGTTGATGATTATTGCCGACCGCGAAAGCGACCGCCTGTGGCGGATCGCCGAACCCTGTCAACGCTTCGCTTATGACAAGGGTTCGTGTATCCCTCTCGGCGCATAAAAAATACCGAGGCGACAACCTCGGTATTTTTTATGGCGCAGAGAGAGGGATTCGAACCCTCGGTTGACTTTCATCAACACAGCATTTCGAGTGCTGCACCATCGACCTCTCGGACATCTCTGCGTGCTTGTATATTGTACAATATTCCGCGCGATTTGGCAAACGATATAATTAAAAAATTTGCGCTGTTGCGTAAATTGCGCGAAGAAGAGCAAATCCGCGTTCGATTATAACAAATACCCGTTTGGGGTAAAATGTGAAATTTGCGCCTTCTTGTCCGTTATAATACCGCATGGATGTGAATAATTTGACAAAGAACAGGTTTTTTTATATCATTATCGTTGGCAAGACACGGCGACCGGAAGAATAAAGTTATAAGGAGAAAGACTTTGAAGAAAAAGACGCTCAAAGCCGAAATGTGGGACAAAGTCCAGTATATTTTCAAAAACTACTACGACGGAATGATGCATTGCGCGTTCGAGTACGAGGGAATAGTGGACGAAAACGTGATGCGCAAAGCACTTAAGCAAGTCGTGGACAGGGTAGACGTGTTGCACAGCAGTTTCGTTGCGAATCCGATAAATCCTTACTGGGTGGTCAATTACGATTATACCGAAGAGGAAGTGCTGAAAGTTATCGAAGACGACGACTTCGTCGCCGAGATACAGAAAATATTGACCCGCAGGATTAACTGCGAGGATAAGCTGCAATTCGAGTTCACACTGCTTAAGGGCAACAACAGGAGCCTGCTATGCTTTCTGATAAACCATATGTGTTTCGACGGAAGGGATTTCATGAGTTTCGGCAAGACCGTCTGCGAGACGTACAACGGTCTCAAGGCGGATCCGAATTATAAGGCAAAGGTTAAGAACGGGACGCGCAGCGCGAAACAGGTCTATAACGATCTTCCTCCCGAACTCGCGAGAAAGGCAAAGTTGCTTTATAAAAACGTCTCCAGAACGAATATCAAACTGAAATTTCCTTTCGAGCCCGAAAAAGATACGGATAAATCTCATATCATGAAAGTTGAGCTCGAGGCGGAGGCACTCGCTAAAGCCAAGGCAAGAGGTAAAAAAGACGGATTTACCGTAAACGATATATATCTTGCGGCATTTTTCAGGGCGATAGTAAAATTTTTCGACGGCGTGGACGGAAAAACTCCGACCGAGATAACGTCCATGCTTGATCTGCGCAGATACATCAATGGCAACGATACGGCGGGTTACACGAACCTGACTTCGTATATGCCGTGCAAGCTGACCTGCGGCGCGGGTGACAGTTTTGCCGAGACGCTCGAAAGAGTGAGAACGGCACTCAAACCGCATAAGGAGAACCCTTTGCTCGGGCTTTCGGGATTGCCGCTGATGGCACTCGCGTATCAGGTTTTCCCGTTCGCGATCTCTCAGCTGGCGGTAAAGATAGGTTATACCAATCCGCTTGTCGGGATGTCCAATATCGGGGTTATCAGGAGCGAGAATATCGATCTCGTTGACGCGCCCGCCATCAACGCGTTCATGACGGGTACGGTAAAGTACAAACCGTATATGCAGGTCGCGTGTACGACTTTCAAGGGGGTCGCGACGTTCACTATCTCGGAGAAGTGCTCGGACAACGATCTGGCGAAGATGAAAGAGTTTCTCGATTATATGACAGGACTCATACGGGATTACGGCGAAGAAAAGATCTGAACACCGAAGAAACAAGAGACGGGGAACCGTCTCTTTTCGTTATGTCAAAGCCGCACGAAAAAAACTGTTGCGCGCGTCGCGCTTTATAATATATAATCAATATTATGAAGATACTGTTCGTTTGTTCGTCCAACATCTGTCGCAGTCCGTTCTGCGAATACGTCTTCCGCCGTATGACGGAGCAGGACGCGGAACTGGCGTCGAAAGTGGAAAGCGTCAGAAGCGCGGCGGTTTTCAACCGCTCACGCAGAATACATCCGAAGGCGAGACTCGCGCTTCTTCGTGAAGGATTCACCGAAGAGGAGATAGACGCTCACAGACCCGCGTTCAAGTGGGGAGACGGCCGTCTTTTCAAAGAGGCTGACGTTATCATAGGCATGACGAAAATGAACAAGGTCGCCTTGCCGCTCAGGTTTCACAAGAAGTTTGTGACTCTCAGCGAATACGTCGACGGCAGTTATACGACGATACCCGATCCTTTTCTGATGAAAAGCCTCGACGATTATTTCGCGGTGATGGATCTGATAAAAGGGTTTTTAGTCAAGCTGGCAGATAAGATAAAGAAGTCGTGACGACAACAACCGACTTGCCCGCGCCTGAAAGCGACGGGCTTTTTTTGTTTGCTAAAAATACTTTCTCCGTTCGTAACAACAAGTATATTGCAGTAATAAAAAGTCACGTTTCGGACAGATAACGAGAGCGCGGTTTTGTCAAGCAAAATTTGGAAAATTATTTTATTTTTATTATCGCTTTTGTCGTTGACAGTATACTTCCTATATGCTATCCTTTATAATGCAAATACAAAATAAAGTAAAGAGCGCGGGGTTGCACCACAATATATTGTGGTCGACGCAGGAAATAGCAGAAAACGCGCACGGGGAGGAAAAATGTTCGAAAGCATCATCAAAAGAGACGGAAGAAGAGTCCCGTACGACATCACCAAGATACAGACCGCCATCTCTAAAGCCATGGCGTCTGCGGGCAGAAAGGACGAGCAGGAATGCGCGAGACTCGCGCGTCTCGTAGAGGAGAGACTGCTCGAAAAATTCGGTGAGTCGGCGAAGAGCCCCACCATCGAAGACATACAGGATATGGTGGAAAAAGTCCTTATGGAAAACGGCTACGCTTACATCGCGAAGAAGTACATTCTTTACCGTGCGGAGCGTACTAAGTCGCGCGAAATGAACACCGCGCTGATGCGTATTTACAACGAGCTGACCTTTACCGACGCGGGCGACAGCGATATGAAACGCGACAATGCGAACATCGACGGCGATACTGCGATGGGCACGATGCTCAAGTACGGCAGCGAAGGCGCGAAGGACTATTACGAGAAGTATATTCTGCCGCCCGAGCAGAGCAAGGCGCACAGAGAGGGCGACATACATATCCACGATTTCGACTTTTACACGTTGACCACGACCTGCTGCCAGATAGATCTTCTCAAGCTGTTCAAGGGCGGATTCTCTACGGGACACGGTTTCCTCAGAGAGCCAAACGACATTCAGAGTTACGCGGCACTCGCGTGCATAGCGATACAGTCCAACCAGAACGATCAGCACGGCGGTCAGAGTATCCCCAATTTCGATTACGGTCTCGCACCGGGCGTTATCAAGACGTATAAGAGACTGTATTGCTCCAATCTCACTAAAGCACTGGAGCTCATAGACGACAGCAAGCTTACGCTTGATGACGTGAAGAAGATCGTCGCTAAAATCGAGGCGGAGACGGGGGCGTACCCCTGCCTTGCGGGCAGCGAAACGTACGACAAGGCTGAAAAAGAGGCGTTCAGAGATTTCCCCGATGCAGATTTTGCAAAGGCAAAGGCTTTTGCGACGAAGAAGGCGGCGAGCGAGACCGACAGAGCGACGTTCCAGGCAATGGAAGCTCTGATCCACAACCTCAACACGATGCATTCGCGTGCGGGTGCTCAGACTCCGTTCAGCTCGATAAACTACGGCACGGACACGACGCCCGAGGGCAGAATGGTCATCAAGAACATACTTCTCGCGGAGGAGGCGGGTCTCGGTTTCGGCGAGACGCCCATATTCCCGATCCATATATTCAAGGTCAAAGAGGGCGTCAATTACAACAAGAACGATCCCAACTACGACCTGTTCAAACTCGCGTGCAAGGTGAGCGCGAAGAGATTGTTCCCCAATTTCTCGTTTATCGACGCGCCGTTCAACCTGCAGTATTACAAGCCGGGCAGACCCGAGACTGAGATCGCGTATATGGGTTGCCGCACCAGAGTTATGGGCAACGTATACGATCCGTCGAGAGAGATAACCTACGGCAGAGGAAACCTCAGTTTTACTTCGATAAATCTGCCGAGGATAGCTATCAAGAGCCGGGGCAACGTGGACTGGTTCTTCGAGGAGCTCGAACGCAAGATGGATCTCGTCGTACAGCAGCTGCTCGACAGGTTCAAGATACAGTCTAAGAAGAGAGTGAGAAATTTCCCGTTCCTTATGGGGCAGGGCGTATGGATAGATTCGGATAAGCTCGGTCCCAACGACGAGGTCGGCGAAGTGCTCAAGCACGGCACTCTGAGCGTTGGTTTCATAGGGCTCGCAGAGACCCTGACCGCGCTGACGGGCAAACATCACGGTGAGAGCAAAGAGTCGCTCAATCTCGGTATGGACATAGTGCGTTTCATGAGAGAGTACCTCGACAGGATGTCGCAGAAGACGGGACTCAACTTCGGTCTGATTGCAACTCCCGCAGAGGGTCTTTCGGGCAGATTCGTCAGGATAGACAAGAAGAAGTACGGTATCATACCCGGGGTTACCGACAAAGAGTACTACACCAACTCTTTCCACGTTCCCGTAGGGTACAACATACGCGCTTTCGACAAGATAAGGATCGAGGCACCTTTCCATGCGCTGACCAACGCGGGACACATAAGCTACGTCGAGCTGGACGGCGACACCGCGAACAACGTGGAGGCGTTCGAAAAGATCGTCAGGTGCATGAAAGAGGCGGGCGTGGGATACGGTTCGATCAACCATCCTGTGGACAGAGACCCCGTTTGCGGATACAACGGCATAATAGGAGAGTGCTGCCCCAAGTGCGGCAGAAAAGAGGGGGAGAGCGGCGTCGCGTTTGAGAGAATACGTCGTATCACGGGCTATCTCGTAGGTACGCTCGACCGTTTCAACAACGCTAAGAGAGCGG
>CALWHF010000013.1 GCA_944380305.1 uncultured Christensenellaceae bacterium
GTTGCAATTTAATTATACAACAGATTCATATGAACTCTTTTTTTGTTTGGGTGTTGCACTTGAAAGTATAATTCACCGAGCATAAAAAAACGGAGCTATTTTCGCTCCGTTTCGGTTCAATTCAATTCTTCGTAAACCTTTCGGCATTTCTGTTGTATTCGATCTCGTCTTCTCCATACGTTGGAGCGGTCTATTTTCAACGTATCCGCTATGTCAACAAAACGCATACCTGCTATATAGCAATCCAGAGTCTGTCTTTCGCCTTTGGTCAGTTTCATTTTGCGTATTATCTTGGCGCATTTCTTGAAAGATTCTTCCATATCATCTTTGAAGAAGTCCTGTTCGTAGAAATCTTTCTTTATATCTATTCCACGGGTGTTTCTATTAAAAAGCCATCTCTTGTAAATCTCATGGCCTACGATCCTGCTGCATGCAGCGTATACGGTTACGGCTTTACCCGTTTTCGGATCTGAGCATAAGTCGATAACTCGCTTTCCGTAATGTTCGCACAGAAAGCAAATTGCAGATTGAGCAAGGTCGTATCCGTCTGTAATTATGTAACTGGGCACGTTCTTGTAGTTGATGTCCCTTACAAGCCCTACGTAAAGGCTTCTCGGCGCTTTGATAAGCACCAGTCTTTGTGCTGTTTTTAAGGCAATAAGCTCACCGATATTCATTACGTTATCCGGGGAGATGACCTCATCCAATACATCGTAACAGTTTCTTTTTGTTTCCATTTTCTTTACCTCCGAAAAATATATTTGCCTTTCGGCAGGCAAGGGAAGGAGCATAAGACGGGAAATGTTACGTTGCAAAAATGTCAAAAAGCAAAAGTCAACGGAAAAAGGAAAATCCGAAAAGAGGATTTTACGACCGTTTACTTTTGAGAGGATTATGCGACAATGCCAAACGAAAGGGCAAATTTGGAGGAAAAGAAAAGTCGGAAGACAAATTGCACATTATTTGCCGATAAGCAATTCGGAATAAGGTACGCAATGAAACGGAAAATAAGCGAGAGGCGAGAAGCGGAGAAATGCCGAAAGCGGTTCAGCGGGCATCTCCGCTCGCCCTCGCTTTTCCGTACTGCGACCTTCCGTATCTGAGCGTGCGTGTGCTTGTCGCGACGGCGCGAAGCGCCGGCGCTCTCGTATAAAAGACAAGCACACGCACGGGTTGCAAACAATAAATTTTCATGTTTTTTTGACAGGAAAATTGCTTTAATAAGTCAACGGTTTTATCAATAAAATTGCCTTCGGTTTTAGCTCTCTGACGATTGATTTTTCTTGAGTTGACGAAAGAGTGAAAAAAGGATATAATAAGTAAGGAAAGTAAGGAATTTTTAGGAGACAGATATGGAAATTGCAAAAATGACGTCGAAAGGACAGTTGACTATACCCAAAGACGTACGCATAGCTCTCGGATTGAATACGGGAGATAAGGTTTTGTTTATTGAAAAAGACGGTGTATTTTTTATCGTCAAGGATACGCCCAAGACGGACATGAGGGTGAATATAGACGGCGTTTCGGCTTCGCTTGCAATGGAAGATATAGAAACGACAGATGAAATGCTGGATTATGCAGAAAAACGTTTAAGAAACGCAACTTCTTATGCAAGCAAGATCGCCGAGATCACGAAGAGGTATGCGTATGGAAAATAAGAAAGACAATTTTTTCGATAAATACGAGCTGTACGCTTTCGGTAATTCGATATATTGTTATGAGGGGAGTACGGTTTTGAAAAACAAACTTAACATAACGGATCAGGGGGAGTTTTTCAAAGCGGAAAGCGAACTCGCATTTGCCGGACTTCTCGAACTTCAGATAAATCCGATAAAAGGCAACTTTGACAAAAAGCATCTGTACGCAATACACAAATTTTTGTTTGATCCGATATACGACTTCGCAGGACAGACGAGAAGAGAGGATATATCCAAAGGCAACACAAAGTTTTGCGTGTGGGAATACATAGACGACCAGCTTGACGAGTTGTTTGTCAAAATAAAGCAACGTGAAAAGGACTTCAGACTGAAGAGCGAGCTTGCGGATTTTCTTGCATATGTGCTTGCAGAACTCAATATAATCCATCCTTTCAGAGAAGGCAACGGCAGAGCGATCAGGGAGTTTGTCAGAGAATACGCGCTTTCATTCGCCTTCGATATAGATTGGAGCAAGGTCGACAAAACCCAACTTATGGACGCTATGATAGAAAGCGTATTTGACGTAAAGTCGCTCAAAGCCTGTTTGCTTATCTGCCTTGAAAGGAAATAAATATTTTCGCGCAAATATAATTTAGTTAGCGTTATTGAATTTAAGTTATCGTTATGATATAATAATGTCGAATTCTGCGTGATAGAAGGGAAAATTGTGAAAATTATCGACAACAGGAGCGTTTTGCTCGGCGACGATCTGAAAAAAGAGATAAAAGAAGGAAGTAAGCTGAGGATTGCTGCGGCTTACTTTTCTATTTATGCTTATCAGGCGTTGAAGGATGAACTTGAAAAAGTTGACAGCCTGAAATTTATTTTTACTACGCCTACATTTGTTCAGGACAAAATCAAAGACAGTTTTCATAAAGAAATAAGAGAATTTTATATACCGAAGATCAACACGGAGAGCGTAATTTGCGGTACGGAGTTCGAAATAAAATTACGCAATCAGATGACGCAGAGAGCCGTTGCGAGAGAGTGTGCGGAGTGGATAAGAAGGAAGGCAAAGTTCATGTCTGTCAACAACAATGCTTACACTCAGAACATGATAGATATTGAAAACGGCGGAAAGAGCGTGGACTATACGCCTATCAACGGATTTACAACTTCTGATCTTGGTTATGAAAAAGGCGAAAACAATCTTGTAACCATAATAAAGGCTGAGGAAACGAAAGATTTTTTGAAGTCGTTTGACAATCTTTGGGACAATGGTGACGTGCTTGAAGACGTGACGGCGAATATCGTCGACTATATAACGAGCTGCTACACCGAAAATTCTCCGGAGTACATATATTTTCTTACGCTTTACAATATCTTACGTGAATTTGTAGCGGATTTATACGGCGACGCTATGCCTAATGAAGCGACGGGATTCAAGAACAGTCTGATATGGCAAAAACTCTACAATTTCCAAAGAGACGGCGTTGTCGGGATAATCAACAAACTTGAGAAATACAACGGTTGCATTTTGGCGGACAGCGTAGGACTCGGCAAGACTTTTTCCGCGCTTGCGGTAATGCAGTATTACAGCCTTCGCAACAAGTCGATTTTGGTGCTGTGTCCCAAACGTCTTGCGAGCAACTGGAACGCATACAGGGGCAACACGAAGACTAACGTGTTTTACAATGACAGAATACGTTACGACGTGCTTTATCATACGGATCTGGGTAGGACAAAGGGGTATAGCAACGGTATCGATCTGAAAATGATAAACTGGGGCAACTATGACCTTGTAGTTATTGACGAAAGCCACAATTTCCGCAATGCGAACACCGTGAGAGGAAAGGAAACGCGTTACGATTTCCTGATGAATCACATTATGAAAGAGGGCGTAAAGACCAAGGTGCTTATGCTGTCGGCAACGCCGGTTAATAACAGATACAACGATCTTAAAAACCAGCTTGCTTTGGCATATTGCGGTGATTTTTCCGTGCTCAATAAAGAACTTGAAACGACGAAGTCCGTGCAGAGCATTTTTGCGAACGCGCAAAAGGCGTTTAACAAGTGGAGCAAACTCCCTATAGAGCAGAGAAAGGCGAAAGATCTGATTGACAGCCTGGACATAGATTTTACGATACTTCTCGACAGCGTAACGATCGCAAGGAGCAGAAAGCATATTCAGAAGTATTACAACACTGCTGATATAGGCAATTTCCCGTCAAGACTTCCCGTAAAGTCGCTTAGTCCCGAACTTACCGACATTCCGGGATTTTTGCCGTACCAGACGATATATCAAAGGCTTATCGGCATGACGATGAACGTATACGCTCCGCTCAGCATGCTTTTTGACAGCAGAAAAGGCAAATACGAAGAAAAGTATGAGATAGATCTGTCAAGCGAGGACGAGAGAGCGAACACTTTGGGTCAAGGTTTCGCAAGGCAGTCAAACCGCGAAACAGGTATAAAAAAGCTGATGACGATAAGTTTGCTCAAAAGACTTGAAAGCAGCGTGTATTCTTTCAGAAAGACGCTTGATGCGCTTATTGACAGAAATAATCAAACTATTGATCTTATCGACCGTTTTCAGAGAGGAGAAAAGGGACTTAAAATCAAGCGTGAAGTGTATGATTATGAAGCGTTAGATCCTGACGAAGACGGCGGCTTCGAGTTGCAGAGAGCGTCCACGGGCAAGACGATAGAAATAGACCTTGAAGATATCGACGTTGTCAGATGGAGAAGGGATCTTGAATTCGACGTCAACACTATGCAGAGCATAGCTGTTGAGATGAAAAAAATAACCGTCGATCACGACACAAAGCTGAGACAGCTCAAAGAGCTAATTGACGAAAAAGTCAGATGCCCTATAAATGCAGGCAACTGCAAGGTTTTGATTTTCTCAGCATTTGCAGATACGACGGATTATCTTTACAAGTATGTATCAGAATACTTAAAAGAAAAGTACGGTATGGTTACCGCAAAGATACAGGGCGGCAACAAGGGTAACGCGTGCAGTGCCGGCGGAAGCACGGATACGGACAGACTCTTAGCGCTTTTCTCGCCGCTGTCAAAAGAGAGAGCGTTGCTGTATCCTGAAGAAAAGACAGACATAGACGTGCTTATAGGCACAGACTGTATATCTGAAGGTCAGAACTTGCAGGACTGCGATATATGCATAAACTACGACATACACTGGAACCCTGTCAGAATAGTGCAGAGGTTCGGGCGAATAGACCGTATCGGGAGCAAAAACGACAAGATACAGCTTGTCAATTTTTGGCCGCCCGTGTCGCTTGACGAATATATCGACCTCAACAGGAGAGTCAACACGAGAATGACTATTCTCGATGCCGCGGCAACGGGAGACGACAATATCATTGCGGATGAACAGGAAGAAATGGACTACCGCAAAGAGCAGCTCAAAAAGATGATGGACGGCAAGTTGCAGGATCTCGAAGACGTAGACGGCAGCATATCCATTACCGACCTCGGTCTCAACGAATTCAGAATGGATATGGTGTCTTATCTCAAAGAACACGGCGAGCCGCGCAATGTGCCTAAGGGCTTGCACGCTGTGATAAAAGCAGACGAAAGCAAGGGGATAGCGAGGGGAATTATTCTGGTGCTTTGCAATCGCAATAACGCCGTGAATATTAAAAATCAAAACCGCTTACACCCGTATTATCTGGTCTATCTGAAAGAGAACGGAGAAGTCGTATTCAATCATTTGCAGGTCAAAGACACTTTGGACGTCTTGCGCACGAGTTGCAAGGGAGTGGACAAGCCTATTGATATTTTGTGCCGTCAGTTTAACAGAGAGACGAAAGACGGCGCAAAGATGGACAAGTACAGCAGATTGCTTGACAAAGCCGTGCAGTCGATAATCGACGTCAAAGAAGAAAACGATCTGCACACGCTGTTCACGTCAGGCAGTAAAGTTTTGTTCGACAAGTCTATAAACGGACTTGACGATTTTGAATTGATAACTTTCTTTGTGGTGAGGTAAATTATGAAAATAGAATATTTATATTCAGATGATTCATATAAACAAAAAATTGATGGCATTGAGAAGGATCCTAGCATTACTTTTTCAGAGGAGAAAGCTGAAAAATTAAACATATTTAGATTTGAAACAAAGGAGAACGATGAAAACGCTGCAAAAGTATTGTCTAGTTTAAACGATAATATATTTAAAGTTTTAGATGAAGAAAAATTTTTTATACTTGAAAATGAAGCTTCGGCATATTTTAATAAAACATTATACCCGCATTTCAATTCGTTTGAAAGATTGTTGAGAAAATTGATTTTTATAACAAGTACAAAAGCAAATTTGGAGAGCGATAAGGTTAGACGAATTGAGGGATTGGATTTCGGAGAGATTTATAAATTTCTTTTTTGTTCAGACGACTTTATAAAGGTTGTGAAAACTGAAATTAATAATAAACCATATTCGAAATACGATATGATAAATAAATTGAATCAAATTCAAGAGACTACGATGTGGTCTCAATTGGTCAAAGGAGATAAAGCGGAATTTATACAAAAGCATTTCTTAGAGATTATTGAGTATAGAAATGATGTTATGCATGCACATAACATAGATTATCAAAAATATACAAAAATTAAAAAATTAGTAAGCAAAGCTAATGATTGTTTGACGAGTATAATAAATAATTTTTACAAATATGATGAAGGTTCAAATAAAGGAATCTTAGAGAGATTTTATGTTACCATCGAAAATATTATTAAATTCGGAGAACAATCAGCTAAAATAATAGAGCAATTGAGCAATACAATATCTCAATATGGTAAATTTAATGTATTTGAAAAACTTTTGGAAAATAATATTACATTAGGAATTGCAGATAAACTTGCAGAATTGGATACTCCATCAATTGGAAAAGTGTTAGATTTGTGCGATAATAACGAATCACACTCTATCAGAGGACTAGAAACCGCGGCAAGCGTTGACGACAGTAAGAAGAAGCAAGAAAAAGCGGATGAGGTCGGCGAGATAAAAGAGGAAGAGAAGATCGTAGAAACGAAAGAAGAAAGTAAAGAGGAATTAATGGAAGAAAAAGAAGGGAAGGACGGCAAAAGGGAATAATGTACAAGTTCAGTTCAAAGACAGAGGTAAATAAAAAATTCAAGCTGTCGGAGTTGTTCAGAGAGATAGGGGCGAATAAGAAAGTCATTGAAGACGCAAGGGCTGTCAAGTCGGTCGTGCTGACCAACGTGCTGTCAAAAGACACGCTCAATCTTGACACCTGCGACAAGGTGAAAGAGATATACATATTTGAGATAGAGCTGAGCTGTTCAAAAGTTCCTCAACTGTTTATAAGCACGCTTGACAGGCATATAAGATTGCATACTGTTTTCAGATTTGTATTTGAAGGTAAGGAGTGTTACGGCGTTGCGTATAAGACGGTAGGTAGCGGCAGCGTGAGCCTAAGCAAATATTACTTTAACGAGTGGAAAGTTATTCAGGATCAGCAAGAAAATTTGCCGATTTTTTACTCGATTGACGACGTCTATTATGATATAATAACAAAGACGGTCGGCTTGTCAAAGAGAGAGGGAGAGGCTATCGCCGATTATCTTGCCCGTTATGACGAGATAACCGCTTTGACCAAGGATGCCGACAAGCTGGAAAGGGCGATACTCGCTGAAAAGCAACCTAATATTGTGTTTGAACTCAATAGACAAGTAAAACAGATAAAAGAACAGATAAAAAATATGAGAAAATAGTCGGGGGATAAAATGGAAGAGGTAATAATCGGGTTGGCAGGAGCTTTGATAGGCTTTATAGGTTCAATGCTTTTGCTTAGATTTAACTACAAAAATCTTTTTGCTAAGACAATATCAAGCGAAAGAGTGTCGTGGCTGAAGGACATGAGGGAACTTGTAGACAATTTGATATCAGAGCTTGCTAAGGAAGACAAGTCGAATGTTAATCAATACACTTCGAAAATCATATTAAGGCTAAACCCAAATAATGATGAGGATTTGATAAATTATTTGAAACGAATAGAAGCTAATCCGAATGAAGCAAATATTGATGATATCAGACATAAATTCTCTGTAATGTTTAAGGAGGAATGGGACAAAGTAAAATGCGAAGCACGAGGTTATCCTAATCCGTTTTCAGCACACTCAAAATATAATAAATTATACAATGTACGATATGTTTTGAAACTTATCGTTTTAGTGGTGCTTTATGTGATTTTAGGTATATTAATATGGAACTGCCTTGTACTGAACATAAAAATCGAAGAGGTAAAAATATGCACATGGATTGTTTACGGCTTGATAGTTGGCGTAACAATAATTAATGAAATTGCTAGTATTTGGATATCTATGGAAAAGAAAAGTATAAATTGGGTTAAAGTTATAATTATAGGGGTAGTTTTTGTTTCAATTGTGCTTTTTGCTTTAAATCTTTATTTTGCTTGTAATATTAATGACAATGCAAATATATTTACGGCAATAAGTGGTTGGGTAGGCTTTTTGGCTACGGCAGGAGTAGGAGCCATTACAATATATCAAAATATAAGAAGTGAAATAAAATTATCAAGGCAAAGTAAGATAAAAGATTTAGAGTCTTTTAAGCAGTTTATTTATGCTACTTATAATTGTTTTGTTTCGAATCGAGCAATCACATTAGCGATCGAGCAATTTATGAACATAGTAAATGTTGAGTCTTGCAAAAATCTCAAAGTAAACGATAAAAGAGAGGATGAAATTGAACAGCAGAATGAAATATTGAGAAGAAAGATAGACTTTGTTTTATTAAATTTTTGCAATACTTGTGAATGTCAGGCAAATGATATTTATCATAATTTGAGGTACAAATTTGATAAACTAGCAAAAATCCACAATGCATACACGGGGTTGATTTCAACAATAACGGGAGTGATCGCTTCTCAATATACAGAAAAAGAATTTGAGATACTCAAAGACGCACTAAATCAATTTTCTAAAATAAGAAATTTATACACGGAATTGTTGATTGATATAGAAAACAGTATACAAGAATTAAATAACGTAAAATTGTCGGACAAAGAGTTTGAGAACAAGTACACGTTACTAATAACCATTAAAGAAACAAAAGATAGTATCGAACAAAACGCAAAAAAGTACAACAAGGAGACCCAAAATGGACAAGCTGAAGATGATGTCGATGGACAAGGTGAGTGAGAAGATTGAGAAGATAAAGGCGCTGTTCCCTAATTGCGTTACTGAGGTGAAGCGTGGGGAAGAGGTGGAGTATGCCATTGACTTTGACGTGCTTAAACAGGAGCTGTCCAAAGATCTGGTCGACGAGAGAGAAGAGCGCTATCAGATGACATGGCCGGACAAGAAAAAGTCGGTCGTGCTTGCCAATAGTCCTATCAACAAGACTTTGCGTCCGTGCAGAGAAGAGAGCGTTGACTTTGACAATACGGAGAATTTGTATATAGAGGGCGACAACCTTGAAGTCCTCAAACTTTTGCAGGAAACTTATCTCGGCAAAATCAAAATGATATACATAGATCCGCCGTATAACACGGGTAACGACAGCTTTGTCTACAACGACGCTTACTCAATGAGCGAAGAAGAATTTTTGAGCGCAGGCGGATATTATGACGAGGACGGCAACCGCGTAATTGACGTAAAAGAAAATAATGAGTCTAACGGCAGATTCCATACCGATTGGCTTAATATGATATATCCGCGCTTGCGCTTAGCAAGAGATTTGCTCTCAGATGACGGTGTGATTTTTATCTCCATTGATGACAATGAACAGGCTAATTTGAAAAAGGTTTGCGATGAAATATTCGGAGAAGATAATTTTCGCAATACAATTTTAGTTAGGAGAAGAATTAAAAGCTTAAATTCACAATTTGCTGATAATGGACTTTACAGTATGAACGTTGGCTTTGAGTTTGTATTGGTTTATTCAAAATCAAGTTCATTTTTGATGAAGGCATTAAGGATGAAAAAAGAGCTTGCGTCTAAGCAGGGGCGCTGGGATGTGTTTTGGAGTAATGCAGATAGACCGACGATGCGTTATGATATTCTTGGCTTTACTCCGACATCTGGGCAATGGCGCAATTCAAAAGAAAAGGCAGAAATTGCCATAGCAAATTATGAGAAGTATTTACAAGAGTTTAGTGCAAAAATGAGTTTAGAGGAATATTATCAACAAACTGGGATAAGCGACTTTATTCGTCGGACACCAAATGGAATAGGTAAGAATGGTGGTGTACAGCATTGGGTGCCGCCGTCGGACACAGCATTGAGGACTAGTAATTGGACAGATATTGAGGTTTCACAAATTGGAAAGGAAATAGACTTGCCGTTCAATAATCCTAAAAGCAAGGCTTTTGTTATGGAGTTAATAAAGTTGGCGGAAAACAATGATTTTACAATCGTAGACTTTTTCAGCGGTTCGGCAACGACCGCTCATGCTGTTATGCAACTCAATGCAGAGGACGGCGGCAACCGCAAGTTTATTATGGTACAGCTACCTGAGGCTTGCGACGAAAAGAGCGAGGCTTACAAGGCAGGATATAAGAATATCTGTGAGATAGGCAAAGAGCGTATACGTTGCGCAGGCAAGAAGATAAAAGAGGAAAGTCCTTTGACTACTCAAAATCTCGATACCGGCTTCCGCGTGCTTAAACTCGACAGCAGCAATATGCTGGACGTCTATTACAATCCCGATAAGATAGAACAGACGAGTATTTTTGACTACAAGGATAACATAAAGGCTGACAGAAGTGCAGAGGACTTACTCTTCCAGATAATGCTGGATATGGGCGTTACGCTTTCTGCGAAAATCGAAAAAAAAGAGATCAACGGCACAAAGGTATTCACCGTAGACGGCGACTTCCTTGTCGCTTGCTTTGCGGACAACCTTACCGACGACACCTTGACCGAGATCGCCAAGCTCAAACCGCGCTATGCCGCTTTCCGCGACAGCAGTTTCGCCAACGACAGCGTCGCCAAAAACTGCGAACAGATCTTCGCGACCTATTCGCCCAACACAAAATGCACGGTGGTGTGAAATGGCAGAATATTATTCTTATAGTCAGATAAAGTGTCCTTACTGCGGAAAATCTTATTCCAAATTTTTCCCTGCAATGAATTTATGTTGTTGTACGCAATGTTTGCGAAACGGAGAAAGTATATGTTTTTCAGAATGCGAGGTTCCGTCTCAAGATTTAATTGATAAAGCATTGATTTACACGATATATCATGAAACTGAGAGTAAACAATATTTTCTAGGAAGCAAAGAGGAATATGAAAAAATTTCCAAACAGTTAAAAAATACAACATACGGAAACGTTCCTTTTGTTCATATTTCTCCCGAACAAGTTGAGGCGTGGTATCCTCGCACTTTTGCGCAAAAGATAGATTATATTCTACTTTATTTTGCCGTGCATACAAAATATAACGGAGAAGCAAGATCTTATAGCTTGAGAAAGTTTAAATCAATATTTTTTGTGCAAGCAGATCAAACGGCAAAAAATTATTCAGATCAAGTAATAGAACAAGTTAAATATATCTTAAATTATCTAATAAGAGAAGAATTTGTAGAAACTGGGTTAATTGATAATAATGGGAGATATACGCTTAGACTCTTTTCAGGATGGGAAGTGAGCCAAAGCATTAGACTTACCCCCAAAGCACTTGCTCGTGTTGATGAACTGCAAAAAGATATAAATAACAATAAAAATATTTTTGTCGCAATCTCTTTTGCGAAAGAAGCAGAGCAAATTTGGAATGCGATTACAGAGGCAATAGAGGATAAGGATGTAGGCTTTGTTGACATTGCGAAAAAAGAAAAGATCCACAATCAACAAATAATGCCGCATATAATGCGTTTAATAAGAGAGAGTAGGTTTCTAATTATGGACATTACAGACCCAAACTACGGCGCGTATTATGAGGCGGGTTACGCTTTGGGACTCGGTAAAGAAGTGATTATTACTTGTAGAAAAGACGTGCATGACAGAAAAGCTTTCAAGTGTGATAAAGACGAAACTTGCAGGTTTGAAGAAAAAGCCTTAAAACCGCACTTCGATATAGCTCAAAAGCAGATTTTGGTTTGGGAAAATACGGCTGACTTGACAAAACAACTCAAAGAGTGGATATTGGAATTGTCTACGAGGAAGAGGTGAAATTATGAGTAACGGACCGGTAGGAAGTAGTATATATCATTATACCACGCTTGACGCATTGAAAAGTATTGTGGAAAATAGATCAATAAGGCTTACGGATTACAGATTTTTGAATGATCCGCAAGAAGTAACTTATTGTATGAAATATATAAAGGAACTTTTGCAGACATACGATGACAGCAATCCAACTATTGCAAATATAAAAAGGATGGTCTTCAATTTGGAGCAAGGATTGTTTGATTATACGATAATGTTTAAGGATGCTCGTGGTAATACAAGTTTTGCAAAAATACAGAATGTAAACGGGCATATTTATATCTTATCTTTAACTCATAATAACGATCAGTTAGCTATGTGGGATAGATATGGAAAAGATGGGTGCAGGCTGAGCTTAAACGACTTGAAATTATTTGAACATTTAGCAGTAAGGGCAGTAAGAAAAAATCATTTTATGGCAAACGCAGTACAAGTTATCAATAATCCGGTTATATATAATGATGATTTTAATAGTATTAAGAGCAGTATAGAGTTTTTGGCAAAATATCCGGATGATTTGAATTTGCCACAAAATGTTTTACAGCTATTTCTTTTACATAAAGATAAAGCATATGAAGATGAAAAAGAATTTAGAATAGTAATTGGTTTTCCTGATTCAATGTTGGATTCTAATGTCAGAAAGGTTTTTACTGCAAAGAATGATATTATTAAACCGCAATTGGAGCTAACGAACATACCGATAGAAGAAATCTTGGAAGACGTGCTTATCAGTCCTTATAATACAAGTGATCGCGCAATCGTCAGCGTTCAAGAGTTTCTTGAATTCAATCTGCACAAAAAAATACCGGTACATAAATCTCAAATAAAAATTAGAAACATATAAGAAAAATGAAATTCCAATTCAAAGAACAAGCATATCAGGTAGACGCAGTCGAAAGCGTTGTAAAAGTATTCAAGGGACAGCCTTATCAGGACAGGATCAGTTATCTTATAGATAGGGGTGTAACTTCTTCTGAAAGTGACGTAATCGAAATGGAGCTTAAAGATGACGGAACTATGGAACAAATTGATGACCTGACCGGTTTTGCCAACGCAAGGATAAATCTGTCGGACGAACAATTGCTTGAAAATATCAACAGCGTACAGACGAGCAACAATATAAAGCAATCTTCAAGTCTTGTCGGACATCTCGGCAGGTGCAGTCTTGATATCGAAATGGAGACAGGCACGGGCAAAACTTACGTCTACATACGCACTATGTTTGAACTCAACCGCAGATACGGGTGGAGCAAGTTTATCGTTGTCGTGCCGAGCATTGCGATAAGAGAAGGCGTTGCCAAGTCCTTCGATATGACGGAAGAGCACTTTTTCCAGATATACGGCAAAAAGATACGCAGGTTTATATACAACAGCAGCAATCTTACCGAGATAGACAGATTTTCGTCAAGCAAGGACATTTATTGCATGATAATCAACTCGCAGGCGTTTGCAAGTTCTCTGAAAGAGGGCGCGAAAAACGAGGCGGCAAGGATAATTTACAGCAAGCAGGATTCTTTCCGCAGTCGCAGACCTATCGACGTCATTGCGGCTAATCGCCCGATAATCATTCTCGACGAGCCGCAGAAACTGGGCGGAGAAGCTACGCAGACCTCGCTGAAAAGGTTTAACTCTCTGTTTACGATAAACTATTCGGCTACGCATAAAGAAAGCCACAATCCCGTTTACGTTCTCGACGCTTTGGACGCTTACAATCAGAAGCTCGTCAAAAAGATTGAAGTCAAAGGCTTTGAACTCAAAAACCTGCGCGGTACGCACGGCTACGTCTATCTCAGCGAAATAGTATTGTCAAAAGATCAGCCGCCCAAGGCGAGAATAGGCTTTGAAATCAACTATAAGAAAGGCATAAACAGAGAGATGAGACTATGTTCGAAGGGTTACGATCTTTACGCTAATTCGGGCAATAAGGACGTCCCTCCGCTTGAACAGTACAAAGATGGTTACGTCGTCAATGAGATAAATCCGCTTGCTAATACCGTTACTTTCGTCAACGGGCTTACCATATCTTGCGGACAAGCCGATGGCAACGTATCTGAAAGAGATCAGAGGAGAGTGCAGATAAGGGAAACGATAGAGTCGCACTTTGAAAAGGAAGAAAAACTGTTCAACAAAGGTATCAAGTGTCTTTCGCTTTTCTTTATAGACGAAGTGTCCAAGTACAGACAGTATGACGAGGCCGGCAACGAACTTCTCGGAGAATACGGGGTTATGTTTGAGCAGGAATACGAGTCTGTTCTCAACGATTATCTGACTTTGATAGATTCTCCTTATACGAGATATCTCAAGGGCATTTCCGCGTCCGAAACACACAACGGCTATTTCTCGATAGACAAGAAGACCAACAGAATAGTCAATTCGTCTATAAATAAGAAGAGCGGTATCAGCGACGATATATCCGCTTACGATCTCATTCTGAAAAATAAAGAAAGATTGCTTTCTTTCGACGAGCCTACTAGGTTTATTTTCTCGCACTCCGCTTTGAGAGAAGGCTGGGACAATCCCAACATATTCCAGATATGTACGCTCAAACAGAGCGACAGCACCGTTACAAAAAGGCAGGAAGTAGGCAGAGGTATGCGTCTTTGCGTGGACAGCAACGGCATAAGGCAAGACCTTACTGTGCTTAAAAGCAATATCCACGAAGTCAACAGACTTACCGTAATTGCGAGCGACAGCTATAAGAATTTTGTAACAGGCTTGCAGGCTGAGACAAAAGAGGCTTTGTACGACCGCCCGACAAAGGCTACGAGCGAATATTTCAAAGGCAAGATGGTCAAAGACAGCGAGGGCAACGTCGTGCGTCTCGACGAAAAGATGGCAAACACAATTGAGTTTTACCTTATCGGCAACGGCTATATCGATATCGATCGCAACGTTACGGATAAATATCGCGCAGACAAAGATGCGGACTGTCTTGCGCCTATGCCGGAGCAGTTGAAGCCATACGAGAAAGATATTCACAAACTTGTCAGCGGTATCTTTGACGAAAGCGTGCTTGACGATATGATTGAGGACGCAAGCAAGGCGAAAATCGCCAACAATAAGCTGAACGAAAATTTCAATAAAAAGGAATTCCAGAAGCTCTGGAATTATATCAATCATAAATACGCATACAAAGTGTCTTTTGACAGCAACGAACTTGTCGAAAAGGCGATCGAAGCTATCGACAAAGAGCTTTACGTCTCGCAGCTGCAATACACCATTGCAACGGGCAGACAAAAGGACAATATAAGCCTTGAACAAGTAGACAGAGGAGAGTCGTTCACGCAGGGCTCGACTTCTACAAAAACGCTGAAGATCTCAGAGGCGTCATCGGCAAAATACGACCTTATCGGCAAGATATGCAAAGTTACGGGACTTACAAGAAAGACCGTCGCAACCATACTCAAAGGTATACGCTCCGATAAGTTCGCTATGTTCAGGAATAATCCCGAGGAGTTTATCTCCAAAGTGGGCAGACTTATCAACGAGCAGATGTCGACCATGATCGTCGATCATATTACATACGACGTGACGGAACAGACCTACGACAGCGATATTTTCACTTCTGAAAAAGGTTCGCTCACTCTCGACAGAGCGATGGAAGCGAAACTGCACGTTACCGATTACGTCGTTACAGACAGTCAGATAGAGCGAAATTTTGCCGAAGAACTTGAACATCACGACAAAGAAGTCTGCGTTTATGCGAAGCTGCCCAAGAGTTTTTCGATCCCCACTCCCGTCGGAGACTATTCGCCCGACTGGGCTATCGCTTTTTACGAAGGCGCAGTAAAGCATATCTATTTTGTCGCAGAGACAAAGGGCAGTATGTCGTCAATGATACTCGATAAAATAGAGTCTGCAAAGACAAGTTGCGCGCGCAAACTGTTTGAAAAACTTTCAAACGGCGCAGTCAGATACGACGTCGTCGACAACTATCAGCATTTGATGGATATAATGAATAAGTAGAGAAGTGTAAGTAAGATAAGCAAAACGCTTATTAAAATGTTTTAACAGTCACACCGAAATAATCTTTTGCAAAGAAAAATACGAACCTTGAATTTACAGGGTTCGTATTATTCATGCTTGGTGCAACTTCAGAGGGCTTTGCCTACGGCAAAAGGTGCAGAGCACCGCGAACGTTCACTTTGTTCACGTTCTCGTGTCCGAGGTAACGATAACAAAAAAATACGAACGATTTGTTCGTATTTTCTGTTATGGTGCACCTTCAGAGACTCGAACTCTGGACCCACTGATTAAGAGTCAGTTGCTCTACCAACTGAGCTAAAGGTGCATATTATTTTGAAGCGGGTAGTCGCAGTTGTTTGCTAAGCATCTATCTGCATCTTGCGAGGATTAGTGCGTTCCGCAAAAATCTCGCGCCCGCAAAATTGTCATTTTGGAGCGGGAGACGAGATTCGAACTCGCGACATTTGCCTTGGCAAGGCAACGCTCTACCACTGAGCCACTCCCGCATTTGTTTTAATTTTCAAGCGGAGAGGGAAGATCCCTGCTGCCGCGTTATTGTCGTGATGGTGCGGATGAAGAGACTCGAACTCCCACGTCGTAAACACCAGATCCTAAGTCTGGCGCGTCTGCCAATTCCGCCACATCCGCTCAGTTTTTCTAGTCTGGTGACCCATCCGAGAATCGAACTCGGGACACCATGATTAAAAGTCATGTGCTCTACCGACTGAGCTAATGGGTCAAAACCTTAGTTATTTTAACGCATTCGCTAAAAAAATGCAAGTGTTTTTGCGTATGTTTTTAACTATGCGACCCGATTTTATATTTGGCAGGGGTGGAAGGATTTGAACCCTCAAGTGCTGGAGTCAGAGTCCAGTGCCTTAACCATTTGGCGACACCCCTAAGTGTCATTGTTTTTACCCTTGGCAGGGGTAGCAGGATTTGAACCTACGAATATCAGAGTCAAAGTCTGATGCCTTACCGCTTGGCGATACCCCTGTGTAATGGGGTGAGTAGAGGGAGTCGAACCCTCGGCCTCAAGAGCCACAATCTTGCGCTCTAGCCAACTGAGCTATACCCACCGCATTGGCGAGCCTGAAGGGATTTGAACCCCCGACACACGGCTTAGAAGGCCGTTGCTCTATCCAACTGAGCTACAGGCTCATACAGAGTACCGTTGGAGCGGGTGATGGGAATCGAACCCACACGACCAGCTTGGAAGGCTGGGATTCTACCATTGAACTACACCCGCGTGGGCGGATCTCCGTGATGCTTAAAAATTCTAGCATACGGTATGCCGACTTGTCAACAATATAGACTTATTTTATTGCGAAATTTTATTGCGCGTTCTCTTTTTTCATCTTGCCGATGAGTTTCATGCGCTGCTCTTTGCTGAGTATGGTTTTTCTCAGGCGGATATTGAGCGGAGTGACCTCGACGAGTTCGTCGTCGGCGATGAATTCAAGGCATTGTTCGAGGCTCATGACGCGCGGGGAGACGAGTTTGAGAGCGTCTTCGCTGCCGCTTGCGCGGTTGTTGGTCAGCTGTTTTTTCTTGCAGACGTTGACTACGAGATCGTCTTCTCTGGAATTTTCACCGACAACCATTCCCGCGTAGACGGGGACGCCTGGTTTCAGGAAGAGGGTAGAGCGTTCCTGCGCGTTGAAGAGTCCGTACGTCGTGGTCAGACCGTCTTCGAACGCGATGACGGAGCCGCGGTTGCGCTCCTGAATATCGCCCTTGTAGGGCTCGTATCCTTTGAAAACGCTGGTCATGACGCCGAAGCCGCGTGTATCGGTCAGCATTTCGCTGCGGTAGCCTATCAGGCAGCGTGAAGGTATGGAAAACTCGAGCTTGATCCCGCCGCGGTCGTCGGGGAGCATTTCGGTGAGTTCGCCTTTGCGCGCGCCGAGCTTGTTGATTACGGTGCCTGCGTATTCTTCGGGAACTTCTACGACGACGGTCTCGACAGGTTCGCATTTTACGCCGTCGATCTCCTTATATATGACCTTCGGGCGGGAGACCTGGAATTCATATCCTTCGCGGCGCATATTTTCGATGAGGATAGACAGATGCAATTCGCCTCTTCCGTATACTTTGAAACAGTCGGGGCTGTCGGTCTCTTCGACGCGCATGCTGACGTTGGTCTGCACTTCGCGGAAGAGTCTGGCGCGGAGATGGCGACTGGTCACGAACTTGCCCTCTCTGCCTGCGAAAGGGGAGTTGTTGACCATGAACATCATGGAAAGAGTGGGTTCGTCTATCGCAACGAACGGGAGCGGATCGGGCATATCGCTGTCGCATACGGTCTCGCCGATATTGAGTTTTTCGATACCGCTTATCGCGATTATGTCGCCGACGCTCGCACGGTCGCTTTCGACGCGTTTGAGCCCCTCGAACTGATACATCTTGGCGATCTTTTCGTGGGTCACGGTGCCGTCGGTATGGCATATCGCTGCAAGCTGACCGCCGCGGAGAGTACCGCGCACGATTCTGCCTATGCCTATTCTGCCGACGTACTCGTCGTAGTCGATATTGCAGATGATCGCCTGAAGTCCGTCGGTGTCGTCGCCTTCGGGAGCGGGGATCTCGGAGAGTATCGTATCGAGCAGAGGACGCATGTCCGTGCCCGTTTCTCCTGGGGTGAGAGTAGCCCAGCCCTGTTTGCCGGACGCATATACGGTCTTGAAGTCGAGCTGATCGTCGTTCGCGCCCAGCTCGAAGAAAAGGTCGATGACCTGGTTTGCGATCTTGTCGAAGTCGCAGCCTCTGTCCACCTTGTTGACGACGACCACGGGTTTCTTGTTCAGCCCGAGTGCCTTTTTGAGAACGTAGCGGGTCTGCGGCATACAGCCCTCGACTGCGTCGACGAGCAAAACTACGCCGTCGACCATAGAGAGAATGCGCTCGACTTCGCCGCCGAAGTCTGCGTGTCCCGGGGTGTCGATGATGTTTATCTTTGTGCCTTTATAATGCACGGCGGTGTTCTTCGCGAGAATGGTGATGCCGCGTTCTCTTTCGAGAGCGTTGTTGTCCATTACGCGTTCCGCGACCGCTTCGCCTGCGCGGAATACGCCGTTCTGTTTGAGGAGCTGGTCGACCATGGTAGTCTTGCCGTGGTCGACGTGAGCGATGATAGCAATGTTTCTTACGTCGTTTCTTATCATAAAAACCTTCTTTATTTATACGAGCGTAACGAGTTTTGCGGCAAACTTGCCGTTGTATACGCTCATGTAACAATAATTACCCTGATAACCTATGCTTCCCGGATTGATAAGCGTAAGCGCGCCGTCTTTTTCGATGACGGGGAAGTGGGTATGCCCGAAAAGAGCGCAGTCCGCGTCTTTTTCTCTTGCCGCGTACGTCAGATTAAGATAACCCGACTTGACGCCGTAATCGTGCCCGTGCGTCAGAAAGAATTTTACGCCGTCGAGCTCGACGAGTTCTTCGCGTCTGCCGCTTCTGAAATCGCAGTTTCCGAACACATAATGCAATTTCGAAGGATACGCGCCTTTGAGGAAGTCGATGTCTCTTCCGCCGTCTCCGAGAAAGAAAATGTAGTCTGCCTCGTCGAGTATCGTCAAAAACTTTTCGGACTGAGGCAGTCTGTTGTGCGAATCGGAGAGAACGACGACGTTGCTCATAGCTTTTCTCTGAGAGCCGCGAGAGCGCGAGCCCTGTGGCTGACCGTGTTTTTCTCATGCATTTCGGCTTCGGCGAAAGTTTTGCTAAGCTCCGTGCAATAGAAAAGAGGATCGTATCCGAAGCCGCCGCCTCCGCGGTATTCGTCGAGGATAATGCCGTTCACTCTGCCTTCGCCCGAGATCTTTCTGCCGTCGGGGAGCACCGCGGCTACCACGCTCGCGAAATACGCGTTGCGGTTTTTCGGCACGGTCTTTTCGAGTTCGTGTAGATTTTTAAGCAGCAGAGCGTTGTTCTTTGCATCGTCGCAGGGATTGCCCGCATAACGTGCGGAGTATACGCCGGGGGCTCCGTCGAGAGCCTCTACGCAAAGTCCGCTGTCATCCGCGAGAACCGCGTATTTGCCGCCCAGCATGTCGAATATCGTCTGAGCCTTTATGAAAGCGTTTTCTTCGAAAGTAACGCCCGTTTCGTCGATGTCGGTATGTATGCCGACGTCGGCGAGAGAGCAGATTTTTTCGAATTTATCCGCGAGCAGAGCGCGGATCTCTTTGAGCTTGTGAGCGTTGTTGCTTGCGAGTACGGCTATCATTCTTCATTTTCTCCAGATACTTCTATCACGGCGTGCGAAGCGCGTTTTTTTATCGCTGCGGCGATCTCGTCGAAATACCTTTCGGACACGTTGACGCGTACAAAACGTGCCTGGATGCCTGTCATTTCGTCTTTTACGACGCCGTTTTTGTCTACCTTGTAATATAAAAGAAAAATACGTTTATCCTTACTGTAGCGGACGAGGCACACGTCCTTATACGGAACGGTCGTCAGCGCGATGCCGAGAAAGCAAAAAAACTTCTTTTCGCCGACGATATAACACGATGCGAAAGTCACCGAGATCATGCAGACTTCGACGATCGCCATCATACATATCGCGAATATGTCGAGAAAGTGGTTTGTCGAGGTCATGTTACCGACCTGAGCGAGTCTTAAACCGTTGACTGTAATGCAGGTTAATGCTATAATCGTAACGACCGCGAAGAGGACGTAAACCGCCGCTCTTTGCTTGAAAGAGTAACGCTTTTTCATAACGACTATTATATACAAAAAATATAAATTAGACAAGGGATTTTTAGCTGTTTATGCAATTTAGGAAAATAGAAGAAAGCGACAAAAAGCTGATCGACGAGGTGCTCGCAAAGAGCGATTCGACGGGCAGCGAGTATTCGATGCTGTATCTCAGAGGGTGGGACTTTTTTGATTTCGGGAGCATGACGATTGCTTTCGAAAGCGGATACGTTTTTATACGGTTCAGACCAAATCTTATGGACGAGGACGAGGAGAGCGACAGTCACGGATATATTTTTCTGCCGCCTCTCGCGCCGATCGGAGAATTCGCGAAAGCGGTCGGACTTCTCAAAGAATACTGCGAAGAGACGGGAGAGGAATTTTATATCTCTTCGTGCAGGAAAGAGGACGCGGAAACGCTCGATCCGTCGGTATACGAGATCGCGGACAAACCCGATTACCGCAACTATGCGGAGTATCTCTACAACCCGTCCGATCTGATAGAATTAAAGGGCAAGAAGTATCACGCAAAACGCAACTTCATATCGCGTTTTACAAACACATATCATGGAAAATACGTTTTCAGAACGTATACCGAAGCGGACAGGGAAGGGGTATGCTCGCTGTTCGGGGAATGGATAAAGACGAAGAGTTTCGACGAGTATCACGACGCGAGCGAAAGGCAGGAAAAGAAGGTGGTAAAAATGGCTCTCGAATATTCTCTCAGGTATGACGATTTCTTTGCGGACGTAATGGAAGTCGACGGCAAAATAATAGGTTTCGAGACAGGAGAGCTTACCGCGTCGGGCGTGGGCATCGTGCATCTCGAAAAGGGCGACGTCGAATACGACGGCATATATCCGACGCTTTGCCAGATGTTTGCCGCCAAGCATTTTGCGGGGACGAGGTTTATCAACAGGCAGGAAGATATGGGGCTCGAGGGACTGAGGAAGTCGAAAGAGAGCTACCACCCTTGCGGTTTCGTCGAAAAGAGGATCGTCAGACTCGTCGGGGCGAACGCGAGAGAAAAGGCGGAAAAGAACGCGGACTGAGAAAAGACTTTGGACAAAGTTACAAACGGGCGCGCGCAAAGGTCGAAAAAAATTGATTTTTGCGCGCGCTTGTAGTATTATAGACGTAACGATTTGAAAAAAGAGGTCAAAAATGATAAAAACCTATTCTGAAGGCAAATATTTCGTCGACGGCAAGTTTGTCGACGCAGACGGCGCGAAAGCACTCGGTTTCGACGAAAAGGCTCTCGAAAACGCTTATAAAGGCACGATGGCTTATTCGGTGCTCAACGCGCACAATACCGCCGGCGAAGCGAAGAAGGGAGACCTTCTCAGACTGCGTTTCGACGCGCTCGCGTCGCACGACATCACCTACGTCGGCATAATCCAGACGGCGAAGGCGAGCGGACTCAAGGAATTCCCGATACCGTACGTCCTGACCAACTGCCACAACTCGCTGTGTGCGGTAGGCGGCACGATAAACGAGGACGATCACGTCTTCGGTCTGTCGGCGGCGAAGAAGTACGGTGGCATATTCGTACCCCCGCACCAGGCGGTCATTCACACATACATGAGGGAGCGCATGAGCGGCTGCGGCAAGATGATACTCGGCAGCGACTCGCATACGCGTTACGGCGCGCTGGGTACTATGGCGGTAGGCGAAGGCGGTCCCGAGCTGGTCAAGCAGCTGCTTTGCAGGACTTACGACATCAAGTACCCCGACGTCGTCGCGATAGTGCTCAAGGGCAAGCCGCGTCGCGGAGTAGGTCCTCAGGACGTTGCGCTCGCGATAATCGGCGAAGTGTTCGCGAGCGGTTTCGTAAAGAACAAGGTCATGGAGTTCGTAGGCGACGGAGTGAAGAACCTGCCGATAGAATACAGAAACGGCATCGACGTTATGACTACGGAGACGACCTGTCTTTCGAGCATATGGCGCACCGACGACGATGAGGTTAAGAATTATTACGCCGTCAGGGGCAGGCTGGACGACTACAAGGCGATCAAGCCTGCGCCGCTCGCGTACTACGACGCGGTCGTCGAGGTCGATCTTTCGAAAGCGGAGCCGAAGATCGCGCTGCCTTTCCATCCGAGCAACGTCTACAATCTCAAAGACGTGATCGAAAACCCCTACGACATACTTTCGGAAGCGGAAAAGAAGGGCAACGAACTCCTCGGCAACAAGAGCGTTAAATTCAGACTCACCGATAAGATAAAGGACGGCAAAGTCGTCGTACAGCAGGGTATCATCGCAGGCTGTGCGGGCGGTACTTACGATAACATATACGAGGCGGCAAGCATTCTCGAAAACGCCTCGACGGGCAGCGACGCGTTCACGCTCAGCGTATATCCGTCGTCGACCCCCGTGTTCTACGACCTTCTGAAGAAGGGCGCGATCGAAAAACTCGTCGATGCGGGCGCGAACGTCAAGACGGCTTTCTGCGGTCCGTGTTTCGGTGCGGGCGACGTACCCAACAACAACGCGCTCAGCATAAGACATACGACGAGAAACTTCGAGTCCAGAGAGGGCAGCAAGCCCGGCAACGGTCAGATAGCGTCCGTCGCTCTCATGGACGCGAGGAGCATTGCGGCTACCGCGAAGAACGGCGGCGTGCTGACTTCGGCTACCGACGTCAAATACGACGACGCAATACCCGCTTTCGAATACGACGGCAGAATTTACGAGAGAAGGGTCTACAACGGCTGGGGCAAAGCGCAGAAGGACGAAGAACTGCATTACGGACCCAATATCAAGGACTGGCCCGAGGTCATAGAACTGACCGACAATATCGCGATCAAGCTCGCGGCGGTCATCAACGATCCCGTTACCACGACCGACGAGCTGATACCGTCGGGCGAGACGTCGAGCTACCGCAGCAATCCGCTCAAGCTTGCTGAATTCGCGCTTTCGAGAAAAGTGCCCGAATACGTCGGCAGAGCAAAGGAGATAGCGGAGGATCAGAAGTCTCTCGCGGCAGGCAAACTTCCCGAGGAATACGCGGCGGCGATAAAGGCGAGCGGTCTCGATCTCGAGGGCAGCCTATCGATAGGCAGCGGCGTATACGCCGTAAAGCCCGGCGACGGAAGCGCGCGCGAACAGGCGGCGAGCTGTCAGAGGGTGCTCGGCGGCAGCTGCAACATCGCAAAAGAGTACGCGACCAAGAGATACCGCAGCAACCTCATCAACTGGGGAATGATCCCTTTCCTCAGCGACGAAAAGTATTCCGACGGCGAGATAATAATCGTCAAGGGCGTCAGAAAGGCTATCGAGGCGGGAGATACGACTTTCGCGGCGAAGGCTGTAGCGAAGGACGGCAAGGTCAGAGACATGGTATTGAGGATCGATCCTCTGACCGCGGACGAACGCGATATAATCGCAGACGGCTGTCTGATGAATTACTACAAGAACAGGAACAATGGATAAGAGGTCTGTCCGCAATGAGATTTCCGCGCGTATTGCGGCGATGACGGACTGCGAAAAAGCCCGCGAAAGCGCGGCGGTCGCAGAGAAGATAACTCGGCTGGGGCTTGAGGGCAAAAAGGTCTTCATATACAATTCCTTGCCCGACGAAGTCGATACGTCCGAGGCGATAAAAGAGCTTGCGAAGAACAACGAGGTCTATCTTCCCGTCGTTGACGGAGAGATGATGTACCTTGCCCGCTACGACGGCAGCGGCAGGACGGGGGCATACGGGATAACCGAACCCACAGGCAAAAGATATTCGGCAAAAGAAATATCTCCCGACGTATGCGTGACCCCGCTCAGGGCTTTCGACGCAAACCTTAACAGGCTTGGCAGAGGCAAAGGATACTACGACAGGTTTTTTGCCGAATGCGACTGCGAGAAGATAGCGATAGCGTTCGACTGTCAGAAGGCGGACGCGCTCGATACCGACGCGCACGACGTAAAGGTGGACGCGGTGCTGACCGCGTCGGGAACATACCGCAAATGAGAATAATCACAGGTAAATACAGGGGCAGGAAGATAATCCCGCCCGAAGGCAGCGACGAGATAAGACCTACCTCGGATATGGCGAGAGAGGGGATATTCAACGTGCTGCAATGCTACGTCGAAGGGAGCAGGTTCGTCGATTTGTTCGCGGGCAGCGGCGCGATGGGCATCGAGGCTCTGAGCCGCGGCGCGGACGAAGTGCTGTTCTGCGATACGGGCAGGCAGAGCATGCAGCTGCTCAAAAAAAATCTGCACGGCATCGACGGCAAGATCACGGTTACGTCCCGCGATTTCAGGGACGCGCTGAGATCGGCGAAAGGCAAGTGGGACTTCGTATTCTGCGATCCTCCGTATAAATGCGACTATATCGCAGAGATCGCCGCGATAGTCAAAGACAGAGACTTGCTCGCCGACGACGGGATGCTGATATACGAGCACGATAACGACTTTAGACCCGAAGTCCCCGACGGCTTCGAATGCGTCAAATCGAGAAAATACGGCAGGGCTACGGTAGAATTTTATTGCCGCAAAGTAAACGTATGCGCGGTGACGGGAAGTTTCGATCCGTTCACGAAAGGGCACAGATACGTCGTCGAAAAGGCACTTTCGATGTTTGATAAGGCGGTCGTGCTGGTAGCCGTCAATCCCGACAAAAAGAGGCTCTTTTCTCTCGACGAGAGTCTCGAGATAGCCAGAGAGTCGCTCAAGGATCTCGGCGACAGGGTCGAAGTGGACGTGTGTTACGGCATGGTCGCCGACTACTGCAACGGCAGAGGGATAAACGCGATAGTCAGAGGCTGCCGCAACAAGAAGGACTTTGCCTACGAAAAAGAGATGAGCGGGTACAATTTCGAAAGAGGCGGCGTCGTGACGCTGATAACCGAAACGAAAGAGGAGATCGCGGACGTAAGCGCGACGAGGATACGGGAATCGCTGCGCGAAGGCGGAAGAGAACTCGACGACGTCTGCGAGTCCGCAAAGGATACCGTGGAAAAAATCATGGAAAACAAAACTCACGAGGAGAAAAGATAATGGATTTGGAGATCGAAAGACTGCTTGACAAGCTCGAAGAGGAGATACGCATAGGCAAAAAGTCGATGTTCTCGGGCGGAAGAACGAGTATCGACGACATCAAGTGTCTGTCCATAATAGGTCAGATAAGGAGCGCACTCCCGACCGCGATAACGGAGGCGAGAGTCGTGCTTCAGGACAGCAACAATATAATAGAGCAGGCGAACCTGCGCGCGAACGACATAGTGACAAAAGCGCAGAGAGACGCGTCCGCGATGCTGGCTGAAAGCAATCTCATCGCGCAGGCACAGCAGGAGGCAAACCGTATCGTCGGAATGGCGAGGCAGGAGGCGAACGCGGTCAGAAACGAAAGTTTCACTCATATCTACGACCTTTTCAACAGCGCGGAGAGGGAACTGAGGCATTCGCTCGAAGTGGTCGCCGAGAGCAAACAGGAACTCTCCAACGCGATAAACCGCAGATAACTACAAAGCGAAAGAGACGAGAAGAGCCAGCGCGAACGATATGACCGCCTGCGTGGTCTTCGTCGCGAGATAATACAGCGGACGCACCTTGCAGTTTCCGAGAAAAGTCAGAGATTGCAGGCTGACCGAAATTCCGCCGAAGGATAACAGTCCCGCCACTAAAGGCAGGGCTGTTTTTATATTTGCGCCGCTCTTGGCGATGCTGAGACAGCCCCTTGTTATTTCTATGAGTCCGAGCACCGTTCCGTGCGCCGCGTCCGGCTCCCAGCCGACTGCGGAATAGAGGGATACGAGCGGCGCGGCGAGCGCGTCCACGAGACCTATGTCGGTAAGCACGTCGGCTATCATGCTGAATACCGCGATGTAGCCGCCGACTATGAAAAGACTCGTCAGCGCGCTTGTCATAGACTTTCCCAGAAGGTCGTCGAAGTCGGGCGGGGTGCGAACCAGCTCGCCGTATTCTTTCGCGTCCTTCGCCTTTATGCGGTAGATAAATCCGTTTATCAGCGCGCCCGCGAAATGCACCGCCATGAGAAGGTATCCGAACGTCGCGCTGGAGAACATCACCGTGCCCACCGTGCCGACTATGAAAAGCGGACCCGACGTGGAGGTGAACGCGCTTATCGCCTTGACCTGACGGCGGTCGATTATCCCCGCGGCGCAGAGGTCGGACAGAAGTCTGCTCCCGACGGGGTATCCGCTTATCGCGCTCATGAAAAAGACGTATCCTCCGACGGACGGGCAGTTGTAGAATCTCGCGATCGGCTTTTTGAGCGCGTCTCCGAGTATCTGCGCCGTGCCGACCGAAGTCAGTATCCTCGTGAAGAAAAAGAAAGGGAAGAGCGCGGGCGCGACGCTCGTAGCGAACAGCAACATGCCGTTGTATACGCTCGCGATATAGCGTTTTGGATCTGCGACAAGACAGACGATGAAAAATCCCACCAGAACTGCAACGGTGGCGGCTGTCCTGCGTTTTTTCGGATCGAGCGCGTCGGTTAGTTTCATATTCTGAATTTATGCGTGCGCGCGGGCAAAAAGAACGCGCCGACTCGCGCGAAATTGCGGATCGGCAATAAAACGATGGCTGTCAGAATAAAAAAACAGCCGTTGTCACACGATTCGGTTATTATAAAACATTTTCAGGATTTGCAGAGAAAAGCAACGCGTGAAGAGAGGATCTGCCAGAAACGTCCGCTCGAGTATTTATCTTTTGACGAATACGGCTTTGTCGTCGAACGGGTAACGCACGGCGGAAAAAAGCGCGTCGAGTCTTGCGGTGACGAGGTTGTATCCCGCAAACTTTTCTCGGGTACGCACGGATACCGCGACGGGCGCGTCGATAAGCGAGAGCACGTCTCTGTTGTCCGCGTCAGCGGCGAGAAGATTGACGAATTTCACGGGTTTTCCGGTCAGCTCGGCGTGGCTGAAAGTGTTGCGTATCACCGCGTTCAGGGCGAGTCTTTTCACCCTCGCGCGGGTATATCGTTTGGTGCACGCAAGGTCGCAGAAATCGTCGAAAGTCGAGGCTTTTTCCGCGCTGCCGACGAGGCGGTTCAACAGCCCTTCGGCATCGTCATATACGTTGTCGGGAAGATCACCCGAGGTCAGAGCGTAGCGCAATACGTGATAATAAGCGTCGCTCGAAGGAGAGGCGTTTTTCAGATCGCTCGCGACGAACGTCGGAACGAAGTCCGCCGCTCTTTCTTTGTCCGAAAGCAGAGAGGAGCGTATCTCCGACGACGAGATGCAACCTTTAGGCGCGTCTGAAGAAACGGAAGGATCGCGCTTTGTGGTCATATAGGAAATTTTCCTGCCCGTGTCGATTATTGCCTTTATATATTCGATCCCCAGAGTGTTGTTGGGGCTGTTTTCGATAATGTTGCTGCCCGTAGCTTCGGCAAATGCCGCGGGGTATCCGACGCCGCGGGAGAGGGCTGCTTTTATCCTTTCGTTCACCTCTTTGTCCGTAGAGAGGGCGGCGACGTCTTCGAGTGCTTTGACGTTCCCGCATTCGCTGCCGAAGAACAGAGTGGCGTCCTTGACGAGACTCGCGATCTTGACGCCGCCGAGTGCGAACTGGCGTGCGGCGGACAGAGTATATTCGGCGGGGAGTTCGATGACGGCATCCGCTCCCGCGAGCACGGCGTGGCGCGCCCTCGAGTATTTGTCGAGGCAGGCGAGTTCTCCGCGCTGAACGGCGTTGCCGCTCATCACGCATATCACGTTTTCCGCGCCCGCCTCGCGCGCCCTGTTCAGAAGACGTCTGTGCCCGTTGTGCAACGGATTGAATTCGCAGATTATCACCGCGTTCTTCATAAAATTCTCTCTCCGACCGCCGTTTTTGCCTTTACAAAACGATTTTGCGGTAGTATAATCAATTTGTAAATATATTGTAATATATTTTCGCGAAAATATAAAGTGTTTCGGAGGTCTTTCAAGTGAACAAACTCATATCTGAAATTATCGAAAAGGCAAAGGGTCTCAAGAAGACCATCGTTCTCGCGGAGGGCGAAGAGCCCCGTACCGTAAGAGCGGCGGAGATCATATCCAAGAACGGCATAGCGAATATCGTGCTCCTCGGCGACAAGGACAAGCTCGCGACGATGTATCCCGACGTAGATCTGTCTCTCGTCAAGGTGGTAAATCCTCTGACTGCCGACATCGAGGATTTCGCAAACGAATTTTACGAACTGCGCAAGGCGAAGGGCATGACCCTCGAAGAGGCGCGCGTTCAGATGAGAAAGAACCTCAACTTCGGCGCGATGATGACGAGAAAGGGCATGGCGGACGGCATGGTGGCGGGTGCCATCAATTCTACGGGCAACGTGCTCCGTTCGGGTCTTACCATAGTCAAGACGAAACCCGGAATAAAGACGGTTTCGAGCTGTTTCATCATGTGTTTCGAGGGCACTCCGTACACGGCACAGGACGTCATGGTGTTCGGCGACTGCGCGGTCAACATCGACCCGACCGCGGAACAGCTCGCGGACATAGCAATCTCGTCCGTAGGTTCGGCTAAGGCTCTCGCGGGTATCGCCGAGCCCAAAGTTGCGATGCTTTCGTTCTCGACAAAGGGCAGCGCGAAACACGAAAACGTGGACAAGGTCGTGAGCGCGGTCTCTATTGTAAAGGAGAAAGCTCCCGAGATCAGCGTGGACGGCGAATTGCAGCTCGACGCGGCGATAATTCCTTCGGTCGCGATGCTCAAAGCTCCCGGCAGCGACGTTGCGGGCAAGGCGAACGTGCTGATATTCCCCGATCTGCAGTCGGGCAACATCGGCTACAAGCTGACCCAGAGATTCAGCGGCGCGGACGCTATCGGACCTATCTGCCAGGGCTTCGCAAAACCCGTCAACGACCTCTCGAGAGGATGCTCGTCCGACGACATCGTCGCAGTGGTCGCGATAACAGCCGTACAGGCGTCGCAGAACTGAGGAGGGAAGTATGAAAGTTCTCGTAGTTAACGCAGGCAGTTCTTCTCTCAAATACCAGGTCATCGAAATGACCACCGAGACCTTGCTCTGCAAGGGCGGTATAGAGCGCATAGGCATAGAGGGCTCCAACCTGACTCAGGAGTCGGGCGGCAAGAAGTACAACGTCGAGCAGCCCCTCGCAAACCATACTCAGGGCTTCGACCTGTTGATAAAGTGCCTGACCGACAAGTCGGTGGGCGGCGTCCTCGACGACATATCCGAGATCGAGGCGATAGGACACAGAGTCCTGCATACTGGCACCGACTTCGACGATTCGGTTCTGATAACCCCCGAGGCGTTGAAGATACTCGAGAAAAACGCGTTTCTTGGACCTCTGCACATGCCCGCGAACATCGCGTGCGTCAAGTCGTGCATGCAGGTTCTGCCAGGCGTTCCCAACGTCGCGGTATTCGATACGGCGTTCCATTCGACGATGCCCGCTTACGCTTATATGTACGCGATCCCGTACGAGGATTACGAAAAGTACAAGATCAGAAGATACGGTTTCCACGGCACTTCGCACAAGTTCGTCTCGCAGACGGCTAAGAAGTGGCTCGACGACAACGGTTTCCAGAGCGGTAAGATAGTCACCTGTCACCTCGGCAACGGCTCTTCGATAACCGCGGTCAAGGACGGCAAGTGCGTGGATACCTCGATGGGCATGACTCCGCTCGAGGGCGTGCCTATGGGAACGAGAAGCGGCGATATAGACGCGTCGGTCGTCGAATTCCTCTGTAACTTCAAGAAGATGACGGTAGGCGAGGTCATCACATACCTCAACAAGAAGAGCGGTTTCCTCGGCGTCAGCGGCGTCAGCAGCGATTCGAGAAATCTTCTCGCGGAGGCGGCAAAGGGCAACAAGCGCGCAAGACTCGCGGCGGATATGTTCACCTATAAGGTAAAGAAATACATAGGTTCGTACGCGGCGGCTATGGGCGGTCTCGACTGCATCGTATTCACGGGCGGCATAGGCGAGAACAGCGACGAGATGAGAGCGGGCATACTCGAAGGGCTGGGATTCCTCGGCGTCGAGCTGGACAAGGACGAGAACCTCAGACGCGAGAAACCTCCCGTCAGAGAGATAAGCACCAAGGCATCCAAAGTCAGAGTGCTGATCGTGCCCACCAACGAAGAACTTATGATCGCAAGAGATACCAAACGCATAGTGAGCGGCAAATAAAATTGTCCTCAAAGTGCCAAAATATTGCGAAAAAAGTTTGACAAAACGAAAAGCAAAATATATAATGGTTAAGCAATCACGTTAAAGAATTAAATGGAGGTGTGCGAAAATGGCAGTACCTAAGGGAAAAACTTCAAAGGCAAGAAAGCATAGCAGATCCGCTAACTGGAAGATAGAAGCACCGACTATGGTCGAGTGCCCCCATTGCCACGAACTCAAGCAGAGTCACAGAGCTTGCGACAACTGCGGATACTACGACGGCAAAGAGATCGTTGCTCAGAAGCAGAAGAGCGCGAAGTAAAACAATTCGATACAATACGTTGCGGGACGGATTTATCCGTCCCGTTTTTTTGTTCCGGCGAAAAGGCGCGCTTAAAACGCTTTGCGTGCGAAAGACGATCGAGTCGGAAAAAGAAGGGGAATGCGACTTTCCTGATTCAGAGAGAAGATGCGGATGTCGCGCGCAATATGCGGCGGAGAAAGGACGGAGCAGCGCGTTTTCTGCAACGCGAACGAAACGGGCGGTACATTTATTCCGCTTTTTTTATTTTATGTTGCAAAATCGTCAGTATATATTATATAATAAATATAGTCCGTATAATTCCGTGTGCACGCGCGGAAAGACGATATACGGCAAGAGGTAGCTATGAAAGTTCTTGTGGATTGTCACGGCGCGGATGCAGGCGTAAGCGTGGCGGTGGACGGCGCGCTCGCCGCGCTGAAGGAGAGGAAGACTCTCGTCGCGGTGCTGTGCGGCAAAAAAGAAGATATAGAAAAATGCCTTGAAGGCAAAGAATACGATGCGGGCAGGCTGACCGTAAATGAGGCGGGCGAGCCGATAACCAACGACGACGCTCCCGCACTCGCGATAAGGAGAAAGAAGGACAGTTCGATGGTGCTCGGTCTGCGCGCCCTTGCGGCGGGAGACGCCGACGCGATGGTCAGCGCGGGCAATACGGGATCTCTTCTCGTGGGCACGCAGGTCATAGTCAAGCTGATAGAAGGAGTTACCCGCGCGACGCTCGCATCCGTCATTTCCACGATAAAAGATACGCATACGATAATCGTCGACAGCGGTGCGAACGTAGATTGCAGACCCGAGATGCTCGAAGAATTCGCGATAATGGGCAACGTGTATATGAGAAACGTGTTCGGTATAGCCAAGCCGACGGTAGGGCTTCTCAGCAACGGCGCGGAAGAGGAAAAAGGACCACAGTCGGTCAAAGAGGCGCACGCTCTTCTCAAGAACGGCGCGCTCAATTTCGTCGGCAACGTCGAGGCGAGAGACGTACTTACAGGTGCTGTGGACGTGCTCGTCGCGGACGGCTTTGCGGGCAACGTGGCTATCAAGGCGTGCGAGGGTATGGGCAAGGCGATGTTCTCGCTGATAAAGGACGGCATAATGCAGGGCGGTCTCAGGGCGAAGATAGGTTATCTTCTGCTCAAGCCCGTCTTCAGAGGCGTCAAAAAGAAGGTCTCCGCTGACGAAGTGGGCGGCGGAATATTCCTCGGCGCGAATAAGATCGTGATCAAGACGCACGGCTCGTCGAGCGCGGTCAGCTTCTGCAAGAGCATTCTCAACGCGGATACGCTCGCCGAAAAGAACGTGGTCGGACAGATAGCCGAAGGGCTTGCGGCAAGGGCATGAAGAACGTCGAAGGGCTTGAAAAGGCGATAGGATACGTCTTCAGCGACAAGCAGCTGCTCATTACCGCGCTGACACACCCGACCTATGCCAACGAGCACAGGGTGGAGAGTTATCAAAGGCTCGAATATCTCGGCGACGCGATACTCGATTTCATCGTTGCCGAAGACCTGTTCGAGAGGTATCCCGGCGCGGACGAAGGCGTGCTGACGACAAAGAGGATAGCCGCCGTATCGGCGACTCCGCTTATGAAAAAGGCGAGAGAGCTGGGTTTCGAAGACTATATCAGGATAGTGCGTCACGTCAATACCGACGGGGTGCTTGGAGACGTGTTCGAGGCGGTTATCGCGGCGATATATCTCGATTCCGGCATGGAAGAGGCAAAGAGGTTCGTGCTGACGTCGCTTGCAGAATTTTTAGGCGCGAAAGCGGGAGCGAGAGATTACAAATCGAGGCTCAACGAGGCTTTGCCGCACGCGAAAGTGCAGTACAGGGAGATAGAGAGATCGGGACCCGATCACGATCCCGTGTTCGTGATCGAGCTTGACGTGGACGGTCGGGAGGTCGCGAGAGCGCAGGCGGGAAGCAAGAAAAAGGCGGAACAGGAATGTGCGAGACAGGCTCTGAAGATACTCGCGAAAAACGACAAAAAAGGATAAAAACCGCGTTAAAACGCGCTTTGCCATATCGGTTGCCAACGCGTGTCTCAACGTGATATAATATAAAGAATTCAAAAACGGGGACGTTCCCCTCGGAAGGCATAATGAATCTAAAGAAGATAGAATTTTTCGGTTTCAAATCTTTCGCGGACAAGCTGGGCGCGGAATTCGACGACGGCGTTACCGCCATTGTCGGTCCCAACGGTTGCGGAAAGAGCAACGTCGTGGACGCCATAAGGTGGGTACTCGGTGAGCAGGCACCCAAGGCTTTGCGCGCGAGCAAGATGACCGATATTATTTTCGGCGGTACCGAAAAGAGAAAGTCTCTGTCCTACTGCGAAGTCTCGCTGTATATGGACAACACCAATCACATCTTCCCCAAAAGCCCGTTCGAAGAGGTCATAATCTCGCGTAAGCTGTACAGGAGCGGACAGAGCGAATATCTGCTCAACCGCGAGACGGTCAGGCTTGCCGACATTCTCGATCTGATACGCGACACGGGTCTCGGCAAGGACGGTTACAGCATTGTCGGGCAGGGCAAGATAGACGAGATAATGAACACCAAGCCTGAAAACAGGCGCAGTATTTTCGAAGACGCGGCGGGCATACTTACATACAAAAAGCGCAAGATCGACACGGAGAGGAAGCTGGCGAACGCCAACGACAATATCGAGAAGATCAGGCTCATCATGGACGGTTACGAGCGTCAGCTCGGACCGCTCGAAAAGCAGAGCAACGATGCGAAGAAATATCTCAATCTCCGCGACCGTCTGAGAGAACTCGAAGTCAGCGATTATCTGTATCGCGTAGACAATTCCGAAAGCCAGAAGAGCAAGATCCGCGAGAAGATAGAAGCCCTCGAACTTCAGATAAGAAACCGCAACGAGGACGTGCGCAAGGCGGACGAAGAATACACCGAGGCGATGGTCAGGATAGGAACGATCGACCAGCAGATCTCAAAGCTGCACGACGAGCAGACGCGTCTCGCGGTCGCCGCGGAGAGCCTCAGAGGTAAAGGCAATACGCTGAGCGAGAGAATAAACAACCTGATCGACGTACGCAAGCAGACAGAGGAGAGACAGGTCGATCTCGAGATACAGCTTGAGGAGAAGACGGCGGAGCTTGCAGATTACGTCAATCACCTGGGCATGTTCACCGAGGAAAAGGAAGAACTCGACAGAGATATAGCCGCTACCGACAAAAAATATCTGACCCTGACCGACGAGATCGTAGGCAGAGAACGTGACATAGAAAACACCAACCGCGCCCTTCTCGAGGCGATGGAGAGCATTGCCGAGATAAAGGCGGATAAGGGAAAGCTGAGCGCGGAGAGAGAATCCTGCCTTCAGCGTATAGGAGAACTCAACGAGGAGTGCGCCGCGCTCAAACTGATGCTCGAGCGCGAAGAGGAAAATAAGCGCAGGCTCGAAGAGAGCGTCGCCAAGCTCGAAAAACAGAAGAACAAGCTCGCTAAGAACAAAAACGACGTTTCGGCAGAGGTATCCGACCTCCGCGCGAGGATAGACGACAAGCGTCTTCAGATGGAAGAGCTTTCGGGCGACATCAGCGCGCTCGACACCAAATACAGGATACTTTCCAACAACGACACGAAAATATCTTCGAGAATGCTCCTCAAGGCGATAGAGGGCAACCCGCAGTATTCAGGCAGAGTCGAGGGCATGATCGCCTCGATGATAAAAGTGCCGAGAGAATACGAGACCGCCATCGACCTCGCGCTCGGGGCGGCGTCGCAGAACGTCGTCGTACGCGACGAAGAGGACGCGAAGGCGTTGATCGCGCTGCTCAAAGCCCGCGATATAGGCAGAGTCACCTTCCTGCCGATGACGAGTTACCGCGGCAAGGGGCTCGAGACCTATCAGAAGGCGATACTGCACGAGAGGGGCTGCATAGGCGTAGCAAACGAGCTTATATCCTACGCTCCGAAATACGAGAGCGTCATGCTGGGGCTTCTCGGCAAGACGGTCATTTTCGACAACATCGACAATGCGGTCGCCGCGGCGAGACGCAACGGTTACAGCGTCAAGATAGTCACCCTCGACGGCGAAGTGCTCAACACGAGCGGTTCGATTTCGGGCGGTGCGAACAAACGCACGAGTCTGCTGACGCAGGAACGCGAGATTAAGAATACCGAAGATGAGATCAAGGTCAAGCGCAAGGAATACTCGCAGCTGCAACAGGCTCTTCTCGAGGACAGGGAGTATCTCGCCGAGCTTCAGGCGCAGCTCGAGGAATATGAAGAAGAGGTCAAGAATGCCGAAGTCGCTTATGCTACCGAGTTCGAGAGGCTCGACCGCGTGGCGAACAAGATAGAGACCGCGCTCGGAGATCTGGACAACAAGTCCAAGATGCTCGAGATACTGAACGGCAAGCTCGAATTCATAGAGTCCAATCTTCTCAATATAGACAAGAGCGTGTCCGACATTTCGGGCACGAAGGGCAACCGCGACGAGGCGGACAAGACCAAGGCTGAATTCGAGGAGAAAAAACGCTTGCGCGACAAGTATTCGAAAGATCTTTCGGATATGCGCGTGCATCTTGCCGAAGTCACGTCGGGCATCGTCAAGGTCAACGAGAACATCGCCCGCGTAAAGCGCGAATGCGAAGAGCTGACCGAGGAGATCAACGACTGCAAGGTCAGGATAAAGGAGCTGAATTCGCGTATCGGCTTTGCCGAGAGCAACCGTGCGGACGCCGTCGTCAGCGAAGAGGACAAGAAGAAGTACGCCGAGGCGACCGAGAAGATCGAGCAGTTCAACGCGCTCAAAGTCACGCTGAACGAGCGTATCGCATACCTCAACGAGCTGAAGGACGCGCAGTCCAAGGAGATAATGGGACTGACCGAGGCGAAGGTCAGACAGGACGCCGCGCTCGAAAAGATTGACGACATGATGGTCGCGGCGAGAGAACATATCGAAGAAGAGTACGGTCTCGCCGACGAAGAGATGAACCGTTACAGGCTCGAGGACTTCGATCCGAGCGTATCCGCGGGAGAGATAACCAAGCTGAAGAGAGAAAAGACGGCTCTCGGCGCGGTCAACCTCGACGCGATTGAGATGTTCAAGCAGATAGGAGCGGAATATTCGGTCAAGAAAGTCGAATTCGACGACCTCGTCAGCGCGAAAGAGGACTTCGAGAAGATAATCGCAGATCTCGCGAAGCAGATGGAGGAGCAGTTTAACACCGAATTCGCGAAGATAAACGAGAATTTCCAGAAGATATTCGTCGAGCTTTTCGGCGGCGGCAGCGGCAAGCTGGTCATAGAAGAGCCGCCCGAGGGCGGAGACATGCTCGAGGCGGGCATCGAAATATACGTTCAGCCTCCCGGCAAGAAACTGACGAGTATGACGCTGATGAGCGGCGGAGAAAAGGCTCTGACCGCGATCGCGATACTGTTCTCGATACTGAGGCTGCGCCCGATGCCTTTCGTCGTTCTGGACGAAATAGAGGCGGCACTCGACGAGTCCAACGTCGAGATTTTCGCGAAGTATCTGAAGAGATTTTCGGACAACACGCAGTTTATCGTCGTCACTCACCGCAAGCCCACGATGGAGCTCGCGGACAGACTGTACGGCGTCACGATGCAGGAGAAAGGCGTCTCCACGATCGTCACCGTTTCGCTTGCGGAAGCGATCAAGCACAGCAGCAAGGACAACGCGTAAGACAAGGCGCGACAAGACGGAGGAAATATGGGCTTTTTCGAAAAACTCAAGGCGGCTCTCCGCCGTACGAAAGAGGCTTTTGCAAAGAAGATGTACGAACTCTTCTCGGGGAGAGAGCTCGACGACGCGTTCTACGAGGAGCTGGAAGACGCTCTGATAAGCGCGGACGTCGGTTTTACCGCTACCGAGCAGATCATAGACGAATTCAGGGACGAGTGTTTCAAACGCAAGATCAAGACCCCCACGGAAGGCAAAGAGCTCCTCAAGGAGATCATGACAGACGCGATAAATTACGAGATCGAGCCGTATACTTATCCTCTCGTCATCCTCGTTGCGGGCGTCAACGGCGTGGGCAAGACGACAGCGATAGGCAAGCTCGCAAAGTATTTCAAGAACAAGAAAAAGTCCGTAGTGCTCGCGGCGGCGGACACGTTCAGGGCGGCGGCTGCGGAACAGCTCGAGGTATGGGCTGAACGCGCGGGTGTCAGGATAATCCGCCACGAAGAGGGCAGCGACCCCGCGGCTGTAGTCTACGACGCGCTTGCGTCGGCAAAGGCGAAGGGCACCGACGTCGTGCTGATAGACACAGCGGGCAGACTTCAGAACAAAAAGAACCTTATGAACGAGCTTGCCAAGATAAACAAGGTCGTCGGCAGAGAATATCCCGACTGCGATTACCGCACCTATATCGTGATAGACGCGACTACGGGTCAGAACGCTTTGCAGCAGGTCGAGGCGTTCGACGAAATAATTGACATGGACGGCATAATCCTGAACAAGCTCGACGGCACGGCAAAAGGCGGCGTGGTCTTCGCCATTTCGGCTGAGAAGGAGTTGCCCGTCGTGTTCGTCGGCGTAGGCGAAGGCATAGACGATCTCGAGGAATTCGACGCAGAAGCGTTTATCGACGCGCTTTTCTGACAAATCCGCGCATTTTGAAAAAATTTTGTTGACAAACCGCTTTTGCGGTGATAATATGTAAAGGCAAAATACTTTAACAAGTAAAAATACTTTACGGCTAAAATGGATAAGAAAGACAAACTGTACGTCGCTTTGTACAACGATTATTACGGCTCTTTGCTGACGGAGTACCAGAGCGATTTAGTATCCCGCTATTACGACATGGATATGTCGCTTGCGGAGATCGCGGAAGATCTCGGCATATCCCCTCAGGCGGTCAGAGACGCGCTCGTCAGGGCGCAGAAGACGCTGGAGGAATACGAAAGCAAGCTCGGGATAGCTCACAAGACCGCAAAGATAATCCGTCTTCTCGAAGAGGCTAAAGACGCCGTGAAAGAGGAGCGGGACGCCAAGATCGACGCGGCTCTTGACATATTGAAGAGATAGGAGAATTTATGGGAGCATTCAGCGGACTCAGCGAAAGACTTTCGCACATTTTCAGCAAGTTGAAGGACAAGGGCAGGCTGACCGAGCTAGAAGTCAAGCAGGCGATGAGGGAGATCCGCATCGCGCTTCTCGAAGCGGACGTCAACTACCTCGTGGTCAAGAACTTCATCGCGAGGGTGTCCGAGAAAGCGGTCGGAGAGGATATACTCAAGGGACTCAACCCGACCCAGCAGGTAATAAAGATAGTCAACGACGAACTTGTCGCCACGATGGGCGGCACGTTCAGCAAGATAGAGATCTCGCCCAAACCGCCTACAATAATTCTGATGTGCGGTCTTCAGGGCAGCGGCAAGACGACGATGTGCGGCAAGCTCGCCGTGATGCTGAGAAAGCAGGGCAAGAATCCTCTTCTCGTAGCGTGCGACATATACAGACCCGCGGCGATAAAGCAGCTGCAGGTCGTGGGAAAGAACGCGAACGTCCCCGTCTTCGAAATGGGACAGGTCGACGTAAAGAAGATCGCGAAAGAGGCTCTGAAACAGGCTGAGTCGAACAACAACGACGTGGTGATCGTCGATACCGCCGGCAGACTGCATATTGACGAGCAGCTGATGGACGAGATAAAGGGGCTCAAAGAGCTCCTGCACCCGACCGAGATCCTTCTCGTCGTCGACGCGATGACGGGTCAGGACGCGGTCAACGTCTCGCAGAAATTCAACGAAGTCATGGACGTCACGGGCGTCGTGCTGACCAAGCTCGACTGCGACACGAGAGGCGGCGCGGCACTTTCGATAAGAGAGGTCACGGGCAAGCCGATCAAACTCTGCGGCGTCGGCGAAAAGCTGTCCGACATCGAGGTGTTCCACCCCGAGAGAATGGCGTCGAGGATACTCGGCATGGGCGACGTGCTTACGCTTATCGAAAAGGCGCAGAATGCGTATACCGAAGAAGAGGCCAAGGAGATGCAGCGCAAAATGCGCGAGCGTTCGTTCACTCTCGAGGATTTTCTAGTACAGTTCGAGAAGATGAAGAGCATGGGCGACCTCAAGCAGATGATGGCGATGATCCCGGGATTGCAGAGCAAACTGGGCGGAGACGTCGAGATAGACGAAAAGAGGATAGACAAGATGAAGGCGGTCATTTATTCTATGACTCCCGCCGAGAGGCAGAACCCCGATTCGATCAAATCCTCGCAGAAAAAGCGCATCGCCGCAGGCAGCGGCACGACGATACAGGACGTCAACTCGCTGCTCAAGCAGTTCTATCAGACTCAGGAGATGATGAACCGCATGGCGAATATGGGCAAGCGCGGCTTCGGCGGCAGATTGCCTTTCTGAGACAAAAATAAAAACAATATAAATTTATACAGCCGCAAGGCAAAAGGAGAAAGAACAATGGCAGTTAAACTCAGACTCACCAGAATGGGCGCAAAGAAAGCACCGTTTTACCGTATAGTCGCTATCGACGAGAGAAAGGCGAGAGACGGACAGTACCTCGAGAACATCGGCACCTACGATCCCGCTACTTCGCAGGTAAACGTCAAGAGCGACCGCGCTCTGTACTGGCTCGGCGTAGGCGCACAGCCCACCGAAACCGTGAGAGCGTTGCTCAAGAAACAGGAAATCATTAAGTAAGGCGAAGTATGGAAGAATTGGTCAGATACATCGTCGGCGAACTGGTCGATAACAAGGAAGCCTATACGGTAGAGAGTTCCGAACAGGACGGCATCACGGTTATCAACATCATCGCGGACAAAGACGAGATCGGCAAGATCATCGGCAAGCAGGGACGTATCGCAAAGTCCATCCGCACGCTCGTCAAAGCGGCTGCGGGCAGCAACGCGAAGAAGATTTCCGTAGAGATCATCGAGAGATAATGACTCAAGATAAGATCACTATAGGCGAGGTCGCGAGACCTCACGGGGTCGGAGGAACGCTCAAGATAATTCCTCTGACCGACGACGTGCGTCGTTTTGAAAAACTGAAGAACGTGTATGTGGACGGCAAAGAATATGCCGTCTCGCGCGTTTCGGTTTCGCAAAGCGACGTTTTTTTGACTCTGGCGGGAGTGAGCGACAGAAACGCAGCCGAGGCGTTCAGAGGCAAGAGCGTGCAGGTCAGCCGCGAAAACGCGGCGGTCGCAGAGGACAGAGTGCTGATAGTCGACGTGCTGGGATGCGACGTCCGTTTCGAGGACGGAGAAAGCGTCGGCAAAGTCTCCGACGTGCTGCAACACGGCGCGGCGGACGTATGGGTGCTCGAAAAAGGTAAAAAACAGATACTTTTCCCCGCGCTGAAACGCGTTTTCGTCGCGGAGGATTACGAGAACAAGATCGTCGTCGTATCGCGCGATGCGTTCGGCGAAGTGGCGGTATATGAAGATTAAGGTTGCGACTCTGTTTCCCGAAATGTTCGACTGCATGCACGTCGGCATAATAGGCAAGGCGATAGAAAAAGGCTTGCTCGACCTTGAGTGCGTCAACGTCAGGGATTATTCAAAGGACAAGCACCGCAAGACGGACGACTATCCGTTCGGCGGAGGCGCGGGCATGGTAATGACCGTTCAGCCGCTGCACGATTGCGTCAATGCCGTCGATCCGCAAAGAGAGTACAAGAGAATATACCTTTCTCCGAGAGGAGAGACTCTTTCGCAGAGGAAAGTCGTCGAACTCAGCCGCGAAGAAAAACTGCTGTTCGTATGCGGCAGTTACGAGGGCGTGGACGAGAGGTTCATCGAACTGGACGTCGACGAGGAATTGTCGATAGGTGACTACGTTCTGACGGGCGGGGAACTGCCGTGCATGGTCGCGATAAACGCGCTTGCGAGGTACGTCGACGGCGTACTGGGCAGCGAGCAGTCCGTCGAGGAAGAGAGTTTCAGCGCGGGACTTCTCGAATATCCGCAATATACGCGTCCCGCCGTGTTCGAAGGACTGGCGGTGCCCGAGATACTTCTTTCGGGCGACCACGCGAAAGTGAACGAATGGAGAAAACAACGTCAGATCGAGATCACGAAAGAAAGAAGACCCGATCTGTACGAAAAGATAAGACCCGTTCTCGAAGCCGAAGAGGCGGGCAGACGGAAGAAAAGAAAAAAGGGAGGCAAGACAAATGAGTAAACAGCTTATCGACATACTTCTCGATCCTGACAACGCGGGAGACATCACCTTTTTCGATAAAGACGGAAAAGCGGTCGAAATGGCACAGATAGCTGTGATCCCGTACAACGGAGACATCTATGCGATACTCGCGCCCAAGGAGCTGCTCGCGGACGACGATCCCAATATCGCGATGGTATACAAGGTCGACGGCGACGACATACAGCTTGTCGAGGACGACGAGACGGCGGACATTGTCTTCGACCTCTACGACGCGCTCTACGAGGAACAGACCAAGCGCGACTGAAAAGGGATACGGGTATGAGGATACAGTGGTTCCCGGGTCACATGACCAAGGCGTTCAGAATGATGACGGACGAGTTAAGGCAGGTGGATTGCATAATCTATGTGCTGGACAGCCGCGCCGTTTTTTCATGCCTCAACCCGAAATTCGACGCTTTGACGGGCAAAAAACCCGTGCTGTACGTCCTCAACAAGTGCGATCTCGTCGAGAAAGAGGACATCGGGAAGTGGCTCGGGTATTTTGCGTCTAAAGGCGAAACGTGCGTAGCCGCCGATTCGCTGAACGGCAGACAGCGCGACAACATCGTAAACATTCTGAAAAGGCTGAACGCCGAAGTTATCGAAAAATACAGGCTCAAAGGCGCGAAAAAGAGCGTCAGAGCCATGGTCGTCGGCGTGCCGAATACGGGCAAATCGACGTTTATAAACAACCTTTGCGGCAGCAGAAAGACGGTGACGGGCAACAGGGCGGGCGTGACCCGCGGAAAGCAGTGGGTCACTCTCGCGGACGGCGTGGAACTTCTGGATACCCCGGGAAGTCTGCCTCCTGCGTTCGAGGACGAAAAGCGCGCCCTTCACCTCGCTTTCATAGGCAGCGTCAAGGACGACGTGCTGGATCTGGAGGAACTTGCGGCGGAGATGACGGCGTATTTTGCGAAAGAGCATCCCGACGCGTTCAAGGCACGCTATTCGCTTGACGAGATACCTGCCGACGTCGAGGGAAGATTCCGCGCGGTCGCGCAGGCGAGAGGCTTCGTGCTGTCGGGAGGACGGATAGATTACGCACGCACCGCGAGGGCGGTCGTGGACGACTTCCGCAAGCAGAAATTCGGCAAAATAATGCTGGACGTACCGGAGGAAATATGAAGAAAGCCGCAGATATGCTCGAATACGAAAACGCTTATGCCGCCAAAGGATACGGCGCGATATGCGGTATGGACGAAGTGGGAAGAGGTCCGCTAGCGGGTCCCGTCGTCGTATGCGCGATAGTCATGCCGCTCGGCGAAGAAGAACTGATAGACGGAGTGGACGACAGCAAGAAGCTCAGCGAGAAGAGGAGAGAGGCTCTCTACGACAGGATTCTCGCGGTCGCGAAGGCGGTCTCCGTGGTCAGGGTAGAGCCGGAAGAGGTAGACGAGATAAACATTCTCAACGCGACGAAAAAGGCGATGAGACAGGCGGTCGAAGAGATAAAAGACAGGGCGGACGTCGCTTTCGTCGACGCAGTGAAACTTGACCTTCCTATACCCGAAGTGCCGATAATAAAAGGCGACGCGAAGAGTTACAACATAGCCGCCGCGTCGATAGTCGCCAAGGTGTACAGAGACAGGCTGATGTACGAATACGACAAGCAGTATCCGCAGTACGACTTTGCGTCCAACAAAGGATACGGCACGGCAAAACACATCGCCGCGCTCAGAGAATACGGCGCGACGCCTATACACAGGCGCACTTTTATCAAAAATTTCGTGCAATGAACAACAGAAAAACCGCGATCGAGGGCGAAAACGCAGCCTGCGAATATCTGAAGAGCATTGGTTACGAGATAATCGAGCGCAATTACTCCTGCCCCGCGGGAGAGATAGACGTCATAGCGAAAGACGGCAGGACGGTCGTGTTCGTCGAGGTCAAGTCGAGGAGCGGAACGGACTTCGGTTTTCCCGAAGAGAGCGTAGGACCGCAGAAGAGGCGCAGGATACTGCTGACCGCGAAGTACTGGTCGGCGGCACACCGCGCGGAGTGCAGACACGGTTGCAGATTCGACGTGATAGCGGTGCTGAGAGGAGAGCCGAGGCACATCATCGACGCTTTCGACGCGTCGGGAAGGGTATGAAAGACGCCGCGAAACGGAACAAAACGCAAAAATTATGTGTTTTCGGCTGCTGAAAATCAGAACTCGGAGAAAATAAGCAAATTTTCGTCAAAACGTGTGAAAAACGCTTGCCAAACACCGCTTTTAATGATAAACTAGTTAAGCAAAAAGACTTCGGGCGTTCCTCCGCACAAAAAATATCACAGACGCGAACGCTTGGTTAGGGAGGTAAAGTCAAATGAATATCGTAGACATAATCGAAAAAGAAGCAATGAAGACCAATCTGCCTGAGCTCAGCATCGGCGATACCGTCAAAGTGTGGGTCAAGGTCGTAGAAGGCAACAGAGAGAGACTTCAGGCGTTCGAGGGCATCATCATCGCGTTCAAGAACGGCAGCGTCAGAGAGACCTTCACGGTAAGACGTCTTTCGTTCGGCGTAGGCGTCGAGAGAACGTTCCCGCTCCATTCCCCCAAGATCGACCACATCGACATCGTCCGTCACGGTAAGGTCAGAAGGGCTAAGCTGTACTACCTGCGCGACCGCGTCGGCAAGGCTGCGAGACTTAAAGAGGTCATCAGATAAGTTTTTCGAAGAATATCCGCTCTGCGAAAGCAGGGCGGTTTTTTTATGCCGAAGGGAGTGTCGGGACGGGATTTTCTTTGTCGGGAGACGCGATTCACTTTATTATAATAAAATTAATAAAAAAAATTTAATAATAACTTGTCAAAAGGGCAATTATCATTTATTATTATACTTGACTATCCATAATCGGGAGAGGAAAAATGAAAAAGAAAATCATGATCGTAGCTTTGCTGATCGCCCTTGTCGCGGTATTTTTCGTCGCGTGCAACGGCGCGAAGGATTACAGCGAAGCGATCGCAAACGGTACGTTCGAGAACACGTCGGGCGGCAACGTCCTCAACTGGACGAAGTCGAGCGGCAGTGCCATCGTATTCAAGACCGACAACGACAAGCAGTCCGACCAGTACGACCCCAATCTCGGCACGCGCTACGCGTATATAGAGAAGAGCAGTTCGTCCGCGGCGTACGACTATCTGTTCCAGACGGTCAGGCTCGAGAAAAACCAGCTGTACAGACTCAGCGTCTACGCAAACGTCAGTTCGATACAGACGACGAGCCTTGCGGGATTTTACGTCGGTTTTGCCGAAGATCTCAACTATTCGGGCATAACGGTCAAGGAAAAGGGAGAAGGTTATCAGACCTATGAAGTCTACTTCCGCAGTACCGCCGGCGGAGAATTCACTCTGACTGCGGGACTCGGCAACGCGAGAGCGACTGCGTACGGCACCGTGTCTTTCGACAACGTTTCGCTGATGGCGGTAGACAGCGTTCCCGAGAGCTACGAGGGAGAAGTGGGAGTTCTGAGAACGAGCGCGGATTATACGCTCTCGAATGGCGGCTCGGTCACGTTCGTCGTGCTCGGCACGATCCTGACTCTCGCGCTCGCATACGCGGCGTTCATGCTGATCAGAAAATTTACTGCGCCCGACAACGGCATCACGCCCGACGGCAAGCCGCAGATGAGCAATAAGGGATTCCTTCTGTTCGTAGGCGCGATTGTGGTCGGTTTCGTGATAAGATTCGTGATAATGCTGTGTTGCTACGGCATGGGCAGCAATATAGATTCTCTCGCCACCGCCGCGCTTTCGTATGCGGATAACGGCGTGCTGACGGCATTTACGTCCACGAGCACGGCGAACTATCCCGCAGGCACGGTATATCTGCTGTGGATACTCGGCAAGATAGCGAGACTGATGGGCGTTGAGAGCGGCTCGATGGGTATGTCGATGCTGATAAGGATCCCTGCGGTCATAGCCGATCTCATCGTATGCTATACCGTGGCGTCTTTCGCGTTTACGGAAAGGGAAGAAGAGAAAGGCGCGGTCGTATTCGGTTGGATATACGCGATATTCCCGATATTCTTCACGTTCGGCGCGATGTACGGCAGTTACGAGACGATAGCGATCCTCTTCCTCGTTCTGACGGTCATATCCGTGCTCGACAAAAACTATATCGCCTGCGGCATATTCTATGTGTTCGCGCTGTTCTTCAGCTATTACGCGCTGATAGCGTTGCCAGCGATACTCGTGTTCGAGGTCGTCACTATGGTGAAGAACATGAAGACGTCTGGTCAGAGCGGAGAAGTTTCCGAGATCGCGGAGGCAAAGAAGAACGTGCTCACGATCGCGCTGACGATGGCAGGCGGATTTATCCTGTATTACGTCGCGACTCTTCCGATGAGCCTTTCCAACATAAAGCAAGGCAACGTATTCTACTGCTTCAAGCAGATATATGCTTTCTTCAAGACGAGTGCGCTTCTCGATACCGATACGTTCAATCTGTACGGCATTTTCGGCGCGGCTAACTCGACTTCGCGCAACACGCTGCTCGAGGTCTGCAACTGGCTGTTCGTCACAGGTATCGGCGCGGCAACCGCGGTAGCGTACTACAAGAGCAACGACCGCTCCGATCTCGTGCTGTTGACGGCGGCGGCGTTTGCGCTCTATTCGATCCTCGGCGCGCAGGCTACGGTGGTCGTTCTGCCGATAGCTCTCGTGCTGATGCTGATCTATCTCGCGATGGTTCCAGACAGGAGAGTGTTCGCGATATTCGGCGGACTCAGCGCGCTGTCGTTCCTCAATATAGCGGAACTCGTTTCGAGGAGCGGCTATCTCGGCGACTATACCGAGGCGGGTTATCTCGCGTTCTATTCCAAGAGCCCTGTCATGATAATCTTCAGTATAGCGGCTGTCGCGCTCGCGATGTGGCTGATATACGTCGTCGTGGATATATGTTTCTACGGCAACACCTACGAAGCGACGCCGATATACGGCAGGATGAGAGACGAGATAAAGGATACGTTCACGCTGCGCTCGCTGAGAGAGCGTTTCGCGAAGAAAAAGAAGTAAGACAAGACAAACAAGGGGGGGAAGATATGCTTGCAAAGGTGGCGAGTTACGCGCTGAGCGGGCTTGAAGGCTTCGACGTTGCCGTAGAGGTGGACGTAAACGCGGGACTTCCCGCATACGAAGTCGTAGGGCTTGCCGATACCGCGGTCAAGGAATCGCGCGAGAGAGTGAGGGCGGCGATAAAAAATTCGCTACTCGATTATCCGATAAAGAAGATAACCGTCAATCTCGCGCCTGCCGACAGCAAAAAAGAGGGCAGTCTTTACGATCTGCCCATAGCGGTCGGGATACTCGCGGCAACCGAGCAGCTCCCCGCGCATTCGCACAAGCCGTACGTCATAGTAGGCGAACTTTCTCTCGACGGAGGGATAAGGCACGTCAAAGGGCTGATGCCGATACTTCTTTCGGCAATGCAGAAGGGGCATACGAGATTCATCGTGCCGGAGGCGAACGCGAAAGAGGCGGCATACGTTTCGGGGATACAGGCGTACGCGTTTTCCTCTCTTAAAGAAGTCGCGGACTTCCTTTCGGGAGAAAAAGAAGTGTATCCCGTGCCTGCCCGCACGTTCAGCGCGCAGCAGGCGGAGAACAAGTACAACGTGGACTTCAGCGAAGTCAAAGGGCAGGAATTCGCACGTCGCGCGATGGAGATCGCGGTCGCGGGAGGGCATAATATCCTTATGATAGGTCCTCCCGGGGCGGGCAAGACGCTGATGGCGAAATGCGTGCCTACGATAATGCCCGACATGACCTTCGACGAGGCGGTCGAAGTGACAAAAATACATTCTGTCGCGGGTATACTCGACGCAGGCAAGGGTATAGTTACCGCGAGACCTTTCCGCACTCCTCACCATACGGTGACGGTGCCCGCGCTCATGGGCGGCGGAGCAAAGGCGAAACCGGGCGAGGTCAGCCTCGCGCACAACGGCGTGCTTTTTCTCGACGAGATGCCCGAATACCAACGGCAGACGCTCGAGAGCCTGAGACAGCCTCTCGAAGACGGAGTCGTTACGGTATCCCGCGCGAAACAGTCTCTCGACTATCCCGCGAAATTCATGCTTATAGCGAGCATGAACCCGTGTCCTTGCGGCAACTTCGGCAGCAAGACGCGTCAGTGCAGATGCACGGCGGCGGAGATCAGGAGATACGTCTCGAGGCTTTCGGGACCATTGCTCGACAGGATAGACCTTCAGGTCGAAGTGGACGGGATAAGTTACGAAGAACTCAGGTTTTCGCCCCCTTCCGAAGACAGCGCGACGATAAAGGCGCGCGTGGAAAAGGCGAGGGCGGTCCAGCGCGAAAGATACAAGGGCAGCGGGGTGCATACCAACGCGCAGATGACCAACGCGCAGATGAAAATATACTGCGCATTGTCGCCTGAATGCGAAAGGATACTCGAGGCGGCTTTCAAAAAGCTGAACATGACGGCGAGAGCGAGCGGCAGAGTGCTCAAAGTCGCGCGTACGATCGCAGATCTTGAAGGCAGCGAAGATATAAAAGTCAGCCATATTACCGAGGCGGTGCAATACCGTTCTCTGGACAGAAAATACTGGGAATGAAGTCATACGCTTTGAGCGTGACGGCGGGGGGATATGCGGTATAACGACGACGAAAAAGCATTTATAATGCTTTCATACGAGACTTCGTATCAGAAAAAGCGAGCCGCGCTCGAAAGAGCAGGCAGCCCGAAGGAGCTGTACAGGGATTACGGTCACGCGGACGCTACGATAGAGGAACTCAACAAGAAAGGCATGACAGCGGTCACCGTGCTTTCGGAAAAATATCCCGCCGCGCTCAAACAGATATACGATCCGCCTCAGGTGCTTTACTGCAAGGGAGACCTCTCTTTGCTCGGTGACGGGATCGAAAAGCTGGCGATAGTGGGCACACGCAGGATAACGCGCTACGGCAAGGACGTCACGAGAGAATTCGCGTCGGCGTTCGCAAAGGCGGGGATATGCGTCGTAAGCGGGCTTGCGAGAGGAGTGGATTCGGCGGCTCACAGGGCGGCACTCGACGATAACGGCAAGACCATCGCGGTGCTGGGATGCGGAGCGGACGTAGTCTATCCTCCCGAGAACAGAGAGCTGTACGAAGAGATCGCAGCGAAGGGACTTATAGTCAGCGAATATCCGCCGTGTACGCCCCCGCACGCGTTCAGGTTTCCCGAGCGCAACAGGATAATCAGCGGGCTCAGCAAAGGCGTGCTCGTAACTGAGGCGGGAGTCGGCAGCGGATCGATGATAACCGCCGACTGCGCGATAGAACAGGGCAGAGATCTTTACGTCGTGCCGGGCAGCATATTTTCGGATGCAAGCCGCGGGTGCAACGATAAGATAAAAGAATTACAGGCGGCTGCGGTGACGAGACCCGAAGACATTACGGGCAACGTCGAAAAGAGAGCGGACCGCGACGCACTCGCCGTGCAACTGACGCTAGAGCAGGCGAGGATAATATCCATTCTTGAAGATAGCGGGAGTGTGCATTTCAGCGAACTTCTCGCGAAGAGCGGGCTCGGAACAAGCGAACTGACCGCGCTGCTTTCCGAGATGGAAATATACGGGTTTATAAACAAGCTCGGCGGCAACTATTATACGGTTGCCGACAGGCTGTAAGGAGTAATAATGAAACTTGTCATAGTAGAGTCGCCGTCAAAGGCGAAGACAATCACAAAGTACCTCGGACAGGGTTACAGGGTGATCGCGTCGGGCGGTCACGTCAGCGACCTTCCTCAAAAGAGTCTGGGTATAGACGTAAACGACAATTACAAGCCCGAATACGTCGTCACGCCGTCCAAGGAGGACACGATAAAGCGCATCAAGACCGAACTCGCCAGGTGCGACAAAGTCTATCTCGCGACCGACCCCGACCGCGAGGGAGAGGCAATATCGTGGCACCTTGCCAACGTGTGCGGCATAAAGGACAAAAACGTGCGTATCGTGTTCAACGAAATATCAAAGAAGGCGGTAAACGCCGCTATCGAGAATCCGCACGGCATAAATATGAACCTTGTCAACGCACAGCAGGCGAGAAGAGTGCTCGACAGGCTCGTCGGTTACGAGCTTTCGCCCGTAATTTCGCGCAAGGTAAAAGGCGCGATGAGCGCAGGCAGAGTGCAGTCCGTCGCACTCAAGATGATAGTTGAAAGAGAGCGCGAGATACGCGATTTCAAGCCCGAGGAATACTGGAACATATACGCGTTCCTTCTTCAGGAAGGTAGAAGCGCGGTGTTCAAGTGCGAATTCGTCGACGTGGACGGCAAGAAATACAAGGTCAAGAACAAAGAGGCGGCTGAGAAGATAGTCAAGGCGTCCAAAGAGGGCGAATGGATTGTCGACAAGGTCAAGAGAGTCAATTCGCAGTCCAAGCCCCAGCCTCCGTTCACGACCTCTACGATGCAACAGGACGCGTCGGGCAAGCTGTCTCTGACCGCGCCGCAGGTAATGCAGCTCGCACAGCAGCTGTACGAAGGCGTCGAACTGGGCAGCGAAGGACAGGTCGCGCTCGTCACATATATCCGTACCGACAGCGTGCGTATATCCGACGACGCGCAGAAAGAGGCGTTGTCTTTCATAAAGAACAATTACGGCGACGATTATATCCCGAGACGTCCCAACGTCTACGAGACGAAGAAGGGAGCGCAGGACGCACACGAGGCGATAAGACCAATTTCGCTCGACCGCACGCCCGAGTCGATAAAAGACAAGGTCTCGCGCAATATATACAAGCTGTACAAGCTGATCTACGACCGTTTCGTCGCGAGCCAGATGGCGAACGCGATCTATGACACGCTTAACGTGCACATAAATTCGCTCAACCCCAACGGGCATACCTGCGGCTATACGCTGAAGGGCAGGACGCTCGTGTTCAAGGGTTATCTCGCGGCGTACACGCCCGTGTCGGACAACGACGAAGAGAAGGACAGCAAGACTCTTCCCGATTTCAGAGAAGGACAGAAACTGTCGCTCAAAGAGATGCAGAGCGAGCAGAAGTTCACCAAACCCCCGCTCAGATACACCGATTCCACGCTGGTCAAGGCAATGGAAGAGAACGGCATAGGACGCCCGAGCACATACGCGGCGACTATAACGGTGCTAGCAAAGAGAAAGTACACCGATAAGGACGGCAAGTATATCCTGCCTACCGAGCTGGGCGAGCTCGCGTGCGACTGCCTGAGCAAATATTTCCCGTATATCATGGACGTCAAATTCACGTCCAACATGGAGAGCGACCTCGACAAGATAGAGGACGGTACGACCGCGTGGCAGTCGGTCATCGCCGATTTCTATCCCGGATTCCACGAGAGGGTGCTCAAGGCGCGCGGCGACAACGCGGGTAAAGTCAAACCCAAAGAGGAAGTCAGCGACGTTATATGCGAGAAATGCGGCGCGAAGATGGTGGTAAAAGAGGGCAGATACGGCAAATTCCTCGCTTGCCCCAACTACCCCAAGTGCAAGAACATAAAGCCGATAGGCGAACCCGTCGCGAAGTGCCCCAAGTGCGGCGGCGACGTGTTCAAGAGAATATCCAAGAAGGGCAAGGCGTACTTTGCGTGCGGCAACTATCCCAAATGCGATTTCTATTCGTGGGATATTCCCGCGCCCAAACTGTGCCCCGACTGCGGCAGCTACATGAAGATGTTTAAGGACAAGTCGGGCAACGTCAAGTACGTCTGCGCCAACAAGGAATGCAAGCATACAGAGGTGTTGGCGGGAGAAAACCCTGCGGGCGGCAATGAGAATTGACGTCGTAGGCGGAGGCCTCGCTGGATGCGAAGCGGCATACCAACTGCTGGAACGCGGCGTCGAAGTGACGATGTACGAGATGAGAGGCGTAAGCCCCACACCATGTCACAAGACCGATCACCTTGCCGAACTCGTATGCAGCAACAGCCTGAAGAGCGAGGCGGAAGATACCGCGAGCGGACTTCTGAAAGCGGAGCTGGACAGTCTCGACTGCCTGTTGCTCAGGTGCGCGAGGGAGTGCAGAGTGCCTGCAGGCGGCGCGCTCGCAGTGGACAGAGAGCTGTTTTCGCAAAAGGTTGCAAAGACGCTGGAGTCTTTCCCCAACTTCACGCTGGTCAGAAAGGAGATAACCTCGCTCGACTTCGACAATCCCGTCGTGATAGCGAGCGGACCTCTGACGTCGGACGCGCTCGCGGACGCGATCGCGAAAAAGCTCGGGGCGCAATATCTCGGGTTTTACGACGCGGTCGCTCCGATAGTGGACGCCGACAGCATAGATTACGACAAGGCGTTTTTTGCGAGCAGATACGGCAAGGGAGACCCGACCGATTATCTGAACTGTCCTTTGAACAGAGAGGAATACGACGCTTTCGTCGAAGAACTCGTGAACGCGAGGACGGCGGAGCTGCACGACTTCGACAAAAAAGAGGTTTTCGAGGCGTGCATGCCCGTAGAGGTAATGGCAAAGAGAGGCAAGGATACGTTGAGATACGGACCTATGCGCCCGGTCGGACTTCGGGACAAGGACGGTAACAGACCGTACGCTGTCGTACAGCTGCGCAAGGAGAACGAGGCTGCGACGATGTACAATCTCGTCGGATTCCAGACAAATCTCGCGTTTCCCGAGCAGAGGAGAGTTTTCGGCATGATACCCGCGCTCGCGAATGCCGAGTTTCTCAGATACGGCGTGATGCACCGCAACACGTTCATCAACGCGCCCGAGCTGCTGACGGCGGGTTTCCTGCTCAAAAATGACAGAAAGACGGCTTTCGCGGGACAGATGACGGGAGTGGAAGGATACGTCGAGAGCATTGCGAGCGGGCTTATCGCCGCGCTGAATCTGTATGCCGAAACGTGCGGACAAGAGGAGATAATCTTCCCTGCGACGACGATATGCGGTCAGCTCCAGAGGCACGTCAGCGCAAAGACGGAGGACTATCAGCCGATGAACGCCAACTTCGGGCTGTTGCCGCCGACGGGCGAAAAGATAAGAGACAAAAAAATGCGCAAGGTCGCGTATTATACGCGCGGTTGCGAAGACATGAAAAGATTTATATCGGATCTCAATATCCGAAAGGAGGCTTAAAATGAGTACTGAACTCAGAGGAACCACGATCTGCGCGGTGCGCAAGGACGGCAAGATAGCCGTAGCGGGCGACGGACAGGTCACGATGGGCGAGAGCGTCATTCTGAAAGGCACGGCGAAAAAGGTCAAGAGGATATACGACGACAAGGTCGTTATCGGCTTTGCGGGTTCCGTTTCGGACGCTTTCACTCTCAGCGAAAAGTTTGAAAAGATGTTGCAGAAATATTCGGGAAACCTTATGAGGAGCGCGGTCGAGCTTGCAGAGCTGTGGCGCAACGACAAGCTTCCGAGAAGACTCGAGGCGATGATGATAATCGCGGACAAGAACGAGCTTTACATCGTTTCGGGCAGCGGCGACGTTATAGACCCCGACGGAGACGCCTGCGCGATAGGCTCGGGCGGCAACTACGCTCTCGCTGCGGCGCGCGCGCTTCTCAAAGAGACCGATCTCTCTGCAAAGGAGATCGCATACAAGGCTCTGAAGATAGCGAGCGAGCTGTGCGTATTCACCAACGACAATATTGTCGTCGAGGAGGTGTGAAATGGAAAAACTTACCCCCAAACAGATAGTAAAAGAGCTTGACAGATACATTATCGGTCAGCAGAACGCGAAGAAAGCGGTCGCTGTGGCTTTGAGAAACCGTTACCGTCGCAGTCAGCTCCCGCCCGAGGTTAGCGAGGAGATTACGCCGAAGAACATAATCATGCAAGGTCCTACGGGCGTAGGCAAGACCGAGATCGCGAGGAGACTCGCAAAGCTCGTCAAGGCACCGTTCGTAAAGGTCGAGGCGACCAAGTACACCGAGGTCGGCTACGTCGGCAGAGACGTCGAGTCGATGGTCAGAGACCTTGTCGAGGTATCCGTGAGACTCGTCCGCGACGAGATGACGAAGGACGTCGAGATAAAGGCGAAAGCCAACGTCTACGCGATACTTCTCAAGGCGGTTTTCCCGCTGAGAAAGAGCGCGCACCCCGACAAGAGCGACGACGAACTCAAGGAGATCGTCAGAAAAGAGCTTGAAAGCGGAGAGCTGAACGATCTTCAGATAGAGATAGAGCTGCCCGAGGCAAGCAAGCCGCAGCAGCTTATGCCGGGCGGCGTCGAGATAAACATCGGCGACATCATGGGCGGACTTCTCCCCAAGCGCAAGAAACTCAAGAAAGTCACCGTCGCGCGCGCTTATGCCGCTCTTATGGAGGCTGAGGCGGACAGGCTGATAGATCAGGACAACGTCAACAGCGAAGCGATACGCCGCGCGGAGAACGAAGGTATCATCTTCATCGACGAGATGGACAAGATCGCGGGCAAGGGTAACGCCAACGGCCCCGATGTCTCGAGAGAGGGCGTGCAGAGAGACATCCTGCCGATAGTCGAGGGGTGCACGGTAAATACCAAATACGGACAGGTCAAGACGGACTATATTTTGTTCATCGCGGCGGGCGCGTTCCATATAGCGTCGGTATCCGATCTGATCCCCGAACTTCAGGGCAGATTTCCGATCATTGTCAGGCTCGACAGCCTGACCGAAGACGATTTCGTCGAGATACTGACCAAGACCGACAACGCGATACTGCGCCAGTACAAAGAGCTGCTTAAGGTGGACAAAGTGCTGCTCGACTTCTCGGACGAGGCGATAAGAGAGATCGCGTCGGTGGCGGCGGCGGAAAACGAAAACAGCGAGAATATCGGCGCGAGAAGACTGCACACGATAATGGAAAGCCTGCTCGACGACATCTCTTACAACGCGGGAAACCTCGACAGTGAGGTCACCGTCACGATAGACAAAAAATACGTTCTCGAACATCTTGACAAGACGATCAAGACGCTCAATCTGCGCAAATACGTCCTGTAAGGAGATATGACGATATGATAAATATACCAAAGGGCACAAAAGACGTCCTGCCGCAGGAATCGTACAAGTGGCATTACGTCGAAAACATGGCGAGAAAGACCGCAAAGGATTTCTGCGCCAGCGAGATACGCACCCCGACTTTCGAGCATACCGAGCTGTTCCTGCGCGGCGTGGGAGACACGACGGATATAGTCAACAAGGAGATGTACACCTTCGAGGATAAGGGCGGCAGAAGCATAACGCTCAAACCCGAGGGTACGGCGGGCGTCGCGCGCGCGTTTATCGAAAATTCGCTTTACGCGGGTGCGCAGCCGACCAAGATGTACTATATCACCCCCGTTTTCCGCTACGAGAGACCGCAGGCGGGCAGACTCAGAGAACATCACCAGTTCGGCGTCGAATACTACGGCAGCGACAGCCCGTACGCGGACGTCGAAGTCATGATGATAGCAAAGACCTTTTTCGACCGCCTCGGGATAAAGAAACTCAAGCTGAATATCAACAGCATAGGGTGCAGAGAGTGCCGCAAGAACTATAACGCCGCACTCAAGGAATATCTGCGTTCCAAGCTCGACAAGATGTGCCCGACCTGTCGCGAGAGGTTCGAGAAGAATCCGCTCAGGATACTCGACTGCAAAGAGGAAGGGTGCAGGGCGATCACCGCGGGCGCACCCGTGATACTCGACTATCTTTGCGACGACTGCCGCGCTCATCACGAGAGCGTATGCGCTCAGCTGACGAAACTGGGCATCGACTTCGAGGTCAATCCTCATATCGTCAGAGGTCTCGACTACTACACGCGCACGGTGTTCGAATTCATATCGTCCGACATAGGCGCACAGGGTACGGTCAGCGGCGGCGGAAGATACAACGACCTCATCGAGGACGTCGGCGGCAAGCCGTGTCCCGCAGTAGGATTCGGCATGGGTCTCGAAAGACTTATACTGACTATGGAAGCTCTCGGACTGCCGTTCGGCGAAGAAAACGTCCCCGACGTCTATATCGCGCCGCTCTGCGAAGAGGCTAAAGACGAGGCGATGCTGATCGCGGACAAGCTCCGCCACGCGGGAATATCGTGCGATACCGACATCGTCGGCAGGAGTTTCAAGGCGCAGCTCAAATACGTCAACAAGACGGGCGCGCGCTATATGATAGTCATCGGCACGGACGAGATCGCGAGCGCGGAATACCAGGTCAAGAACCTGCTTTCGGGAGAGAGCGAAAAGGTCGCGAAAAAAGATCTCGTCGCCTATCTGACAAACGCGAAATAAACTTTGAAAGACAAGAAACTATAACGGAGAAAAGTATATGGTAGACTTTCTAAACGGAGCAAAACGCACAAAAATGTGCGGAGAATACAGGGCAAGCGATATAGGCAAGAGAGTGACCGTGATGGGCTTTGTCGCCAAGTACCGCAATCTGGGCAACCTGATGTTCATCGACGTAAGGGACAGGACGGGCATAGTGCAGGTTGCCTTCGACGACAACGTGGACAAGGCGGTCTTCGAAAAGGCGGCTACGGTCAGGAACGAATACGTCATAAGCGCGAGCGGCGTAGTCAGAAGCCGCGGCGGCAACGTCAACGCGAATATGCCGACCGGCGAGATCGAAGTGCTTGCGGACGAACTCAAGATATTGTCCGAGGCGGAGACGACCCCGTTCGTCATTGCGGAGAACGCGAAGGTGGGAGAGACGCTCAGACTCAAGTACAGGTATCTCGACCTGCGCCGTCCCTCTCTTCAGAACATACTAGTCACGCGCGACAAGGTCACGAGGATACTGCGCAATTATCTTTCCGACAACGGTTTTCTCGAGATAGAGACGCCGTTTCTCGGCAAGTCCACGCCCGAAGGCGCGCGCGATTACTTAGTGCCCAGCCGCATACATCACGGCGAATTCTACGCTTTGCCGCAGTCTCCGCAGATATATAAGCAGCTGCTTATGATCGCGGGCATGGACAGATATTATCAGATCGCGCGTTGTTTCCGCGACGAGGATCTGCGCGCTAACCGTCAGCCCGAGTTTTCGCAGGTGGACCTCGAGATGTCTTACGTCGAAAAGAGCGAAGACGTGATGGAGATAGCCGAGGGCGCGATAAAAGAGGTGTTCTCCAAGTGCCTCGACATGAAGTTCGACAAGCCTTTCCGCCGTATTCCGTACGAAGAGGCGATGAGACGCTGGGGCAGCGATAAGCCCGATACCCGCTACGACCTCGAGATACACGATCTCGCAGGCGCGGTCAGCGGCGGCGGTTTCTCCGTTTTCGACAACGCGCTCGCCGCGGGCGGCAGCGTCAGAGGCATCAACGCGAAAGGACTCTGCAAGTCTATGACGAGAAAGGACGTGGACGCGTGCGCCGACTACGCGAAGAGCTGCGGCGCGAAGGGACTCGCTTACGCGATGCTCAAAGAGGACGGCTCGGTCACTTCGTCGTTCTTCAAATTCCTTCCCGAGGAGAAAGTCAAGGCGGTATGCGACGCGCTCGACGCGAAGGCGGGCGACGTAATATTCGTGGTCGCGGACGCAAGCTATATGACGACCGTGACGACGCTCGGCTCGCTCAGATGCTATCTTGCGGAAAAATATTCGCTGTACGACAAGAGCGTGTTCGACTTCCTGTGGGTCGTCGATTTCCCGCTGCTCGAGTATTCCGAAGAAGAACAGAGATACGTCGCCGTGCACCATCCGTTCACGGCGGCTAAGCCCGAGGACGTTCCGCTCCTCGACACCGACCCGCTCAAGGTGCGTTCCAACGCCTACGACATCGTCATCAACGGTCAGGAAGCGGGCGGCGGCAGTATAAGGATACACGATCCCAGGATGCAGGAAAAGATATTCTCGCTGCTCGGTCTGACCGAGGAGGAGATCGAGGCGAAATTCGGGTTCTTCGTCGAGGCGTTCAGATACGGCGCGCCTCCGCACGGCGGTCTCGCGTTCGGTCTCGACAGACTGGTCATGATAGTGACGGGCACCGACAACATAAAGGACGTCATCGCGTTCCCGAAGGTGCAGAACGCGTCCTGTCTGATGACGGGAGCACCGTCTACCGTCGAGAACAAACAGCTCGAAGAGCTTGCGCTCGTCTGCAAGCAGGACAAAGAGTGAGAGCTGCGGCAAAGTCGCGCACGGTAGCCCTTCTCGGCGAAGACGCGGTAAAGAGGCTCGAAAACTCGAGCGTCGCCGTCGTAGGACTGGGAGGCGTCGGCGGACACGTCGTCGAAACGCTTGCACGAGCGGGCGTCGGCAGGCTCGTGCTTATAGACGGAGACGCGGTCGAGGAGAGCAATCTCAACAGACAGATAATCGCGACGACCGCGACGGTCGGCATGCCGAAGGCGCATGCGGCGAAAGAGAGAGTGCATTCGATAAATCCGCTTGCCGACGTGGAAGAGATAAGCTCGAGACTGACGAAGGCGAACGTAGGAGAGCTTATCGGAGAAGTCGATTATATCGCCGATTGCATAGACAGCCTCGCGGACAAGGTCGCGCTCGTATGTTTTGCGTGCGAAAAGGGAATACCCGTTATAAGCGCGTGCGGCGCGGGCAACAGGAGCGGGCTGTGCGACTTCGAGATAGCCGACGTCTACAAGACGCAGTACGATCCGCTCGCAAGAAAACTGCGCGGCATGTTGAAAAACGCGGGCGTGAAAAAGCTCGACGTATGCTATACGAGGGCTGTTCCCGAAAAGACGGCGGGCGTCGCAAGCGTTCCGTACAACCCCGCGGCGTGCGGGATAAAGATGGGCGGATATATCGTACTCGGACTGATAAACGGAATACATACCGATAAAAATCGCAACAGCGAACATAAAGGAGACATAATATGAGCGAATTCGTAAAAGAGATCGGGTCTCAGGAACTCGGAAATATCGTCAACGGCGGCAAAACTGTGCTTATCGACTTTTTCGCGACCTGGTGCGGACCTTGCAAGATGCTTGCTCCCGTCCTCGATAAGGTGGCGGCGAAGAACGGCGACGTGACTTTCGTCAAAGTGGACATAGACAAAAACGCGGACGCGGCGGCGGAGTACGGCGTGCAAGTGATCCCGACTCTCGTGCTCGTCAAGGACGGCAAAGTCGCGGCGAGGACGCAGGGATTTATGCCCGAAAAGGAACTCGAGAGTTTCGCAAAGCAATAATACCGCGAAAAAACCGCCGCGCGAAAAAGCGGTAAACGTGTTAAAAAACGTCGCTTTCGCGGTCGTTATCGTTTGCGTTTTACGCGCGCGTGTAGTATACTTGTACTATAATTTTATAAAAGTTACCAAGGAGTTGTTATGATAGACCTCAAGACGATCAAAGAGGCTGACGAAGAGCTTTACGAAGCTCTCGAAGCCGAACTCAAAAGACAGCAGGGCAACATCGAGCTTATCGCGAGCGAAAACATCGTTTCTCCCGCAGTACTCGCGGCGGCAGGCACGCACCTGACCAACAAGTACGCCGAGGGTTATCCCGCCAAGAGATATTACGGCGGTTGCCAGTACGTCGATATTGCCGAAAAACTCGCTATCGACAGAGCTAAAGAGCTGTTCGGCGCGGAGTACGCCAACGTACAGCCCCACTGCGGTGCGAGCGCGAACCTCGCGGTATTCTTCGCACTTCTTCAGCCCGGCGACACGGTGCTCAGCATGAGCCTCGCTCACGGCGGTCATCTGAGTCACGGCAGCCCCGTCAACATCAGCGGCAAGTACTTCAACATCGTGCCGTACTTCGTTGACGAGAAGACCAGCCTTATCGATTACGACGAGGTCGAGAGACTTGCGAAAGAGTGCAAGCCCAAGCTCATTCTCGCAGGCGCGAGCGCGTATCCGAGGATAATCGATTTCAAGAGATTCAGAGAGATCGCGGACGAGGTCGGCGCGTATCTTATGGTAGACATGGCGCATATCGCGGGTCTCGTCGCGGCGGGTTGCCATCCGAGCCCCGTTCCGTACGCTCACGTCGTAACGACGACCACTCACAAGACTCTGAGAGGTCCCAGAGGCGGTCTCATCCTTTGCAAGGAAGAGCTCGGCAAGCAGATCGACAAAGCGATATTCCCCGGCACGCAGGGCGGTCCGCTTATGCACATTATCGCGGCTAAGGCGGTTGCGTTCAAAGAGGCAATGAGCGACGACTTCAAGAAATACCAGCAGCAGATCGTCAAGAACGCGAAGAAACTGTCCAACGAACTGATCGAGAGAGGCATCAGCCTCGTTTCCGGCGGTACGGACAACCACCTGATGCTGATCGACCTGACCAGTAAGGGCAAGACGGGCAAGGAGATCGAGGCACTTCTCGATATGGCTCACATCACCGCGAACAAGAACGCTATCCCGTTCGACAAGCAGACCCCGTTCGTCACGAGCGGTATCCGCGTAGGCACTCCCGCAGTTACTTCGAGAGGCATGAAAGAGGACGACATGGTCGTCATCGCCGAGTGCATAGCCGACATCATCGACAACGGCGAGGCGGCTGTCGAAAGATGTTCTGAGAAGGTCGCGGCTCTTTGCGAGAAATATCCTATCTACGCAAACGACATCATCAGATAACTTCGGTCGGATAAACTGTGAAAAGACGGGCTTTTGCCCGTCTTTTTTGATGGATTGGTGAATTATACTTTCAAGTGCAACACTTTGAGGACAAAAAAAGAAGTTCATATGAATCTGTTGTATAATTAAAATTGCAACAAAAAACACAACAGGAGAAATCATATGAACTATAATCATCTTACCATAGAAGAACGCTGTTGTATACGAAAATATTA
>CALWHF010000014.1 GCA_944380305.1 uncultured Christensenellaceae bacterium
ATTTTCAAGCGAGCATTGCTGAAAAACGCATAAAAGGCGCGCCTCAGGGCTGGTTCGTATTATTCTGGTCTGGTATAGTAAACCGACAAACACCATCCAAATAAAAAAAGCGGAGCCGCAAAGCTCCGCTTTTTCATTTCTAAACACTATTATCTTTATCCCGTTGTTCTTTATCGGGCGTAGCCACGACTTCGGGAGGATCTGCATCTTTCTCTGAATATTCTTTCTCTCCCGTCTTGCGCGCGTCTTCATCGGTCGATGCGTCTATGACAACCGTATCGTTTTCCGACTCTGCACTGCAGTCCGCTCCGACGGTTTGCGTCTGCGCCTTCTCGAGCTTTTTGTTTTTTGCTATCTTCACCGCTACCATAGCGATGTAAAACACGAGTACTACGAGGACGATCACGAAGAAAACGGTCAGAATTATATCGACGTAATCTTTGAAGAAATATGTCAGAAGAGTCACGATTCCGCCCGCCGTAAGGTTGCCCAGAAGTACGCTGACCAGAGCTTTCCAGAACGGCATATCCAGAAACGCGGCGATCGCGCTGCCCGTCCACACTCCCGTCAGAGGCAGAGGCACGGCGACGAACGCATATACGCCGATCATCTTTTTCTTTTCTTTTTTCGGATCGCTGCGCTCGGATTCTTTCACGACCTTTTCGGCACGGGAACGGAACGTACCCTCCACCGCCAGAGCGAGAGAACGGAACCACTTTGTCTTTTTCATCCAGTCGAGCACGGGGCGAAGTATCAGCAGGAGTATCGGACATACCAGCGAAGATCCAACCCATGCCCATATATACGCTTCCCAGAGAGGCATACCCATGGCGACTCCGACGGGAATGCTTCCTCTCAGCTCGATTATCGGAACGACAGCGATAAAAATTATCGTCAGGATGTCGTTCTGAAGAGTATTTTCAAAAAATCTGATAATAGCGTCAGTCATAATTTTACCTTTATTATTATATATGATTTCAACGACTTAAGTCAACGATATGCTCTCAAGATTATTTTTTGTTGCAATTATATCCGAATTAATCTAATATATAGTTATGCAAAAATTACTCAGCCTTGCGAGAAAGGCGATAAACGACTACAAAATGATAGAGGACGGCGACAGGATCGCAGTCGGAGTCAGCGGAGGAAAGGACAGCACGGCTTTGCTCGCGATACTCGCCGCATATAGAAGGTTCGCCCCCGAAAAATTCGATCTCATCGCGGTAAACGTCGATCTCGGTTTCGAAGATACGAGCAAAGAAGAAATGAAAAAACTCTCCGACTACTGCGAAAGCATTGGCGTACGTCTTATCGTGGAGCACACGGACATAGCCAGGATAATATTCGAAGAACGCAAGGAAAAATCGCCGTGCAGCCTGTGCTCCAAGATGAGAAGAGGCGCGCTTAACGCTGTCGCGGTCGCCGACGGCTGCAACAAACTCGCACTCGCTCACCATGCCGACGACATAATCGACACTTTTTTCCTCAGTCTGTTGCACGAAGGCAGGCTGTCGACGTTCATGCCCGTAAGTCGTATGGACAGAACGGGAATAACTCTGATACGTCCGTTTATATACGTCGAAGAAAAATACCTCTCGGGACTCTGTCGCAGATACGACCTGCCGATCGTGCATAACCCTTGCCCCGAAGACAAACACACGAGACGCGAAGACATGAAAGCTCTCGTAGAAGAACTCGATTCGAAATTCAAAGGTTCAAAAAAGCTCATAATGTCCGCGCTGTTCAATCCCGACCGCAACAATCTGTGGGACAAATGCGTCAATTATGCAAAAGAAGACGATGCTCCTCCATCAACGTAACTTTATAATCTGAACAAAAATTTATTTTCCCGTGTTTGTTAAATGCGGGTTTTCTTTTTCTCGTACATCCTTTTGGTACTCAGACCGCCTCTGACGTGCCTTTCAGACAGATTTATGTCCAACACCTCTTTCACCCTCATATATAAAGCTTCGTCTATCCTTCTCAGCTTTTTCGTAACGTCGTAATGTACCGTGCTTTTGCCGATACCGAACTCAGCCGCGCAAGCTCGCACCGTCGCGTTGTTTTCCGCGATGAATCTTCCTTCTTCTATAACTCTGTCGTTCACTCCTTTCACTTTCTTCGCCCCTTTACGCTGTCTTTATAAGATATTCGCAGGGGATACGGTTTATGCACTAAACGGAGAAACACCTCTCTCCTTCAATTCACAAACGTACATATTATGATATTTTCATATCGTCAAATGATCACGCAAGAAACGTAAATATTCCGATATGCGGATACGTTCATGCATAAACGCACAGAATACAGTCATGGAAAAGATAAAAGAGTTTTTCGCGAAGCACAAAAAAACGGCTTTCGCGGCGACGCTCGCAGCCGCACTGCTCACGGGAGCGGCCAACGGACTGTTCGGCGGCGGCGGCGGAATGCTCGCCGTTCCCGCATATACCGTCATCGCCGGAGAAGAACCGAAAAAAGCTCACGCGACCGCGGTTGCGGCAATACTTCCGCTTTCTGCCGTAAGCGCGGCGATATACCTTGCGGGCGGCAACTTCGATCCGTCATTCGGGTACTACGTCTGCGGCGGCGTTATAATAGGCGGTATTGCAGGATCTTTTCTCCTCAAAAAAATCTCTTCGCGCCTGCTCGAATTCGTCTTTTACGGCGTAATGCTCGCTGCAGGAATAAAGATGCTGTTGAGATGAATCACTCCGCATTGCTTTATTTACTCGCGGGAATAGCGGGCGGTATCATGGGCGGAATGGGACTCGGAGGCGGGACTCTGCTGATCCCCGCGCTGACGCTCTTTCTCGACGTCGACGGAAAACAGGCTGCCGCCATAAACCTGATTTCGTTTATCCCGATGAGCCTGGTCGCCTGCATCATACACGCAAAAAACAAGCTTCTTGATTTCAGAAAAGCTCTGACTCTTGCCTTGCCTGCGTGCGCCACATGCGCGTTATGCTCTCTTTTTGCTCAGAAAGTCTCCGAAAACACGCTTTCCAGCGGGTTTGCCGTCTTCCTTATATGTCTCGCCTCGGTCATGCTGGTCTCCCGTGCCGTCGAAAGTGTGAAAAAGATTAAGGCAAAAATCTGTTCTTCTCTTCCTCATCCGTACGTCTGACGCAGTTTCTCTGCCGTCTTTTGCCTCTGCGACGCATGGTTTTCTCAAGCGGCTTATACCGTCCGTCTGCCGCAGCAACGTCCGCCGATTTCAGAAAAAACCGATTAAAATATATTAAAAGTTTATAATAAATATAGGCGTTTTTATTTGATTTTATCTTGCGCTTACTATATAATTATTAGAGTCAAACAGGCATGCGCCTGTTTTATAGTATAAGGAAATCAATAACTGACAAAGGTGGTTAAATGAAAAGGAACAAGAAATTTTTGCTCACAGTGATCGCGGTAGTCCTTTGTATCGCGCTGTTTGCGTCCTTCGTCGCTTGTAAAGACGAGACGCCTTCAACGTCCGAAGAGAATCCTACCGAACTTTTCACCAACGGCAGTTTCATCGGCACGAGCGGCTCGAGCTATCCGCTCACTCCGTCCAACTGGACGGGCGCACCCGGCTCAACCAGCTCTAACGAGAGTTACAAGACTCCTACGGGCAGCGACAATCTCGTCGCGGGCGTAATCAGCACCGACGACAAGACGTACCGCAGCAACAGCAAGACGTACGGCGGAGCGGCTAACCCCGGCAACAAGGGCGAAGACGACAACATCCTTATGATTTACAATAAGGTCTCCACCGTCTACAAATATACGTCCGCAAGCGTCACTCTCGACAAGTCTTCTTATTACAAACTCTCCGTCTGGGTCAAGACCATCGGTATAGATAAAAACGCGAGCGATTACAACGAAGGAAAGAGCGGCGCGTATATCTATGTGAACGGCGCGGCCTACGCGGCTTTCGAAGCTATCGACACCGAGGGCGAATGGAAAGAATACACGACCTACATCGAGACTTCCGACATCTCCTCACAGACAATCACGGTTGTCCTTTCTCTCGGTAACGGCTCAAAGATGGAAAATTCGATGACCAAGGGCTGGGCGTTCTTCGACAGCGTAACGCTCACCAATCTCACCGACGTCGAAGAAGGCGAAACCGCATGGACAGCAGAAGACTTCAACAAGGTCGTCAAGAGCGACACCGTATCCAAATATACGATGAAACTCGCTGACGCGGATTTCGACTATACGACCTCCACCTCTTCCCCGTACACCCCGACCAAGTACACCAAGGTCAAAGGCACGGGCAACGGCGATGACGCTCCTTCCGCATCCGACTACGTCACTTCGGGTCTCCTGAAGACCGCGGAAACGACTTCGGTGACCGACAGCGCGACCAATACGGAAATTGCCGTATCTACGCACACCGGTGCCGCAGGCAAAATTTTCTACCAGCAGAACAAGAAGGCCACCGCATACGGCATCAGATCGTCGGTAGCAACGCGCTTCCTCGGCGGCGAACAATACTATAAGCTTTCCGTATGGGTCAGAACGGTAGTTTCAGACGCATCTAAAGGCATGTCGATAAAACTCACCGACGGCACTACCGATTCCACCGTATATTTCGAGGCTGAAAACATCAATACCTCGGGTGAATGGAAACAGATCGACATCTACGTCGAGGCAAACCAATTCAGATACCAGGACGTTTACGTCGAATTCTGGCTGGGCGAAGGCGGTGCGGACGATACCGCTACCCACGTTCAGGGCTCTTTCTTCGTGGACGACATGAGTCTCGTATCCGTAACGGCTGAAGATTATGCTGCAGCTACCGAAGGTGCGACAGTATTCAAGCACAGTTTCGCAAGCACCCTCTCGGCAGACTCTCTCGTCAATCTCGCAAACTTCGGCGAAGATAACGGCGAGGACGCCATCACGGGAAGAAGCTCTTTCGGCGTGGTCGACACGACGAACTGGGAAAACGGCAGCTATGCGTCTGTCGAAAATCCCGAGACTCCGACCAGCCTCGCAACCTCGGTACTCGTTATCAACAACTACCTGCCTTCCGTATATAAATTATCCAATGTCTTCGAGAAAGCGGACGGCACCGTCAGCGACGGCGGATATACCGTCAACCCCAACTCTTACTACTCAGTTTCGATGTGGATCAAGACGAAAGACATTGACAGCGCAAAGGGTATCAACGTTGCCCTCGTCAGCTATGACGACGAAAAGGATTACGACGAGTCCAAGACTTCGCTCGCGTCCTTCACCAACCTGAACACAGAGAACCTCGCCGACTACAAGAGTGCGAACAACGCCGATTACACCGAGATCAGATTCTTCGTTCAGACCGGCACGGAGAGCGCGAAACTCGGTATCGAGATCAGTCTCGGCAGCGGTACCGCGAACGACTCCTCGTCTTTTGCAAGCGGATACGCATTCGTTTCGACGGCAACGATAGAAAAAGTCACGGCTGCCGACTACTCTTCGGCATCGACTTCCACCGTGCTCAAGACCTACTCGTTCGTATCCTCCGCAGGCAGCGCGGAAGTATCCTCCAACGGTTACTTCAACCTGACCGACGTCAAGGCGACCGAGGAGCTTTACGGCGAAGACGTATATGACGAAAACGGCATTCTGACCGGCGCGCTCGGTGTTCCTACGGGCTGGACGGTCAGCAACAGCGAAGCTCTCGAAAATAAAGAGGTCACCGCAGGTATCGTCGACATCAACAACGACGCACAGAAAAACGCCGCAGGTCTTTCGATCGCCGCAGATACTTTCTACGACTCGATGAAACTCGCAGGCGTCAACCCGACCGACTACCCCAACGTGCTCGCAATCAGCGGCAGATCGGGTTACTTCGGATACAAGTCCGGCACGATCTCTCTGTCTTCCAACTCCTATTACGTCGTTTCCGTATGGGCAAAGATGGAGGCTGAATCCGTAATCACCGTTTCGCTCGACACGACCACCAAGAGCGCGAACTATTCCGTCTCCCCGATAAGAGCGGTAGACATGGGAACGGGCTGGCAGCAGTATGCGTTCCTCGTCGAGACCAGCGCGACTTCCGTCAGCGCGAACCTCAGCCTCTATATCGGTAGCGAAGCCGACACCGCAGGTTCGATGAAGACCGCTTACTTCACGATGGCGACCTATACCTCCGTTTCCGAAACGGCGTATAAGGCTCTCATCGATTCCGCTACCTCTGCGGGCACTCTCGGCAAGACCGTGTTCGAAAGATCCTTCAATACCGATTCGTTCGACAGTTATACGACTTCCGACGACTCCGCGTTCACTCCTTCCAACTGGACGGGAGCTAAAGTCGACGACGACGCAAGTACCGACGACATAGACCTGACCGCAGGCGTATTCAACCGCAAGGAAGGCGACTGGTCCCTCATCGATCTCGATCCGGACGACGAATCCGACAGCGTTATCGTTGACGCGATCTACAGCAACACCGACAGCAACTACGTCGGAGACAACGTGCTCGTCATCTACAACAAGAACGCGAATGCGTACAAGTACTCCTCCTCTTCCGTGACTCTCAGCGGAGATACCTATTACAGAATAAGCGTATGGGTACTCACTTACGGTCTGGATAAGGACGATACCGCTACTATCTCGCTCAAGCTGAACAACCTCAGCTACACCTTCGGCAAGCAGACCCGCACCGAAGACAACGACGTCAAACGTGCGATCAACACCTCGACCTACGCTGAGGACGGCACCGAGACGATCGGCGCGTGGACGCAGTACAACTTCTACGTCAAGACCGAGAAGGACGTCACTCCGACCGCGGTACTCACTCTGTCGCTCGGTTTCGAGGATGAAGAAAACTTCGTCAAGGGATATGCGTTCTTCGACAACTTCACCGTCGACAAGATCAGCGAAGAAGAATTTATCGCAAGAAAACCCGTCGAAGGCGAGACCGAAGAGACGATCGACGAATCTCTGATCGCGGACGAACTGGTACCCAACAACTACCGCATCGTCTATACTCAGGAAGACGCCGACGCAGAAGAAGAGACCACCGAAAAAGAGGAAACCACCCCGACCAATCCCGCTACCGAATATCTGTGGCTGTGGATCTCGACGGGCGTCCTCGGCGCGCTTATCATCGTCGCAGTCATAGTGGTTCTTTACAGAAAGTTCTCCAAGAAGAGCAAAAAGCTCGTCAAGAGCAGCTCCAGGAAACAGCAGCCCACCGCTCAGAGCAAGAGCAAAAAGAATAAGTACAGCAAATAATATCTGCTGACTGACACAAGACGGACGCAACCGCGTCCGTCTTTTCTTATGCCGTAACGTCCGTTCCGAGACGCCTGCGCGCATTTCGTTTTTCTTCGTTCTTAATTACACCCCGTCTGACGACCGTCTCCGTGCTTTGTCTTTTCGGGCACGAGTATCCTCTGCCCGACGAATACGGCGGAAACGCCGTTGAGACTCTCTATGCTCTCTTCGCTTATGCCGAACTTTGCCGCTATACTCCGTATACTGTCGAAAGGTCTGACCGTGTAGCCGAACGCCTCCTGCTCGTCTATTATCAGTTTCATCCCCTCGAACGGTTGCCCCTTCAGATTGTTTCTCTCAGCGATCACCGACTGCGAAGTGTGGAATTTCGCCGCTATCGACGGCAGGGTATCCCCCTTTTTTACCGTATATAAAACCGTTTTCATCGTTCCCCTCCTTTTTTCTCTTCTAATAAAATATTGCGACGCGGCGCGTAATATCATATAGTATGAAAAAAATCTTCAAGTCGTTTGCCATCGTGACCGCTGCTGCGGGCTTTACGAGGCTGCTCTCTTTCGTCTTCAAAATATACCTGTCACGCGTCCTGGGAGCGGAGACCCTGGGGCTGTACCAGATAGCGACTTCCGTCCTGGCGACGCTGGCGTGCGTGGGTTCGAGCGGAATTCCCGTCACACTTTCGCGCATGACAGCCGAAAACCGTACTTTGGGAAACGTCGGATATTCGTCGTCCTTGCTTTCGGCAGCTATAGCGACTTCTCTTTCTTTCGCCTTGCTGTCAACCGCAGTCTTCATCGCGTTTCCGTCTCTCGCACCCTCTCTGTTTTCGGACGAAAGATGCGTGCCGATATTCTATATCATGCTGCCCCTGCTCGCCACGGCCGCGCTGTATTCCTGCCTCAGAGGCTGGTTCTGGGGCAACAAGAATTACGGCGTATACGCGGCGACAGAGCTTACCGACGAGATAACGAAGATACTCTTTTCGGTCATTCTCCTGTCGGGAACCCTTGTCGCCGTCAATGCAGACAAAGCCTATGCCTACGCCATAGTCGCAAGCGACGTAGCGGTGGTAATAATGCTTCTTGTGCTTTATTTCGTGTGCGGCGGCAGACCCGCCAAACCGAGAGGTTTCAAACCAATAATAAAAAGCTCCGCTCCTCTTACCATGACAAGACTCAGCGGAAGTCTCGTCACGGCTCTGGTATCGCTGGCGTTGCCCGTTACCCTGTGCAAAGCACTCGGTATAACTACGGGAGAAGCTACCGCCGAGCTAGGCAGAGCGACGGGCATGGTCATGCCTCTGTTGTTCGCCCCGACTGCGATAACCGGCTCTCTCGCGGTCGTGGTCATCCCGGAATTCGCCTCTCTTAACGCAGGAAACGAACGCGACAAAATAGGTTCCGCCTTGGCGAGATCAGTCAAATTTTCATGCCTTGTCAGCGGATTTTTTTTCGCGTTGTTTGCAAGTTGCGGCGTAGCGTTGGGCAAATTGCTGTACGACGACGCGATAGCGGGACGGTATATCGCCGTAGCCTCGGTCTCGATGCTGCCCATGGGAGCAAACGGGCTCTGCGTATCGGCTCTCAATTCTCTCGGAAAAGAAACGTCTACGTTCGTCAGTCATGCGGCAGGACTTGTCGTGCTTATTTCCGTACTGTTCTGTTCGGTATGGTTTATCGGCGTATACGCATATTTCGTCGCTTTCTTCCTTTCACACGTCGTGACGCTCTCTTTCAATCTGCATCAGCTTTTCAAACAGGTCAGACCCGACCCGAAACCTTTGATGCAATCCCTTTTCGCATACGCGTTCTGCGCCGTTGCCGCGATTTCTCTCGCCCCTTTGTCTTCTCTCATCGACGATCTCGCTGGCGACGCGCTCGCGGTTGTCTCCGTCCTTTGCGTCCTGTCGATATGTTACCCTTTATATCTCGTTTGCAGCAAGACGCTGAGCAAAGACGACCTCTCTCTGCTCCTGTCTAAAAAGAAAGCGTGATACGGAATGAAAAAGCCCCGACGATCTCTCGTCGGGGCGATATTTCTCGACCTTTATGCGGTCATTTTCCCAGGATCACGCCGTCAACCGCGGATTCTCCGTTGCTTTCGGCGGGTTTACCGTTTATCACGACTCCGTCGAATTTAGAGCGCGAATTGCCCTGAGCGTTCTTCTTTTCTTCGGCGGCGATATATCCGCCTCTCTTCAGGATAGGTTGCAACCTCGAATATATAACATATGTCACGACCGAATTCAGCACGATCCACAGCGGCTGCTGTATCGCTTTTGCGAGCATCATCTGAAAATACGGTTCCTTTACTCCCCAGCCTTCGCCGATTATGACCTTCGCAAGCGTATACGGATACATACTGTAAAGGCTCGCCGCCTCGTACTCTCCGACGGGGATTATAAGCAAACTGTTGACCTCGCCTATCACGGTAAGCGTAAGCGTGCACACGACGAAAGACGTCAGTGCCGTAGCGAGCAGTTTGTATATGACTTTCCAATTAGTGTATCTGCCGTAACAACCCGCTATCAACGCCATAGTAGCGTTGCTGACCGAGATCATCACCGAATACGGACCCGTCGGGAAAAACACTCCCGGTATCAGGTCTGCAATGAAAGCGACGACGAATCCCTGCCACGGTCCGAGTATGTACCCTGACAGATAACAGAAAAGATAAACAAGACTTATCCTTCCGAGATAAGTACCGAACGACTGAAATGAACAAAGATTTAACACCACACCGAGGGCGATAAAAATTGCCATATCAGCTATTTTTTGTGTCCTGCTTCTCATAGCGCAGTCCTCCTTGAAATAGTGATACAGCAGAGCCGTTGCAATAAAATTTTATAATAATAACATTTTACAGCGGACGCAATACAACACCGCAAGCTTTTGCTTTTCGTTTGAAGGCGACATCCCATCCTTCAACACTTAACGCGTTGTATTTACTCTGCTGTCTGCATTATAACATCTGTACCGCTCTTTGTCACACGTTTTGAACGCGTTTTCGGAAATAATCTCAAAACGGACGGCAAAAGAATAATTTTACCGTTTACGCGCACTCTATGGTTATGCTGACGGTATTCACTCGTGCGATAATAATATACGTCTTTCTGCTGATAGCGATGCGCCTTATGGGCAAAAAGCAGCTGGGAGAACTGCAACCTTTCGAATTCGCGATAACGCTTATCGTCGCCGAACTCGCTTGTATACCGATGTCAGACACTCAAGTCCCCGTGCTCTACGGTCTCGTACCGATATTCACTCTTTTCATAATAGAATTCGTCGTGACGAAAGCCGTGAAACATTCGATCAGAATGAGAAAACTGATAAACGGAAAACCCGTCCTAGTCATGACTCCCGAAGGCATCGATTACAAGGCAATATCGAGTCTCGACATGACGGTGAGCGACCTTACGGAGGCTCTCAGAGGAAACGGCTGTTTTTCTCCCGCCGAAGTGCTTTACGCGATAGCCGAGACCAACGGCGACATATCCGTGCTCAAGAAAGAACAGAACGGTGCCGCGCGCACCAAGATACCGTATACCGTGATATGCGAGGGCAAAACTATGAGCGAGAACATAAAAAAAGCGGGGCTGTCCGAAGACGGGATATTCTCTTTCCTTTCCGATAAAAAGATAAAAGCGAAAGACGTGCTTCTTCTGACCGCGGAAAGCGGCGGCGACTATTATCTCCAACCCATAAACGCGGCGTGCGAAACAGGCGACGCAAAGGAGCTGGAACATGTATAAAATAGTCTTGGCCGCCGTACTTCTCGTCATTATACTTACACTTGGAATTTGCGAACAGGTGTTTATTAAAAACTCTTTCAACGATCTTGCCGAAGACTGCGAGGAGATACAGAGGCTGTTGCTCTCGGGCGACTTCGAAGGTGCGTACGAAAAGACGGAACATGTCGAAAGAGACTGGAAAAAAGAACGCGATCTCCTCGAATTCGCCTGCCCGAATACCGACGTGAAAGACATTGCGAAAGAAATAGGAGAGCTCAAAGGCTCACAGATCGCGGAGATGTACGACGACTCGATAACGCGTTGCGAAGTGCTGATCGCGATGGCTGAAAACTCGAAAAACCTGCTTGCGTACAAATGGAAAAACGTGTTGTGAGATAAAGTAACTCCGTCCGTTTATCGACGTTCCGCCAACGCGAAGACGCGTCGTCAGTTCAGCGAAAGATTTACAGGCAAAAAAAGCGCGGAGACTGTTGCCTTCGCGCCGCCGTCTTTCGAAATTTTGGTTTCATTCAAGTCCGAGTTTTTGTCTCAGATATTGTCCCGTATAACTGCCGGGGCACTCGGCGACTTCTTCGGGTGTGCCTTCCGCTATCACTCTGCCGCCCGCGTCTCCGCCCTCGGGACCGAGATCTATGATATGATCCGCGACCTTTATCACGTCGAGATTGTGCTCTATGACAACCACCGTATTGCCGTTGTCCACAAAGCGTTTCAATATCGCTATCAACTTCTTGACGTCTGCACTGTGAAGTCCCGTTGTCGGCTCGTCGAGAATATATATCGTCTTGCCGGTACTGCGTTTCGACAGTTCCGTCGCGAGCTTTACGCGCTGCGCCTCTCCTCCCGAGAGAGTCGTCGCGGGCTGTCCCAGCTTGATATACGAAAGTCCTACGTCGTCGAGCGTCTTGATCTTGTTGTATATCTGCGGAATGTTCCTGAAGAATTCGCACGCTTCTCCGACCGTCATCTCCAGCACGTCGTATATGCTCTTTCCCTTGTATTTGACCTGGAGCGTTTCGCGGTTGTATCTCTTTCCTCCGCAAACTTCGCAGGGAACGTATACGTCTGACAAAAAATGCATTTCTATCTTTATTATGCCGTCGCCCTGGCAGTTTTCGCATCTGCCGCCGCTGACGTTGAAACTGAACCTGCCCGACTTGTATCCCCTCGCCTGCGCCTCGGGTGTCTTGGCGAATATCTCTCTTATGTTCGTAAACACTCCCGTATAGGTCGCGGGATTCGAGCGGGGCGTCCTTCCTATCGGACTCTGGTCGATCTGAATGACTTTGTCGAGGTTTTCGATGCCGTCTATACCGTCGCATTCGGAATAACTCTCTCTAGCCCCGTTAAGCCTTGCAGCCAACACGGGATAAAGAATTTCGTTGATAAGACTGCTCTTTCCGCTGCCCGAAACACCCGTTATCGCGACGAACTTTCCCAGCGGCAGAGTCACGTCTATACCCTGAAGGTTGTTCTTCCTCGCGCCGCGTATCACGACGCTCTTTCCGTTGCCGGGATTTCTTTCTGCGGGCACTTCTATCTTTTCTCTCCCCGACAGATACGCGCCCGTGATCGACTTCTCGCAAGCCTTTACTTCGTCGGGTGTACCGCAGACGACTACCTCGCCGCCGTGCACTCCCGCCCCCGGACCTATGTCTACGATATAATCCGCCTTCTCCATCGTCTCTTCGTCGTGCTCGACGACGATGAGAGTATTGCCCAGATCTCTGAGTCTGGTCAGCGTTTCGAGAAGTTTTGAATTGTCTCTCTGATGCAGACCGATACTGGGCTCGTCGAGGATATACAGGACGCCCATGAGTCCGCTGCCTATCTGCGTCGCGAGTCGTATTCTCTGAGCCTCGCCGCCCGAAAGCGTACCCGCCGCACGCGAAAGCGTCAAATAACCCAGACCGACGTTTTTCAGGAATCCCAGTCTCGCGTTTATCTCCTTGAGTATCTGAATTGCTATCGTCGCGTCTTTTTCGGATAATTTCAGCGACGCGAAAAACCCGAGAGCCTTGTCTATGGAAAGATCGCAGAGTTCAGAAATATTTATACCTCCGACCGTCACCGCGAGAGCCTCTTTCTTGAGCCTCTTTCCGTGACACGCGTCGCAAGGCACCTGGGTCATGTATCTTTCTAGGTCGGCTTTTACGTTTATCGACGAAGTCTCGTTGTATCTCCTTTGCAGGTTGTTTATGACGCCTTCGAATTTCCTCTTGAATACGCCGTGGAAAGTCGCGCTGTCGTAAGTCACCTCTATATCGGAGCCGTCGCCGTAAAGCAAAATCTGCTTTATGTTTTCGGGCAGATCCTTATACGGAGTATCGAGGCTGAATCCGTACTTTTTCGCGAGGGATACGAGTGCCTGTCTGTTGACCTTGCACGAATCCATTATATACCAGCCCGATGCGTCGAGCGCGCCCTCGTTGACCGACTTGTCTCCTTTTATCACCTTCGCGGGATCTATCCTCGACGTAAAGCCGAGTCCCGCACACTTGGGACACGCGCCGAACGGACTGTTGAAACTGAACAGTCTCGGGGTCAGCTCCTCTATGCTTATATCGCAGTCGGGACAGGCGTAAAGCGTGGAATACAGCACCTTCTTGCCGTCCGTCTCCACTTCGACGAGCCCGTTTGCGAGCTTGAGAGCCGCCTCCAAGCTGTCGGTAAGACGGCGTGACAGATCTTCTTTCATGACGAGTCTGTCCACGACGACGCCTATTTCGTGTTTGATATTCTTTTCGAGGTTTATCTCCTCGTCAAGCGTATAGTCGTTGCCGTCCACTATGACGCGCATATATCCGTTCTTCCTGAGCTGTTCGAGCTGTTTTGAAAACTCTCCCTTTCTGCCTCTGACGATAGGCGCGATCACCCTCAGTTTCGCGCCTGTCGGCGCGGTCATGACTCTGTCCGCGATCTGATCGACGGTCTGTTGCTCGATCTTTTTACCGCACTTGGGACAATGCACCTCGCCTATCCTCGCGTAAAGCAGACGCAGATAGTCGTATATTTCGGTGACCGTGCCCACGGTCGAACGCGGGTTGTTTGAAGTGGTCTTCTGATCTATCGAAATGGCGGGAGAAAGTCCGTCTATGCGATCTACGTCGGGCTTGTCCATCTGCCCGAGGAACTGTCTCGCGTACGACGACAGACTTTCCATATATCTTCTCTGTCCTTCGGCAAATATCGTGTCGAACGCAAGAGACGACTTGCCCGAGCCGCTTAGACCCGTGAAGACCACGAGTTTGTTTCTCGGAACGGTGACATCGATATTCTTGAGGTTGTGGACCCTCGCGCCTTTTACGAAAATATCCTCTCTCATTTTATTTCCTCTTTCTGCGTTGGGCGACCCCGCCCTCTGCCGAATCCTTCTTTTCTTTGTTTACCGCGGCAATGCGGTCTTTGAGCGCGGTGACCTGTTCGCGGTACTTTATCGCAAGCTCGAAGTCGAGATTGTTTGCGGCGATCTTCATCGCGGAGTTGAGTCTCTCAAGCTCTTTGTAAAGATCCGTGGCTGAGACCCTTTCTTTCTCCTCGAGTTTCTTCGTGATCTCGAGAGTATTGGTTATCTCCTTTACGATCGTACGCGGCGTGATGTTGTGCTCCTTGTTGTACGCCTGCTGTTTTTCGCGGCGACGGTTGGTCTCGTCTATCGCGCGACGCATGCTTCCCGTAATGTTGTCAGCATACATTATGACCTTTGCCTCGCTGTTTCGAGCCGCTCTTCCTATCGTCTGGATAAGTGCGGTCTCGCTTCTCAGAAAGCCCTCTTTGTCTGCGTCGAGTATCGCAACGAGCCTGACTTCGGGAAGGTCGAGTCCTTCTCTCAGAAGGTTTATGCCGACGAGCACGTCGAAGTCGCCTTTTCTCAAGCCCGTGACGATCTCGATACGTTCAAGAGTATCGACGTCAGAGTGCATGTAACGTACTTTTATATGTTGCTCGGTCAGATATTCGGTCAGGCTCTCCGCCATTTTTTTGGTCAGCGTCGTGACGAGCACTCTGCCCTTTTTCGCCACGTTTTCGTTTATCTCGGATACCAGATCGTCTATCTGTCCCGCGATAGGTCTTATCTCCACTTCGGGGTCGAGAAGTCCAGTGGGTCGTATCAGCTGCTCGACGATCTGCCCTGCCTCTCCGAGTTCGTACGGCGCGGGTGTCGCCGACACGCATATCATCTGCCCGACTCTCTCGTCGAATTCCGAGAACGTAAGAGGTCTGTTGTCGTATGCCGACGGAAGTCTGAAACCGTACTCGACGAGGTTTACCTTCCTCGAGCGGTCTCCGTTGTACATTGCGCGTATCTGAGGCAGCGTCATATGACTTTCGTCCACGAACAATACGAAGTCTTTAGGGAAAAAGTCCAGGAGCGTATAAGGAGGTTGACCCGGCTTTCTGCCGTCGAAGTAACGAGAATAATTCTCTATGCCGCTGCAATAGCCCATCTCGCGTATCATCTCAACGTCGTAGCTCACGCGCTCTTGAAGTCTCTGCGCCTCGAGAAGTTTGTTTCTCTTCTTGAAATCCTCGACGCATTCTAACATATCGAGAGAGATCTGCCTCAGGCTTTCCTCTCTCTTTTCTTTCTGTACGACGTAATGGCTCGCGGGGAAAAGATTGATGTGCTTGAGTTCGCTTATCGGTTTAGCCGTCAGCGGCTCGAACTGCACTATCCTCTCGATCTCGTCGCCCCAGAATTCTATCCTCACGGCGACTTCGGAACTGTCTACGGGGAAGACTTCGACGACGTCTCCGCGCACTCTGAAAGTCGCGCGCTCGAACTCCACGTCGCTCCTCTTATACTGTATCTCCACGAGTCTGTCTATCAGTTCTTCTCTGTCTATCGTCATACCGGGACGCAGCGAGATCGCCATGCTGTAATATTCGAGAGGCGCGCCAAGACCGTATATGCACGACACCGACGCGACCACTATGACGTCCCTGCTCTCGCAGAGCGCGCCCGTAGCCGAGTGACGCAGCTTGTCTATCTCGTCGTTTATCGAGAGATCCTTTTCGATATAGGTATCCGTACGGGGGATATAGGCTTCGGGCTGATAATAATCGTAATAGGAAACGAAATACTCCACCCTGTTATTCGGAAAAAACTCCCTGAACTCGTTGCAAAGCTGCGCGGCGAGAGTCTTGTTGTGTGCGATGACCAGCGCGGGGCGGTTCAGCCTCTTGATCACGTTGGCCATAGTAAAAGTCTTGCCGCTGCCCGTAACGCCCAGCAAGACTTGAGTTCTCAGACCGTCGTTTATACCTTCGACGAGTTTGTCGATAGCCTGCGGTTGGTCTCCGCAAGGCTGAAATTTACTGTGTAATTCAAACATTCAACCCGCAATAGCCGTGATTATACGCGTAAGCGTCAAGCTCAGGATCACACCCGCGACGGTCAGAATGAGCTTGAAGACGATAGCGCGCTTTTCCGCCGCGATCTGTCTCGAAAACGCATAACCGTTCTGGTGCAAAGTAAAGCAATAGTATTCTTCCCCTTTTTTGTCCGTCGTAATCATCTCGAAAAAGTCTTCGATAACGAGAGCTTTGAGATTCGACTCGAGTTCGTCGCGTCTGAAGTCGCTGCTCAGAGGTATCTCCTTGAGAAGATCTATGGGACGGATCAGGCACACGCCTTCCTTGCGGATAGCGTGCGAATAAATCACTTTCATAAGCAGTTTCTGTTTTTTGCTCATCATAACTTCTTCTCCCGAAAATTGCTTTATCCGTGTAGGTCAAAAGCCTTTTATTGTATTGCAAAATGCATAATCAGCGCGACTATCGCGCCGCCGACGATACCTCCTATCACTCCGCCGATCAGTCCCCATATAAGAGCGAGCGAACGACTGTGGAGTTTCTTGCGAAGATGGTCGACGAGCTTGTCTCCTCCGTCGACCACCATTACGGGTCTTCCTGCCGCGTCGGTGCGTACGACCGTCTTTTCGTCGTCGCTCACGACCTGCATAGTGGCAAGTTCTTCGCTGACGTTTCTGCCCTTGAGAGTCACGGCGAAACAAACGCTCTCTTCGTCGCTGTACTTGACCGCCACGCAGCCCTGCCTTATCAGGGACTGCCATGTCGCGGCATTTTCTCCGTTGCGACCGTTCTCGAAAATATCGGTCCAGTCGTATACGGAAAACTTGTCGCCGTCAGTCATTTCGCATAGCTTCGAAAGCAAAGCGACCGCGTCTTTTCCGAGCATTATCTCTCCACCTTTATCACGTTTCTGACGCCGATGACGTTGGAAAGACGGCTGATCTCCTCGATAGCGTCGGTCATCGCCTTCTTGTTTATTTCGTGCGTGACGAAGACGATGGGGATGATCTCCTTGCCGTCGTTCTGTCTCATCTGACTGATAGAAACCTTGTGTTTCTTGAACACGGCGGCGACGTCCGCGATGACGCCCGCAACGTCGTGTACGTCGAGTCTTATATAATATTCGCTGGGATAATCGCCGTCTATGTCTTTAGCGGTCATCACGTTGTTCATCTCGCCGTAACGCGCATGCTTGTCCTGTCTTGCGCAGAACACGATGTCGCTGACTATCGCGCTGCCCGTGGGAAGAGCTCCCGCTCCCCTGCCGTACAGCATGATGTCTCCCACGTTATCGCCCACGAGGAAGACCGCGTTGAACGAGTCGTTGACGTTCGCGAGCGGGTGATCCTTGGACAGGAACACGGGGTTGACTCTCGCCTCTATCTTGCCGTTTCTCTGCTTTGCTATCGCGAGAAGTTTTATAACGAAGCCCATTTCCTTGGCTATGGCGATGTCCTCTTTAGTGATATTGGTTATGCCTTCTCTCTCTATGAGTTCGACGGGAAGTCTCTTGTTGAACGCGAGCGAAGAAAGAATGCTGAGCTTATAGCTCGAGTCGTATCCTTCGACGTCCGCCACGGGGTTCGCCTCTGCGTATCCGAGAGCCTGAGCGTCCTTGAGAACGTCAGAATAATCCGCACCTTCCTGCGTCATCTTGGAGAGAATGTAGTTGGTCGTGCCGTTGATTATAGCCTTTATCTCAAGTATCGTGTTCGCCTGCATCGCCTGCGTCATCATTCTGATGATAGGCATGCCGCCGCCCGTGGTCGCCTCGTAATAGAGACCCGCGCCCGTCTTTGCCGCCACGTTTTCGAGATCGGGCCAGCTCTTGCTGAACATCTCTTTGTTTGAAGTGACGATGCTCTTTCCCGCCGCGAGAGCCTTGGTCAGAAAAGTCTTGGCAGGCTCGGTACCGCCCATGCATTCGACGACTATATCCACGTTGTTATTCGCGCATATCTCGTCAATATCCGCCGCGAAATAGCTCTTGTCGAGACCGTATCTCGCACCCTTGCTCGTATCCTTGTCAAGACAAGAGACGACTTCCACCTCGACGCCGTACTCTTCGGCGATCTGCTTTTTCCTCTCGATGAGGATCTGCGCCGTACCGCCGCCTACAACACCCATACCGAGTATCGCAACACCGACTTTTTTCATATTATTCTCCTTTTGCCGTATGGCGAAATTTTATTCCTTGGTTATTTTTTATTCATATCGTAAAGGATCTTGAGCCCTTTGAGGGTCAGCGATCTGTCTACGATGTCGAGTATTTTTTCTTCTTTGACTTCGAGGATCAGCTGGCTGAGGCCGCCCGTCGCGACGACCTTGGCGTCTTCGAAACCTTCCTGCTTTCTGAAACCCTCGACGATGTATTTGACAAGCCCCGTAAAGCCGTATATTATACCCGCCTGCAAATTCGCGTCGGTAGTCTTGCCGACTATGCTCTGCGGCTTCGTCAGTTCCACTCTCGTAAGTTTCGCCGTATTGCTGACGAGCGACTCGAGACTGCTCTTTATACCCGGGCATATACACCCGCCCATGAATTCGCCTTTTGCCGAGATCAGGTTGAATGTCGTCGCCGTGCCGAAATCAACGACTATGCATGGTCCGCCGTAAAGCTTGTAAGCGGCAACGCTGTTGACTATCCTGTCCGCGCCGACCTCCTGCGGATTGGTATATCTGACGTTGAGTCCCGTCTTTATCCCCGTACCCACTGTCATCGGCTTTATACCGATATAGTACTGGCACGCGTGCTCTACGGTATAATTCAGCGGAGGACATACGGACGACATTATGACCCCCGTAATATCCTTCATGTCAACGCCGCCCACCTTGAACATATTGCTGATCTCGATACCGAGCTCGTCCGCGGTGCGCGGTACTTTGACCGAAAGTCTCCAGGACTGACGCAGTTTGTCGTCCTTGTAGAGACCGAATTTTATATTAGTATTGCCCACGTCGATAACGAGTAACATCAGCCTATCTTCTCCTGCTGTTTTCTTATTGCATATACTATCGGCGGCGTAAGCACCGTCATGACCACAGCCTCTATAACGAAATTGACGGAAACGAGCGCAGACATGAATTCCGGCGTTATCGCGCTGTCTCCAACCGTCTTGCCGCCGTACAGCAACCATATCATGCCGAGTACGAACGCGGTATTCGTGCACACCCCCAGCAGACTTGCAAGTCCGTCCGCTACCGCCCTGACCGCCTTTGTCTTTTTAGAAAGCAAGGCTGCCCTGCGTTCATCCGACGCCGACTCTTCTCCCGGTTCGGGAACATCTTTTCCCGCCCTCTTTCTTTCTGCCGCCGCAAACGCCTTCGCGCACAATGCGGTCAGTCCCTTGTCTATCGCCCACGCTGCCGCAGGCACGCAGATCCTCGGCAAAACGGATACCAGCGGATTTCTGAACAGCGGAGCCGTCAGATTCGCCGCTCCGACGGTAAACGCCCCGATAAGAGAGGTCAGTCCCATTATCAGACCTCCGAGCACCGCCGTCTTGAAATCCTGCGTCAAAGCGATGACGAGTACGGGTAACAGCGTCAATGCAAGAGACGCCGAGCCGAAACTTATCGGCATAAGACTGAATATGACTATAAGAGCCAGTTCGAATGCCAGAAGTGCGATTCTATGCGATTTTTTCATAACTACCACGCTTGAGTTTGCCTTTGGCAATACCCATCCTTTTAAGGTAAATACATTGTTTTTCGGGCATACAACGGCAAAAGCCTGTCGTTGCTCACGGTAATTATACCAAACAAACGCGCATTTTACAACTAAATAAAAATATAAAAAATAAGTGCTTTCGAAATAAAATACGGCGTGCCCCTAATACGTTTCACTATGCAATGAACAGTTCCGCTACGATTGGTATGCCTCCGCGAAAAATAAGACGTAAGCGTCCCGAACGCTCTTTTTCGCTACCGCATGACGGCAACGATCACGGCAAACAAATAAAATAGCCATACGGTTTTCAGAGTGAACGCCGCAAAAGCCGACGCGTTTTTACGGAAATTCAATATCGCGCACGTCGCAGACCACACGGCAATGATCCCCGAAACGACTACTGCCGCAATTACGGAATGCAACACGAAAAAGCAATAGCACCAGAACACGTTGAAAACGCCTTGCGCAACGGGCAGGTACAATCTCGCGCCGTCCGCCCCCTCGCAGAACAGCGAAGAATACGCCACGACGTCCGCAAGATAAGCCGCCGCCCACACGAACGTATAATATCGGGAATCGAGAGCGAATTCGGGCAACCGCAGCGAAGAATACCACCCTCCCGTATCCACGCACAAAGCGGACGGGAAAGCAAACGCAAGAACTATTCCGAAGGACGCGCACACCGCCCATAAACGCCTGACTGCAGACATGCAATATATTATGCCGATCTGCCCGATAAAATACCGCAAACGTCTATATACGATTTCGCCGACAAAGGAACCGCTCGCACTCACCTCGTCTTCGACGCTTTGCCGATCGCCTGCCCGTGCGAGGCGGCGAGCCGTCTGCAAGATGACATAAAAAAAACCTCCGCAACCGCGGAGGAAATTTCATTGCGCGGACGTTTCCGAAGTCTGCGGTGTTTCGTCGGCTTTTTCATTCTTCGACGAACGCACGCTCTTTGCGACTCTCGGCTGCAGTCTGCCTTTTTTGTAAAGGTAATACTGGATCCCGTCCCATATAAAATCCAACGCCGCCACGGGCAGGACCGCGTAAAGCGAAAATTGCCAGTAATAATCGGTATAGACCGCAACGAACACGACCCACGCAATAAACATTACCGGGGTCACGATCATTTTCCATATTCTGTACGGCAACGGCTTTATCGGAAGATCGAGCCACCATGTGACGAAATTGTACTTTTTCATAGGTCTATATTACAACTTCCGCAGGAAAAAGTCAACAAAGACAGGTCTGAGCGTTTTTATTGTTCTTTTTCGCGTTTTTCGCGATATGTATGCGGTTTTACCGATCCGAGAGCATTTCTTCGCCGTGTTTATCAGCTTCAAAAAAAACAAAGTCGGCGCGTACGCCGACTCCGTTTCTTGCTTTTTGCAGTATGTATTGCCTTTTACTTGCAACCGCAACCGTCGCCGCATCCGCAGCAGCTGAGTGCTACGAGAATAGGAATGATGTTGCAGCCGGAGCCGCAGCTCTTGAAGCCGTTGCCGCCGCAAAGAAGCAACAGCAAAATGATCCACAGGCAATCGCAGCCGCAGGACATTCCGCATTCGTTGAAATTGTTCATATACCGTTCCTCCCATATTGTCAAGACGAGGCTTTTCTCATCCCGCTACTTCACAATACGCAAATTGCGGCAAAAAGGTTACATCGTTTGACAAAGCTTAATAAAATTCTTATAATCATATATTGATAATAATTTCAGGCGGTTTATCCGCCGCGAGGAGTAACGATATGGCAGAACTGACAATGGACAAACTTGTCGCCCTTTGCAAAAGCAGAGGCTTTATCTTCGCAGGCAGCGAAATATACGGCGGTCTCGCGAATACATGGGATTACGGTCCCCTCGGCGTTGAACTCAAAAACAACGTAAAACGTGCATGGTGGAAAAAGTTTATCCAGGAAAACCCTCTCAACACGGGTCTCGACTGCGCTATCCTGATGAACCCCAACGTATGGGTCGCTAGCGGTCACCTCGGCGGTTTCAGCGATCCCCTTATGGACTGCAAGAGCTGCAAATCCCGTCACCGCGCCGACAATCTCGTCGAAGACTACATGAAACGCAAGGGCATCGAAGAAAACATTGCAGGCTGGAGCAACGAACAGCTCGAGAAATACATAATCGACAACAAGATCCCCTGCCCCGTATGCGGTAAAAGCGACTTTACGGGCATCAGACAGTTCAACCTGATGTTCAAGACCTTCCAGGGCGTCACCGAGGACAGCGCGAACACCGTATATCTGCGTCCCGAGACCGCTCAGGGTATTTTCGTCAACTTCCTTAACGTTCAGCGTTCCGCACGCATGAAGGTGCCTTTCGGTATAGGTCAGATAGGCAAGAGTTTCCGCAACGAGATCACTCCCGGCAACTTTACCTTCCGCACCCGCGAATTCGAACAGATGGAGCTCGAATTCTTCTGCAAACCAGGCACCGACCTCGAATGGTTCGCTTACTGGAAAGATTTTTGCAAGAAATGGCTGCTCGATCTAGGTATGGACGAAAACAAGCTCAAGCTGCGCGATCACGACAAAGAGGAACTCTGCTTCTACTCCAACGCGACGACCGACTTCGAATTCAAATTCCCGTTCGGCTGGGGCGAGCTCTGGGGCGTAGCAGACCGCACCGATTACGATCTCAAACAGCACATTAAAGTCAGCGGCAAAAACATGGAATATACCGATCCCGTCACGGGCGAAAAATATATCCCCTACGTCATCGAGCCTTCTCTCGGCGCTGACAGAATGGTGCTCGCATTCCTCTGCAACGCTTACGACGAAGAGATCGTCGACGGCGAGACACGCGTCGTTCTGCACCTGCACCACGCGCTCGCTCCGTACAAAGTCGCCGTACTTCCCCTTCAGAAAAAGGCTCTCGGAGAAAAATCCGAAGAGATCTATCGCGCACTTTGCAAGAAGTTCTCCGCAACGTACGACGAGGCAGGCAGCATAGGCAAGAGATACCGTCGTCAGGACGAGATAGGCACTCCGTACTGCGTGACAGTCGACTTCGAAACTCTCGAAAACAACACCGTCACCGTCAGAGAGCGCGACAGTATGGCTCAGGTCAGGATCAATATCGACGACCTCGAAAGTTACCTCGCAAAAAATCTCGAGTACTGAGAAGCGACGAAAAATCGCAACACGACAGCGACAACAAACGCAAAACGATACGCGCCTTTTACGGCACGGATTTTATAAAACCGACCGACGATCATAACATGAACGAAAATAAATTCAGCGGCAAAGCCGACGTATACGACAAATTCCGCCTCTCGTACCCTGAAGAACTTTTCGATCTGCTCTACTCCGAATACATTACCCCTCGGTCTATTATAGCGGACATAGGCTCGGGTACAGGCAAATTCGCACAGCCCTTGCTGGAAAGAGGCAATACCGTATACTGCGTAGAACCCAACGCCGACATGACGGCAAAAGCAATTAAACGGCTATTCGGATACAGAGGATTCAGACCCGTATCCGCTAGCGCGGAAAGCACTTCTCTGCCCGACGCGTCTGTCGACTTTATTACCGCCGCGCAGTCATTCCATTGGTTCGATAAACTAAATTTCGCGACCGAATGCAAACGCATATCCAAAAGAAATGCTGTATGTGCTCTCGTGTGGAACTCGTACGACTCGAGCTGCCGAACGGTATCGGAACTGGAAAAACTCAACTTTGCGAGTTTGCCGGATTTCAATGGTTTTTCGGGCGGCTCGTCACCCGAAAGCGGAATTTCGGATTTCTTTGAAGAATACGATACTTATAGATTCGTGCAAAGCGTTATATTTGATTCCGACTCGTTCCTCGGACGCTGCTTCTCTTCGTCGTATTCTCCCGCAATACAAAGCGAGGAAGGAAGCCGCTATCGGGCACTTCTGACAGAATTCTTTGAAAAGAATTCGCGCGACGGCATGCTGTCAATGCCCATAACGACGATATGCCATGTCGGAAGAGTAAAATAAAACTTATCTTTGCTGCATAGCTTGTCTCTTTTGTCCGCAATATTCAATAAATCACGCCTGTATTGCCGTTATATTTACCGCCCCAGACGTTTCGCAAGATTCCCCGACCGACGAGTATCGATCGCATATCACATATAAATTACAGACATACAGCCATGCGTCAATATCGAGACATACATAAAAAAAGCCGCCGTAAAGGCGGCAACTTTTATATTCGGATCAATCGAAATGACGTTTCCTTTCAAAAATGACTTTGCGACTGAGAAGATTGACGTAAGTAGTCATATACCCCGCCTGCATCCATACTTTCGATATGGAGTGAGTATCGGTATTCGACCAGTACGCACGGTGATTATACGCAGACGAAGGCAAAGGCTGACCGATCAGCTCTTCGATCTGCTTGAAAGTCATGGTTATGCTGTCGCCGCCGTGGTTATGAAGAAAGTCAGCGAGAAATCTGTACTTTCCTTTCACTCCTACGTTATAAACTTCGTCTTTCTCTCTGGGAGCTTTCTGAGCGGGAACGCTCTTTTCGAGCAATGCCTCCAGCTTCTCCAGTCTTTCTTCAAGTGCCTGAACCTGCAGAGAGAGTTCTTCAACGGTAATAGCCATAGCTTCCTCCGATAATCTTATGTGCCTTTTCTAACGGTTACTATTATAACATTATTTTACAGTAAAAACAAGTAAAATCGAACAATATATTTTCAAGGTTCGAACAATGCAAAAACCTGACGGACTTTGCTCCGACACAGCAGAATATCTCACTGCGGATATTGACGTTTTATGCCGCAAGACCTAAGCGCAAGCCTGATATGACCCGTGTATTTCGCCAGTCAGTCAAAAATAAAAACATCGCATCCGCGCCCTCAACGAACGTGCGTCGTCAGCTTTTTCTTTTAGTCGCCCACTGTCGCGACGTGCGTTTTACTTGCTTATTTTCGATTATTATTAATTATTATCAATTATTATTTATTATTAAAATACCAATAAAGCAATTGTAAAGCAAATCCGATATTGCAAACGCGCGGAGCGATCGGCATATGCATATTAAAACAGAAATAACGCGAAATCGGGTCAGGCGCAGACACACGTTACGTCATATCGCCCCCTTCAGACAACGACCCGCAATAAGCGTCCCGTCAACCGACGACTCGGCAGCAATGAAAATCATCACCGGCGCCGCGTAATGCAATCACTACACGGCGCGACGTAAAAATTACCACATATCGCGGCATAAAAAAATCGCTCCCGTTTTCGGGAGCGAAAATATACGATGAGTTTTTGACTGCTTAACCTTTGGTCGAATAGTTGGGAGCCTCTTTCGTGATCGAAATGTCGTGCGGATGGCTTTCGATGAGCGATGCGTTCGAGATCTTGACGAACTGCGCGTTCTTTCTGAGCATTTCGATATTGGGCATGCCGCAATATCCCATACCGCTTCTGAGACCACCCATAAGCTGGAACACGACTTCTGAAAGCGATCCTCTGTACGGAACGCGACCTTCGACGCCTTCGGGAACGAGCTTTTTCGCGTTGGTCTGGAAGTACCTGTCCTTGCTGCCTGCCGCCATCGCGCCGAGAGATCCCATGCCTCTGTATACCTTGAAACTTCTGCCCTGGAACATTTCTATCTCACCGGGAGTTTCTTCAGTACCCGCGAACAAGCTGCCTATCATTACCGCGCTGGCACCCGAGCCGATCGCCTTTACTATGTCGCCAGAGAATTTGATACCGCCGTCCGCTATAACGCGCTTGCCGTACCTGTCAGCCATTTCTGCACAATCCATAATAGCAGTGACCTGCGGGACGCCGATACCCGCGATTATACGGGTCGTGCATATAGAGCCGGGTCCTATACCTACTTTGACGACGTCCGCGCCAGCGTCGATGAGAGCCTTCGTAGCCTCTGCTGTCGCGACGTTGCCGACGATATACGTTACGTTCGGATACGCGGCTTTGATTTTTGACACGGTATCGAGAACACCCTTCGAATGACCGTGAGCGGTATCTATCGTGATGACGTCCACCTTTGCTTTTACAAGAGCGTCGACCCTGTCGAGCACGTCAGCGGTAACGCCGACCGCCGCACCTGCGAGAAGTCTGCCGTTGGCGTCTTTCGCGCTGTTGGGGTATTTTATCGCTTTTTCGATGTCTTTGATCGTTATGAGTCCTTTGAGATTGTAATCCTCGTCTACAAGCGGCAATTTTTCAATGCGATGCTGACCGAGTATCCTCTGTGCCTGTTCGAGCGTCGTGCCGACAGGAGCGGTGACGAGATTCTCTCTGGTCATACAGTCGCCGATCTTCTTTGACATGTCTGTCTCGAAACGCAGATCTCTGTTGGTGATGATGCCGACGAGCTTTCTTCCTTTCGTTACTGGCACACCGCTTATACGGTATTTTCTCATAAGCTCGTTTGCATCCGCGAGAGTATGTTCGGGACTCAGGAAGAACGGATTGGAAATGACGCCGTTTTCGCTGCGTTTTACCTTGTCGACCTGCGACGCCTGCTCCTCGATGCTCATATTCTTATGTATGATACCGATGCCGCCTTCGCGAGCGATCGCGATAGCGAGTTCGTGCTCGGTAACGGTATCCATAGACGCGCTGAGGAGCGGTATATTCAAAGTGATTTTATCCGTGAGTTTAGTAGACAGATCGACCTGATACGGCAGGACCTCGGAATACCCGGGAATGAGCAGCACGTCGTCGAAAGTCAATCCTTCTTTTACGATTTTAGCCATTTACAATCTCCTTTTCGCTTTTTCTAATTTTAGAACTTTTTTAATGGTAAAGTCAAATAAATGCACGCCACTTTTGACCAAATAAGACAAAAACGAGCAAATTCTTACCCGCATAATTCTTTATCGAGCGTTTTCGGACATTTCAGGCAAAATCGTCGTTTCAGAATATTGAAAGTTATGCAGAATATAGCTTGCGCGGCGTTGAGAAAAATGATATTATAAATATAATAAGGTAAAAAGCGGTTTTTTTATGGACGAAAATAAAATTAAAGAACTCGTTTCCAAAATGACTTTGGAAGAAAAAGCGTCTCTTTGCTCAGGCAAAGATTTCTGGACGACAAAACCCGTGCCGAGACTCGGCATAGGCAGTTTCGTAATGTCCGACGGCCCTCACGGTCTGCGCAAAGAAAACGAAGACGATGACAATGTCGGAATAAAGAGTTCTTTCCCCGCGACGGCATTTCCGCCCGCAGTGTCGCTTGCCGCTACATGGAACGAAAAACTCGCCGAAGAAGTCGGCGACGCACTCGGAAAACAATGTATCGATCAGGGAGTGGACATTCTTCTCGGCCCGGGCGTCAATATAAAGCGTTCGCCTCTTTGCGGCAGAAACTTCGAGTATTTTTCAGAAGACCCCTATCTCGCAGGCAAACTGGGAGCCGCGTATATCGACGGCGTACAGAAAAACGGCATAGGCACTTCTCTCAAACATTTCTGCGCAAATAACAACGAACATCTCAGAATGACCATAAGCAGTATCGTCGACGAACGCGCTTTGAGAGAAATATATCTTTCCGCCTTCGAAACCTGCGTCAAAAAACAGCCTTATACCGTCATGGCGTCGTACAACAAGATCAACGGCGTTTACGCATCCGACAACGTGCGTCTTCTCGACGGCGTGCTGCGAAAAGAATGGGGATTCGATGGTCTGGTCGTCAGCGACTGGAATGCAACAAACGACCGTGTCGAAGGCATACGCGCGGGCATGGATCTCGAAATGCCGGCAAGCGGAGGCAAGAACGATTCTCTGATAGTTGACGCAGTCAAAAAAGGTACGCTTGAAGAAGCCGCGCTCGACAAAGTTGTCACGCGTATTCTGAAACTTCTCTGCAAATGCGAAAGCGCGCGCAGAAAAGGTTGTCCCGCCGACTACGAGGCGGCACACGATCTTGCAAAACGCGTCGCGGAAGAAAGCATAATCCTTCTCAAAAACGACGACGGATTGCTCCCCGCCGACGAACAAAAGGATCTTCTCGTTATCGGCGCACTTGCAAAACACAGCCGCTATCAGGGCTCCGGAAGCAGCAGGATAAATCCGTACAAGCTGGTATCTTTCACGGATTGTCTCGATACTCTCGGCAAAAAGTACGAATATGCCGACGGATATTCGCTCAAAGGCAACGGAAACGACGAAAAACTTTTCGCCGAAGCCATAAACAAAGCTAAAAATTTCGAAGGCACGATAGTCTGTTTCATAGGTCTCACCGACAACTACGAAAGCGAAGGTTACGACCGCACTCATCTGTCTCTTCCCGCAGCGCACGACAAACTTGTAAACGCGCTGAAAGGACTTGGCAAAGACGTGATATTCGTACTTTCGGGAGGCTCACCCGTGCTTATGCCGTGGCTGAACAACACCACGACGCTAATCAACGCATATCTCCCGGGCGAAGCGGGCGGCGAAGCCCTTTACAACGTCATATTCGGCAAAGTCAACCCGAGCGGCAAACTCGCCGAGACCTATCCTCTTGCAGAAAACGATTCGATCGCGTCAAAGTATTTCCCGATGGGTCCTATCAACGTTGAGTACCGCGAAAGCATATACGTCGGTTACCGCTACTACGACGCTGCTAAAAAAGAAGTCGCATTCCCGTTCGGGCACGGCTTGTCATATACGACTTTCGAATATTCCGACCTGAAGTGCAGCCAGAGTTCCGTCAGTTTCACCGTCAAAAATACGGGAAAATACGACGGTGCGGAAATATGCCAACTTTACGTCTCGGACAAAAAGCCCGTCGTTTTCAAAGCTCCCAAAGAGCTTAAAGGCTTTGCAAAAGTGTTCCTGAAGGCGGGAGAAAGCGCGAAAGTGACAATGCCTCTCGATATGCGTTCGTTCGCATTCTTCAATACTGCGACCTCGAAGTGGTACGCGCCAAAAGGCGAATACGCAATCCTGGTGGGAGCGTCCTCACGCGACATAAGACTCGAAGGCACGGTAAAAGCGGATTTCGGCGACGTACAGCCTATACCCGATTACGCGACCGTATGCCCTCAGTATTACGACATCGAGAACGCGGAGACGATAGACGACAGCCAGTTCCTGAACCTGTACGGCAAAGACATCGCGCCCAACGTCGCGCCGAAACGCGGAGAATTCAACTACAATACGACGATAGGCGATTTCTCCTGCTGCCTTATAGGCAAGCTGATAATAAAAGTTGCGCCGAAACTCATCAAATCTCAGGTGCCCGACGCCGACATGACAACGATGATCATGCTGACGCAAGGCATGATGGCAATGCCTCTCAGAGGTCTCACTGGCATTACGAGCGGACTTATCGACAACAGACTTATAGACGGCATGCTGCTATGGGGAAACAAACACAGACTTCACGGACTTATAAAGATGATAGGCGGCATATTCGGGTCGATTTACAACATAAATAAGAAAGATGAAGCGAACGCCCGCCGCAAAGAACTGAAAAAACAACAAAAAGAGCAAGAAAAAGAAAAGGCAAAACAGGAAAAAGAAAAAGCCAGGCAGGAAAAAGCCGCTCAAAAGGTAAACAAACAGTAAAAACAAAGCGCGTCTGAACGACGCGCTTTGTTGTTTCGGGCGGTTCCGCCGCAACAGGCATGTTCTGCCTCACTTCAGTTTCCCGCTGTCTCTCAGGGTCTGACCCTGCTGTTTACGATCTCCTTCGTTGCGGGATCTATCAGTACCGCCATATCTTCGTTGCGGTCGGCGACGAAAGCGACGTACCAGTAATATTTGCTCTCGTTGTCCTTCCTGTCGTTGACGTATCTGACGAATATTTCCCTCTGCCAGCCGTCTTCTGACGCGATTTCTGCGTCTATCTGCTGTTTGTAATATTCGTACGCGGTCTTTACCGCTTCATCCGAATTTATCACGTCTGCCATTCTGTCTGTCAGAGTTATCGCGTACTGCGCCGCATCGTCCCCGCTGCCCTCTGTGATTATAAGCGTTACGGGAACGCCTATCGACGACAGATCCGAAATGTCTGCGACGTACGCACTGCCGAGCACGTTCTTGGCAAGAGTTCCGTCGATCTTTCCGCTTTCCGATTCAAGCGTGAACGACATCTCTTTGTCTTCGACGGAGACCGGTTTGACCACAAGGGTCGTGCGGGTCACGACGTTGCCCTTCTTGCCGTCGGCGATGAAAGCCTCTTCCTGAGAAAGAGTCGTCAACGTCACGTCGAAAGCGTCGTCTGAACCTGTGTAACACGCGGTCTGTCTGCTGCTGACGCTCTCGGTCAGGATTTCGTCCGTGGTCGGCTTTTCGTCGCAAGCGACGAACGCGAGCAGACAACAGACAACTGCACAAAATACAATGATGATTTTCTTTGCCATATACCCTCCGTTCAGTACAATAAAACATATTTGACGTCTAGCGGATATATGACAAATTTACGTTTGCTTTTTCTCCGTATTATTATAATATTTTACATGCCCGTGTAGATTATGCGTTTTATAAACACTTCTTTACGAACGTCGGGGCATGCAAAAACAAGCGTTGTCCGCGAGTGCGCCTCCGTCGCCGACCTATCGCGGCATAAAAAGAACGACAGGAGAACCTGCCGTTCCGCATAACGATATTATTCAATATCTGAACCCCCTACTGCTTATCTGCGAGTATGGATTTTATCTTCATGAGTCTCACGGTGTTGCCTCTCTCGTTTTCGTCGAGCTTCATCGTGATATACCGTATGGTCTCTTCGGTCTGCGGTATCATGACGTATTCGAGAGCGTTGACTCTTCTGCGGTTTTTCTCGATCTCGTCCGCAAGCATATTGCAGGTCTTCTCTATCTCCGCCAGCTTTACGAGCTTTTGCATAAGCTCGGTCAGAACGGCTATAGATTCGTCAAGTTCTCCCGTCACAGAGCCGTAAGCATAGGGGTATTTATCTTCTCCCTGCGTCTTTTTGAGTTCGAATTCGGGCACTATGACGCTCATCACGTTCTGCGTGCTCGCGCTGAGCGTTATCTGAGAAGAAGGCATTACGACCGCTTCCTGCACCGCGTATTCGTCGCTGACCGCCTTTGCGAGCACGAAACTTCTGAGCGCACCCGAAAGTTCTTCCTCGACCTGCTCTCTCAGAACCTTGTTCTGCTTGGCGTATTCCATGAAGCGTCTTATCATTTCGTCCGACTTGTCTTTGAGCAGTTTGTGACCGCGGACAGCCGTTTTGAGTCTGTCCTTGAGTCTTCTCAGCTCCATTCTTGTCGGATTTACTTTAAGTCTCTCTGCCATAATTCAAAATCACTCTTGCTCGGGTTTTTTCATCTTGTCGTAGTACTGCTCGAGGTACTTGTCTGAGATACGTTTCATCTCCGTTCTCGGCAGTATCGTCAGAAGTTCCCAGCCTATCTTCAGAGTCTCTTCTATCGATCTGTTTTCGGTGAATCCCTGATTGACGTATCTTTCCTCGAACGCCTCTGCAAATTCCGCATACTTGCGGTCCACGGGCGTCAGAGCCGCGTCGCCGAGTATCGCAGAAAGCTCCTTTGCCTCCTTGCCCTGCGCGTACGCTGCAAAAAGCTGATTCATCGAATCGGGGTGATCCTCTCTCGTCTTGTTCTTTCCTATACCCTTATTCTTGAGACGCGACAGCGAAGGAAGAACGTCGATAGGCGGATTTATGCCTTTCTTGTACAGTTCTCTGCTGAGAATTATCTGTCCCTCGGTGATGTATCCCGTGAGGTCTGGGATAGGATGCGTCTTGTCATCCTCGGGCATCGTCAGGATAGGTATCTGGGTTATACTGCCCGACTTTCCCTTTATCCTGCCCGCTCTCTCGTATATCGTAGCAAGGTCGGTATAAAGATAGCCTGGGTAACCGCGTCTTCCCGGGACTTCTTTGCGCGCCGCCGAGACCTCTCTCAGGGCTTCGCAGTAGTTGGTGATGTCCGTCATGATGACGAGGACGTGCATATCCTTTTCGAAAGCGAGGTATTCCGCCGCTGTCAACGCCATTCTCGGGGTAGCTATTCTCTCTACCGCGGGGTCGTTTGCGAGGTTGACGAACATGACCGCTCTCTCGATCGCGCCCGTGCGTCTGAAATCCTGCATGAAGTATTCCGCCTCTTCGTAGGTTATGCCTATCGCGGCGAAAACGACCGCGAATTTACTGTCTTTGCCTAGGACTTTAGCCTGTCTCGCTATCTGTGCTGCGAGCTGTGCGTGCGGGAGACCCGATGCGGAGAACACGGGGAGTTTCTGACCTCTGACGAGGGTATTGAGCCCGTCTATCGCCGAGACGCCCGTCTGTATAAATTCGTCGGGGTAATCGCGCGCCGCGGGGTTTATCGGCTGACCGTTGATGTCTATCCTCTTTTCGGGGATTATCGCCGCGCCGCCGTCCTTGGGGTTACCGAGTCCGTCGAAAACTCTGCCGAGCATATCTTCGGATACGCCGAGCTCCAGGCTTCTGCCGAGAAATCTCGCTTTAGAGGTGGACATCTGAATGCCCTGCGAGCCTTCGAAAAGCTGTACGAGCGCGTTGTCTCCGTTGACCTCGAGCACCTTGCCGCGGCGGACGCTGCCGTCCTGCCCGCTTATCTCCACGAGTTCGTCGTACTTGACGCCCTGCACTCCGCTGACGAGCATCAGCGGTCCGACTATTTCTCTGATCGATTTGTATTCTTTAAGCATAATTCCCCCTTATTCCTGCGATGACAGCGCGGAAAGCTGCTGTCTCATCTGTTTTCCGATCTGCTCTATCTTAGAGAGTTCGGATTCAGGGATGTATTTTATTCTGCCTATCATCTCGCGCGCGCCTATCTTCAGGATGTCGTCGAGGTCGACGTCTTTCGCGAGAGCCTCTCGGCTGTATTTGTCGCACTCGAGAATGAGTTTCAGCATCATGAACTGCTTTCTGAGGCTAGCGTAGGTATCCACTTCGTGGAACGCGTCCTGATGCAGATAGTCTTCTCTCAGCGACTTTGCGGTCTCCATCGTCAGGCGGTCGGCATACGAAAGAGCGTCCATACCGACGAGCCTTACTATTTCTTCCAGCTGTGCCTCTTCCTGAAGTATCCTCAGTGCCTTCGCGCGGTTTTCTTCCCACTCCGCGTCGACGTTGTCCTTGTACCAGTCGCCCATGCTGTCGCCGTAAAGCGAATAGGACTGGATCCAGTCTATCGCGGGGAAATGTCTCCTGTAAGCGAGAGACGCGCTGAGTCCCCAGAACACCTTGACTATGCGCAACGTAGCCTGCGAGACAGGTTCTGAAAGGTCTCCGCCGGGGGGCGAGACCGCCGAGATCGCGGTGATCGAGCCCGTTCTGTCGTCGGAACCGAGAGTCTTGACGATACCCGCTCTCTCGTAATACTCCGCAAGTCTCGAAGAGAGATACGCTGGGTAACCTTCTTCGCCTGGCATTTCCTCGAGACGTCCCGACATCTCGCGAAGAGCCTCAGCCCAGCGAGACGAAGAGTCTGCCATGATAGCGACGTTATAACCCATGTCGCGGAAATATTCTGCGATCGTGATACCCGTATATATTGACGCTTCGCGCGCCGCGACAGGCATATCCGAAGTGTTCGCGATAAGCACCGTACGTTTCATAAGCGGCTCTCCCGTTGTCGGATCGACAAGCCCGGGGAACTCGTTCAGAACGTCCGTCATCTCGTTGCCGCGCTCGCCGCAACCGACGTATACGATTATATCTGCGTCCGCCCATTTCGCCAGCTGATGCTGAACGACAGTCTTGCCGCTGCCGAACGGACCCGGGATACAAGCCGCACCGCCTTTCGCTACCGGGAAGAAAGTGTCTATGACTCTCTGACCCGTGACGAGCGGCGTGACGGGGCTCATCTTTGTCTTGTAGGGTCTGCCGCGTCTGACAGGCCATTTCTGACTCATCGTCAGCTTTTTGTCTCCCTTTTCGGTCTTTACGACGCAGACGACTTCGTCTATCGTGAATTCGCCTTCCTGAATCTTGGAAACTGTGCCTTCGACGCCGAACGGCACCATGATGCGGTGCTCGACGACCTTGTTTTCCTGTACCGTTCCTATGATGTCGCCCGCAGAGACTTTATCTCCCTTTGCGACTTTGGGAACAAACTTCCATTTCTTCTCTCTGTCGAGCGCGGACATGCTGACGCCTCTCGCGATACGGTCTCCCGTAGCCTCGACGAGTTTGTTCAGCGGTCTCTGAATACCGTCGTAAATACCCTCGATGATACCTGGACCGAGCTCGACCGAAAGCGGCTCGTTGGTGGAGACGACGTCCTCGCCGGTGCCGAGACCTCCCGTCTCTTCGTAGACCTGAATGGACGCCCTGTCGCCGCGAAGTTCTATGATCTCGCCTATCAGATTCTTGTCACTGACTCTGACGACGTCGAACATTTTGCAGTTCTTGAGTCCTTCAGCGACGATAAGCGGTCCGGCGACCTTAACAATCTTTCCTGTTTCTTGCATAATCAGTCTTCCTTATTAAACAATATATCCGTGCCGACTGCCTTTTCGACATCTTTTTTGATATTATCCATTCCGTAGCCCGTGCTGCCTTCGCCCGACGGAATGGGCACGATTGCGGGATAAGCGGTGCTCTTGTATCTGCTTATCACATGTTCGCACGCCTTCGCGTAATCCTCCGTGATAAATATCACCGCGTGAGTCTTCGCGAGTTTTTTTATCAGATTTTCGCATTGTTCGGTGTCGGTGGCGGCAAAAGTCTCCATGCCGATCGCCTTGAACGCGAGTATCAGATCTCTGTCGCCTATTACGGCAATTTTACCCTCACGCATAGTAATCCCTCAATCTTGCTTTTATTTGCGTCGTGTCGACGTGATTTTTCACGCATATCAGAATCATTCGCACGACCTTGATCTCCTGCTTTTTCGCGACGTAAAATCCTGCGAGCGGGCTGAGCGAGAAAATATCCGTACGGTCTCTCTTGAATATGTCGAGAAGATAGTTGTCCTGCGCCCTCTCGAAAGCGACCGTCGCGCCGGGATCGTCCGAAAACGCGTCGTATACTATCTTGCCGTACGAGGTATATCTGAGTTTTTCCGCAGCGGCTTCGTTGGTCGCGTCGTATGCCGATTCGAAAGTGGAAAGCGGTATTTCGCCCCCTTCGACAAACGCCTTGCGGAACGCCCTCGGCTCTTCTCCCTCTCTGCGTGAGCGGATGAACGTCGTTATGTTGTAAAAATCCGCGACAGCGGTCCAGTAGCGGATTATAGTCTTCTGCTTTCCCGCTTTCGCGACCCTGAGCACGTCGGCAAAGCACGCTTTGTCCAGCGTGACGTCGATCGTCCTCGGACTTTTGTCGCCGTTTGCACGCGCGAGATCTATCTCGGAAAGAGCCTTCGCCATTATGTCGGGGAGCCTCGAATAGCTGTCCGAATACACGCATTCTTTCATCAGACCGACGTCAACGGTACCTTCGGGCGCGAGCATGAAATCCGCGTCCTCGATGCGCATATATTTGGCTTTAGTCAGAGCTTTCGCGTTGTGGTAATCCTGCCTCAGCAAGAAACTCTCCATGCCGCATCCTTGGGGCATAGACTCTGCCATAAACGCGCTGACCTTGTCCTCTTCCGCACGCAGTATCTTTTCGTAATCCCCGTTTTCCGCAATGACGCCTCCGCCGTAATTGGATTCGGCAAGCACCCTCAACGCCTCGTCCACGCTTTCGCTGTAAACGAGTCTGTTGAACTTCTCCTGATTGAGAAAGGTGTTTTCCATTACCCTTACGCGGGCGTTGGAATATACGGGCGATCTGTTGGACATACGCTTTTACTCCCCGAACAGAACCTTCGCGACTTCCGCCTCGCTTTCCTCTCTGAGAGTCTGAAATTCGAGATCGAGCGAAAGATTCTTATCGTAGTTTTTGCCGACGAGTATCACTCCGCCTTTTATAGGCGCGTATTCCTTGTCGAGCGAAAGTTTTATCTTGCATTTTTTTGCGACGGAATCGACGAACGCTTTTGTGAACACGTCTTCGTCCTCTTTGCGGATACGCACTTTGTCTCCGTCTTCGGCGGCTGCGGCGATCATTTTGCCGACAAGCTCTCCGTACTTCTTTTTGTCCGCGCGCAAAAGCTCGGCGGCATGGTCGTAGACCTTGCCGATAAGCTCCGTCTTCGCGGTCAGAAGAGCCTTTTTGCAGTCGAGATTGGCGACTACCGCGGAATTTGCCAGTACCGCGTCGTACGCCGCACCTTTCTTTTGCTCTGCTGCCGCGATTATCTCTTTCGCCTCTTTATCGGCGTCTTCGCCTATTGCGCCTGCCTGCTTTTCGGCATCTGCTGCGATCTGCGCAGCTTTCTCCGTCGCGTCTCCGATTATCTTGTCGATTATCGCTTCCTTGCCGTTCATACGCTTACTTTATAAAGATGACGCCGAGGAATGAAATCAGCAGCGCGAGCAATGCGTAAGTCTCGACCATGACGGTGAGAAGAAGACCTTTGCCCGAAGTCTCGGCTCTCTTGCCTACCATCGCGATGGACGCCGCGGCGCACTTTCCCTGATAAATTGCGGATACGAGACCCACGATAGCCATAGGCGCGCAAGCCGCGACCATAGCCCAGCCCTGCATATCGGTCATCTGCTTTATCTCTCCGCCGAGCAAGCCCGTCTGCATGAATACGATAAACGCGATGATGAGTCCGTAAATGCCCTGCGTACCGGGAAGAAGCTGGAGAATGAGCAGCTTGCCGAACTTGTCCGGATCTTCGCTGGTGACTCCTGCTGCAGCCTGACCTGCCGTGCCGACGCCGATTGCGCTGCCGCAACCCGCCATCAGAGCCGCCAACGCAGCCCCGATAATAGCGATATACGCTCCGTTCATTATTTCTTTACCTCCTGATTACTGATATAGTAATATTTCATTTCACTACCTAGAGGACGGAAAAGCTCTCCGCCGCCGGTATAAAATTTTCCGAAGAATTCGACAAACTGCAATCTCGAGTTGTGAACGTACGCGCCGAGTGCGTTTATCCCGATATTGAAAGTGTGTCCTATAAGGAACACGATAGCCGTCGCTACTATACCGATCGCCTTGATCGGCACGAGGTTCATGACGACCTGACCTATCTCGTTGAACACCATGCCTATGACCGCGGACGCGAGACCCAGACCGAATATTCTGGTATAGCTCATAAGGTCAGAGAAGAAATTGACTATGTCGTACAGCCTCGCGAGCGCGCCGCTTACCTTTCCCGCGCCCTTCTTATGCAGAGCTCCCGAGAGCATCAGCAGGAACACGCCTACGCCCAGCATAACGTACCCTACAGTCTTGACCCACGCGGGTATAGAGACCGACGTTATAAGCGACGGACCGAACGCCAGCGCGAGACCGAGCAGCATGAAATACCACGAAAGCGTACCCGAGATCGCGTCTAGCGGCTTTTTCTGCCTGAACATCGCGACCATGTTTATGCCGAGACCGAAACACATCTGGAATATACCCATCGCCAGGCTCAGATACAGCATATTCATAGGTTCTTCTATCGGGTTGAACCAATACCATACGCCTATGTCGGACGCCGAATATCCGAAATAACTTCCCAGTACCACGCCCCATATTATCGTGGATATACTGCCCATGAATATGATTTTTATAAGATTCGCCTGCCCTTTTGGCGGACGCTGTTTCGCAAGCACTATGCCCGTCAACACCGTCAGCACGAGCCCGTAACCCGCATCGGCGAGCATCATGCCGAAGAACAGGAAGAAGAAGAACGCAACGAACGGATTGGGGTCTATCTCTCTGTATGCAGGCGCGCTGAACATATTGGTAACGCTCTGATACGGTTCCACCACCGCGTTGTCTTCGACGTATGTCGGCGGTTTTTCTTCCTCTTTCGGTTCTCTGATCTCGTACATCAGAGCGAGACCGCTGTCGTCGAGCGTCTTGTCGAGAGCATCTGCTCTATCCGCAGGCACCCACGCCTCGAGGATATATGAGGTATCGGTACAGCTTGTCTGCATCTCGCATTCGAGCTTGCGCTCCTCAACGAGATAATAATCGTAAAGCCGTTTGCAGTCGTCGAGCAGATATTCGAAAGAAATGATCTGCTCTATCAGCTTTTCGCGCAGAACGCGGTTTTCGTCTATGAGTTTTTCGCTTTCGGCGATGACGTCTTTCGGCACTCCCGTATAATTGAGCGAGCAGGCTGAAAATTCCGCGTCCGAAAGTATCCTTGCGATTTCGTCGTATTTATCTTTGAGAAAGATACAGACCACCGTACAGCTCGCGCCCGCGTCGTAATAAAGCATGTACGCGCCCTCGTCTTCGGCTTTTTGCGCGATCGCTTTTTTCGAAGACGGCACTATGCCCAAAATCATGCAGACGTTTGCCGTATCCTTGAAAGATTCCAGCTTGGCGTCCACTTCTTTGTACGGCTTGAGCTGGTTGACGGTGTTTTTGAGTTTTATTTCGTTGGCTTTGTTCCTGATGAGCTGTTCGGAAAGATTTTCGAGTCTTTTGCAAGCGTCGAAAACATCCTGTTCGAGCTCGGGGGTTTTGTAAAATTCTTCCATCGTAAGCGAAGGTTTGCCTGCGAGGAAGGGTTTTTTAACAGGTTTATACGAAATTTTTTTCGCTTTGATGAGTGCCTGCGCCTCTATCTGACAGCTCTTGAGCAGATCAAAAACGAAATCGATCTTCGCCTTTTTCGCACCGAAAGTCTCCAGCGCGCTCTGTTTATCGGCATAGCGCGTCCCTTCGAGTTTAGGCGCGGATACTATCTGCGCGCACTCCTCGGTGTGCAGGAGCTTTATCAGATGTTCTCTCTCGGACGAATTGCCGATAAGAACGAGTTTGCGCATTTCAACTACGGGCATATTTTTCCTTAAGCTTTCCTATGACGACTTCTGCCGCCTTATCGAGATTTCCTGCCGCTTTCTTTTCGAGCGCGGCGATCGTTTTCGCGTTTTCGGCTATCGCCTCGGCGTATTTTTCTTTTGCCTTCTTGTCTGCGTCCGCGAGATTTCTGCGTTCAGCCTCTTTCGCTTTCAGCTTAGCGTCTGCGACCGTCTCTTCGGCATCGGATCTCGCTTTCGCGACACTCTCCTTCGCCTTCGCGTTCGCCTCTTTGACGAGTATCTCTGCCTGAGTTTCGGCTTTTACGATGCTGTCGATGACTTCCTGAACCATATTTCACCTTACTTGAAGTATTTGTCTTCTATCGCCGTTATCTTCGCGACTCTGCCTTCGTGTCTGCCGCCCTGGAACGGCGTGTCGAGCCATATCGCGACCATCTTTGCCGCCTTTTTCGGCGTGACGACTCTGCCGCCTATAGCGATCACGTTCGCATTATTGTGCGCAGAGATCATCTCCGCGGTAAATTCGTCGTGAGCGACTCCGGCTCTGATACCTTTGACTTTGTTCGCGGCAATGGATATTCCTATTCCCGTCCCGCACAGCACGATCCCTTTGTCGCACTTGCCCGAAGAGACGGCTTCAGCCGCTTTCAGCGCGTAATCGGGATAATCCACGCTGTTTTCGTCGTAACATCCGAAGTCTTCGACCTCTATGCCTCTTTTATTCAATTCTTCGACTATCGCGGGTTTCAGAACTATTCCGCCGTGGTCGCATCCTATCGCTATTTTCATCCGAGTACCTCTCAATACTTGCTATTTACCAGTATACCACGCTTTCGGCGCATTGTAAAGATAAGATATATTTTTCACAAACATTGCGCATTTCGGCGCAATCTGTCACCTTTTACGGTTTTGCGGTGCCTTTTCCGTTGTCCGAAATCTTCTTCACGAGAGCGTCGGCGAGCTTTCCGAGCTTAGCGGCGCACGCCCTGTACGCGTCTATGTCCCTGCCGTACGGGTCGTCCACTTCCTCGCCTATCAGATCTTTCGCCTCGAACAGCTTTTCGGCAGCGACGTACGGCGCGAGAGCCTGTTTGTGAGACGCAGTCATGCATACTACCATATCGCTCGAATCCAGTAACTGTTTCGTCACGGGTCTGGACTGGTGTGTAAAGAATATTCCCTTTTCTGCGATAATTTTACGCGAGTTTTCCGATACTTCTTCTCCGTACCCGCAGCAGAGCCCCGCGCTTTCGCATTCAATGCCGAGTTTTGCGTCGTCAAACGCCTTCTGAGCGATTGCCTGCGCGAGCGGAGACCTGCATGTGTTTCCCGTGCAAACGAATAAAATTTTCATACCGTCTTTCCTCCCGCAGACTTCATCACTCTGTTCATCACCGAGCCGCAGACCCCTTCGTTTCCGAAGTGTTCACAGACTATGAAATTCGCTATTTTTTCGCCTCTGTGTAGGGCAGCGTATATATTGCGGCATATCTCGACGTCGCTTTCGCCAAGGTCTATATGCGTTCTTCCTCCTAGTTTCGCGCATGTGGAAGATCTCGCTATCACTACCGGCGACAGACCTTTGTTTTCCGCATCGTCGTATGCTTTCGTCGCGCTTTCCGCACCGATCGCGACTACTGTCTCGCAGGACGGCGCGTAATGTTTGTATTTCATTCCGGGTGCTTTCGCAACCACTACCTTTCCGCTGAAAGTCCTGACAGCTCCGAGAACCTCTGCGAGCATTTCCGCCGTTATCGCACCCGGTCGCAGTATCGTGGGGACGTCAGTCGATGCGTCCACTATCGTTGATTCTATGCCTACCTCGCTCTCACCTCCGTCGATGATGAGCGGTATCCTGCCGTCCATGTCTTCGAAGACGTGTTCGGCATTCGTGGGACTTATGTGCGTGGATCTGTTCGCACTCGGGGCGGCTATCGGGGTCCCGCACTCCCTGATAAATTCTCTCGAAACGGCGTTGGACGGCATTCTGATACCCACGGTATCCAGCCCCGCCGTCACGCTCAACGGCACTTTTTCGCCTTTTTTCATAATGACGGTTATCGGTCCCGGCATAAACTTTTTCATGATCGCCTCAGCGGAATCCGACACATCCGAAACCAGTCCTTCCAAACCTTTTTCGTCAGCGATATGCACTATCAACGGGTTGTCAGACGGTCTGCCTTTTGCCTCGAATATCTTTCTGACCGCGACTTCGTTGAAGGCGTCGGCACCGAGTCCGTAAACAGTCTCTGTCGGGAAAGCAACGACTTCCCCCGCCCTTATCAGTTCTGCTCCTTTTTTTAAGGCTTCTTCGCCTTTCAGCACGAGTGTCTGCATATTTCCTCCGCGATCTTTTCCTCTAATAATGATATACCCAATTCCCCCGATATGCAATTATTTTTTCTGTTTTTTGCTTGCGGCGAAGCGTGTCGCAATTGTCCGATCTCACGGGTTTATGCGCGATTCGCCCCAATTATCGTACAAATATGTCGAAAAATATCCAATAATTTTAATCTTTATCCTTTACAACCGCGCGCGACTGTGTTATATTATTCATATAACTAAAAAGGGAGAAGCACAAGATTATGACAAATCCGATCAACACGCTTGTAGCTGCATCTTTCAGCGAATTCATGACCCAGCAAGTTGCCGGTCCGCTCACCATGTGGATGATAATAGCGATCACCGCGGTCATCGTCGTCGTTTGCCTGATACTGATTGCGGTAATTTTGAAAAGCGGTAAAAAGAAAGCAAAGAAAAAGGCTGAAGAAGTTCTTTCCGTCGGCGACGATTCGTCCAAACCAGACCGTCCTTCCGAGCCTGTCGAACCCGTAAAACCCACCGTCGTTCCCGACGTGACCGATACGGCAAGCGCACCCGAGGAAGTCGCGCTCAGCGAAGCGAGCACCAACGCCGAGGCTACCGAAGCAGAAGAAAAAGTCGAAGAGACCCCTGTCGAAGAAACGCCCGCCGAAGTCGCTCCCGTAACTGAAGAAAAGCCTGTCGAGGAGAAACCCGTAGAAGAAGAAAAACCCGTTGAGGAAAAGCCCGTCGAGGTCGCTCCCGCGGTAGAAGAAAAGAAAGAAGAGGCTCCCGCAGAAGAACAGCCCGTAGCTGAAGAAAAGCCCGTCGAGGCTGCACCCGCAGTAGAGGAAAAGAAGGAAGAGGCTCCCAAGAAGGTCGTCAAACCTCCCGTCAAAAAGCCCGCTCCCGCGGCAAAAAAACAGCCTCCCGTCAGAAAGCCCGCTCCGAAGCCGGAACCCGTTTCCGCTCCCGCGTCAGGCGCAAACAACATCACTCTGCTCTTCGGCGAAGCTCCCGAACCGACGAACGGCAAATACGTCATCATCAAGGACGCAAGCAATCCTACCCGTCCTTACAAGTATCAGCTCAAGGCTAACAACGGTCAGATCCTTTACGAAAGCGAAGGCTACAAGATCAAGCCGAAGGCTAAACAGGTCGACGGTTTCCGCAACACGATAAACAACGGTACATACACCATCGACGAAGAGAAGAATGGCACTTTCCGTTACAAGATCTTCAAGGTCGACGGCACGATGTACGGCGTAGGCGAAGGCTACAAGTCCAGAGCCGCTGCAGAGTCTGCGATCGAATCCGTCAAGAAGTTCGCCAACAACGCAAACTTCATCGAAGATACGACGATCGACACGAACGATACCAAGTAATCTCAACAGCAAAACAGCCGCCTTTCGGGGCGGCTTTTTTCATGCTCTATATCTGTTTGCAACGGCACTTCGTCGCCGGACAAACGCAAAATGCGCCCTCCCCTGTTCAGCGCGCCTTTTGGCAATACGCTTTACTCTCCCGAAGACCTGAATATTAACGGATAAAAAAAGACGGCTCCCGCCGTCCTTTTGTTTGTTCCGACTTTACGCCGTTACTTTTTCACACTCTTGCCGAGATCAGCTCCGCGGTACCTTCGGCAGATACCTTTCCCATTCCCGCCGGCATGAAGTAGGTATCGCCCGCATAGGCAGGATATTTTTTGCCGTTATATACGAATTCCGCCTGCCCTTCCACGCACGTCACAGTCAGGAAACTTCGTTCGTCGACGTCGAATTCGTGTACGCCGTCCAGTTCGATCTTATCAGTCGTGAAGTATTTGCACGATGCGAGTTCGGTAACTCCGTCCCCGATAAATCTGCTTTCGGAATTGGCTTTGACGACCTTAGCCGTATCCGTGACCTCTACCGCCTTTTCGATATGTAGTTGTCTTGGTTTGCCCGTCTTGTCAAGTCTGCCGTAATCGTACAGTCTGTATGTCAGCGAACTGTTCTGCTGAATCTCGCATATCACGCAGCCGCCGCATATCGCGTGCACCGTGCCCGACGGGATAAACAGGCAATCGCCCTTTTTAACTTCTACGAAATTGAGCAGATCCGTTATCGTGCCGTCGAGAAGGGACTCTCTGAGCTTTTCTTTTGTTATCGGCTTTTTGAAACCGCAATACACTCCCACGCCCTTTTCGCATTCTACGATATACCACATCTCTGTTTTGCCGAACTGCCCTTCGTGTTCCAGCGCATATTCGTCTCCGGGATGTACCTGTACGGAAAGATTGCTCTTTGCGTCAATGAGTTTGACGAGTATCGGGAAAAACGGGAATTTTTCACTGTCCGAGCCTTTGTAACGCGGATTTGCGTCCAGCACTTCGCCAAGCGTCAAGCCATCGTACTGACCGTTCTCGATCACGCACGGTCCGTCGGGATGACATGACACTTCCCAGCTTTCGGCGACGACGTCGCCCGAACTTTCTTTGCCGTAGAACTCCTTGAGTTTTATTCCTCCCCACACATAATCTTTAGTGGCGGCTTTTAATTTGAAAGGATACATTTTTTCACCTCTTGAATATTATCGTAAATTTAGAACCTTTGCCCACGGTGCTTTCGATCCTGAGTGCGGCACCGCAGTCGTCGACGATCTGTTTGACTATCGAAAGTCCGAGTCCGTTGCTGTCGAGCGACGTCTTCGAATGCGCGCTGTTCACTCTGTAAAATCTGTCGCAGATGCGCGGTATGTCTTTTTTCGCTATTCCTATGCCGCTGTCTTCGACACAGACTCTCGCCTCTTTCTCGTCCTCGGAGAACGACAACCTGACAATTCCGTTCTCCTTATTGTATTTGATCGCATTGCTCACGAGATTTGAAAGAAGTATCGACATCTGATTGGGATCTCCCGTGATCTTTGCCTCTCCCTCGCATGTCATTTTTACGTTGATGGAATCCGCAATGATCTCCATTCTCTTGACAACGTCGTCTCCTATCGCTCTGAGATCGACTTCTTCAGACGTTTTTTCGGCATACTGCGCCGAATCGAGCTTGCCGAGAGTGATCATTTTTTCTATGAGCGTAGCCATTCTCTTGGAGCTTTCGTGAATGTCCTCGACGCATTTCGCTCTGTTTTCGGCAGACAGATCGGGGTCCATCATAAGCTCGGAAAATCCCATTATCGAAGTCAACGGGGACTTCAGCTCATGCGACGCGTTGAAGAAGAATTCGCTCCTCATTTTCGCGAGATCCGCCTCACTTGTAACGTCGGTGATAAGAAGGAAATATTTGATGTCTTTGAATTCGTCCAGTATCTCCTCTCCGACGATCCTGCAATCCACTCTGTAACACTTTTCGCCGACCATTATCTCTCCCGCCATAGCGTTGCTGCCGCGTTCGACTGCTTTAGCAACCTCTGCAAGCACCTTTTCGTCCTTTATCAGATAATCTATCGGTACGCCGACGATATTCGCCCTGGTATCGAAAATATCCGCCACTACATCGTTGGAGATCAGTATCTTGTTCTGCTCGTTGAGCGCGATTATGCCCTGCGCGACGTTCTCAATGACGAATTTCGTCTTATTCTGCTCATATCTCAGGTCGGACATCGTGTCGGAAAGTTTTTTCGCCGCCTTGTTTATGTTGTCTACGATGATGTCTATTTCTTTATATTTTGCCTCATAGTTTATCGGCTTGTAATTGCCCTTGTTGAAGTTTTCGAGCATTATCTGTATTTTTTCGAGAGGCATGACTTCGTCTTTTATATAGTTGGTGAAAATGGCGTACGTCGCCGCGGCTATTATCACCCATGCCGCTATGCATCCGCCTACGGCGAGCCAGAAATACAGGTCGTTGAAATTCATGTCCATGCCGTACGCAACGACGAGATAGCCGCCTTCGTCCAGCGCGGCATTCTCGATCGAGACGTAGACGATGAGCATGGTCTCTCCGTCCTTGTACATCTTTTCAAGCCTGTGCAGACTGCCTTTTTCTCTCACCTTTGCCGTAAATTCAGCATCTTTTACGGGCACGTTTTCGCCCGAGAGTTCGCTGTTCGAAGTGATGAGATTGCCTTCAGACGACAAAACGCCGATATACATCAGCCCTTCTCCCGCGCCCAACGCCTCGTTGAGCTGCTCGAGATCTTCCGCACCCGCTATCCTTTCGTTATATACGGTCATGTTTTTGGATATGGTCTCGTGCTTGGAGAAATATGTGATTCCGTATATCACAAAAAAACAAACGACAACGCTGAGTAACAGGACCAGCGCCGTCGCCCAAAATATTTTTCTGAGTATCCTTTTGTTCATATCTTACAGAATTTGTAACCTACTCCTCTGACAGTCGCGATATACTGTTTGTCCGTCTTTTCGCCGAGTTTGCTCCTCAGAGATTTGATATGCATATCGAGGGTACGCGTCTCGCCGACGTAATCGTAATCCCAGACCACCGACAAAATCCGATCGCGTTTGACGACCGTATCGAGGTTTTCCATCAGAAGATGCAGCAGATTGTATTCCTTAAGCGTCAGCTGAACGATCTGCCCGTTGACGTGAACTTCGTGTTCGCGGTCATTGATGACTATATCTCCGTATGCCAACACGTCTCCGTCTTTCTCTGCCGCGGGAGCCTTGCGGAGATTTGCCCTGATACGGGCAACGAGCTCGTTCATGGAGAACGGTTTTGCGACGTAATCGTCAGCACCAGCATCGAGACCGCCTATCTTGTTTTTCTCGTCGTCTTTCGCGCTCGCGATAATTACGGGGATACCCGAGTAATCCGAACTCTTCTTGAGTCTGTTCAAAGCATCCAGTCCGCTCATCCCGGGCAGCATAATGTCAAGGATTATAAGGTCGCAGCGTTTTCCCTCGGCGAGTCTTTCAAACATGTCTTCAGCATTATTGAACCCGCAAAACTCAAAACCGGCGTTTTCGAGAGCCATCGCGTACAACCCCATGATCCCCGCGTCGTCTTCTACTACAAAAATGACCTGTTTCATATTTTGCCCTCACTTTATATTATAATAATTATATCAAATATGAACGGATTTGTAAATAGTGAAAATTCCCAAATAAAAGCATGTTATAAACCGTCAACAAACAACTTTTGATGCTGTATATCAAAGTATTACTGTTACAAAACAAAAGGGAGCTGCTTTCGCAACTCCCTTTTGTTTTGTAACCGGCATTACGCTTTTATCTCCCGGGCCGTGTCCTTGTTGACTTAACGCTCGCATCGTTACATTTTTATTCTTTCAGTCCCTGTCCTGCTCGCTATTAAGTCCTTGGCTGTCCACGTCAGGCTATATACATTATAACTTA
>CALWHF010000015.1 GCA_944380305.1 uncultured Christensenellaceae bacterium
CTTGGTTACAAAACACCAGCAGATTTGTTTGAACAGGAATTGCAAAAAGTGTTGCACTTGGTTTGACAATTCACCTTGACAACAACCGGTATAATGCAATAAGAACACTAAAACTTAACTTTATGTAAACAACGTTCGTTAATGTCTAAATTCCCAATATGATCTGCCGCAAAAAATTTATTCGTATCATAACTATCGAAATATTTGCTATCTATCAATACTCATTGATGACATAATCGCAAACAATATCAATAGGTATGCTATAAGCTAATCCGTACACCGCGTCTCCTTTAATATCTTTAATCCTGAATGTAGTTATCCCGACAAGACATCCGTTTTTATCTAACAACGCGCCTCCGCTGTTGCCTTCTGTTATATTCAATGAACTTTGAATTACCATACGAGTTTTATCGTCGTATTTTTGCAATATATCCTCTATCGTATTTTTTAATTATTGAGGATTCTTCTCACATCCTCTGCTTGCATAATAATTTGAATTTAATACATCGCAAGCATGCCGATGCCAAAATCCTGAACTCGGTTTATCCAAGAACGGTTTCCTTAAATCGTCCTTGAAACTTATAATATATCATGATAATGAAATCAATACAAAATCCAAAATGTTGCCGGAATAATACATCATCCGAAAATTTATTAACGGCACCTGATTTTCTCGACAGTTACGGAAGTATATCAAGATTATTGTGATACACCTACAGCTCGACGCTTGTTGTACTTGTTTTCTTATTTCTTTTTCACGTCAGCGGTATGCACCGCGAAAGAAAAAAGAAGGGCTTTTACTTCCCTTCTTTTTATGCAAATACGCGTTTTTCGAAATACTTGTCGCTTTTTTATTTGGAAAACACGGTGCGCTTAAGAGCTTCGTAATAGACGTCATACATCTTTTTGAAATCCTCGATCGTCGCGTGCTCGTTCTTCTGATGTATGGTGCTCTCCTGCCACGGGAACATCGGACCGAACGCGACGCCGTGCTCGAGTGCTCTTGCATACGTCGCGCCGCCTATCGAAAAAGGCTTTGCGTCCGTGCCGACCACCGCGTTGTACGCTCCCAAAAGCCCCTGAACGAGCGGCTCGTTTTCATCGACGAAATGCGGGTCGTGGAAATGCTGCGTCGTCACGCTCTTCACTCCTCTCTGCTCCGCGAGTTTTTCTTCTACGCTCTTTCTCATTACGGTATTGGGATGTCTTACGTCGAGCGTCACTTCGAGAACGTCTCCGTTGACGCGCACTATGCCCGCGTTGCAGGTCAGCGCGCCGCTGTAATCGCTCGCGGCAATGCCGAGTCCCTTTCCCGTCCAGTCGCAGATCTGCTCTTTCAGCACGGCGTATTCTCCGCCGAAATTCTCCGCAGCATACCCCAGAATGCGCCATACCGCATTGTCTCCGAGTTCTGGGGTCGAGCCGTGCGCGGGCTTGCCCGTCGCTCTAATATACGTCTTTCCGTCCTTTACCTCTGCGGTCAGCTTGTCTCCCGCGACCTCTTTGCCCTCTCCTTCGATGACCGCGCTCGCGTCGTCGATGACGATATTCGCGCGTACGCCGCCGTCAAACGAAACGAGGCTTTCGGGCTTTTCGAATCCTACGAGTATCTGCGCGACGCCTCTCTCGCAGTTTATAACGGGAAAATCGCCGTCGGGAGAAAATCCCGTAACGGGCTTTTCCTCTTTTTCCATATACCTTTCTATACATTTCCAGCCCGTTTCCTCGTTGCCTCCGAAGATAAAACGCAGCCTGTACTGAGGTTTGTATCCCTCTTCGAGCAGCTGAAAAGCCGCATACATACAGCAGATCATCGGGCCTTTGTCGTCCAGCACGCCTCTGCCGTAAATCTTGCCGTCTTTTATCTCTCCGAGCGGATCCGCGTCCCATTTTCCTTCATAAGGTACGGTATCGACGTGCCCGAGAACACCGAACAGATCGCCTTCTCCCGTCTCGGCATAGACGTAATATCCGTCGCCGTAACAGGTCCTGAAACCGTGCTCCTCGGCTTTTTCCTGCACGAAACGCAGACACTTGGCGACTCCTTCGCCGAAAGGACTTTCCTCGCACGGCTTGCCCTGAACGCTGTCGTACGACAGCATCTTCATCGTCGCGTCGAGAGCTTTGTCAAAAAGATACATAACTTCACCTCGAAAAATCGTTCAATTAATATAATATACCAAAAACGGCGAAAACGCTACAATACCCTCGATAAATTATTTTTCGGACAATAAAAAAACCGTCCTCCGGACGGTCATATAATCCTGTGCTATGCGTTTTGCGCGCAAAACGCTGCGGCGCGTTATCTCGCCTTATATCTCGGTTATGCCAAGAAGGTAGTCAACCGACACGTTGTAATATTCCGCAATCTTGCACAACGTCTCGAGAGAGGGCTGCCCTGTCCCCAGTTCGTAGCGGGAATAGGATTGTTGCTTGACGTTGAGTATCTGCGACAGTTCTCTTTGCGTGACGTGGTTCTGCGTGCGGAGCTCTTTTATTCTTTCTGCAAAAATATCCATTTCGTCCACCTTTCTTTAATTGAATTTTAACCTACTTTTGCCGCACTTCTCCCGCCTACAACGCTTTGCTGTTGCATTGAAGTCTTTTTTTCCTGTACTTCCTTTCTTTATTATTTTTTTCACTTATATTTTATAAATATTCAAGGCTTTTTTTCAACACCTTTCACGATAAGACGTATACGTCTCTTATTCGTCTGTGCTCTGCAGTAACATTGGGTCAGCTGCATATTATAACCGAAAAATGTATATTTTGCCTTCTTATATTAAACAATTTTCAGACGGTTTTTATTGATGCGTGCAATACGACAATGTTCGCCAGTACAACGTCTTCCTTTCCCGTATCCGATCCTCTCCAGCCGTTTTCGCCCGCACTTTCCCGCCCGTTTGCCGTGCGCCACGGAAACACACGCGCGTTTGAGGATTTTTGTCTTTTTTTTATAGTCTTTTCTCCGTCTTTGTGATAAGATGTAATAAGAAAATCACCGCGACGCTATCGCGCGTTTATTATAGGAGCTTTTATGGAAGAAAAGGTAAGAACAAGATTCGCCCCGTCTCCTACGGGATTTATGCATATAGGCAACCTGCGTACCTGTCTTTACGCATACCTGTTCGCGAAACAGCACGGAGGAGATTTCGTTCTCCGTATCGAAGATACCGACAGGGAGCGTTTCGTAGAAGGCGCGACCGAACTGATATACCGTACGCTCAAAACGGCGGGCATCGAGCACGACGAAGGTCCCGACAAGGACAAGGGTCTCGGCCCCTACGTTCAGAGCGAACGCAAGTCCATATATATGGAATACGCAAAAAAACTCGTCGAACTGGGCGGTGCGTACTACTGTTTCTGCACTAAAGAGAGGCTCGCTACTCTCGGCGGCGACAACGAGGCGGGCGTGCATAAGTATGACAAACATTGTCTGTCTCTGTCCAAAGAAGAGGTCGAAGCGAAACTCGCCGCAGGCGAGCCGTACGTCATACGTCAGAACGTACCTGCCGAGGGCGTCAGCGAATACGACGACCTGGTTTTCGGTCATATCAGCGTGCCCAATGCGGATATGGAGGACAATATCCTGATAAAATCCGACGGCATGCCGACCTATAACTTCGCCAACGTCGTGGACGACCACCTGATGAAGATAAATTACGTCATACGCGGCGTCGAATATCTTTCCAGCACTCCGAAGTACAACCTGATGTACGACGCTTTCGGCTGGGAAAGACCTCACTATATGCACCTTTCCCCGATAATGAAAGACGCTCAGCACAAGCTCAGCAAACGCTACGGCGACGCGAATTTCGAGGATTTCCTCGCAAAAGGCTATCTGCCCGAGGCGATAGTCAACTATATCGCTTTGCTCGGCTGGAGCCCCAAGAACAACGACGAAAAACTGTCCATGCAAGAGCTTATCGAGCAATTCAGCGTGGACGGCATTTCCAAATCGCCCAGCATCTTCGACGAGGCGAAAATGCGCTGGCTCAACGGCAGATATATCAAGGAGCTGACACCCACGCAGTTCGTGGAAAAGGCGCGCTCTTTCCTCGACGCAAGTGCGGTCAACGGAAAATTCGATTACGAAAAAATAGCAAAGCTGCTCATCCCCCGCGTCGAGACCTTCGGAGAGATTGCCGAAAAGGTAGAACCGCTCGGAAGTTTCGGAGCGTACGACCCGACGATGTTCGAGCATAAAAAGATGAAGATCACGATGCCTCTCGCTCTCTCTTCTCTGCTCGCCTGCCGCGAAGTTCTCCCTTCGGTAGACGAATGGACGGACGAGAAACTCAAAGAAGTGCTCAACGCGCTCGCCGAAAAACTAGGAGTAAAGACGGGTCAGGTATTCCTGCCTCTGAGACTTGCGATCACGGGCGCGGCTACCACCCCTGGCGGCGCGACCGAAATGGCGGAGCTTTTCGGCAAAGACGAATCTCTCAGAAGGCTCGACTTCTCGATAGAACTGCTCGAAAAGGCGTTGCAATGATAAACGTAGTTCTGGTCAATCCCGAGATTCCCAACAATACTGGCAACATCGTTCGCACCTGCGCCGCGACGGGCGCGGTGCTCCACGTCATCGAACCGTGCGGCTTCAGCTGGGAAGACAAGTATCTCAAGCGCAGCGGACTGGACTACTGGGAAATCGCCGACGTAAAACGATACCCGAATATGGACGCTTTCCTCAAAGCTAACTTCGGAGATAAAGCGAAAAGCGGAGAAACCGAAGGGCTCGCGGTACGCGCGACCGCAGAAAGCACCGACGTGCAGATGCTCTTCGCCTCGACGAAATCCGCTCGCAATTTCACTCGCGTCGAATACGACAAAGACTGCTTCGTTTTCTTCGGCAGAGAGACCAAGGGACTTCCCGAAGAACTGCTGCACGAAAACTACGAGAAATGCGTGCGCATACCTATGCGCGCGAACGCACGCTCCCTCAACCTCGCCAACAGCGTCGCGATAATAGTCTACGAATATCTGCGACAACACGACTACGAAGGTCTCAGGGAAGAAGGAAAACTGACACAGTACTGAAAAACCTCCCCTAAGGAGGTTTTTCTTTTTATCGTTTCTTCTACTCTAAATATTTTTTTACCCACCCGTGTTCGTCTGACACGATATATACCAGACCAGAATAATACGAACAAGGTTTTAAGCGGCATATTTCCGTCGCTACTGCGTTAAATGCCTTGATAATATGTATAATATTACCTGCGGCATTTGCCTTGTATCGACAAAAATTTGTCTGCTTAAAACTGCATGCACCCTCAGGCAACGATTTTTATAGTGTGTTTCAGCGAGGTGAGCGCAGATAATATTGTGATATTTTCAAGCGAGCATTGCTGAAAAACGCATAAAAGGCGCGCCTCAGGGCTGGTTCGTATTATTCTGGTCTGGTATACGTTGCCGAACATCTTGACCGCACAGGTCTTTGCGAGCTCTCCTTCGGTCGAGTTGTCTCGGATCTCGGCGGTGTCGGCTATATCGACCGCCTTTTTCAGCAACGCAAGACTGCGGTAATATCTGGACCTTATCTTTTCCTCGTTCACGTTGTGTCCGCCCTGCCGCACCCTTTTCTTTACCCTGGCTACGTTTATATCTGGAGAATCGGTTGCGACGTATATCAGCCTGACGTTATATCCCGCTTTTTTCGCCTTTTTCATAAACGCCAGATGCGATTCGTGACAAAACACCGTTTCGGTAATGAAAGATATTCCTTTCTCTAAAAATTCGTTTCTCTTTTCGAGTACGATATTCTTCGCAAGTGCCGCCGCATTAGTCCGGTCTGTATCGGGATCTTTTTTCATAAGCTGAAGGCATACGTCATCAGGACAAAGATATGCAGGCTTAACCCCTATCTTATCGTAATAACCGAATGCTTGTTCCACGGACGAGCTTTTTCCGCTGCCGTTGGGACCCGCAATAACACACGGATATTTCTCTTCAGACATCTGTTCCCCCCCTCCGTCTGTCCGTAAATGATCGAAGTCAGATCGTCGTTTTCGCTTTCGCTTTTTTAATATCTTCGTCCGTAATTTCATAATGAACTTTGTCAAGAAATTTTTGCGTTTCCTTGTAGTCCTTATTAAGATTCAAAGGACCGAAAAGCGACTCTTCGTCTATTCTTATCTTAACTAATAGCTCTTTTCCTTTTGCTTTTTCTATGGTAACGTTTTTTGCGATTTGCGTAAGATACTCTGCCAATGTCGTATCGATCCCGTTATAATTCACGTCATTTTTTTTCTCTCTTTCTCCGAAGAGCCCCGATACGTTTTTGAGCTTTCCCATCATTCGCCTTGACGGGACACTGTCCCCGTACAGCCATTTCTTTGCTGTGGAAATACTCACGTCTGCTTTTTCGGCAAACTCCTTAACGGTATAATTGTTGTCTTCGAGATATTTGCTTATATTATCTTTAATATTCGCATTCTCGCGTTCAACGGTAACATCCATTTTATTCACCTCCTGTAAACATAGTATAAACCATTTGATAAAAATGTTCAATACTTTGTAGCATAATTTATACTTTTTTATATTATTTTATACTTTTATATACGTTATTCCGTAACGCTTTGCCCCGTATTTCTTTTCCTGATATTAATTTAATTATAAAAACATTGCTAAAAAACCTTTTTGCGGATATAATATAAGAGAACTATTTTATGAGAGGTGCAATCATGACAAGTTTGATGCAACAGGAAATATTCAGCGAACCCGAAATGCTCAAGAGAACAGTGGCGGCATGCGCTCCCGTACTCCCTGCGATCAAAAAGGCTTTTCAGGAAAAAGGCATAACCAATATCGTCACTATGGCGAGAGGCACGTCCGACAACGCGGCAACCGTGTTTTCCTTCGTCTGCCCGCTCTACAGCGGTATGAAAGTGGGCAAATACCATCCGTCCCTGACTACCGTCTATGATGCGGACGTCGATATGAAAAACACCTGTATGGTGATAGTCAGCCAGAGCGGTATGTCGAAAGATACGATCGCGGTCATGCGTAAAGCGAAAAAACTCGGTGCGATGACGGTCGGCGTTACCAACAACAAGGAAAGCGATACAGCTAAAGAATGCGACTTCCATCTGTTCCTCGACGTGGAAGAAGAAAAGTCTGTCGCGGCTACGAAAACCTATATCGCAGAGCTGATCGCGCTGTATATGCTGACCACCGTCACGGGGAAACCGTGCGACACCAAAGTCAACGAGACGGTCGCTCGCATAGGCGAGATAATCGCGCTCAACGACGATATAAAGGGCGTTGCGGAAAAACTCTACAAGCTCAACAACTTCATAATTCTCTCCCGCGGCACGATGCAGGGCACGGGCGACGAATGCGCGCTCAAACTCACCGAATGTTGCTACCTCTTCAACCGCTCTTACTCCTCGGCGAACTTCATGCACGGTCCGCTCTCTCTGCTCGCGGAAGGCGCAAATGTGATCCTGCTCGCCCCCAAGGGAAAATTCGACGACGAATTCATATCTATGGCTAAGCGCGTCAAAGACGCGGGTGCAAATCTGACCGCGTTCAGCGATATTCCCGAAGTTCTCGAATGCGCAAAGCAGAAAGTGGAAATGCCCGCCACATGCGACCTGTGCGCTCCCGTATTGTACGGCACCGCGGTATCTCTTCTCGCGCTCAATATCGGCCTCGCAAAGGGACTCAACGTAGACAGCCCGAGAAACCTCAAGAAGGTTACCGTTACGCTGTAATAAACGCAAAACGGATATTGAAAAGCCGTCCAGCAAAGAGGCGGCTTTTTATATGCGTTTATCATAGACTTACCTTTCCGACCGAATCCCCGAAAGAAAAACCGCTTCCCGAAAGATACTTTATCCGAAGCATAACAATCATTTGTACCGAAAAATAAAGACCGACGTTGTCCGTCGGTCTTTTCTGGCTTTATCGGATTACTTAATTTTCTTTTTCAACGGATTTCTTCGCCGCGCTCTTGCCTTTTTCCGCAGGCTTTTTCGCTGCGGCAACGGATTCCCCCGAAGAATACTTTTTCGCTTTTCCCTTGCCGTTTTCGACACCGGACGAGACTTTCTTAGTATTCTTGTCCGAAACCGCGGACTCTACGGTTTCTGCCGTCTCTGCCTCTGCCGTGACGATCATCTCTTTCGCCTCTTCTTCGTCCTCCGAAACGGCTTTCTTTTCATAGACCGCTTCGCCTACTATCTCCTCTTCTCCCGCGTGCTCGCTCGAATACTCGCGCTGATACTGCAGCTCTTTTTGCCTCATAAGCTCAAGATATGCCGTGTCGTGATGGAAAGTAGGCACAAGCACTTTGAGTTTCTCTATGACCTTTTCCTTGTCGTTTGTCTGACATATAGAACGCATTTCCTCCAGATCCGCGGTGAATTTATCGGTGTCGATAGTCATCTGCTTGCCTATGAATATCTTGTTGTTATCCGTCTTTTTGAGTCCTTCTTCTTTCATCAGAAGTTCTTCGTACAACTTTTCTCCCGGGCGAAGTCCCGTGAACTTTATCTGTATGTCCTCGTAAGGCGTGTAACCCATCATTTTTATCATGTTCTCTGCAAGCGTGACGATCTTGACGGGTTCGCCCATATCGAGTACGAATACCTCGCCGCCGCGAGCATATGCTCCTGCCTGCAAGACAAGCGACACCGCCTCCGGAATAGTCATGAAATACCTGATTATCTCGGGATGCGTCACCGTTACGGGACCGCCGTTTTTAATCTGTTCTCTGAACAGCGGGATGACCGAACCGTTGCTGCCGAGCACGTTGCCGAATCTGACCGCTGCGAATTCCGTACGCGAATTGCCGTACTTCTGGCTGAAAGTCTCTATTATCTCTTCGCAACAACGTTTGGTCGCACCCATAACGTTGGTCGGGTTAACCGCCTTATCGGTAGAGATCATGATGAATTTCTTGACGCCGTATTCGTATGCGAGTTTGACCACGTTCAACGTTCCGAAGACGTTGTTCTTGACCGCCTCTTCAGGATTTGTTTCCATCAGCGGAACGTGTTTGTGCGCCGCCGCGTGGAAGATTATCTGCGGGTGATACTGCTCGAACAGATCTTTCATCTTGCCGTAATCGGTTATCGACGCTATCTCGACGTTGAGATCGTAATCCGAACCGTAATGGCGCAATATCTCCTGCTGTATCGCATACGCGCAGTTCTCGTACACGTCGAGCACTATTATCCTGCGGGGCTTATATTTTACTATCTGCCTGACGAGCTCGCTGCCGATAGAACCGCCGCCGCCCGTTATCATACAGACTTTATCCTCGATGTATCCCTTTACTCCCGCATCGTTGAACGAGATCTGTTCTCTGCCCAGAAGGTCGCCGATATTGATCTCTTTCGCCTGACCGACGAGATCGACGTTGGCTATCATCTCGCTGATGTACGGCAGAACTTTGAGCTGGCAGCCCGTCTGCATACAGGTCGCGAGAATGCTTTGCCTAGCCTGAGGATTTATCGACGGGATCGCGAATATTATACAAGCTACGTCGTATTTGCGCGCAAGCCTCGGGATCTCCTTTGTCGTGCCTACGACGGGTATGTCGTGAAGTATTCTGCCCTGCTTGTCGGGGTCGTCGTCCACCAGACATACGGGCTTGTAAATGCTGCCCGCCCTCGCAAGCTCTTCGAGTATCGCGCTTGCCGTATATCCCGCACCGACTATCATCGTACGTTTTCTCTGTTTGGGCAACGCTTTATCCTTTATCTTAGCGTATATCATCTCGTAGAACAGACGATATACGACCGTGACACCCATGGTCGTGAATCCTATATTGGTATACACCGGATATGCCTTGAGCATCTGCTTGTCGCCCGTTTCGCCGACTTTTACTATCTCTCCCGAGACCCAACCTCCCAGAAGCTGGTCGATAAGAGCGAAAAGCACCGTTGCGACCGCGCAGGCAAAAACGAGCCTGAGATAGTCGCGACCTCTTGCATAACGCCACACTACTTTATTTACTCTGAAAGCTATGAAACTGAGGAAAAACAATGCAAGCGCGACGGGCAGAGCTATTAACGCCTGCTCGATTATCGTCTTGCTGATGTCGTCAAGCAGATATGCCTGACCCAGTATAACCGACAAAATAAAACAAATGCCTATGAAAACGAGGTCGGTGATAAACATCGTCCACTCTCGCAACGTTTTGATATTGTAACTGTCTTTGTTAAACTTTTTCATCTTTCCTCTTTTTCCGCAGCCTCGTATTTCTCTGTCTGTCCCGACTTTTTCTCTTCCGCTTTCGCGTGATCCTGTGCCGGATTTTCTTTGTCTTCGCCGCTTTCTTCCGAACGCTCGGTTGCGGCGTTTGTCGCTTGCTCCTCTTCTTTCTCGCCCTCGGGTCTTCCGAAAACCACGCCGTCTTTCACGGGAACGTTTTCGGCAAAGATCACCGGAGCTCCCGTCAGAGCATATTCTTCGTCCGAGATCGAATTGCAACGTTCGTTTACCGCAGTGAGGACAGCTATGATCAAAAGCCCCGGCACCGCAAGGAAGGTAAACGTGTTCATCATCGCGTAACCCTCGAATCCTATGCAGGACACGATCAAAAAGATATTGAACGCTCTCCCCTTCGCAAACGCGAATTTTATCCTCTTGTAGTACATATAGACGCTCGCCGCGAGACCGAAAAGCCCGAGGCTAGCTATTGTCTGGAATAACGTAGAGTGGAAATAGTACATCGGGTGATTGTTAAGATAGCTGTTTATGCCTATATATCCGAAACCGACGCCGAACAGTTTGTTCTGCATGAACACGTCGATCGCCTCCTGATATATCTTGTCTCTGCCCGAGCCGTCAAGTCCGTTGCTGAATGCCCTCTCGACGAAAGCCAGCAGCTTGTCTTTCAAAATTACACAGAGGACGATAGCCGCCACTGCCAGCACGATGTACGCCGCGGCGTAAACTTTACGGTGATTGTTGAACACTACCGATGCGATAAGCATCAGCACGAATTCCACTATCCCGACGAGTATCGCGCCTCTTGAAACCGTTGCTATCACTGCTGCCATCTGAGCCACGGAAAGCAAAGCGAACAACAGCGATCTCCACAATTTTTTATCAGATACGGCGACATACATCGTTATCGGCATCGTTGCCAGCAATACAGTTGCCGCGCCGTTGCTTATGCCCCATCCGAGATGCACTTCGCTTCCGATAGAAATAAGTCCCTGAAACACGCGGATGTAGTAGATAAACAGCTGCGCAGTGATCAGAAGTCCGAGAAAAGCAAACGCCTTACAGACGTATCCGACCATTCTCGTCTTGTTCTCCGAATCACAGCAGTTTACCATAAGTTCGTATACGGCGAAAGGCAGTAACCCCAAAAACGCCGCGAAAGCAAGCCCTTTCAGCTCATCGTTGAGCTGATTGCTCATTATTCCGCCCATAAACATGCTTGCGGCGACGAATAAGTAAGCGAATCCGAAAGCTCCGGCTTTTATCTTTTGATTTCTGTAATAAACAAAATGGAATATCAGACTGATGACAACCGGAACCAGAATGATAAACATATACGCGAAATACGGCGGAAATTCTCCTTTCGAGATAACGCAATATACGCTTATGAGTATCGGAAGACAAGGCGTCATATCGCGTTTGACGACCAAAAGGAAGCTGAGCACGATAAGTAACGTCACAAAACCTGCCACCATCGCCTCAGTCGCCCAGAACAGGACGACAAGCGCGGCTATGGCAAGCAGATACCAGTCCGAATATACTATTTTATCGACTATATTAAGCCATTTTTCCGGCAATACGCTTTTGCGCTCGTATGCCGAAACAGTTATCCCCGACAAAATACTTCTCCCTTTTCCCTTGTATTGTCCGTTTTACTCCTCGTCGTAACCCTTGGGATTGTTGACCTGCCATCTCCAGCTGTCTTCGCACATATCCTTGAGGTCGTAGCGGCATTCGAAGCCTATTTCCTTTTTCGCGAGGCTAGCGTCGGCATAGCACTCCGCAATGTCGCCCGCACGTCTCGGGGCGATGACGTAAGGCACCGCCTTGCCGCTCGCCTTCTCAAACGCCTTTACCATCTGCAGCACGCTGTAACCCTTGCCCGTGCCGAGATTATAGGTGACGAGTCCGCTGCCCGTAGCGAGTTTCTTCAATGCGAGCAGATGTCCTCTCGCAAGGTCGAGGACATGGATATAGTCTCTGACTCCCGTGCCGTCGGGCGTCGGATAGTCGTTGCCGAATACGCTGAGTTTCTCGAGCTTGCCGATTGCGACCTGCGTGATGTACGGCATCAGGTTGTTGGGTATGCCCGCGGGATCCTCTCCGATCAGTCCGCTCTTGTGTGCTCCGATAGGGTTGAAATAACGCAGGATCGCGATATTCCACTCTTTATCCGCTTTGTAAATGTCTCTGAGCATATCCTCTATCATGAGCTTAGTAGAACCGTACGGATTTGTCGTCGAAAGCGGGAAATCCTCTTTTATCGGCACGCTCTTGGGCTGTCCGTAAACAGTCGCAGAGGACGAAAAAACGAAATTCCTGCAACCGTATTTTCTCATAACCTTGAGCAGATTGAGCGTGCTTATCAGGTTGTTCCTATAATATTCGAGCGGCTTTTGACAAGATTCGCCGACCGCCTTGAGCCCGGCGAAATGAATCACCGCGTTGGGTTTTTCCTCTTCGAAAATTTTATCGATCGTATCCTCGTCGCATACGTCTCCCTGGTAGAATTTGAAATCCTTGCCTGTAATTTTCTTTACTCTTTCGACAACAGCGGGTTTGCTGTTGCAGAGATTGTCGACGACGACCGCTTCGAAATCGTTGTCGAGAAGATCCACCACCGTATGGCTGCCTATGTATCCGGCGCCTCCCGTTACCAAAACCTTCATAAAATATCTCCTTTCCGCTAAAGCGGTTTTTGTTTATTTTGCGTATTTGCTCGCGATATGATTCATTTCTTCCAGTTTCTCTTCCATGCGCTCGACAAGCCTGAACTGGGTGCGGCAACGCACCAGATTATGCTCGGGATATTTCGTCTTGAAATAGTTGTCTCCGTCGAGATAATCCGTCAGAAAACGCATACCGCATTCGTATGTCATCAATATCGAACCGAATGCAAGATTTTCCCTCTCTTTTTCGGTTATGCGGTCTCCTATGCCGTCCAGAAAGCCTTTTGTAAAAGCTTCGTACAAAGTTATATCGAAATCCACCTTGGAAAGGTCTTTTTCGTCTTCCGCCGCCGTCGAACATCCGAACCTGACAGCGTCCCCGAAATCGTAAAGCAACGACCCCGGCATTATCGTATCCAGATCGATCACGCATACTGCCTTTTTTGTATCGGCATCGACGAGAATATTGTTGAGTTTTGTGTCGTTGTGAGTGACTCTTAAGGGAATTTCCCCTCTTTCAAGCATATCGATGACCCTTCCGCAATAGTCTTTTCTCTTCTTTACGAAAGCAATTTCTTCCGCAGCCGACGCTGCTCTCCCTTTCTTATCGGCATCGAGAGCCGCAACGAACTTGACGTATCTGTCTTTGGTATCGTGGAATTTTTTAATGACCTCGCCGAGTACGGATGCGTCGAAATCGGCAAGCCCCGCTATGAACACTCCGAAAGCTCTGCCGGTATCTTCAAATACTTCCGCGTTTTCAACCGTCTGATACGCGATGGTATTTTCGATAAAAAGAAACGCTCTCCAGCATTCACCGTCTTTGTCCGTAAAATAACTTTCGCCCGTTTTAGTCCTGATCAGAGTCAGCGTCTCCCTTTCGCTGTTGCCTCCGCGCTCCCCGATGCGTTTTCTCAGAAAATCAGTGACAGCGGCGACATTGTTCATGAGTGTTTTAATGTCGGGAAAAACGCTCTTGTTCATTTTCTGCAAAATATACCTTTTCTGCTCTCCGTGATTTTCGTAGACGAGAGCGTAGGTATCGTTGATATGCCCGTCGCCGTAAGGCTCGGCTTTTTTCAGTGTGCCTCTGAAAGCAAACTCGTCGGCAATAGATTTTATCTTTTCCATTTTTCCTCTTTTGCATGCAGTGCGCCTGCACACGGGTGCCATATAGAATAATAATACTATATTTTATTACATATGTCAAACCGAGACGCCATATTGAGTTTTATCGATGGATCGCCCGTGTCCTGCACATCGGTCCGACGGCGTATGTCTTTCAATCGTTTCCCGCTGTTTGCCGAAGTCGACTGTCTTTTACTGTCTCAGATAAGAGCCTAAACTCTGCGTCGGTGCCGGAAACCCGCAAAAATTATCTGCACCCGTGTAGATTAAATGCGCTTAAGTTTATTGAGATTTTTCTCCTGCACAAGTCAGAATAAGTACCCCGACGCGAGGATATAATTGTAATATGAACAAAAAGCAATCTCTGATATTCTTTACAGTCGGCGCATTTTTCACGCTTATTCTCGGAACGGCAGGGCACTTTTTCTACGAGTGGTCGGGGAAAAATCCCGTCGTCGGACTTTTCTTCCCGATAAACGAAAGCGTCTGGGAGCACATGAAGCTCGTCCTTTTCCCGACAGCCCTCTATCTCGGGACAGCGTCTCTGAAGGTTCGCGGAGGCAATTACGCGCTCTCTTCTTTCGTCGCACTGTTCGTCGGGGCAGCACTCATCCCTCTGCTATTTTACAGTTATACGGGCATTGTCGGCAAATCAGTGCTCGCCGCCGATATAACTGTCTTTATCGTTTCGGTCATAGCGGGATACGCATTTGCATACCTGCTTTTCAACATTAAACGTCTTCCCTTTCTCAATGCAGTTGCGGTGATAGGCATTGCGACGATAGTCGTTTGCTTTTTTACCTTTACTTTGTGCCCTCCCGACGCGGAACTGTTTCAGTCCCCGTGATCCACACTTACGTGACGGGTCTTGTCCGTCTTTGTTTACCGTCAACCTTCGGAATAGTTACTCTGCCCAGGAATACGGGTTTTCAACGAGAAATTTGTTTACATAAAAAGGAGAGGTCTTTCCTCTCCTTTTGCGTTTTCATTTATCTGGTAACCAGATAATAAGCCGTTATAGTCGCGCCCTCCCCGTCTGTCTTCTGAGTCACGAACAATTCACCGCCCTTAACATTGACGACGTTGACGCTCCGAGTGTCGAAACCCTCCGCTATCTTGCCGAAATCCACAAGATCGTACATATCGTACTTTCCTTCGTATTCCGCGCTTGCGATCATAACCGTCCCGCTATCGTAAACCTTGAGCTCGTCTTTCGTGCATATTCTGAACGACTGCCCCGTTTTTCTGTCGAGACGGTATAAATACGTCACGTCTAAACCGCTGACATCATCGGGCTCCGTCTTCGTATAGTAAAGGCTGTTTTTCCAGTAAAGCGGGAAAATCCAGCTGTCCGCATCAAGTTCTTCAAGCGATGCGATCAGCGAACCGTCGGCATTGAACACGTTTTGGTTGTCCACGGATAACAATACGCCGGATGACGCGAGATAACTATCGTTGACGTCGAATTTGTCTATGCTCGCATCGAGAATCTTATTGTTTCCTTCATAAATCACTATCCTCGTTTCGCTTTCGAACAAAGTGTACTTTCCTTCGCTCCATACCGATTTGCAATAAGGAAGTATTTTCTGAATGTCGAGCGCGACGTTGAGATCTCCGTCGAATGCCTGTATGAAACTGCTGCCCAGATCCTTGTCTTCGTTAATCTTTCTTACGGAACATAACGATACCCCTGCCTCGGAGTCAAGATACCCTCCAGAGAAAAGATACCCGAAATCCTTGACCTCGTTCGTCTTGTCTTTTTCAATGTCGTAGATATACGTCTTTACTTTATAATATCCTCCGCTTGCATACAAATCGTAATCCTTGGTGGTGTTTTGCGGGAGCATGACCGTCTGCTGAACGAGCACTTTGTCATCGGGGAGAATTATTGTTACATCGGATCTGCTCGAGCCCGATGCCGCGCCCGTAATTTCCTCGTAAGACACGGTACGCAGCACGTTGAAATCCCTGTCGAGCACCAACATCTCGAGATCGCTCATGGCGACGCGGTAATTGTCAGTTTCGATCGTTTCCGACTCGGCGAACTGCCCGAGCATCGAGATCTTCTTATCCGCGACGACGTATGACTCTCCGATACTTTTTATCACCTTTCCTCCGCCGATGTCGAGTCCCTGTTCGGAAAATCTGCCCGCAGCGATCTCCCCTCCGTAGATAATACCGTCGCTCTTTACGTTTTCGACTATCGCGCCGTTGCACGAATAAAACGAAACGGTTTTTTCTTCGTTCTCGCCGACAGACTCGACGTAAAATACGTCAGGCCATATCAATACTCCGTTATACGTCGGATAGCGGGGCACACCCGTATCGCTGTATACCGCGTTGCCTTTAGTGACGCTGTAAACGGTATAGACAGTCTCTGCCTCCGTTCCGTCACCGACGATTTGCGAAAACACTATCAGATCCGAGTCGGAATCGTAATCGAAGAGAACGCTCCCGTCCGCAACGGATATTCTTTCGGCGGTCGCTGCCTCGTCGCCCGTTTGCCTGTCCTCGGAAAAAAGCGCAGAGACTTCGACGTAATCTGTCTTGTCGCAAGCGGCAAACAGAATTGCCGACGTCACCGCAACGATCAAAATCGCTAATACAGTAAAAATCCTTTTCTTCATTTTCCCTCCGAATTTCGTCAGATGCGCCAGGATTGAACAAACTCAATTGTTCCGCATCCTCTTGAAACGGCGTCGCTGCTTTTTAGCGTCGCCGACTTTATAATCGGATTATATCATAATAAAACCGAACGGTCAATATTAGTATAATTTTTAGTTTTTAGCGGCGACAAAAAAAGATCCGACGTCCGAGACGTCGGATCGATACTCTCGCACACTTGCTCCGTTGCAATCGCGGACGTGCATCTTCATAAAATGTTTTTTCGTGATCGTCTTAAAAGTCGTATGTCTCTGAGTATTGCGGCAAAACCACGATCGCATGCGCCTTCGGTTTTTTGCCTGAAAGAACGATCCTTCGTTTTACCTTACGATTACTTCTGTACCTTATGCTCACGCAAATGCGTGATATATCGCATTCACCGCTTTTTCGTAATCCTGAGTAGCAACTGCGACTATTATATTCAGCTCGCTGGAGCCCTGGTCTATCATGCGGATATTGACGTTTGCCTTAGCAAGAGCCTCGCAGAGTTTAGCCGCGGTGCCGGGACGGAACGACATACCGTGTCCGACTGTGGAAATCAGGGATATGCCCGATTTGATCTCGATATTGTCGGGCTTGACGATATTTCTGATACGTTCGAGGACAACGTCCTCTTTGCCCGCCAGCTCGTTGTCCGAAACCACGATGCTGAGAGTGCCTATACCGCTGGGCATATGCTCGAACAGGATGTTGTAATACTCGAGTACGGAAAGCACTCTGCGACCGAAACCGAGCTCGCTGTTCATCAGTTCTTTTTCGATGAAGATTATGCTGTAACCCTTCTTGCCCGCTACGCCCGTGATCTGACGTTTAGCGAATTCGTCCTCTTCCACCTCGGCGACGATGAGAGTGCCGGGTGCCTGCGGATTGAACGTATTGCGGATGTTTATCGGGATACCGCTAGCCTTGACGGGGAAGACCGCCTCCGGATGCAGCACGTTCGCGCCCATATACGCAAGCTCGCGCAACTCTTTATATGAGAGCTTTTTGATTATCGTCGGGTTTTCGACTATTCTTGGGTCAGCAGACATAAATCCGTCGACGTCGGTCCAGTTTTCGTATATGCAGGCATTTGCCGCGCGTGCTACGACCGCGCCCGTAATATCCGAACCGCCGCGGCTGAAAGTATGCACGCTGCCCGTGCCGTCCGCACCGTAGAAACCGGGGATGACCGCCTTTTCGACGTCCTTCAGCGTCTTTGCGACGAGCTCGTTGGTCTGCTCGGGCAGGAAATTGCCGTTGTCGTCAAAGAGCATTATCTTCTCTGCGTCGATGAAAGTGAACCCGAGTTTCTTCGCCAGCACTATCGCGCTGAGGTATTCGCCTCTGGACGCACAGTAATCGACGGAATAATTGGAGACCATCTTCTTTTCGACTTCGTCGAGTATGGGTTTCATGTCGAGGTCGAGACCGAGATCGGCGACTATGCCGGTAAACCTCTCGCGTACCTTCGCAAAAGTTGCCGAGCACTCTCCGTTTATCTCGAGATCGTGATAGCACGCGTAAAGGAGGTCGGTGACCTTGGTGTCGCCCGAGAATCTCTTACCGGGGGCAGATACCACGACGTATCTCCTTTCCTTGTCGCCGTTCACTATATCCGCGACCTGATTGATTGCGCCCGCGTCTGCCATGGACGTGCCGCCGAATTTAACTACTTTGACTGCCATAAATATTTCTTCCTCTTGTTGGTTTTTTGTTTATTTTATCTTTTTTGTTTCGTAATAATAACGTTTATCTTCCGCGTTGCCCATGCTGAACGACTTGCGGGGCAGCACTCCTCTTCTCGCGACGTAGTCGAAAAGAGTATCCTTTTCAACGGTCGGCATGAAGATTGCGACGCCGTCGTTGTCTTTTGCGACCTTTGCCGCGTTGTCGTCGCCGTGAACGTAATCGATGCCTGCCGACGGATTCTTTACGAGATACTCGTCCATCGCCTTCTGGAGATCGGCGATCGCGTCCGACGTATTAGAGGAAACGGGTATCGAATACTCCCTGCCTTTCCACACCGCCTTTACGTTTGAGTCGCCGCCGCACCTTGCCGCGATATATCCGACAGCGTCTTCTCCCGCGCCGAAAAGCACCCTGTGTATAGGCTCGAAATCGAGCGACTCGTCGCACAGCTCCACGACTTCGACCGTCGCGAAACGGGCGGGGTGCGTCTTTCTTTCCTCTTCGGAAAGAGAAGACTTTATCTTTTCCCAGCAACGCTTTGCGGTAGCCAGAGAGTGATTGCCGTCTCCTACCGCATAACGCACTTTGTCGTTGGCTTTTTCCGTCTCCTCTTCGAGCTTTGCGAGAATATCGTCGCAATCTTCCACAAGGTATCCCTTCAGCCTGCCGCCTTTCATATTGAGAGCGAAGTCGTACAGCGGGGTCTGACCCTTTCTCTTCCCGAGTTCGCGTCTCAGGAAACCGCCCGTGGACGTGAGCAGCATGACGTGCGAACATTCAAGCGTCGCGCCCTCTCTGACCTCTATCCTCGCGGGGAGCCTCTCCTCTACGGTACGCTCCGTCGCCTTGACGCGTGCATTGTTGACGGGAGTGAATTCGTATTCTTCGAGATCGAGCGCGGCGACGAGCCCTGTCCTGTGCCTGCCGTCGGAGATCGTCCTGTCGACGAGGATCACCCCTTGTACGGGTACGAGCGTTCCGTCTTTTTCGTACTTTTTCATCGCCTCGCGGATACCATCGATGCGCTGCTTTTTATCGCCGTCCTTGAGATAGACTTCGGGATATATCAAAGAAAGCGTACTGGGCGCGTCCGCGACCTGTGCGGAAAGCTCGCTCCAGTACTCCCTCTGCGACGTAAACTGGTCGCATGCGATAACCGCCCAGCGCGTCTTGTCCACCGATGCGGACGGTACTAAAAATTCTGCTTTGTCTATTATCATAAAAATCTGTTCTCTCTCTTCTTCTCTCTTCCCGACGTATCCTGGGTGATGCCGTAAGCCACCTTGATCTGCTCAAACAGTTTCTCGGGAGTCATATATCTTCTTATCTTGCCCTTTTCGACGGTACTGATGATACCCGTCTCTTCGCTGACGACTATCGCAAAGACGTCGCTCTCCTCGGTCACGCCTATCGCCGCACGGTGACGGGTGCCCAGTTCTTTCGCGATGTCGACTTCCTGAGAAAGAGGAAGGAAACAGCCCGCGGACAACAGCCTGCTGCCCTTTACTATGACCGCGCCGTCGTGAAGAGGTCCTTTGGTCGAGAATATGCTCTCCAGCAGTCCCGACGAGATCTCGGCATTGAGTTCCGTACCCGTCTCGAGAATATGCGAAGAAATAGACGTCCTGACGATGATTATCAGCGCGCCGACGTCGTTTTTCGCCATATTCTGGCACGCCTTGACTATCTGCCCCGCGCTGTTGACGAGTTCGTCGTCCGTGGAGCTGAATTCGTATTCGCTCGCCTTATCGCGCGTTCTCGCTATCTTGTTGAAAAACGCCTTTAGATCAGATTGGTAAACCACCACGAACGCCGCAATGAAGAATACCGACACGAAATCCATTATGCATTTCGTCAGATACATGAAACCTATCACGTCGGGATTTATCTTTTCGGCGTAAATGCCGGCGAATATCACAAGGATGTACAACAGGATATACGCGACGGTGAAGATCGCAAGTTTCAGACTGTTGCGCTTTTTGAAAAAAAGCAGGATCACGGTCAGCACACCGATGAGCACCACCAGATCGATAATGCTCCACCAGCCGATATGCTCGACGTAATCCTTCATCGTAGTCGCGAGTAACGCAGTAGTATTCATCAGCCACCTCGTTGTTTTACTTATTCTATAACAATTTTTATTAAAAAGAAAGCGTTTTTACCTCTAATTTTGCTTTTTCCGTCGTTTGAGAATAAATTTTACATAAAATAGTATACCCGAAACCGCTCATTGCATAAAAAAAGCGGACTTTCGCAAGAAAATCCGCTTTCGGTCTTATACGTCGCAACCCAGCTCAGAACCCTTTGAAAACGTCTCCGTCGGAGCCGCCGGTACTTCCGCCCGAATTGCCGCCTTTGCCGTCGTCGTCCTTTTTATCCCCGCCCAGCGAGAAAATGTCTTCTGCCGACGGCGCGTTGTTCTGCATCGCGTCCATAGCCTCGCGCTGCATTCTCTCGAGTTTTTCCTTCTGCTTTTTCAGGAAAGTGTTCCTGCCCTTGACCGTAAGCAACACGGCTGCCGCGACCGCCGCCGCGACGAGCACTATCTTGACTATCAACGCCGCCGTACCTGCCTTGTCCGCAAAATCTCCGCTCTTCGCGGGATCGGATTTTTCAAGCGCGCCGAACAGCGTCTCCGCATTGTCGGCGTTTATCGCCGTAGCGGCGTTCAGGACCACCGCGTCGAGCCTCTTTGCAAGGACCTCTTCGCCCTTCCCCTCGCCGCCGAGCCTGTTTATCATCTCCTCGTAGGTGTCCGCTCCTGTGTCGAGCACGTTCTCGTAACCGCTCGTCTCGGTATAGAACGGGTTTTCGAACGAGCTCCAGTTGAACGAAACGTAGTTCGCGACCGCAAGCCCGTATACGTTGAATACGAGGTTGTCGCCGTACATCGCGTAATGACTGTAATCCGTCTTTTGTCCGTCGAGGAATTTCATCTCCGCGATCTGCTTGTTGACGGGGATCTCGGCAAATACGCCGTCCTTATCCGTCTTTCCTATCACGCTGTAAAAATAGTCGTTGTAAGGCTGTTCCGTCTCGTCGGAATAGACGTAGGTGAGATCTCCCGCGCCGAGCTTGCCGAAATTGAGGCATATCAGATCTTTGCCGAGTTCCGCATATTGCTCCGCCACTATCTGCGCTCCGTCCCACGCGTTTTCGGAACAGTCGGTGAACGCTATGACCAGATTATAGGGCAACGCGTCGTCCGCCAGTTCGTACGCGAGTCTCAGCACCGTCGCGACGCCCGTTGCCGTAGCGTACGCTCCCTCTCCGCCGATCTTCGTCTTTACCGTCTGCCCCGTCGTCAAGTCGACAGACGCGACCTCGATCGATGCGCAGTTGTCGTAAGACGCGAGCAGCAGAACGGTTTTTTTCGTCTCCGGCGCCGAAGGTATCTCGTACACGAGGTTGTATCCGATCTCGGTCGAATTCGTATACATATTCTTGAACTCGAAAGCGTCTGCCCTGACCGTTGCGGTATCGTCCGTTGCCGCGACGGGCACCGTGCCGCCTCCCGGCGGCTCGGGCGTAAGACCTGTCGACGGATAGCCGTACGACGCCATCTCCCCGATCAGATACTCTAAAAATTCAAGATCTTTTCCCGTACCCATGGTGCGGTCGGGATGTTTTTCGCATATCTCCGCAGTGAGCTGAGCCGCACTCTTGCCGCCCTCTCTCATCGAGATTTCCTTGACCTCAAACGATTCGCGCGGCGTGCACGCTACCGAGAATATGCAGATCAAAATCGTCAATATCGCGATACATATCGTCAAAATTCTCTTCTTCATAAGCACCTCACGCAAATATCATCGGCAGACAGAACAATATCGACAGCGAACATATCACCGCTTCTTTGTTCTGTTTCCCCGCCTTGAGGATCAGCGCGTACAGCGCGCCGCCGAAAGCGCACGCCGCCGCCGTCGGATTGAGCACCGATCTGATCATCTGTTCGTAAAGCGGATATGCCATATAGACGACAGAGATCAGAGCTTTGAAAGCGCAAAGTCCTATCACCGCGAGATCGACTCTCAGACGGAAGTCGTATAAACTCATCGCCGAATCGAAGAAGAACAGCTGCCTCGACATCGCGTTGTAGGAAATGCGCACGAAAAACGTGTACAACAGATACATGATCGCCGAGTAAAGCAGATAGCTGATCGCAAACATCGCGACGGGATTGCCGATCGTCTGCAACATATAGGCGTATTCGCTGAGTCCCAGCGCGGAAAAATTCTTGAGCAACGTATACCAGCTGCCCGCGACTATCGCAAGGAACGTGCCTGTCCTGAGCAATACCGACTGCCATGTGGACGGCATTCTCTGCACGTTTCTCGCTCCCGCATAAAACATATTCATTTTCACCTCTCAAACGCGGCAAGCAATTTCGCCACCGCCATGTTAAGCGCGCTTTCGTCCGAGATCGCGCCGCTTTTGAATTTGTATTCGAGTTCGTAAAGGTACTCGACGAGTGCCTTCAGCTTTACGACGTACCCGCTTATCTTCTTTTTGTTCTGCGCTATCATGCGCTTGTTGAACTCCACCGCTCTTGCGGACGTATCGAGTGCCTGAGCTTCCTGCTCGGTCGGAAGATCGCTCATTGCGATATGAAAGACCTTGCGGTATGCAGACGTGATATTGTAAAGAAGTCTGACGGGAGACTCTCCCTTGGCGCGGAAATTCGCGAGCACCTCGAGAGCCTTCTCGGGCTTCCCGTCGGTAAACGCGGACGCCATCTCGTACATCTTGTATTCCACATCCGCCGAGACGAGCTGCTCGACGTCGTTTTCGGTTATCTCGTGCCCGATCTCCGCGAACGAAGTCAGCTTGTGCGCTTCGCTGACCATTCTGCCCAGATCGCCGGCGCAATAGGAATACATCAGCGACAGCGCGCCGCTCCTTATAGCCGCGCCGCTCTCCGCGATCATGCTGCCGATATAATTTTTCGCCTCCTGCTCCGTGACCGTGCCGCAATCCACTGTCTCGCACTTCCGCGCTATCTTCAGATAGTTCTGCCCCTTGTCGTCGATGAGGAGTATTGCCGTATCCGCGGGGTCGGAAACGTATTCGTCGAGCATCGCCTTTTCGCGTTCGCTGAGATCTTTCTGTCTTCTCAGGTATACGACCTTTCTGCCGCCGAACATACTGACCGTGCTTAGATTTGCGATCACGAGAGCCATATCGTCGTCGTCCCCGTATTCCTCGAGACAGAAGTCGCGCGCATCCGCGGGCACGGTGTCCTGGATCTTTCTCACGACCTCTCGTCTGACGTAGCCGTCAGTACCTTTGAGAAGATATACGGGCGACGGATTTTCCACTCCGCCGACAAGCAGATCTACCGCTCTCATGCAAACCTCCATTTATTCGTCTTTACTATTCTATCATCTTCTGTCCAAAAGGTAAAGTCCGAGGGCAAACAATTCTCGTTGCCCGCCTTATAACCCCTGTCGCTGACGAGATATGCCCCCTCGGGCGCGCTTTCCGCCGCGGGGCAGACCACGATCCCGTACCCTACGGCAGACGCGAGCCCTCTTTCGCTTGCCGCCACGAGGACGTCCGTCCCTCCGAGATAAATCTCTGCTCTGTCCGCAAAACTTATGACCGATACAACGGCGGCGAGCGCGTACGAGTTTTCGGCTTCTACCGCAACGGACGGAGTGTATTCGGTATATACTTTCACGGTGCCGAACGCGTCGGTGTATTTGTCGAGAAGATCGGCTTCTTCCTGCGTGAACGTATACTTGACAACAAAGTCCACGCTCCTCAGACGACACTTCCTCATAGCCTCTTTTGCCTCTGTCAGAGTTTCATCGTCGAGCTCTCCGACGAAAACGAGATAATCGCTTTCTCCCCTCTCTTCCACAAGCACTCCCGCGCAGGCGTCAGAGCCGAAACAAACCACCTTGTTGTCGGTGCCGAGCATTTCCGCGTTCTGCACGATAACGGAGACAACAAAGCATATAATCAACACGGACGCGATAATTTTCTTTGCCGAAACAGGTATCGTGCACAACCCCGAAACAGCTGTCGCCGCCACCAGCCAAAGCACTATCGTCTCCCATGTGAAATCGAAATACACCGCGGGGAAATTCACCTCTGACAACGCCTGCACCGTCTTTACCATCACCGTGAACGGCAGCGATACGACCGTCGCCGTAAAGCCCAGATGAGGTATCGCGGCAAACGGCAAAGCGACTATATAGATCGGAAAAAATATCCCCGCCACGGGCACGGTGACGCAGTTCGCCAATACGGTAACGAGCGACACGTCTCCGAAGACGTATATCATTACGGGAAGCAGCGTCGCATTTGCCGAAAGCGTCGCCGACAATGCCGCGGCAAGCCACCCAGGAAACTTCGCTCTCCTTATGGCAGCGGAAAGGGGTTTTGCAAACAGTATCAGTCCGTACACCGCGATAAAACTCATCAGAAAACCGAGCGAATACAGATTGTACGGAGAAACCGACAGAAGAACGATCGCGGCGAAACTCATACCCGACAACGGGTCGTATCTCAGCCCGAACATCCCAGCCGCCGTTGCCGTGGCAACCATTACCGTTGCCCGCACCGCCGACGGCGAAAATCCGCAGAGCGCGCAGAAAAACAGCAATGCCCCGGTAACGACCGCAAACCTCACCCACGCTTTCGCCTTCAGCTTCTTCAGCAATAAAAACAACGCGCCGGCAATCATGCCGACGTGCAGTCCCGATACCGCGAGCAGATGCGCAGTACCCGTATAAGAAAAACCGTCTTTCAATTCGTCGGAGATCACGGCGGAATCCCCGAAAGTCATCGCGTACATGAACCTCGCCGTATCGTCCTCTACGTTCTCGGCAAGCGTTTTCGCGACCGTCTTCTTTATCCTGTCGATCAGGTCGAGATCCTCGCCTGTCTTTCGGATCGCGTAATCCTCGTCGTCACTGCATTCGATGACGTATATCGTGCCTTCGGCGAGAGAGTACGCCTTATACGGAGTGGTCACGTCTCCCGAAAGCGTCCTGACGTCTCCCACAAAGGTTATTACGTCTCCTTCCGAAAACTCCCCGCCCTCGAACTGCACGCTGCCGCACTCGGCTTTGCCTTCGAGCTTTTCGCCGTTCACTACAATATCCGTCAGGACGACGTAATAAGAATCGGTTACGCCCGAAAGATCCGAAGAGTTGCCCATCTCAATCTTTGCCGTTATCTCGGCACCCGATACGAATACTTCCCTTTCCGCGAGAGACGCGTTTGCGTAAAGCGCGGATCCCGCGCCCGCTATCATGCCCGCCGCGAAACACAGACAAAACAACGCCGCAGCCCGCAACGCCTTGCCGTCCTTCTTTCTCGCGACCGCTATCCCCGCAGCGGCGACGACAACGGCTGTCACGACGCATACGGCAGGCAGCCAGAGGTCGGTCAATATTATAAAAGAAATCCCTACAATCATTCCTGCCAGGATTGTAGGGAATATCCTCAGATTCGCGATTTTCTTCATTAGTAAACAGTCTTTTCTTTCCCTTCCCCTTCTTTTCAGCCTCTGTTTTATCGGGTTTTATCTTTCGTCTTTAAGAAATATATCCTTGTAGCTGTCTGTCGCTTTTTGTATGACCTCGAGGGTCTTGTCGCGACTGTACATCTCGAGAACCTTCATCGTCTTGCCCTCGAGCTGCTTGTATACGCCGAAGAAATGCTTGATCTCAGCGATTATGTGCGGCGGAAGATCGGTGATGTCTCTGTAACAGTTCCAGGTCGGCTCTTTGAACGGCACCGCAACGACCTTGATGTCCTCCGCGCCGTCGTCGATCATCGTGATATGCCCTATCGGATAGCAACGCACTAAGGACATGCTGCTGATCTCCTCGCTGCACAGTACAAGCACGTCGAGCGGGTCTCCGTCGTCTGCGTACGTCCTGGGGATAAACCCGTAATTCGCGGGATAGTGGGTCGACGTGTACAGTATTCTGTCGAGAATGAGCATGCCCGTCTGTTTATCCACTTCGTATTTGTTCTTGCTTCCTTTGGGTATCTCGATAACGCTGATGAAATCCTCGGGCGTTATGCGCTCGGGATTAATATCGTGCCAGATATTCATAACTTCCTTCCCTCGTCCTGTTTTGATCCGCGCCTTCGGTCAACTCTTCTCCCTCCCGCGCTTTACATTATTGATTATACAATATAACCGCGACAAAATCTATACTTATTCCAAATTTTTTTATAAACATTTTTGCATTTCATTGCAAATCGGTAATTATTATGATAATATAAGAAAGCACAAAAACCGCTCGCCGAAGTGGTGGAACTGGCAGACGCGCCGGACTCAAAATCCGGTGATGGCGACATCGTGCGGGTTCGATTCCCGCCTTCGGCACCAGCTCGCGGCTCGCATTACGGCCGTAAAAAATCAGACGAGTTTTGCTCGTCTGTTTTTTGTGTCACGTTTTCGCTCCCCGCAAATGTGCCAAAGATCGTGACAGTCCGAAATATGGACGCTCGTCGCAGAGAAAGGCTTTCGCGGGCAGACTCCTCGCTATTCCGTCATTCTCTTCGTTCATTCCTTACGATTCCCGCCTTCGGCACCAGCTCGCGGCTCGCATTACGGCCGTAAAAAATCAGACGAGTTTTGCTCGTCTGTTTTTTATGTCACGTTTTCGCTCCCCGCAAATGTGCCAAAGATCGTGACAGTCCGAAATATGTTCACTCAAAGCAAAAAATCTGAGAGCGCAAATTGTGACTTTTGAGTGATTTCGCGGCTTGCAGAAAATATGGAATATGCAGAAAGATTATCAGCGAAACGCTCGTCGGCTCCTCGCTTCCCCGCTCGCAATTATAAATTGCTTCGCCGCTTTGGCTAAAAACGTGCCACCGGCACGTTTTCTTAACGCGTCGACCCCCGCTCGCAATTATAAATTGCTTCGCCGCTTTGGCTAAAAACGTGCCACCGGCACGTTTTCTTAACGCGTCGCGCCGTCATTCTCTTCGTTCATTCCTTACGATTCCCGCCTTCGGCACCAGCTCGCGGCTCGCATTACGGCCGTAAAAAAATCAGACGAGTTTTGCTCGTCTTTTTTTTATGTCACGTTTTCGCTCCCCGCAAATGTGCCAAAGATCGGGCAGCTAGGTTGGAGGAATGCTTGATTTAATTATCATACTAATTTATTCGTTTCGATTTGAATAGCCATCTTTTTTGCCGAAATATACCCTGCCGCAGCCGTTGCGCTTTTGCGTTTGTTTTATCTTTACAACCGCGGCTCGCTGTTGTATAATGTTTGGTGAAATTACCAAGGGGAAAAATTATGTACGAAGTTTTCATTTCTTATTCGAGCAAAGACAAGACGTATGCCGACGCGATCGTGCATACGCTTGAAGAATACGGCATCAAGTGCTGGATCGCGTACCGCGATGCGGTTCCCGGCGTGAAGTATTCGGAATCGATAATCGCGGCGATACGCGAGGCAAAAGTTTTTTTGCTGATATTCTCGGAAAATTCCAAAAAATCCGTCCACGTCAAGAACGAGATAAACTTCGCGACCAAAGTGGGATCGATAATGATCCCGTTCCGCGTCGAAGACGTCGCCCCCGACGATTCGCTCGAATACTATCTCGGCGCGACGCACTGGCTCGAAGCTCTGACAAAGCCTTTGCATGCGCATATCCTGAGACTCAAGGATACGATAAAAGCCGCACTCGCTCACAACCACGAGCAGGTCGCGCCCGTGACCAACGCAACAGACACGACGAAAAAGGGCGAGCTGCGCGTCGTCGAGGCTGAATATCTGTATTCCAAGGGCTATACTCCGCTGTCGATAGCGCAAAGACTCGTCGAAAACGATCTCAATCTGTACGCGGGGATCACCGAGCTGAACGAAGGCTCGCCCGAGCAATGGGCGGAGTTTATCGAGGACTGCCCCGATTATTTCTGCTACCTCGTCAACGACAAGGACGAGATCGTGGGAGACTGGTCCATGCTCGCACTCGATGACGAAACCTACGAACGCGCGATCAAGGGAGACACGACCGAGAACGAATTCACGATGGACACGACCGAATACGTCTGTTTCCCTGGAGAATACAACGGATACCTTCTCAACATGTCGCTGAATATGGAATACAAGACGCTCGACAACAACCTGAAACTCGTGGACAGCTTTTTCGCGAGGCTGAAGAAATACGCCGAGAACGGGATCTTCTTCAAGAGGTTCTGCGTAAACGTGTTCCGCCGCGACCAACAGGCTTTTTACAAGAATTTCGGTTTCCGATACGTCTGCGACAACAAGGCACTCGGCAAGATCTACGAGCTGTATCTCGAGCCGTATCCGACAAGCCCGCTGTTTGCGAAACATACGGCGTTGAAAGAGCTTTATGAAAACAAAGATCATTGACGGCAAAGACCTTTCCGCCGCCGAACTTGCCGAGACGGGAAGGCTGCTCTATCTGACCGATCCCGAGATATATCCGACCGCCTTCGCGAGCGCGGAGAACATGGGCAAGGTCTTTCCCTTCCTCGCCGCGAAAGAAACCGGTATGTTCTCGCCACGCAACGTTCTCGTCGCCAGATGCGACGGCGAGATAGCGGGAGCTCTGGTAGGCTGCAACGCAAACGAATGGAAGAAAGGAGACCTCGCCGAAGCCTTTTCAAAAGCAGACCTCCCTCTGCCGCGCAGCGCGGAAGACGCCGAAGAAAATTATTTCGCATACGAGGCAACGCACGAAAAAGGCGACTATCTTCTCTGTCTCGTCACCTCGCCGTCTCACCGCGGAAAGGGTATCGCCACCTCTCTCCTTGCGCGTTATCTGAAAGGCAAAAACGAGGTTTCTCTCGAATGTCTCGCAGACAATCCCGCCGCGATAAAGCTGTACGAAAAAGCGGGATTCGAAACCGTATCAAGATACGAGGGATACTCCTCTCCCGGCACTCCACTCGTGCCCGTGGTCAGAATGGTGTGGAAAAAGCCTCTCGTAACCGTTTTATAAAAATTTACCTGCCCGTGTAGATTAAAGCTGCTTTCGGCAGGTTTGTTTTTTGTTGTTTTTCATTCTCCGATCCGTTTGCAGGCATTGGATTTGATATTTCGCTCCCTCTCCTATGCACCGTCAGGTAATGTCGCAGATAAAATATTTAGCGCGTCTCAGATCGGTCTCGGACGGATGTCCTTTCGCTATCCCGCCTATCTTCGCGAACGGTCCGAAGGTGTCGAACCCTCTGCAACAGAACGTGCCGAGGAGCATGCAGTTTTTCTCTTTGAGCATCTTTCTCGGCTTTGACGCATAGTCGCGATAAGGCACGCCGCAGGTATAGACGATAAAGACTTTTTGACCCGTCTTCAGCGACGCGTGTCCGATAAAGCTCAGAACGCTCTGATCGAATTTGTTCATGTAGATCCCCGACGCAAACCCGACGACGTCGTATGCCGAAAGATCGACGTCTTTCGCCTGCGCGACGGTGAAAAGATCCATCTCCCTTTCTTCTCTCATCGCGTTGAGCACCTTGAGAGTGTTTTTGTGATGTACCGAATTGTAAACTACCGCTATCTTCATTTTTATCTCCCGTTTGCTTATCCTCGAGACAATCATACCACGGACGGCGAGAATATTCAAATCATGAATCCGCTGTTTTGATTTTCCTGTTGCAAAACTTATGCGATATAAGATAAAATCATATCGGAGGCAGACAATGAAAAGATCACCCGAAATAACGCTGAAAAAGACTTCTCCCGAGGCCTACGCAACGTTTACGAGCGAGTTGCAACGCGCTTTTACCATAGCGGTAAAACGCGAAAATCCCGAATTCGAAGGAGTTGTCCCCGACACTGCGTCGGTCAACGAATCGCTTTATGCCGAAACGTCCGAGGTCTACGACGTGCTCGCGGACGGCACAGCGGCGGGAGGCGCGATCGTCTCCGTCAACGGCGACAAGGGCAACCTCGAGCTGTTTTTCGTAAAGCCCGAATTCCACTCCCTCGGCATAGGACAGAGGGCGTGGCAGGCGATCGAACAGGCGTATCACGACGTCAGGATATGGCACACGATCACCCCGTATTTCGAAAAACGCAATCTGCATTTTTATATTAACAAATGCGGTTTCAGGGTCGTTGAATATTTCAACGAAAAGCATGTTGACCCCGACTACGCGCCGCCCGACAGCGAGAAGGATCTGCCCTGCCTCAAGGACTATTTTCTTTTCGAAAAGATACTGCCATGACCGCAAGTCGGAGCGCACACGCTGCCGACCGCGCAAAGCGTTTGCCCGTCGGTTTTTCAACAAAGATAAATAACGACGCGGGCGGATATTCCGCCCGCGTCTCTTCTTTCCTCGCAAACTCCTCTTACTCGAACTGTGCGTTGTATATCTCGTTGTAAAAGCCGCCTTTCGCTATCAGCTCGTCGTGCTTGCCCCTTTCGACAATGTCTCCGTCTTTTACGACGAGGATCAGATCGGCGTTGCGTATCGTCGAAAGCCTGTGCGCTATCACGAAACAGGTCTTGCCTTTCATCAGTCTGTCCATGGCGTCGCGGATAAGCAGCTCGGTGCGAGTGTCGACGTTTGACGTCGCCTCGTCGAGAATGAGCAGATGCGCGGGCGAAAGCATTGCGCGCGCTATCGTCATCAGCTGTTTCTGCCCTTTCGACAGATTGACGCCTCCGTCGGTAACGGGTGTATCGTAACCCGCGGGCAGCGCGTCTATGAAATCGGCTATATTCGCGTCGCGGGCGGCGCGTCTTATCTCTTCGTCTGTCGCGCCCTCTTTCCCGTATGCGATGTTTTCCCTGATCGTGCCCTCGAAGAGCCATGTATCCTGCAATACCATAGAGAAAGCGGCGCGCAGGCTTGCCCTCGTGTACTCTTTCGTATCCCTGCCGTCAAGCAGTATCCTGCCTCCCTGCGGGTCGTAAAAACGCATAAGCAGATTGACGAGCGTGGTTTTTCCCGCTCCGGTAGGTCCTACGATCGCGACGGTCTGACCCGCCTTTGCCTCAAACGACAGATCCTTTATTATCACCTTTTCGGGGTCATAGCCGAAACGGACGTGCTCGAAACTCACGTCTCCTTTCGGGTCGCCGAGCGTATCGGTCGCCGTATCTCCCGCTCCCTCGGGCAGCTCGTCGAGAAGACGGAAAACGCGCTCCGCCGCCGCCAATGCGGACTGGATCTCGCTCATTATGTTCGCATACTCGTTGATAGGTCCCGAGAACTTTCTCGCATACAGCAGGAACGACGAAATGTCTCCCAGCATTATCATGTTGAAAAGATACATCAGCGAACCCGCCGTGCTTATCAGCACCGTGCCGAAATTGTTGACGAAGTTGACCGAAGGTCCGATCAGGCTGCCGTAGTAATCCGCCGCGTAATACGCGTCGACCGCGTCTTTGTTTTTCTCCGCAAAACGTCCGATCATCTTCTCTTCGACGCCGTACGCCTTGATCGTTTTTATGCCCGAGATCATCTCTTCGGAATAGCCGTTGAGCTGCGCGAGCTTGCCCGAACGTTTGCGGAAAAGAGGTCTGACCGCCCTGCTTCTCTGAACGGTGATGAATACCGAAAGAGGTATGGTTATCGCGAACACGCCGAACAGCGCGGGCGATACGGCGAGCATTCCTATCAGCGCGCCTATCACGGTAACGACGCCCGTCGCCGCCTGCAATATATCGTTGGAGAGCGACGAGTTGACCGTGTCTATATCGTACGAAATGCGGTTGATCAGGTCGCCCGCCTGCATCTTGTCGAGGTATCCGACGGGCAGCGCGATTATCTTGTCGAAGACGTCCTTTCTCATGCTCTTGACTATCTTCTGGCTCAGCCTTATCATCACGACTGAAAGGATATAGCTAAGCACGCCCGAAACGACGTAGAATATCGCCATAAGCCCGCAGTAGAAGAACACGGCGTCGAAGTCCACGCCCGACTTCAGATCTATCGCGTTTATCGCCTTGCCCGTGAGAAACGGACCGAGCAACGCGAACAGGTTACTGCCCAGCATAAGCAAAAACGCAAGCAGCACGCTGAATTTGTACTTGACGAAGTATCTTGCGAGCCTCGCAACGACGGCGCGGCGGTTTTTAACAACGGGTTTTTCGTCAGCCATTCGCGCCTCCTCCTTCGTTCTGAGATTCGTATATGCTGCGGTAGACGGGGCAGGTCTTCATCAGCGTCGCGTCGTCGCCGAGTCCTGCCGCCTCGCCCCTGTCGAGCACGAGTATCTTATCCGCAAAGCGCACCGAACTTATCCTCTGCGCTATCATGACGATCGTCGTATCGGGATACTGCTCTCTGAGCGTGGCGCGCAGCTGCGCGTCCGTCTTGTAGTCCAGCGCGCTCGACGAGTCGTCGAGGATGAGTATCTCGGGTCTGCCCGCGAGTGCTCTCGCTATCAGCAACCTCTGTTTCTGCCCTCCGCTGAAGTTCGCGCCGCGCACCGTCAGCATACTATCATAACCGCTGTCCAGCGATTCGACGAAAGGCGCGGCTTTTGCGTTTTTCGCCGCCTCTTTCATCGCGTCGTCATCTACGGCGCGCTCGAATTTAATATTTTCTTCCACGCTTGCCGCCATCAGAAAATCGTTTTGCAACACGACGCCGAATTTCTTGCGAAGTTCCTTTTCGTCGTAGCCCCTAACGTCCTTTCCGTCAACGAGTATCCTGCCTTTGTCGCAGTCGTAAAACCTAAGCAGCAATGCGACGAGAGTCGTCTTGCCGCTGCCCGTCGCTCCTATCACGCCGAGGGTCTCTCCCTTCTTCAGGCTGAAATCCACGTTTTTCAGTGCTGGCGCGCCGTCGTACGAAAATGTCACGTTTTCGAATACTATCCCGCCCTTTTCCTCTTCTGCGTCAACGGCGAGATCCTCGTCCCTGACAAGCTCGTCGGGCATGTTCAGCACCGCGCATATACGCTTTGCCGACGCGCTCCCCTTGCTGACGTTGACGAATATCCTGCTGACCGATATGACCGCGTTGAGGATTATCGTGAAGTAAGACGTGAACGCGATTATCTCGCCGACCTTTGCGAGCCCTTCGCTGACTCTGTACGCGCCGACAAGCACTACGACCGTCATGCCGAGGTTGAGCACCACGTTCATTATCGGGTTGGTCACGCTCATGATGACGCCCGCTTTCGTCTCTTTGTGAACGACGTCGTCATTTATTTTCGCAAAACTTCTCTCCTCGTACTCGGTCTTGGACAATGCCTTTATCACGCGTATGCCGGTGTAGTCGTCTCGCACCTTGCGCACCATCGTATCCACGGCGCGCTGAAGGTCGGTATAAAGCGTTATGCCCTTGCTCGAAACGTATATCACTATCACCGTCAGAAACGGGACGACCGCGAGAAGTACGAGCGCGAGCACGGGTTCCACGCTGAAAGTCAGCGCGACGCCCCCGACGAGCAGTATCGGTACGCGCACTCCCAGCCTCTGTATCATTCCTATCATATTGTGCACGTTGTAGGTGTCGGACGACAGCCTGGATACCAGCGACGGCACGGTCACTTCGTCGGTCTGTCTCGCCGACAGATAAAGAGTGGACGAGAACAGATCGTTTCGTATCACCTCGGTCGTATCTCTCGCGACGCGCGACGCCATGCGGTTGGCTATCACGTTGCCTCCCCACGCCGCGACGGCGAACACGAACATCGCCGCGCCCCACAGAGACAGCGAGAGCACGCTGCCCGTCGGTGCGACGTCGTCTATCATATATGCCATTATCATGGGTAAAAAAAGCTCCGCGACCGTACCGACCGACTTGATCGCCAGCCCGACGCTCATACGCTTTTTGTGTACCGACAGATATTTCCCGAGACTCTTCATTTCGTCTCCGCTTCCTTTTTGTATTCCTTTTCTATAAGCCTGCCCGCGTTTTCTGCGAGCTTGCCGATGAGCTTTTCGGCAGCCTTTCTCTCCTCGTCGGTCAGCCCGCCGAGCACCAAAGCGTCCCATTCTTCGTTGACCCTTTCTATCTCTTTGAGAGCTTCGAATGCCTTGACGGTAGGATATACGAGAAGATTGCGCTTGTCGTTGTCGTCTGTCTTTCGCGTGACGTACCCCTTTTCCTCGAGCGAGCCGAGCTGACGCGCGACGTTGCTCTTGTGCACGAATATCAGTTTGCTGAGAGCCTCCTGCGTTATGCCCGGGTGCGCGCAGACGTTGACGATATACGAGTCCTGGTAGCTGCCTATCCCCAAAGCGTCGTATCTCGCGGTGCGGTACAGATTGCCGCATCTCCATATCTGTCCGATATTTTTTATAAGGTCGGTCATATCCTCTTCTTCCTTCGCCGCATCTGCCGCGGCAACGATTTTGTTGCAGTCGCAACCGTTGCGTCCGCAACTATATTGTATGACGGCTCGCCGCTTTTTGTCAACGGGATAACGGTGTTTTATATCCCCGCAGGATAATTATCCTCAAAAGGGTGTGCTTTGTCCGTTATTTTTTGCTTTTTTGTGCAAAATCTTACATTGACGCGCGAAAACGTTCATCATCATACGCCGATTTGACATATCGCGCGCGTTGTTTTATAATATCTTTATACTTGTGTGTTATTTGAGACCCGAAAACTATTTTATGCAGCGCGTCAGGCGCAAAGGAGTATTATGCTCAATATAATTCCGCAGGTAAAATCCTGCACTCTTTACGGCGGCGACGTCGCCATGGAGAGACAACCCCAGATCGTCTGTTGCGAGGAGGCGGAGTTCTGCGACCCTATGGCGAGAAAGCTCTTTCAGAACATCTGCCCTTCCATCAAACCCGACATCGAAAACGCAAAAGTCATCATTTCTTTTACAAAAGACGAAACCCTGCCAGAAGAGGGCTACCGCATCGACGCGAACGGAGACGCGATCAAGATAGAAGCGAGCGGCGCGAAAGGCTGGATATACGCTCTTATCACCCTGAGACAGATCATGAAAGCGGACGACGAGGGAAAACCCTTTCTTCTCGAATGTCCCTGCTGTCACATCGAAGACTCGCCGCGCTACCCTTACCGCGGTTTCATGCTCGACGAGGCCCGCAACTTCCTCGGCGAAGACGCCGTGAAACGCGTGCTCAATCTCATGAGTTTCTACAAGCTCAACGTCTTTCACTGGCATCTGTCGGACGACCAGGGCTACCGTATCGAAAGCAAGAGGTTCCCCGATCTCAACAGGATCGCGTCCCGCCGCAACGACACCCAGGTGGGAGGTTTTTCTTCAAATAAGTTCGCAGGCTGCAAACACGAAGGCTATTATTCTCAAAGCCAGATCAAGAAGATCATCGCTTACGCCAAAGAGCGCAACATAGACATTCAGCCCGAGATAGATCTCCCGGGACACATCAGCGCGCTGACCGCGGCTTTCTCTGATATTTCCTGCTCGGGCGAAAGTCACAGCGTTCCGACTACATTCGGCAACTTCGCGGGAGCGTTCTGCCCGGGTACGGAAAAGGCGTGGGAGATCGTATTCGCCCTGCTCGACGAGGTCTGCGACCTGTTCGACAGCAAATTCGTACATATCGGCGGCGACGTCTTCGACTTCTCCGACTGGAAGACCTGCCCCGCTTGCAAAAAAGTGATAGAGCAAAACGGTCTCGGCGACGAACACGGTCTGTTCGCATATACCCTCAACAAAATAATCGACCACCTCGACAAGAGGGGTAAGACCGCCGTAGTCAGAACGAGCGAATACATCGACGGGATCGACAAGCGCGCGGTGCTGCATCTGTTCAAGCACCTGCCTGCGGAGACGCTCGACAACTTTGCGAAAGAAGGCAGAAAATTCATCGTTTCGCCCCACCAGCTGTGCTCTTTCGACGTCCCGTACGTCATGACCCCGATCAAATCTCTTTACGCGATGGAGCCGACGCATTTCCTCGGCAAGAACGCGGAAAACGCGACCGTACTCGGCGTGGAGGGTCTGCTGTGGGGAGAATGGATATACGATCTGCAAAAGGTGGAATTCAACTCCCTGCCCCGCAACTGCGCTCTGGCGGAAATCGGCTGGTCTCCCGCTGAAAGCAAAAACTTTTCCTCTTTCTCGAAGCACTGGAAAGCCAACCGCAGGATCCTCGACGGCGTCGACGTAAACTGGGCGAGCGACCGCCTCGCAAAAGGCAATCTGCTATTCAGAAGCCGCGATATATTCATCTGGAAAACCGCCGATCAGTACGGCGAAGTCAGGAGAAATAAAAAATGATAACTCTGGTCAACGTACGTCCCCTTTCGGGAGGCAAATTTCTCGCAAACTGCAATGTCACGCTGTCCGACGACGGCAAGATCGTCGCGATAGGAAACCAGGTCGAAGGCAAGACCGTCGTTTTCGACGGCGAGCCGTGCGCGGCAGGTTACATCGACGTGCATACCCACGGCGGCTACGGCAAGGACTGCATGGAGCCGACCTACGATTGTATAGACACCATCGCGCGCTACCAGCTCGAGACGGGCATTACCTCTTTCTGCCCGACAACGATGACCGCAAGCCCCGCGGACATAAACGCGGCGGTAGACAATATCAGAAAGTACGAAAGTCGCTACGCGCGCATTCTCGGCGTACACCTCGAAGGTCCGTATCTGTCTCAGAAAGCGGCGGGAGCTCATCCCCCTCACCTTCTGATCTCGCCTCTCGACGACGACTCTTTCGTAAAAGACAATCTCGACGTCGTAAAACGCGTTACGATCGCGCCGAACGTGCGCGGCAGCGCGGAATTCACAGCAAAATACAGCAAAAAAGGCGTGCAGATCTCGATCGGACACGACAACGCCATCGACGACGAAATTTACGCGTGCATAGACGCGGGCGCGACAAGCGTCACTCATATGTACAACTGCACTTCGCGTCCATCGCGCCGCGACAACCCCAAAAAGCACCTGGGACTTACCGAAGTCGGACTGATAGACGACCGCCTGACAACCGAGATAATCGCGGACGACAGACACGTCGCGAATACGCTGTTCAAAATGATCTTCAAACTCAAGGGATACCGCAGGATATGCCTGGTATCCGACTCTCTCAGCGTAGCGGGCATGCCCGCGGGCGACTACTATATAGGCGCGGGCGACAGCAAACAGTCTATACGCGTGGAAGACGGCGTTGCGGTGCTGCCCTCCGAAAACACATACGCGGGTTCGGTCACTCCCGTTTCGAAGATGGTGCCCAACCTCATAGGCTGCGGCATAGCCCCCGCACACGCGATATATATGGCGACGGCAGTCCCCGCAAAACTGATAAAAGCGCGCGGCTTCGGCGACATAAAGATCGGCAATTTCGCCGACGTGAACGTGCTCGACAAAGACTACCGCGTCAAAGCGACTTTCCTCGCGGGCAGACAAGTCAACGTATAGACCCGCGGCAGAAAATCCGTCCGCAGATCCGCGGAGCAGCTCAGTCAGGCAGGCGATGATACGGGCGAAACGAATTGTTTTTCGCCGATCGCCGCTTCGACGTGACTTTACCGTTTCGGCAAGGAGATAAAAATGAACATCGCAAAAATTGCTTTCGACTTCGACGACGCTTTCAAAGACGTGCTGACCAACAACGTCCGCACGATAAACAAAACGGAATCCGAAAAAGACATCGTCTACGACGAGTCCGATCCCGAGACCTGCAAGCTCGACGTCTTCTACCCGACCCGCAACGGCAAAAAACTGCCCGTGCTCTTCAACGTGCACGGCGGCGGCTGGATAACGGGAGACAAATACTGGAGACGCGGTCTCAACAAGGTTTTCGCCGATATGGGACTCTTCGTCGTATGCCCGAATTACGGGCTCAGCCCCAAATTCAGATACCCCGCCTGCGTCACTCACCTCTACAAAGCTCTCGAATGGGTACGCGAAAATGCGGAAATATACGACCTCGACCTTGACAACCTGTTCATTACGGGCGACAGCGCGGGCGGTCAGCTCGCCTGCCTGATGCTTGCGGCGCAGAACAACCCCGCGTTGCAGCAACGTCTGAATCTCGACAAAGAGCCTCTGCCTTTCAAAGGCGGTCTGCTCGTCTGCGGAGCGTACGACCCCGAGGGTATGGCTAAAAATCCGCTGTCCAACAAGATGTGGGTCGAGATGACGGGATGCGGAAGAAAGCACCTCAGGGAATTTGCCGACTTCGATCTTCTGCGCCCTTCGGATTTCATAACCGAAAACTTCCCCAAAAACATATTCATAACCTACGCGCGTTTCGACGCGTTCGTCGGCGGCAACGAAAAACTCGTGCTCGACAAACTCGACAAACTCAAGATACCTCACCTAGTATATCGCGCAAAAGGCGCGGGCGAACATTGTTTCCACCTGTGGCACTACCGCCGCCCGATCAGCCGTCTTTTCTTCGAATACGCGCGCCAGTACATACAACAGGAGCTCGAAGGCAAAGAGGAGATAACCCTCGTGAAGATTCCCGACAAAGAGATCAGAAAAGCACGCAAACAAGCAAAGTATAAATAAAAAGATGATAAGAAAAGCCGTATTTAACGACCTTGCGATATTGACCCGCCTTGCGTCCGCGCTTTGGAGCGACTGCCCCAAAAGCACTCTCGGAGACGAGCTTTCTTCTGCTCTTTCCGACTCGGACTGCGCCTTCTTTATCGCATATTCAGGCAAACGCGCGGTCGGTTTTGCCGAGTGCGGCTTGAGACACGATTATGTCGAAGGAACGGACTCTTCACCCGTAGGCTATCTCGAAGGTATCTATATTGAAGAACCGTACAGAAGAAAAGGTCTCGCCAAAGAATTGCTCTCCACTTGCGAAAACTGGGCAAAAACAAAAGGCTGCCGCGAATTTTCAAGCGACTGCGAACTCGAAAACGCCGATAGTCTCGCTTTTCACCTCAATACCGGATTTGAAGAAGCCAACAGGATAATATGCTTCGTAAAAAAGCTTTGAGCTTTCAATAATTATATTGAATTTGTTTTTTATATATTAAGTATTTTTTTCTCTCTCTATATTTTCATATCTTTATCGCGACCTTAACAACGCCGTCTCTTCTGTTCTCGAAAAGATCGTAGGCTTTTTCTATGTCTTTGAACGCGAAGGTGTGCGTGATCAGCGGAGTCGTGTCTATCCTGCCATGCGCGATCAGCGAAAGTATCTCGTCGCACTTGCAGCCGTCCACCCCGCCCGTTTTGAAGGTCAGGTTTTTGCCGTACATATCGGGAAGAGGCAGGATCTGCGGCTTGTCGTACATCGCGACGACGACTACCGTCGCGTTGGGTCTCGCGCACTTCCATGCGAGCCCGAACGTATTTTCGGCACCCGCGACCTCGAACACAACGTCCGCTCCTCCGCGAGGGCAGCTCTCTTTTATATAGCTTTCGACCTGTTCCGGAGAGACGGTCTCCGCCGCAGGGCAAACTTTTTTCGCAAGCTCTCTTCTCCTCTCGTCCTTTTCGCAGACGATAAGCCTCTCGGGCGATCTGAGAGCGGCGCAGATGAGCGTGCAAAGTCCCGTAGGTCCCGCGCCTATTATCAGGGCGGTATCCCCTTTTTGCACCCCCGAAATGTCGGTAGCCCAATATCCCGTAGACAGAATATCGCCGACGAAAAGAGCTTCTTCGTCTGATACGTTATCGGGTATTTTTGTCAAGCCTGTGTTCGCAAAAGGCACTTTTACATATTCTGCCTGCACGCCGTCGATGCGGCACCCCAGTGCCCAGCCGCCGTTCTTGTCGGTGCAATTGTTGACGTATCCCCTCTTGCAGAAAAAGCACTCTCCGCAGAAGGTCTCGACGTTGATCGCGACCCTGTCTCCGACCTTTATGTCGGTGACTTCCGCTCCGACTTCCTCGACCACTCCGACCGCCTCGTGCCCGACCGTTATTCCCTTTACCGCGCGCGGCACATAGCCGTGCTTGATGTGCAGATCGCTGGTGCATATACTGGCAAGCGTGATTTTTACTATCGCGTCTTTAGAGTCGGTAATGACGGGTCTCGGCTTTTCTTCGAGCGCAAAGTGCCCTTTGTCTTTATAAACATATGAAAGCATTGTCTTCACCTCTCAGATAATCATTACTCTTTACGCCGCGTCTTAACAAAACCCCCTCGCTGGTTTCCCGAGGAATAAACCGTGCGCGTATATCCCGTTTATTATATCACGACCTTCGGCAAAAGACAATACACGGTTTGTCCGCGCTCCTCCTCCGCGCGCTTTGCCGAAAATCGGCATAAAAAAAGCGGCTGCGTTTTGCAGTCGCTTTTTTGTCTTTTTGCCGATTACTTCTTTACGAGCACTTTCTTGAGCTTCGCGAATCTGGGGAGACCGTCCTCGAGAGGAGCTTTGCAGTCGCCCTGGATGAGCGGGAGCGCGTAGTCGATATACTCTTTGGAAAGCATCGTGCCGTCGTTGATGATCCACTCCATCGGGACTTTCTTCTCTGCGTTTGCCGCTTTTGCGACGCTCATGACGCCGACCTTGCACTTATACTTGCCGCTGCTCATGTCTCTCTTGAGAATGACCATCTTGTCGGTCGTGCCCTTTACCGCGTACTTGACAGCAGCCGCGCCTGCCTTGAACGCCTCTTCGACGTCCGCCTTGGAAGCGAGGTGCGCGCCGCATCTCTGCATAAGGCTGAACTCTACCGCACGCGTCTTGCAGCCGAATTCCGCTTTGCACATATTCGCGAGAGCCGCGCCTACGCCGCCGAGCTGCGCGTGACCGAAACTGTCGCGAGCAAGGTTGTCGCCTGCGAGAACTTCGGCAATAAGCTTGCCGCTTGCGTCGGAAATACCCTCGGAAACCGCTACCATGCACTTGCCGCCGTTCTTCTCCATGACCGCCTTGACGTCGCTCTTGAACTTGTCGACGGAGAACGGAACTTCGGG
>CALWHF010000016.1 GCA_944380305.1 uncultured Christensenellaceae bacterium
GAGTTCGCCATCATCCATATCGGGTTGAACTCGCCGAGGAAGTCTTCGCTGTTTTCGTCGAACAGGAGGTTGTTGACTTCGTCCTTCGCGTCCTGCCACAGCTTGACTATCTGACGGTATCTGTCTTCTTCGGTCAGGCGGCCTCTCTTGTACTGCTTTTCGATGCTGAGTACGTTTTCTTCCGCCTTCTTGATGATCTCGCCCTTCTTGTCGGGGATGTGCATATCGAATATGGATGCGGTGACCGCGCCGATAGTCGAATATTTGTAACCCTGCGCCTTGATCTTGTCGAGGACGACCGAGGTCTCGGTAGCTCCCTTGTACTTGAAGCAGTTGTCGACTATCTGCGACAGCTGTTTCTTGCCTACGAGGAAGTCTATCTCGAGGTCGAGCTGCTGCTCGGGGGTCTCTCTCGGCACGAAGTGCAGATCCTGCGGAATAGCCTGGTTGAAGATTATTCTGCCGATCGTCGTATTCAGGTTCTTATGATACTTGACGCCGTCGATCTCCTTCTCCACGCGGATGAAGACTTTGGACTGCAGGTCGATCTGCTTGAGCTGATAAGCCATCATAGCCTCTGCGGGATTGCGGAAATATCTGCCCTCGCCGAGACCGCCCGGCTTGATCATGGTCAGGTAGTACGAACCTATGACCATATCCTGCGTAGGCGAAACGATAGGCTTGCCGTCGCTCAGCTTGAGGATGTTGTTGGTCGAAAGCATAAGGAATCTCGCCTCTGCTCTAGCCTCGATGGAAAGCGGAACGTGTACTGCCATCTGGTCGCCGTCAAAGTCCGCGTTGAACGCGCCGCAGACGAGCGGGTGCAGTTTGATTGCTCTGCCTTCTACGAGTACGGGCTCGAACGCCTGGATACCCAGTCTGTGAAGTGTAGGAGCACGGTTGAGGAGCACTGGGTGGTCCTTGATGACCTCTTCGAGTATATCCCATACCGCGACGTCCTTCGCTTTCTCGATCACGCGTTTCGCGTTCTTGATGTTCTGGCACTTGCCGCTGTCAACGAGCTTTTTGATGACGAACGGCTTGAACAGCTCGAGAGCCATCTCCTTGGGGATACCGCACTGGTACATCTTGAGCTCGGGACCGACGACTATGACCGAACGACCCGAATAGTCTACACGCTTACCGAGAAGGTTCTGACGGAAACGTCCCTGCTTACCTCTCAGCATCGCGGTCAGAGATTTAAGCTCTCTGTTGCCGGGTCCTACGACCGCCTTTCCTCTTCTGCCGTTCTCGATAAGAGAGTCAACGGCTTCCTGCAACATTCTCTTTTCGTTTCTGACTATAATGTCGGGCGCGCCGAGATCGAGCAGTTTCTTCAGACGGTTGTTGCGGTTGATGACTCTGCGGTACAGGTCGTTGAGGTCGCTGGTCGCGTATCTGCCGCCGTCGAGCGGGACCATAGGTCTGAGTTCGGGCGGAAGTACGGGGAGCACGTCGAGGATCATCCATTCGGGACGGGTGTTGCCCGTACGGAACGCCTCGATGACCTCGAGTCTCTTGACTGCCTTCAGCTTGCGCTGACTGGAAGTCGTGTCAATGATCTTTTTAAGATCTTCGCACTCCTTGTCGAGGTCGATCTCGGCAAGGAGTTCTTTGATAGCCTCTGCGCCCATGCCGACGCGAAAAGCTCCGCTGCCGTAGGTGTCGAGCGCGTCGTGATACTCTTTGTCGTCGATTATCTGCTTCTTGACGAAGTTGGTCTGACCCGGGTCGATGACGATGTACTTGATGAAGTACAGTACCATCTCGACGTCTCTCGGAGACATATCCAGCGCGAGGCTGATACGGGACGGCACGCCCTTGAAGTACCAGATGTGAGACACGGGGGATGCGAGTTCGATATGACCCATTCTCTCGCGTCTGACCTTAGCGCGGGTGACTTCGACGCCGCACTTGTCGCAGATAACGCCTTTATATCTGATTCTCTTATATTTACCGCAATGGCATTCCCAGTCCTTGGTAGGTCCGAAAATCCTCTCGCAGAACAGACCGTCTTTTTCGGGTTTCTGAGTTCTGTAATTGATGGTTTCGGGCTTGGTGACTTCGCCGTGCGACCAGGACCTGATTTTTTCGGGAGATGCAACGCCTATTTGTATCGAGTCAAAATTGTTTACTTCCGACATATATTACCTCCTTATTCGTTGTCGTCCGACGAGCCGAACAGATCTCCGTCCTCGTCGTCGCCCATATCGTCGAAGAGGCTTGCCTCTCCGAACATAGAGGACTCGTCGCCGATGCCGAATACGTCTTCGCCCTCTCCCGACGACAGATCGAAAGCGTCGACCTCGTCGAGCTCCTGCTCTTTCTCGGGAACGTAATCGATGTCCTCGTCCACGTTCTCTCTGAGACCTATTTCTTCCTTGTTCTCGTTGAGCACCTTTACGTCGAGCGCGAGACCCTGGAATTCCTTGATAAGAACCTTGAAGGACTCCGGCGTGCCGGGCTCGCTGATCGTGCTGCCCTTGACGATGGACTCGTAGGTCTTGACACGACCGACGACGTCGTCTGACTTGACGGTCAGGATCTCCTGCAGTATGTGCGACGCGCCGTACGCTTCGAGTGCCCAGACTTCCATTTCGCCGAATCTCTGTCCGCCGAACTGCGCCTTACCGCCGAGAGGCTGTTGCGTTACGAGGCTGTACGGTCCCGTGGAACGCGCGTGGATCTTGTCGTCTACGAGGTGGATCAGCTTGAGCATGTACATGTAACCGACCGTGACGGGGTTCTCGAACTTCTCGCCCGTTCTGCCGTCGAACAGCTCCATCTTGCCGCTTGCGGGCAGATTGTTCTCTGCGAACAGCTCCTTGATGTCGGACTCTTTAGCTCCGTCGAAGACAGGGGTAGCTATCTTCCAGTCGAGCAGTTTTGCGACGAAACCGAGGTGCACTTCGAAGACCTGACCGATATTCATACGCGAAGGAACGCCCATCGGGTTGAGCACTATCTGGAGCGGAGTGCCGTCTGCCATGAAAGGCATATCTTCTTTGGGAAGGACTCTCGAAACGACGCCCTTGTTACCGTGACGTCCCGCCATCTTGTCGCCGACGCCGAGCTTACGCTTCTGCGCGATGTAGACTCTGACGACCTTTGTAACGCCCGGGGGCAGCTCGTCCTTGTTCTCTCTCGTGAACACTTTGACGTCCACGACGATACCGCTCTGTCCGTGAGGAACTTTGAGCGAAGTGTCTCTGACCTCTCTCGCCTTTTCGCCGAAGATCGCTCTGAGGAGCCTCTCTTCGGGAGTCAGCTCGGTCTCGCCCTTCGGGGTAACTCTGCCGACGAGGATGTCGCCGCTGTGTACCTCTGCGCCGACCATGATGATACCGTCGTCGTCGAGGTATTTGAGCGCGTCGTCGCCGAGGTTGGGGATGTCGCGGGTGATCTGCTCTTCGCCCAATCTCGTGTCACGGCTCTCTATTTCGTATTCTTCTATATGGATAGAAGTGAAAACGTCGTCTTTTACCAGCTCTTCGCTGATCAGGATAGCGTCCTCGTAGTTGTAACCCTCCCAGCTCATGTAGCCGATAAGGATGTTTCTGCCGAGTGACAGCTCGCCGTTGTCGGTCGAAGGACCGTCTGCGAGCACCATGCCCTTTACGACCTTCTGACCTACGTTGACGATAGGCTTCTGGTTGATGCAGGTGCCGTTGTTCGAACGCTCGAACTTCTGCAGTTTGTAGACGTCTACGTCGCCGTCTCCTCTCTCGACCTCTATCTTGGTAGCGTCCATTGCTTTGACGACGCCGTCGTTCTTGGCGATGACCATGACGCCGGAATCGTACGCGATTTTGTGCTCCATTCCCGTAGCTATTATAGGAGCCTGCGGACGCAGGAGCGGAACTGCCTGACGCTGCATGTTCGAACCCATCAGAGCACGCGACGTATCGTCGTTCTCGAGGAAGGGTACGAGCGATGCCGCGACGGAAACGAGCTGCTTGGGCGAAACGTCCATATAGTCGACCGTACGCTTGTCCACCGCGCGGATGTCTTCTCTTATACGGCAGGTAACGCGGTCTTCGACGAATCTTCCGTTCTCGTCGAGGGGGGTGTTCGCCTGAGCAACGACGTATTTATCCTCTTCGTCTGCCTGCAGGTAATCGACGTGATCGGTGACCACGATGTCGACGACCTCGCCGTTTTCGTTATAGGTCTTCTCTACCTTGCGGTACGGAGCCTCGATAAAGCCGTATTCGTTGACTCTCGCGTAGGTTGCGAGCGACGATATAAGACCGATGTTCTGACCTTCGGGGGTCTCGATCGGGCACAGACGACCGTAGTGCGAGTAGTTGACGTCGCGGACTTCGAAACTTGCGCGTTCTCTGTTGAGTCCGCCGGGACCGAGTGCGGAAAGCTTTCTCTTGTGGGTCAGCTCCGCGATCGGGTTGTGGTGATCCATGAACTGCGACAGCTGCGAACTGCCGAAGAATTCTTTGATAACGCTGGTTACGGGCTTGATGTTGATGAAGGACTGAGCCTTATGCTCGCCCGCGTCCTGAGTGATGGACATACGCTCTTTGATGACTCTGTCGAGTCTCGCCATACCTATGCGCAGCTGGTTCTGGAGCAGCTCGCCGACAGACCTGACTCTGCGGTTCGCGAGGTGGTCGATATTATCGGCCACGCCGAAACCGTGTACGAGTCCGAGGTTGTAACATACGGACGAAACGATGTCGTCAAGCGTAATGTGTTTGATGACGAGGTTATCCTTGTCAGATCTGATAAGAGCCTTGAACTCGTCGTCGGAGAGGTTCTGCTCTTCTTTAACTTTGACGAGTCTCTTGAGCTCGGGCAGGTAGACCTTCTCGAGTATGCCGAGAGACTTGGGATCGCACTCGTCCTTGTTCCAGCCGAGATAAGCCGCCATGTCTACGGTATTGTTGCCCGTGAGTTTGAACTCGCCGCCGTCCGCGGTAGCGATATACGCCACGTTGACGCCCGCGTTCTGGATCTCGACCGCCTTTTCGGGAGCGATGACTTCTCCCGCCGAAGCGAGAACTTCGCCGTCCTCGGTCACGATGTCTCTCGTGATCTTCTGGTTCTCGAGTCTGGTAGCGAGAGCGAGTTTCTTGTTGACCTTGTATCTTCCGACGCGCATCAGGTCGTATTTGCGCGAATCGTAGAACGTGCTTCTGATAAGTTGGGTCACGCCGTCCATCGTCGGGATCTCGCCCGGTTTCATCTTTCTGTAAAGCTCGATCTTGGCGTCGTCTTCGTTCTTTGCGTTGCCGTCCTTGGCAATGGTCGCCTTGAGCATCTCCTCTTCGCCGAAGAGTTCGTAGAGCTGCTCGTCGCTGCCGTAGCCGAGTGCGCGCATGAGTACGCTGGCGGTCACCTTGCGGGTGCGGTCTACGCTGACCCACAGTATGCCGTTGGCGTCCTGCTTGAACTCGAGCCACGCGCCTCTGTTAGGCATAACGGTGGTCTCGTATCTGGGGGTGCCCGATCTGTCGAGAGTGAAAGTGCTGTAAACGCCCGGGCTTCTCACCAGCTGGCTGACGATGACTCTCTCCGCGCCGTTGATGATGAAGCTGCCGTTTTCCGTCATCAGCGGGAAGTCTCCCATGAAGACTTCCTCGACGGTCGCCTCGCCCGTATCGTTGTGTACGAGCCTTACCTTTACCTTGAGCGGCAAAGCGTAAGTGGCGTCGCGGTCCTTGCACTCCTTGATATCGTACTTGGGCTTGCCTTCCAGCGAGAAACCGAGGAACTGCAGTTCCATTCTTCCTGCGAAGTCCACGACGGGAGAAAAGTCGTCGAGAACTTCCTGTATGCCTTCGGTGATAAACTGCTGGTAGGAGTCCTTTTGCAAAGCGATCAGATACGGGATATCGAGAGTGTCTTTGATCGTAGCAAAGCTCAGTCTTTCGGTATTGCCGTACTTAACCTTGTGAATGTGTTGAGGCATTATTGACCCTCCTTAAAATTTTTCCGACTGAAACGCGTATGCGTATATAAAAACGCGAAAATCTCCCCTTACCCGACATCCTTTCTCTTCCGTCGGCGGGGATATGTTGCTATTTTCGCATTTTACATACTAACGCAAATATACATTATAAGGAAAACTTCCAACCGTGTCAACGGTTTTTTGAAAATAATTATAAAAAAAATTGATTGACATTTCTGCACGTCCATAATTATATACTTCCCCGCAACGCTTGTCAATATCCAATTTCGCGCGCTTTGTCCACTATAACTTTTTCAAAAGAAAAACGCGACGGATATTTCCGTCGCGAAAAGTATTGCGAACGTAAAACGCCTTCAGACAGTCACTCGCCTGACCAGAAATACGAACTATTATCCCAAAATCCCGTTCCGAAAGCAGTTTTCGGTGTCGTTTCCTGCGTCCGTGACGGGCGAAACGCCGTATTTTTCGTCGCTGTACGATTCGAGAAGATAGTACACCGCCGTGTCGACGACTTCGGGATCTGCCGAATCTATCACCATGAACTTGTCCGACGGCTGCTCTTTCAAAAATATCACGGTGCGGTCTTCGTATACGGTCATGCCGTGCATGAACCGCATATCGTCGAAATCCTCGGTTTTCACCTCTTTTCCGCCTTCGTCGGGCACGAACCTGCCGCCCCACACTTCGTAGACCTCTACCGTCACGGTCTCACCCGCCGCCTCGGTCTCGAACACGGCGACGCTGCCGACGTCTATCAGCCCGTACAGCGCGCTGTAATACTTTACGTCTTCAGGCAGTCTGACCCAGATATCGACGTGGCAGCTTTTCGAGGGCTTTACGTCTCTCACCCTGTTAAGCGACGAGATCCCGACTTTGTTGTCTCTGAGCACGTTGTCCGCGATCAGCACGTTTATCGCGAAAACGTTGGCGACGACCATCGCCAGTACGAGCGCGATAAGCAGAGTATATACTATTCTCTTCTTTGCCATGATCCACCTCAGAACGTCAGCAATGCGATCAGAAATATCAACACCGCGGAAACAAACAATATTGCACTGAGTGCCAGACACGTCGTGACGAATTTTTTGGAAATTTTGTCGTTTTTCAATGCCCTTCCCTCCTCTCTATGTTTATATTATACATCACACGTCGGACATTGTAAATATTCGATATATACAATTTGAAATTACAGAGGTATTGCATACGCGCGGATTATTTGCTATAATATGCATATATGGGCACAATAAAAAACGTAATATTCGATTTCGATATGACACTCGGTTTCCGCACGACGATGTGGACGGACACCGTAAAAGAGCTTCTGCTCGAAAACAACGTATACGCCACGAGCGAACAGATACGTCCCGTAACGCACGGCGGCGTCTATCCGTGGAGCGACCCTGCAATATCGCACGCGGATTTTTTCAAAGGCAGAGACTGGTGGGAGACTGTCTCGGGCAATATCGCAAAGGGACTTGCCGAAAACGGCGTATGTTCTCTCCCGGATGCGGAAAAAGCGATGAAAGGGCTGCAAGACAGGTTCTGCGACATGTCGTACTGGAAACTTTTTCCCGACACCATCGGCACTCTCGACGCACTTACATCACAGGGATATTCTCTCGCGCTCGTATCCAACCATATCCCCGAGGCGCGTGAAATTTTCAACAATCTGGGGCTGGGAGCGTATTTCTCCCGCATGGTGATCTCATCAGAAGAAGAATACGAAAAACCTCACCCCGAAGTACTGAGCAAAGCTCTCGGCAATTTTTCCAAGGATAAAACCGTGCTTGTCGGCGACAATTATTTTGCCGACGTGCTAGGTGCCTTACAGTTCGGAATGGGCGCGGTGCTCGTCAGAAAACCCAACGTAACGGGATACAACTACTACTGCAAAACGCTGGAAGAGCTCCCCGCTCTTCTCAAAAGGATGCAAAGATGAGACTAGACAAATTTTTGAAAGTATCCAGAATAATCAAACGCCGCACGGTTGCGAACGAAGCGTGCGACGGCGGCAGAGTCGAGATAAACGGCAGACCCGCGAAAGCGGGCGCGCAGGTAAAGGTCGGCGACACGGTAACGCTGCGTTTCGGCGACCGCACTTTCAGATTCCGCATACTCGTCGTGGAAGAAACTGTCAAAAAACAGGACACGGCGGAAATGTACGAGGTCCTTACAGATGAAATTTGACGTGATACTGCCCTCGGGCGGCACGGGTTCGCGCACGGGGCTTTCGTACAACAAACTGTTTGCCGACATCGGCGGACTGACCGTGATCGAAAAGACTGTCTCAGTATTTTGCCGCGACGACGTTGAAAAAATAGTCATTGCCTGCTCCGAAGCGGACGAACCCCGTTTCAGAGAGATCGCAAAAAATTGCGACAAAAAAATAATCCTCGTACGCGGCGGCGACACACGCGGAAAGTCGGTATACAACGCACTGCTCGCCTGCGACGCCGAATACGTCGCGATACACGACGGCGCGAGACCTTTTGCGGATAAAAAGACCGTGGATTCGGCTTTCGCGACCGCCGAAAAATACGGCACCGCGGTCGTATGCGTTCCCGTCACCGACAGCCTGCGCAAAAAGACGGCAAGCGGCTCTGTCGGAGTGGACAGGAGCGAGTATTTCGCCGTGCAGACGCCGCAGATATTCGGGCGCGAAAAGATACTAAAAGCGTACGCTCTCGCCGAAAAAGACGGCTTTTCGGCAACAGACGACGCGAGCGTATACGAGAGATATTTCGGCGACGTCGCCATATCAGAAGGCGATCCCTCAAACAAGAAAATAACCACCGCCGAAGACGTTGCCTCGCTCACTCCGCAAGGTTTCCGAGTAGGCACGGGGTGGGACACGCACGCGCTTGCCGAAGGCAGAAAACTGGTGCTCGGCGGCGTAGAGATCCCGCACACAAAAGGGCTTGTCGGTCATTCGGACGCTGATGTGCTCGTGCACGCCGTGATGGACGCGGTGCTCGGCGCGCTGGGAAGGCGCGACATCGGGGTGCTCTTCCCCGACACCGACCCCGCATACAAGGGTGCGGACAGCATGAAACTGCTCGAAAAAGTCGTCACGCTCATGAAAGACGACGGCTATGAGCTGAACAACCTTTCAGCGGTGATAATGGCGCAGAAACCCAAGCTGTCGCATCACATCCCTACTATGACGCAAAATATCGCAGAGGCGTTCGGCGCGCCGACGTCTGCCGTGAACGTAGCCGCCACGACGACCGAAAAACTCGGCATGACGGGGCGAGAAGAAGGCATCAGCGCAATATGTTATTGCTCTCTCGCAAAGAGGTGACGTCCGTGTCACCGCTTTGTGACGGAAAAAGGTATGCGTTTCCCTGCCGGGGGAATAATATTGATATATATCGTATCCGTGCGCGGGCGCGATTTTAATTGATTTCGCCGCGGGTATCTGCTAAAATGGAAACTATGAAAAGAGAAAAACAGTCAAAAGGCGCATTGATCGCCAACGACATATTCGTATCGGCAGGCGCGCTCGTAGCGTGCTTCGGCATCATCGCGATATTCGCTGTAGGCGGTTTCGGTGCAATATGCTCTCTCATCGGTCTCGTCAGAAGTTTTGCGTCCGACAGCGTTGCCGCTCCGCTCGTATTGTCGCTTTGCGGCTTAGCGACAGCGACGCTTATGTTCATGTTGGGAATTGCCATAAGTCGCATATTCCTCGACGGTATATCCGACTATATAGTCAGCCGCAGGAACAATGCCGACGTACGCAGCAGACGCTAAGCCCCTCTTTCCGTGTTTTTTCCACTCTATACGTCTCTATCTCGAGGCGTTTTCTTTTTTTCGCGTAATATCGATAATTTTTTACAAAATTCGACAATGATTTTACAATTTTGTACAAAATTCAACATAAAACGATTGACGCGAAAAGCGTCCCGATTGTATAATCATATCGTTAAAATTTGTATTTCAAAGGATGAAAATAATGAACGCACCCGAGCACGTCGCCGTCGTCGAATCCGACGACTCTTTTGCTTATAAAATTTCCGATTTGTTGGCAAAACGTTGGCAAGACTGCGTATGCACGCAGTTCAAGACGTATAACGATTTCTGCAAAAACCGTCTGGCGTTCGACACGTTCGTATTCAACGAAAACTCTTACCTGCTCTTTTTACAGGACAAGCCGCTGAGCGACGCGTTCGCCGATTCGTCAAAACGCTCTTATATGCTGACCGACAAAAACGGAAAGCCCAAAGCGGTCTATCTCGTATCGAGACAAAGCTCCGTTTCTCCCGAAGATCTCACCGCAAAGATCGAGGCGCTCGAAGACGAATTCCTCAAAGAGCTGTTCCTGAAACTGGGATTCAGACACAATCTGACGGGTTGCAGGTATCTGAAAGCCGCAATCAAACTCGCAAGCCACGACTCTTCCTATCTGAACAAAGGCATAACCAAGAGACTGTATCCCGACCTCGCTGTCAGATTCGGAACCAATGCGGGCAGTATCGAGCGCGGCATAAGACACGCACTCGGCGTATGTTTCGACAACGGCAAATTCCGCGCGCAGTCGTCCGTCTTCGGCAACTGTTTCGACAACAGTCATTGCCCTACCAACGGCGAATTCATCGCAGTGGTCGCGGATATGATGTCAACAAAGATAAAGAGTTCGTTCTCCGTCGAAAAACAAAAGATCTACCGCTGCTGAAGCCGCAAACGAAAAGGACGGTTTTCCGTCCTTTTTCATTTTGCGTATTTTTCTTTTGCCTTCTCCGTATATTTCTTTACAAAATCCGTCTTTGCCGCGGTATAACCGTCCCTGTCCCTGCCGTATTCCTCGAGCAGACGTTTTTTCAGTTCCCCGTATTCCCTCGCGGTATCGGGGCAATCTCTCAGATAGCGGCAGAAGTAAACTTCGTCGTCGTCTCCCCTTTTCCTCACATGGATATGAAAAACCTCGTCGGCATAACCGTCGGGCGTATACCCCTTGTTGAGAGAAACTCTGTCTTTGCTCTTATTCATCGCTATGTATCCGTTATTCTCGAGGACGTCCGAGCATTTTGCGGGATCTTCGCATATTACGAGCACGTCCACTATCGGCTTTGCGACGATAGTGCCTACCGCAGTGCTGCCGATATGTCTTACGTCGTCGGGCTTACACGACAAAACGGCACAGAGTCTGTCTCTCTCCCGCTCAAACTGTCCTTTCCATTTTTTCTGCGGCTGTGCCAGAGTTATCGGAAAAAGCTCCCAAAGCTCTGCCAGAGTCATCTCTTTCAAAGACTTTTTCATAACGCCTCCGAAAAGATTATCGCACAAAACCGCGACGAAATCAAGACGAATACGCGACGGTTTCAGACAATAAAGACCCGCGTCTGCGGGATCCGTCTCATCTGACGAACAGAGAAACTATTTTTGAAATTATCAGCCATACGACTGCTATCAGCACGAACAGACAGAAGAAAAACAGCAATATCGTACCCATCGTTACGATTCCGCCCGTAAACGCCGACAGAGATTTTTGCGAGACAAACGCAAGGATCAGATCTATCGCCGCAAAAAGCACGATATAAACGATAAGCCCCGTCGCAGCGCCATGAATATCCGCTTTGCTCAGCGTCATGTGCATGGCTATGAAACTTCCCAAGATCAGAAACACCCACCATTGCCATGTCCCCGCATACGAAAACAGCGTAACCAAAGCTTTGCCGATCCTTTTCAGAGAATCGCCGACGTCACCGAGAAAATCGGCGTCGTTAAGCTCTCTGAACACGCCTGAGAACGCGGACGGCAAAAACAGGTACAAAAGCAGCGAAAGCACTCCCGCGCCCACAATTATAGGCGCGATGCCTATGAAGAAATTGCCCATCTTCTGATACGGGTTCTTCGGATTGTAAGTATGGCTGACATAGCCTAAAGTTCCGTCCGAAGAATCGGGGATAAAAAATTTTATCTCCACGATCTTATGCCCGAATATCAGACACGCAAGGGCGTGAGCCGCTTCGTGTACCGGCGTACCGATCCAGCCCGTCGCTATGCAGAACGCCCTGCCCTTGCTGCCGAAATTCCCGTATATCTTCGAGTTACAGACCGCTATCACCGCTCCGAATATAAAAATGAATCCGAGCGAAAACAGCATCTGCAACAGGAAGTTTACTATAAATATCGGAAATACGCTCATTTCAGTTGTTCCACGTCCATTCCGTCCACACCGAGTCGACGTATCCGTTCAATCCGTCCGCAGACGCTCTGACTCTGATCCTGATAAGTCCGTACGACGAGAAGTCTGTGACGTCGACGTAATTGACGTCGATATGCGTCGCCTCGGTCCACGCGCCGTTGTCATACTGGATGCAGTAGTCGTAACCCTGCGCGTCAGATACCGTATTCCAGCTTATTCTGCCGTCGCCGTCTATCTCGAAACCGTTTGCGTTGACCGCCGCGAGGAAGTTGACCGAAGTACTCGCGCTGTATGCCGAATCCAGATAATACACGCCGCCGGCGTCTATCGCGCCGCCGACCGCCTTGACTCTGACGTTGCAGACGCCGTCTTCGAGCAAAGTCTTGTTGTACACCGTTTCCGCAGAGTATTCGTCTGTACCCTTGACCTCGTACTGATAACCGAGCGCATTCTGCACCGCCTCGACGGTAACGGTGACCGTACCTCCCTTGGTCTCGTCGTTTCTGACGCCGACGACAGAGGTCACGACGGGAGCGGAGAGCTGCGCCGTCTTCTGAACGTACTCGAACGGATCGCTTGTCACGGTATCAACGCCGTTGCCTACCGCGTAGAGTTTTACGGTATGATCGCCGAGAGAAGTGTATCTCGGTTTATAACTGAAAGTCTCTCCTTCCTGCATGATGTTTTCCTGCACCGTTTTGCCGTCGATGACGAGCGAGTAAGACGTCGCCTGCGCGCTGTTGGTCCAGGAATATTCGTTGTTTACTACGTTCATCACGGGAGTAGCGAGCTTCGTGAAAGTGAAACTTTCCGAAGATTCGCTGTCAAGATAAACCGTATTGTTGCCTATCGCCTTGACCGTTACCGTATATACTCCCGCATCGAGCTGCGAAAGCGGGAAAGAAGTCGATGACGTCGCTGGCCTCGAAGTCGCACCAGCTCCGTCCTTGGAGACGCTGAGAACGTAAGTCGGAGTATAGACCGACGTATTGATATTCGCGCTCGCCTCCCATTTGAGTTCGCTCTGCGAGGAGATGCAGCCATCAGCAAACACGGGTGCCTCCAGCCTTATAAACTGCTTGGTAGCGGAACGTTGCGACGTCATGTAATATAGCGTGCCGTCCGAATTGTATTCGTTTGCGTCCGCCGTCATGCTGAGCGAGGTGCCTTTCGTCGAAATATAATCGTACATTTCGCCGAATTTGTCTTCTCCTATCGCGGTCAGCTCCGTGCCGATATACGCGGTATATCCGGCAACGAAACCGCTTATCACGTCACCCGCGGCAAACTCGAGCATTCCGTTGCCCTCGCCCGCGGTGATCTTGATGTCGTAAGGCGCATTGAGTCTCTGCACGTTGACGGGCGAAGTAAAGCCGGATGCAAGCGTAGTCGCGCCGTCTCCTCTGGTGCAGACTTTTACCTCGTATAAGCCCGCCTCTATATCGGACAGATTGAACGTGTTTTCGTTCGCAGTATCTACCGCGTTGCCGCATGCGACAGCATATCCGTTTGCACCCGCGACGACGTTCCATTTAGCGTTGTAACCTTCCATCGTGAGACCCGAAGGCATTGCCTGCACCGTTATTTCGAAATCGAGCGCATTCGCGCTGAGACAGGACAGATAAACGTAGGTCGTACCTCCGCTCTGCTTGACCTGACCTATGCTCCTGATGCTGTAATTGAAGTGCTGTTCTTCGATGACAGACGCACCGGCGACCTCGGTCACGTTGAGAGACGATCCCGTAGTGGTCTTGCCTTCGACTTTCACGCCGTCCTTATACAGCTGATATTCTTTCGCGTTGCTGACGCCTTTGAAATTGACCGTAAAACCTCTGGCTATATTTGAGGGATCACTGGTAACAAAAGAGCCGTCGTTCTTTGAGGGACCCGCGAGTCTTTCGACAACGATGGGTTTGCTGTACGCCGAATCGTATCTCGACGCATCGCTCTCGTCCGCGTTAGCCTTGACCGAAACCTTATATACGCCTGTCTCAAGATAGTCGTATTCGAACGAAGTCGCGGTAGGTACGCTGACGGTAAGAGGTTCCGAGCCGTCTTTTTCGAGTTTTACGGTAAATCCGCCGGTAGTTCCCGTGGCGTCCCAGTAGAAATTGTTTCTCTTCTCTCCGTCAAGTTCCATAGACGCGTTCCAGTGCACGACCGGCGTCGCAAGGATATAGAAAGACTGCTCGTTTGTCCATGATGAGAAATAGTTGCCGCTGTTATTGAACGGCATCAGCTTTACGTCCACCGACTTGCCGCTGACGAGCGCGTACGAATTGGTATCGAGACTTTCGTTCCGGACAACTCCGTCAATGCTTATGCGGTATCCCTGAGCATTTTCCACTTCGTTCCAGACCAGCACGCCGTCCACCACGGTAATGCCCGTGACGGGATCGAGGTAGAAGAACGAATCCGTAGTTTCTGCCGAATCGTATGTCGAAGTATGGTTGCCGACAGCTTTGACCGTCACTTCAAAATCCGCGTTACCCGAAGAATACGCCATAGAATTGCCGCTGATCTCTTTGGACTGACCGTTGACGGTAACGAGATAGGTCGACGCGTTGCCCGACCAGCTTATCGTCGAACCGTCGTATTTTATCGCAGTCGGTGCGGCGTATATATAGACATTGATCTCGTCGCTCCATGACGAATAGTAAGAATCGTCGTCCTTGACTATCGGTTTGATCTTGACGCGGTTACTTCCCGCAGACAGTTTGTCGTAAACGGTATCGGTCAAAGGAGAAACGAGAGTCTGTCCGTTGACCGAGATCAGATACGCATCTGCTCCCGAAACCGCCTGCCACGAGACCGCGCCGCCTTCCGAGACTACGACATTCTCTTTCGACACTTTTTCAAGCGGGATAAAGGTTTTGCTCGCGCTCGCCGTACTGTTTCCGAGCACCGATACTATCGTCACTTCGAATCTCTCTCCCTGAGAGTCGTATGCGAAAGTCGTAGAGTTCGACCTCTGCGCCTCGCCTCCGTTTATCGACACCGTATAGTAATCGGCATTCGTCTTGTCCCACGTTATGTAGCCGTTGTCGTAAGCGATGTTTTCTGCCTCTTCGACGCGGATCTCGTTTATAACGTCCTCCGCCTTATCGCAAGATGCGAAACATACAAGCGCACACGTCGCTATAATCGCGACCATGATAAGCAGTACCAGCCTCTTTTTCATAAATACATCCTCCGTAAATTTATTTCAATATAGTTTTGTCATGTCGGGATATGAGATGTCGAAATTCCTTTCCGACACCATATCGTTCCCGGGCACGACACCGTACTCATCCGCAACTTTGACGCCTTTTTTATTCGGTTCGGTATACCAGCCTACGAACTTTTTATTATCCATCTTAAGTCCGACAGGCAGCGAAGTAAGTTTTGAACCGTAACTCACCGAAAGCTGTCTTTCCGCCGTTACTTCCGCCCCCTGATAGTCGAGCACCAGCGTATATTCCTTTGCCGCCCAGCGAGGGAAAAGCAAAAGGTTTTTATTGTCTGAGAACAACGCCAGCGCGCCGCCGTCCGAATTGACGTACTGCGTGCCGCCGACTTCAGATCAGTAAAGAGTTATCTTCAGCTCGAGAGACTCGTTGTTCCAGTTGTCGCCCCACCAACCGTCCGCGCCGTACATCATATGCATGATCTCTCTGCAAGAGTCGAGCCCCGTTTCAACGCTGACGCTGTGCCATCTGCTCTGCGTATCCTTATTGCCCCGACCGTGCTCGAAATAGCCTTCGTCCACGTTGTCGGTGCCCGTATCATTGCGAGACAAGAACCACCACTGGTATCCGTCGTCTATCTCGCTGATCTTTATACTTATATCGAATTTAGCCCTGGTATACCCTTCCTGCTTCAAAGTTGCAAGCGATTTACCGAACAGGTCGGTAAACACTATCCGGTCTTTGTGCTGATTTTTTCTGCCGCTGTCGGTTATCACATGGTTCGAATATCTCGTCAGCTTGCCTTCGACCGACCACATAGCGAACAGCGTAACGCTTTCAGACGGCATAGTCTTGTAGTCCGCAACGTTTCCGCTAGCGTCTTTCCAGCACACGAAAATTTTACCGTTTTTCTGTGGCGTAGGCAGAGCTATGCTATCGCCCGCATTTGCTACGATCGTAGTGCTCGCCAGCGTTCCTCCCGCCGCGTCAAAATCAATATAAGGAGAAAATTGCGCCTCGTAAAGCACGATGTCGCCTTCAATTTTTCCTTTGAAAATTTCAGAAGACCCCGCCGTCAGCGTCCAGCCCGTGATCTGCACTCCGTCTTTTCTCAGTTTAAGATCGAGATCGTCGACGTCGGTGCCGTAAGCCACTTTCTGTTCAACCGTCTTGCCGCCGTCGTATACGAAACATACCGTAACGTCAGCCCAGTCGAATCCCGCATACAGCATGACCGTGCCGTTTCCGTCGGGAGTGTAATTCGTATAATTGAATTCTGCCATCGACGGCAAAACCCCGTATGAGTCGGACACCTGTCTGCCCTGCTTGTTCGGCTGCGTGAACCACCCCGCGAACACCTTGTTTTCGGCTTCGGGCATGGGAAGATTGCCGAGTTTTTCTCCGTACGCCACCTCAATCTCTCTCTGTCCGTTCACCTGCGCTTCTCCGTAATCGAAAGCTATGATATGCATCTTCGCGGTGAAATGCGGGAAAAGCACGATATTGCGTTTGTCCGTAAAAGGCGCGAGCGCGTTTCCCGACGAAGAGACGTACTTGGTGCCTCCTATTTCCGCATCGTACAGTCCGTCGAAGACGTAACCTTCTTTCGACGGAATCGCCGTTATATAGTAAACGTCCCCGTATGCCACCTCCACGGTGTGGGTCTCCGTACCGTCGTTGTACATTATTTCGTATGTAACGTTTTCCTGTGTTTCGGATTGATCGGTTTCATCGTCTCCGCCCGAGAAAATGCACGCCGCAAAAACGGTCAAGCAAAAAACCGCTGCCAACAGAACGCCGACAACGCTCAGGAACCTTTTTCCCATATTCATCACTCCTTTTGCCTCGTCGCGAATTCCTTGCCGCGACGGTTTATATATGCTAAGTTATAATCTTTTGCTGTCAATACAACTTTTTTATTAATCTATGATTATATCGTTTTGCAGTTTCACATCTTTCTGCTGTTATTCTTGCATATTTTTTAATTTTTGTCAACCGTTCGTTATAATTTTGCATAAATATCGATAAATATTTTACATAATCCTGAAATATCTTATTTTTCGCATAAACAGAAAAACGCCCGATAGTACCGTTCACGCCGATCGATACTGTGCCTTGCAAAGTCAGACGGCGAAACAGCCGAAAACGCATAAAAAAATCGGAGACAGACGTCTCCGACCGATTTAACGTAAATTCCGTTTTCAGTCTTTCAACAAACCGAATTTTACTATGTCGTACGATTTTCCGTTCTTATATGCGGCGTTCGCGAACACGCCTTCTACCCTGAAACCGTTTTTCTCCAGCACTCTCCGCGATGCGACGTTGGGGGCGAACACTTCAGAGCTTATTCTCGCTATATCAAGCGAGTCGAACGCCTCTTTTACAATAAGTTTCGTCGCTTCGGTGGCTATTCCCTTTCCGAAATAAGCTTTATCGAGAATATAACCCAGCTCCGCGTCCTTGCGGTAAACGTCGCTTTTTCTCTCTACGGTTATATTTCCCGCGACTTCACCGTCGACGACAACGGCGCGGAACACTCCGTCCTTTTCTTCGCTTTCGGCGACGTATTTCAACCACGCGTCGGCGCATTCTTCCGTATACGGAAAAGGCAATCTTTCCGTTAGATAGCTGCGGTCGGTATTGTTGCACACCCTTATCAGACCGTCTTTCAGTTCTTCGCACCATTTTTTCAACTCGACTTTCATAAACGCCTCCGTCACCATACGAACTCGGCTTTTGCCGCTTCGCCGTTGTCTATAAGAAAATCCTGCGCGGTAGCGGATTTGTTCACGACGGTCAGAAAATACGCCCATTCCGCGATCTCCTCCGCACTCGCCCACTTAGGGATCAGAGTCAGTTCCATTATCCTGTTCCACATCTTTTCGTCTTTCATCACCTTGTCGTTTATCGAGGTGGTCACACCTCCCGGGGATATGCTATTCGCCGTCGCGCCGTATTTCGCGATTCTCAACGCCACGTTTTTCATGTACGAGATAACGCCGCCTTTGCTCGCCGCGTATTCGGGGAACTCCGCACCCGTATGCGCACTCGCCGACGCTACGAAAAGCACACTTTTTATCCCGTCCCTGACCCCGTACTTTTCGGTGACGCGAATAGTACCTTTGAGGTTTATGTCTATATCCTCGCCGCTGTCCTGCACTCCCGCATTGTTCACGAGGATGTCCACGCCTTCCGTGTCGGGCAATTCCCCTTTCGATATATCCGCGACGATGTGAACGTAACCCTCTCTCGAGATCGACGCCCCGTCCTTATCGAGCCCGATCACTTCGTGCCCCTCCGACAGAAATTTCTCGGCAATAGCCTTGCCTATCCCCCTGCTCGTTCCGGTTATCAGGATCTTCATTGTTTTGCCTCCTTTAACGCTTTTACGAAATCAAAATATTCTTTTCCGACTCCATCTTTCTTCCACCTCTTGCACACCCTGTATCCGATACCCGAAAACATGACTTCGAAAAGAAGTTCGACGACCATTCCGGTCAGAGAGCAGGTCACGCATTGCAGGAGCGTCCAGCCGAAAAACGTATGGCTGACGATAAGCGCGAATATCATATTGTCCGCGAACTGACCTATCGCCGTGGAAACGTACGATCTGAGGAAGTACGCCGCGGGTCCGTCGGGATTCTTCGAAAAGGCAAGCCCTATCCCCGCATTAGTGAAATTGTTGATCACTGACGACGCGACGAACGCGGTCGTGCTGCCCAGCAGAACGTACCATGTGCCACCGAAAGTATTGTTAAGCGCGGTGTTGACCGTATCCGCCCCCTCTTCGACGAAACTCTCTCCCCATACTCCCGGTATAAGACTTCCCAGATACATTATGAGACAGAACAACAGATTGACGGCTATCGCAAACAGCGACAACATGGTCGCAGCCTTCGGTCCGAAATGTTTTGTCGCCATGTCCATGGTCAGAAATGCAAACCACGACACGATTATCCCGCAGTCGAGCGCGAGCCAGTCCACGGGCAGAGATATGCTCTTATTCGCGAGCAGATTCATTGCAAACACACTCATCACGAATATCACCGTGACGGGCGCGGGCATGCTTTTTATCACCAGTCTGAATTCTTTGAAAAAGTTTTTGAACCTTTCTTTCATTGCGTCTCCGTTGCAGAACGCGACCGAAAAACAAAAAAACCGCAAAATGCGGCCATCTTTTCCCTAGTTTTGTTTATAGACAGGATGGTCACGAACTGTCTTTTCAGTTACAGTCAAAGTTTATCATCGCAGAATCGCGTTGTCAAGCAAACGGCATCGAAAAAGTCTCCTCCCGAGACGTCGTATACGGCAAGGCTTTCTCCCGATGCGAGTTTTTCGGTCATCACCGCTCTTCCGCACGCAAAACCGTCGTACGTCCTGAAACAATACGCTTTTCTCTCCGCATCGATAACGCATGAATACGTTGTTACATCCTCTCTGCCGTTTTGCGTGACGACGCTGCCTCTCGGCATAGCCACGCTCTCGAGCATACGAAAAGTCTGCGCGATCTTTTCTCTCGGGTCGTTCCCGCATACGGCGTTCCTGAGGCAGTATTCCGCCTTTACGAAACGCGAATAAGACGACATGTCTCCCGGGAGCCCGATCGCGCCCATTCCCTCGCAAAACATACTTTCATCAACACGGGCATAAAAATTTTCCGACGACAATCTTTCGTATTGTCTGACGTTTTGCGTATGGAAAGGAAACGGAGGATTGTTCGTGAGCACGCAAAGAGGATCGTCATATACTTTTGCTCCGCTCTTTGTCTGTTCGAAAACGATGCTGCCGCTTTTATCCGACACGATCCAATGTAAAGGAACTAAGGGAAGATCGCGCCTGAAAGGCTTATCCGTTATCTCCGTATTTTCGAGAAGGCTCCTCGCCTCTTCGAGATCCGCACACGTCGCGAGAACGTAGGGGATCAGTTCGTACGGCGCGAGAGATTTCTTACCTTTTTCGGCATTTTCCTTATATAATGCATTAAACGGGAAATTGAGTCCCGCCATGCACAATCCCTTTTCGTTGCAGGCTTCGGCATAAAGCGGATAGTCGTCAGCTACCGCCGCGCCGCCTATCATTGCATAGTGTCTCAGCAGCGTGCCAGACTCTTTCGTCTTCAACAGATAGTCTCGAGGAGTAACAGCGATCTTGTACCCGAAATCATAATCTATATCCATATTCCTGCCGAAATAAAGCGTATCTCTGACAAATGAAATAACGGTACACATATCAATGATATTGTGTACCGTTTTCGCTCGATTATTCCGTCTGGTGAGATCATCGTTCCGCCCGCACGTCGGACAGTTCGATCCCCACTACTCCGTATTTTTTTATATCCTCTTCGCAGTAATATGCGTACATATCTCTGTAATCCGCACTTTCTTCCCTTCCCTTATAGCCTATCGCCACCGCGGGCAGACTTGCGTAAAGCTCGGCAAAATCCCCTAATATATGCATATCCGCGACGATCGCCGACATCTTTCTGCCGTTTTCCTCGCATACGAATTTTATTTCGTCACCCTTCGATACCGTTCTTCTCTTTTCGTCGAAAAGACGCATTTCCACCGTCTTGTCCTTGCAAAGTATCGCGTCGAAAGGCTCTTTTTTCAGGCGCATCGTCGTTTTCATTTCAGACGTACGGATGCTCCGCTTTTATCACGCAATTGCACTCGGGACGCAACGACCTTATCTTGTCTTCCACCGTCTTAGCCGCGTCTTCGTCGCTCGTCTTGCTGTCCACGGGTATTGAAAGGTCGAATATCAGATTGATGTGATTGCCGCCGTAAGTCATTCTGAAATCGTGCACCGAGAAAGTCTCGTCCACTTCTTTGACGACCGTCTTTACGAAATCGTACATCTCGTTTACCTTTTCGTCATCCACCACTATAGGGTCTAGGTGTATAGTCACTATGTATCCGTATTTTTTCTGAAAATCGCGTTCTATATTGTCGATAACGTCGTGAACGTAACTGAAGTCGCTCTTCGCGGATACTTCGGCATGAAAAGAAATTATCTGTCTTCCGGGACCGTAGTCGTGAACCATAACGTCGTGAATGCCTATGACTTCGGGATAGTCTTTCACGAAATCGGAGATCTTTTTGAGTATCTCCTTGTCAGGCGAGCCCCCGATAAGCAGATCGATCGTCTCTTTTGCCGCCTTTACTCCCGTATAGAATATGAACGCGGCTACCAGAATACCCGCATATCCGTCTATATTCAGTCCTGCGAATTTGGACAACAATGCAGATACGAAAACGAGCGTTGTCGCGACAACGTCTGAAATACTGTCGAAAGACGCCGCGCGTATCGCCGAAGAATTTATCCTTTTGGCTATCTTGCGATAGAAGAAGAACAACCAGCACTTCACGGCGATCGCCGCGCCGAGAAATACGAGCGTCGCCGTACCTATCGCCGTAGCTTCGGGGGTGATTATCTTCTCTATCGAAGTTTTGAACAGCTCCACACCTACGAATATTATGAGCACGTCCACGATAAACGCGCTTATATATTCGAATCTGCCATGCCCCATCGGATGTTCTTTGTCCGCATGCTTGCCCGAAAATCTGAACCCTATCATCGTTACGACGGACGAGCCAGCGTCTCCTATATTGTTGAACGCATCCGCGATTATCGCGACGGACGCCGACAGAATACCGATGATCAGCTTGCCGATGAACAACAGAATATTCGCGATAATGCCCGTCGTGCTCGACAGCATCGCATAATTGCTCCTGACTGCGGGATCCCGCACGTCGTCTTTATTTTTTACAAACAGTTTGATAAGAAGATCAGTCATGACTTCGCCTCTGATTAATTAACATATAGTATAAAATAATATTCCTCATATGTCAACAACGGTGACCGGACGTCTTTCAGCAAAAAAAAGAACGCCTTTTTGCGTTCTTTCATTTCCACATGATCTATGCCGTCAGGATTTCTTTTATCGTATCGAGATACATTCCTTCCCCGATATAAAGCACTCTTCCGACACGCTCTGCCCGCGATGCCTCTTCGGCTTTCTCTGCCCATTCCCGCGATGACGCCATAAACACATAGTACCACTCGCCGTCTTTTTGCAATTTGTATCCTTCGACCAGATTCCCCTCTGCGCCGTAAGGCAATCCGCCGCATTCGTCGAAGAACACGTCTCCCAGTTCATCCTGCAAAATTGCCTGACGGTCGTAACCGTCGCCGACGGCTTCAAGCGATATTTTGCCGAATGCATCGCTCATAATTTTTTCGTTTTCATTTTCGAACATAGCAAGCAGATATTCCATCTGCGAGTCATTGAGAGTCGCAACGTATTTCGACATCGATTTTCTGACGACCAGTTTGTTTTCTCTGTAAGATCCCGTCTCCTTTCCGTCAGCGTGAGTATAAGTCACCCTCTCCCCGATATTGTATACGAAGTCGCTCTCCTTTTTCCACAAAAAATTGCCCGCCGTGTAGGTTAAACGCATAGAATAGTCGTATTCCGCCTCAACAGTGAAACTGCCGCTTATGCCGATCTCGATCGCCTCGAACATCAATTCTCCCAGGCTCTTGACGATGTCGAACGTCTTTTGCCCGTACTCGTAGGTCACGTCCACCCACTTGCCGTTTTCCGTCTGTATGCTCAGGCTTTCGAGCTGTGCTTTTTCTTCCGTTATCGACGGACTCCCTATCTTTGTCGTACACGCAGCAAGACCGAATACGGTCGCGAGCGTCAATACGATTACGGTTATCGAACGAATCGTCTTTTTCATGATACACCTCTCTTGTTTAATATATCTTATATTAACCGACCTGTCAATACCGGCTCTTTTTAAGAAACGCAAAAAGAAAGACGCCGATCGGCGTCTTTCTTTAACGTCATTCGTTAAGAGTGAGCTGCTTTTCAATAATTATGCGCGTGTACTTCGAAGAACGACTGCGAGTACTTACATACGGAGCACACGTCGGGAGCCTTGACTCCGACCGCGACGTGTCCGCAATTACGGCATTCCCAGGCAGTCACTCCGCTCTTCTCGAAAACCTGCTTTGTCTCCACGTTTCTGAGCAGAGCGCGGTATCTCTCTTCGTGCCTCTTCTCTACCGCAGCAACTCCGCGGAACTGCTCTGCCAGATCCTGGAATCCTTCCTCGTCGGCTTCTTTCGCCATACGCGCATACATATCGGTCCATTCATAGCTCTCGCCTTCCGCGGCATGGAGAAGGTTCTCAGCGGTATTTCCTATCTCTCCGAGAGCCCTGAACCAAAGTTTTGCGTGTTCTTTCTCGTTGTCTGCCGTCTGCAGGAAGAGAGCCGCGATCTGTTCAAAACCCGCCTGACGAGCTACTTCCGCGAAATATGTATACTTATTGCGCGCCTGAGATTCGCCTGCGAACGCCTCGAGAAGATTCTTTTCGGTCTTGGTTCCCGCGTACGGATTCTTTGACGGTGCGGTTTCTTCGATCTTTACGAACTTGCTCGCCGGCGCCTTGCATACCGGGCATTAGAAATCGTCGGACAACTCTCCTTTATGGACGTAGCCGCAAACGGTACAAACGTATTCTTTCATCGTCTCGACCTCCTTTGTATCTTTATCATATCCGATCTGCGTCCCGCTTTCTGTGACAAAGTCACGATTGATCGACTGCTTTTCGTTTTGTGCGTGCATTCTCTTTGCCGATATGCTATAATATCCGAAAGGAGCACTATATGGATCTTTCATCTTTCTTCCCCGTATGGAATAAGCTTTCAGATGCCGAACGCACTGTCCTCGAAGCGTCGGCGGTAAAACGTACTTTCCTCAAAGGATCCGTACTTCATTCGGGTTCAGACGAATGCACCGGACTTATACTGGTAAATTCGGGACAGCTCCGAGCGTACACCTCATCCCCGGAAGGCAAAGAAGTCACCCTCTACCGCCTGCTCGATATGGATATTTGTCTGTTCTCCGCTTCGTGCATGATCCGCGGCATAGGTTTTATCGTAATGCTTTCTGCCGAAAAAGACAGCGAAGTCACGATAATTCCGGCAGACATCTATAAAAAACTCATGCAGAATTCCGCCGTTATCGCGGGATTCACCAACGAGCTCATGGCATCAAGATTTTCCGACGTCATGTGGCTGGTCGAACAGATCATGTGGAAAAGCTTCGATAAGCGTCTTGCCGCGTTCCTGCTCGAAGAATCCAACATAGAAGACAGCCTCACTCTCAGGATAACGCACGAAGTCATAGGCAATCATCTCGGCAACCCCCGCGAAGTCGTGACCCGAATGCTGAAATATTTTGCAGACGAAGGTCTCGTCGCCCTTTCGCGCGGCACGGTCACTCTGACCGACCCCGATAAGCTGCGCAAGCTTGCCGAAGACTGATACCCGAATGTGAACCTGTCGTGTTCAGATCATTCTCAGAATGTCTTTCTTCGGGCGCACCCCTACCGATCCGTTTACTACGTTGCCGTCCTTGACGACCGCAAGCGTCGGAATGCTCGAGATCTGAAAGAGGTTTGCGAGTTCTCTCTCCTCGTCCACGTTCACTTTGCACACCTTTATATCGTCACGCTCTTCCGCGATCTCGTCCACTACGGGACCCATCATGCGGCAAGGACCGCACCAGTTCGCCCAGAAATCGATAAGCACGGGCTTATCGCTGTTGAGAACTTCGTCTTTGAAATTGTCTATCGTTAAGTTTATTACTGCCATATTGCACCTCACGTTTGTCTTGATGGTTTCATTATATTGCAGTTAAAAATCGTTTTCCGTAACTTTGTCACATAACGAAGGCTCCTGCAAAAAAAAGAGGGCTCCTCTCTGTCTTTCATTTGATCAACAACCGCTTCGGCTCAGCTTTTACCAAAAAAACATGTTTCCCGTCAAACCCCAGGTTTCACTTATTGCCGCAGAGTACGAACATCTCATCTGCAAAACCTTCCGAATAACCGCCGATATAATAGCTCGACAGCCTTTCCCCGTATTCACTCCCGACAATAACGAACATATCGTAGTAAAAATCGTCCTTATCCGTCGAAGGTCTGACGCAGTTTTCCCTTTTTACAATATACGCAACGCGATATTCTTCATTCGTAACGTGCGCTTCGCTGACGCAAAACACGTCTTTGCAGAATCTGTTATATCTTTTCACTTTCGTACGGGTGCACTTGTCTATATCTTTCCAGTCCGCTCTCTCCGCCTTATATTTTATTCTGAGAAACCTGTCGAGTTCTGCGAGTTTTACCTGCTCTCCGAAACGAAAGTCCGGCAAAACTGACTTGACGCGCTCAAGCGCGGCTCTTGACCTTTCGGCAGACAACTTCCCTCCTACAACGATACAATCGTCGTCAATCGATCCTCTTTGATTCTTTTTCATTATGTTCCCACGATTATTTACTTCTAAATCGATTATAGCAAATTACAGAGCGAATGAAAAGGTCTTTAAAGATTCTCTTTCCCTCCCGACGACCGTAAGTGCTCGCGAAACACAGCGTCCGACATGTTCTCCCCCGCTTTTATAAACAAAATCGATTTTATTATTAATTTTGATGTGTTAATAACAATAGCGATTTGTTTAATTTAATGGATTTATTGCATTTTTATCAATCCTCTCTTTTCTTTCAGATCAATGTCATATATATTATAATTGAGCTGTGCCATTCGATTGTCGGTGTACACATAAGAATTCATATGTAATGTATACTTGCAATATGAATACTTCATTTTGCATTTTACCAATATCTCGTAAAGTCCTCTGATGAGAGGAAATCCGAACAAACACTTTTTAAATTGCTCCCAACGAATGCCGAATCTGTCTTGAGACGGTTCGAACTGAAAGTTAAACTCAACTTTTGCCACACCTGATTTTAATGCAAGCAAATTTTCTTCTATTTTATTATTTTGATCAAATAACAGTGTAATATTTGTTCCGTTGATTCCCTGTTTAGGATCTTTTTCAACTCCTGTAGAATCAGAAATAACACATTTATTTTTACTGTTCTCTGTTTCATCTTTTTGCCATACAAAATCTGCATCTTGTTCTGAGCCTTCTCCTATTTTAACCCGTATCGACTTGAACACGACTCTTTGAAAAATGCTTCCTGTAAACACAAGATGCAATCCGTATTTATAATCGGTCAAACATCTGTCTTGTATTTCCTCGTAATATTTTGATGCCAAATCAGACCACACTCCAAACGGAAATAATATTACATAAAATCTGATATTGGCACCTTGTGCCAAAGCTTCGAATACTTTACCCTTCAACCTTTTTTCGCTGTTCATTACGTTTATGCTCGTTATCACGATCGGGATTAAAACCCCGGTAAGCGAAACGCCTAAAACTTGAATCCAAACAGTAATCTGCTCGACCAAGTCGTCATATTCCCACCCCGAAACATTTTGCAATTCACAGGACAATAATATTATTTTTGTTAATGCCACAAAGAAGCATACTAAACATCCGATCAATAACGTAATGATAACTGCATCAACAATAACAAAAATAATATTTAAAAGTAATATTTTGCGATTGTTTTCTTTACACTGTTTTTCCATAGTATTTTTCCGTTGAACACACCCTTTCTAATATAACGTAAAAATTTTCCAGCATATCTCCAATCGAATTCAGAGAATCTGAAGTATTCTCTTCAGCTAAAAGCAAATTCCACAACACAATACCCGGTTTATATTCGCTGAATATGGCAGAAGTTCTCGAGGAACTTAATGTTGCACATGTTCGAGCCAAATGATACGCCCTACCGAAAATATCGAATAAGCGAGCTTCGACAAATCCTTCTCCATCTTTTAACGGCTCATATACTTTGCGCTCTATCTTAACAATATTTTTCTTACTGTCTTCAAGCAATTTCGAAAGAGATTCATTTTTATAATATTTACCTAAACCATTATGCCTGAATGCGCACATTAATAATTTAAAATAGGTTTCCTGCCGTTTTGCAGGACAAGTATTCATTAACGTATGCAAAGCCACTGTATTAATCATTAGATATAAAGCATTAGCGTAGTTTGCACAACGTCTGCCCAAGATTTCCATTGCGTTTACAAAACTACCTGAAGCCATGTCCTGTTGAAACACTCTGAAACTTCCATATGTATATGTGTTTTCACAAAATTGCTGCAATCTCCCAGATACCCGAGCCGTGACCAAAACTTCCGACCATTCTTTTTCAGAATCTTCGGGCGAATCCTTTATGTAATTAAGAAATTTATCAGCTGATACTTTATAAATGTAGTTATTGCTACTTTCAATCATTCTCCATATACAATACCCCAAAGCAGCCACATCGCATCTATACAATGTTAAACCATTTTTGTTTTCGCACACAGAATTACCAGCAACCAACTGAAATATCTCGCAAAAAACCAAATTAAGGGCATTGATCAATGCCTTAATTTTTTCATTTCCTCTTGACATATCTTATTAAATAACTGTTATAAAAACAAGCGTCTATAATACGGTATTTTTATCATTTCATTTACCGCATCATTTTTCTTTGAGTAAATTAAGTCGACTTCCTGTAACTGTTTTTTTGTCAAAACATAGCCCAATTCCCCTGCTTTTAACATACTACCCCCTTTGTTGTCATAACTTGCAATATTCATACGCCCCATATCACACAGTCTGATCAAATTATAACAAATCAACTGCTTATACAAATAGACTTCTTCTTTAGGGCAATCTTTCATATTTGACGTCAGGGTGCTTAGTGCATATTGCAAATCTAGACATTCCCTCCGTTTCTTATCATAACGTGCAGATTTCACCAAGCTCCCACATTCATTATTTTGCCAATTTTTTCTGCAAATTTCCTCTACCGCAATTTTAATCTTATCTTCATTATTTATTCGCTCCAAAATTATATCCGCATTTATAATGGGTTTACCTGCAGAAAAATACTCCTCTTCATTTTCTTCCAATCTTTGATCCTTTAACAAATCAAATATTTTCTTTCCATAAGTCCATTCAATGCATCCGGAAATGTCTTGAATGTAATTTTCTTTCAAATCCTTTTCTTCTATGTTCAGATATTTCTTAATAAAATACAATCCGTACATATAACTTCTCAAACACGAGCGCAAATTGTACTTATAATCTTTAATATTTTTATCATAGTAGCTTTCTTTCTTTGCTAAAAATCTTTGTATCGGCTCTTCTTCAAATGATAATGTATTTCTCTCGGCCAAATCTTGCATTTTAACTTTTTCAGATATGGAGTCCGTTAAAATAACAAAAGGAACGAAAGCAACTGTTCCTGTCAACTTACTATAGTAAAGTCTGAAACATCTTATTTCGTTTTCATCGATTCTATCATCAAACGCTTTTTCGAAAATATAGTAGCACTCCTTGTTGTCATACTGCTCCAACTCGTAAGAAATCACCACAAGCTTTTTATTTTCCTTAAGAGCGTTTAATTTATCATTAAAAACCTTCGTTTCTTCTTCCTTTGTCCATGTATGAATATAAGACACATAAGGAATATTTAAAACATTAATTGCATTCACAATCTTTTGCGAAAGATCTGTCCAGCCAGCTCTGTTGATAGTTTTATAGCATTTATCCGGCTCTTGGACTATTGTTTCCTCACTTACCATATACACATAAGTGACAATAGTAGGACTCCAATTCTTTTCTTGAAAATATGAATCCAACCGTTCAGCCATCTTCTCTAGTGTGTTTCCGTGAATACAAATATCATCTACCAAATAAACTTCTTTTACTTTTTCATGTATATCCTGAAAATCAGCTTTATCTGTAAGCAGATAATTATAGCAACTGTTTTTTCTTATTGCCGGAAAAATTGCATTTTCATCAATGCTAATAGCCTCATATCCCGGACCGTTTTCATCCTTCATCTCATCAAGTAAATACTCCAAAAAGAACTTGGCCAAAAGCATACATCTACGAGTAAAGAAAACAGACGCTCTGTTTTTCTCAAAAGAAAAAAAGACGTCGGCAAAAAAATTCTTCAGCTCTTCAAATTCTAATCCAAAAATATCTTTAACTTCTTCAACAACATTTCGTTTAAGAAGTAATAATTTAAACCCTTCTTTCATAATATTTAGTTGTTTTATATATTTTTATTATATTATTATAATTAATTATATTATATAATATTCCTACCACTTCGTCAATAATTATTTTTGAAATACTTTTGTAACCTTCAATATCATGATCCATTTACGTATAACATATTATGTTTAATGCATAATATTCAATCATCACCTGAAATAGTTCTATATTCATTGCATCATCAAGCGTAGCCTAGTAATTCGTTCTCCATATATTTCGATTTGCTCTTAACAACTTTTCTTATCATCACACCCCATGTGTTTCGCTATTTTCTTTTTCCTCTTTCAAAAATCAATTCTTTGCATGCCCACTCCTCTCCTAAAATACGATACTCTTCTGTTTGGTCTAGGACAGTATCCTGAAAACCGACGGCTTTGTAACAATAATAAGCAGGTAAATTATTTTCAAAAACGTCTAAAGACACTCTTTTTGCCCTGTAAATTTCAAATGCGAATTTTATGCCGAGACGTAGCATCTCTTTTCCGTACCCCTTTCCTCTCGCATCCGGTCTTACGATAACAAAACCGAAACGTAGTTCATCCAAAGATCCACTCGGATTCCTCAAAGTAAAAAAACCGACTATTGCGTTGGAGTCAAACGCCGTAAACGGCATCAACTTCACAACAAAATCAAATTGCTTCTCTGTGATAGGATAATTTCCAAGAACTCCCGCCGTCCACTGATAAAAGCCTTTTTCGTCTTTGCACCACGAAAATATTGCTTTACGATCGGCAACTTTATATGGTCTAAGTCTTAACATTCCCATATTCCCCATTCGATTTTCTATGTTAATAGTATCATAAATATTCATTTTATTCAATGCTGCTTTATATTCTTTTAATAATTTACAATATCTTTTACTTATTTTTTATAGAATATTTTCTACACAGACGGAAATAATCTGTTGCTTTTTATAAGCAAACCGTTCCGGCATCATATTATTTATTCCCTGTTCATCATGATTATTTATGCATGAATCGATTTATTCTACAACGCACCCGTATCTTCGATCAATACTATTAATATTTATGTTAACAAATACAAACGCGCTTTCATCAAGGCCTTGATGCTGCGCATTAAAACCCTTGCGTCGTTAATTATTGCATCTGTCAGACTCTGTTCCGCTCGGGCGTAAGGAATAAGCGGAGCGAATGACGGAATAGCGAGGAGCCTGCCCGCATAAGCCCGCACTGCGACGAGCGTCAGCTGTGCTTTGCACGAGGTTTTACGCCCTCTACTGAGGAGGCACAAAAAAAGACACTCGCCTTCAGTAGGGGCTTGCCTCTTTGAGGCAAAACCCTCGCGTCGTTAATCGCTACGCCTGTCAATCCTTGTTCCGCTCGGGCGCACCTGTGTTGCAAAGCAACACGAGGTCCTTACACCTACTGAAGAGGCACAAAAAAAGACACTCAAAAATGAGTGTCTTTTTTTGTGGCGCCTTCAGTAGGACTCGAACCTACGACCCTGCGGTTAACAGCCGCATGCTCTACCGACTGAGCTATAAAGGCTCGCAACGTGATTATTATATTAATATATGACGCGCGTTTTGTCAAGAGTTTTGATCAAAAATAACGGCGATTTTTTTGCAATTATTTTATTCTCTTCTCTGCTTCATCTACACTTTCGCCGCGCTCGTGCGCTTCTTGTATCGCAATGAGCAATTGCTTCGATTTTACGCCGTAATTTATGCCTAGTCCCGCGATCGCGACCATCATCGCAATGCCGATAAGATTGATGATGCCGACTTTGACGAGATAGAACCCGCCCGCCTCAATCTCCTCTTTGCTGATAAAGCGCACTATGCCGAAATTGTGGCAAAGAGCCATCAGAAAGCAACCGATGTTGACGGCAAGAAGTATGCCGCAAAGCATGTCTCTGCGAAGTTTAGTCATCGCCTTTTCGTTTTCTGTCGTAATGTTCCTCGAAAAAATCTTCGGCGTGGGATTTACGATCAGAACGAGAGCGATAGCCGACCACAATATATCCATGCCGATCGCCCACAAAAATGCCGTGCCTATGTCTTCAAGGACAAAATTGAGCACTACGGTCGTGATCATCCAGACCGCGAACGTTCCGACGGACAAGCCGCAAAGTATCTTGTGATTTTTATCAAGAGTATATTTCATTCTTTCACCGATCTTAAAACCAAAATGATTATAACATTACCGCAACGTATTGTCAAACGCTGAGACGGCTGCTCATAGCCGAAAACACTATTTGTATCGCAGAGATCTGTACGATTGCAAATAATGCGGTGCAAATACAGATTATCGCGGTTTCCACGTCTAAGATAATGCAAAGCGCGGGAATCAGCGCGTAAAAAACGAAGCCGAGCACGATTGCCGTTGCCGCGCAACCCTTGACCTTCTTGGAATGATTTGCGGCTACGATGCGGTATTTTTCTATTTCGTCATCGTTCATCCTTTTGGGAAAATCGGTATGTCTGAACAAAGCACAGAGACCTGCGCACAGCGAAATTGCCAAAAGAGACGCATTGAACACTATCGAATAAACCATAACGACCTCTGTCTATATTATAGCATATAATACCCGCGTTCTTACCTTTGACAACGCGCCGTAAACCATATATTACAAAAATTTGACATATAACCGCGTCAAGAATTTCTTTCGTTATAATACTGAGCCTGAGCGTTCCATAGTTCGCTGTATTGCCCGTCGGTATCCTCGAGTAATTCTTCGTGTGTGCCCTGCTGCACGACCTGTCCTCCTTCGAACACGGCTATATCGTCGCAGAAACGGCAAGACGACAACCTGTGGCTGATGTAAATTGCGGTTTTGTTTTTGACGATCTTATTGAAATTTTCGTATATCTCTGATTCAGCGATAGGATCAAGTGCGGCGGTAGGCTCGTCCAGTACGACGACAGGCGCGTCTTTATACAGAGCTCTCGCGAGCGCGATCTTCTGCGCCTCGCCGCCCGATATTTCCACGCCCTTTTCGCTGAGCACCTTGTAAAGCATGGTATCGAGTCCGTCTTCCCAGCTTTTCAGCCTTTCTCCGAACCCTGCCTCCTCGAGGCATCTCACCGCCTTATTCCTGTCGTAAACCGCACTTGTTGCGACGTTCTCGCCGAGAGGCATAGCAAACAAAGCGAAATCCTGAAACACCACCGAAAACACTCTTCCGTACTCTTTAATATCGTACTCCTTTATATCTCTGCCGTTCAGCAATATAGTTCCTTCGGTCGGGTCGTAAAGTCTGCAAAGCAGTTTGATAAAAGTCGTTTTACCGCTTCCGTTCTTGCCGACGACCGCCAGCCTTCTTCCGTTGCCGAATTTGATATTTACGTTTTTTAGTGCGTACATATCTGTTCCGGGATATTTGAAAGATACGTTGACGAATTCAATTCGGTATTCATCGTCCGCAACCTTTTCAATGCATTCTTCGCCGCTTTTCAGCTTATCGGGAAGCTCCAGAAAGTCGAGCTCGAGCCGCAAGAACGGCGCGTTGTTTTTCATGGCTCCGAACGTTCTGAGAATGTTTGAAAAACTATCCGACAGTTTCGTAACGGCGGATATGTATTGAGTTACGGCACCTATTCCGAACGCTCCAGCCCAAGCTTTCAGGCACACGAACACATAGACGATTAATGTGAACACGACCGATATTGCCGCAGAAAGCGCGCACAGAATTCCGACGGGGCCTTTCGAATATTTTGAAAAAACACCTTTCGTTCCGAAGGTAGACGTCTTGTCGTTGCCGTACTTTTCGCAATATACGTACTGACGGTATACTCTCGTGTCTTCAGCATACCTTTTATCCGCGCAGACATACAGGAAATGCGAGTGAAGTCTGTTTCCCAGATTAAGCGTTCCCGCGAGCTTTGCGTAATACCCTTGCGCTTTGCTGTCGAGAAGAGGCGCGGCGCAGGTAATAATAACCATTGCAACGATTATCGCGATCAGAAACAACGGATTATTCAAAACAGTGAAATCGCCCGCGCTCTGCGGTACCGACTGAGTAAACAGCGTAACCGTAAGGCTTATGCCTCCAACAGTCGAAAACAGCGCACCGACGAGCAATTCTACGTCGTATAGCATACGGTAAATTCCCCAGCCGCCGCCGTTTCTGTTCTGGCGTATCGTGGTCAGCAACTCCTGTGTTGCAGGGTCATCGACAGTAGCAAAATCGGTGTTGAGAAGTTTTTTAGTATATATATTCTCTACTTTGTAATACAAGCCTGCGCTTTGAGTTTCTTTGTACTTCTTCAGCAATGCCGTCAAAAGCGCGATCACGGCTTCGGCGACAAGCGTTACCGCTACAAGCCATATTACCGTTTTGCTGTCTTTTCCTGAAGACAGTTCGTCGATAACGCGGGCGGCAAGGAATATCCCGACGTAAGGCGAAAGCGCGCTCCAAATCGAAACCAGTACGTTGGAAAACAAAATATGCGGATATTCTTTGAAAAGAATTCTCCATGCCTTGAAGTTTATTTTGAGAGCCTGGCTCAGAGTGGGCATGTTTTTATTCTTCATCAGACACTTCCCCCTCTTTGTAATATTTGCTCTGCACACCGAAAAGTTCGGCGTATCTTCCGCCTTTTGCCAGCAATTCTTCGTGCGTACCTTCTTCTGAAATACCGCCGTTTTCGATAAATATTATTCTGTCGCAAAAACGCGTCGACGCAAGTCGGTGCGAAACGTAAACCGACGATTTGCCTTTTGTCATCTCGTTGTATTTCGAATATATGTCCGCTTCGGCAACGGGGTCGAGAGCGGCTGTCGGCTCGTCGAGAATCACCACGGGCGAATCCTTATAAAGTGCTCTCGCAAGCATCAGTCTTTGATTTTCGCCTCCCGACAAATCCACCGCGTCGTCGTAGACTGCTCTGTTCAGTTTCGTATTCAGCTTTTCGGGCAAAGAATTTACCTTTTCCTCAAGCCCCGCCTTTCTAATGCAGTCGGCAACTTTTTCCGTGTCCGCGTTTTCATCGGTCTGAGACACGTTGAAAGCAATACTTCCGGCAAGAACCACGAAATTCTGAAACACAGCGGAAAACACGTTGTAATAATCGGATCTGTCATACTTTCGTATGTCCTCTCCGTTCAACAAAACACGTCCTTCGCTAGGATCGTAAAAACCGCATATCAGCTTGATAAGAGTGGATTTTCCCGCCCCGTTAAGTCCCACTATCGCCAGTTTCTCGCCCGCATGCAACGTAAGATCGACGTGTTCGAGAATCTTTCTGTCGCTTGAAGGATATGTGAAAGAAACGTTTTCAAGCCTTATTTCGGCATTTTTCAATGACTTTGCATCGAGCTTTTCTCCGTCGGCAAATCTGAATTTTTCCGAAAACTCAAGAAACTCTCTTATGCTGCATATCTCGAGACTCTGTTTATTCAATAAATTCAGATTGCCTAAAATTCCCGTAACCCAGGTCGCAAAACCTCCGACTGCAGAAAAATACAGCAAAAATTCCGCCGCACTCAGCCTTCCTTCGAATACGCAATATATAAGATACGCATAGGCAATGCCGTTGCGCAAAAAGGTCATAACAATATCCGCAACGCTTCCCCAAAAATACACGCCGTTGGCTTTTTTATGGAACGCATTAAACGAGTTTTCGGCTTTCCTCGCCATTTCGCCCAGCCACGGCATCACGTTGAACAGTCTGATGTCCTTTGCGTGTCTGAAACCGCCTGCGACGTTTGAAACGTAACTCATTTTTCTTTCGCTCTCGGCAAGTTCGTCTCTGTGACGGTATCCGTACTGATTCAATCTGTTTGAAATAACATAACTAACAAAACCCGTTGCCATTACTATAAGCGCGATCCACCATTCAACCGTACAGAGCAATACGAGATAGACCGTGAATCCGAGTACGTTCTTGCATAATTCGGTAAGCGTAGTCCATATCGCTTCTGCGGGTTGAGAATTCGCACTTGTCGCTTCTGCGGATTTTGCATACAGCTGTTTGAATTTTTCGTTTTCCAGATTCTGATAAGAAGTTTCTGCACATTTTACCGAAATATCCGAGAGTATCTTGCTTCTGACCTGTATTCTGCCCCACAGCTGATTTTCCTCGATATATATCGACGCTGCATAACAAGCCGCCAATCCAAGACAAAAAGCCCCTATCGTGACTATGATCTCGACAATATCGGCTTTAGTCTCGATCTGTCCGAGTACGGTAGGAGTGATAAACAATCCGAGGCTACTTGAAACAACGGCAAAAATCGCCGACAAGATCAACAGAATTATAACTTTCTTCTCTTTTATTCGCCACGCAATCGAAACCATGTAAGCAGAATTCTGCCACATGTTATATTTAGGTTTGACTTTATTACTATTCCTCTTCATATTCACCTTAAAAACATCGACAAATACATTTTACCACAAGCTGTTTTACATGACAAGACGGTTAAACCAACGGTTGAGAAGATGAAAGCATCGAATCGCTGCTCTAAGCCGTAAAAAGCTGCTTATCATAAAGCAATATTGTTTTATTTGACAATGAGCTGCTTTCGCAACTCGGTGTATCAGAATCGTTTCCAAACCTCGTAGAATAATGCGGAATTTGCCCGTGCAAGAGATTGCACGGACGAAATCTGCACCGTTCTGCACGGCTTGCCGTATAGATTCAGTAAGGCCGTGTTACAAAACAAAAAGGAGCTACTTTCGTAACTCCTTTTTGTTTTGTAACCGGCAACGTCTTTATCTCCCGGGAACAGCCGCGTATAACGGCACACCTTTCGCATTGAATAGCACGGGGCACCAAAACCGCTACGCTCAATCGTCGCAAGCTCCTCATATACACTGCGGTTTGTGTTTCCCCTTACTCTACTCGTTTATAATGTATTGATTTTTATAAACGGATTTCATTTTTTATTGTAACCGGCATTACGCTTTTATCTCCCGGGAACAGCCGCGTATAACGGCACACCTTGCGCCCTGTCTGCGAGTATTGCCGCACAATCGTGTACGGGAAGTACACTGGATTGTTTGCAATCTCTTGCACGGACGAAATCTGCACCGTTCTGCACGGCTTGCCGTATAGATTCAATAAGGCCGTGTTACAAAACAAAAAGGAGCTACTTTCGTAACTCCTTTTTGTTTTGTAACCGGCAACGTCTTTATCTCCCGGGCCGTGTCCTTGTTGACTTAACGCTCGCATCGTTACATTTTATTCTTTCAGTCCCTGTCCTGCTCGCTATTAAGTCCTTGGCTGTCCACGTCAGGCTATATACATTATAACTTA
>CALWHF010000017.1 GCA_944380305.1 uncultured Christensenellaceae bacterium
TGAGTCCTGTACAATACAGAACTCACTCAAATACAATTTAATTAATTTTTTGTCCAACTTTTGGGGTTCACCTCATTTTTCAGGGGTTTTTATGTAAAATTTTTCATCTTTTTTAGCGGTCGTCTCGGATTATGTATTTTATTTTCGGAATTATGGACGATACGGCTCGTTTTTCCACCTCGTTTTTCTTCCCGATCGCTCTGTTTGCATTCTTCGCAAGATTCTTTATAATTCTTTTGGTTATAAAAGCGAGTAGTCCGTTTCCCGTCGTGTATTTTTTGCACAAAACGGTCTTGTTTCGCAACTCGCGGTAGTCATTTGTGTCTTTACGAAAGAAAAAGCCGATGTTTGCCCTCTACTTTTTCAACCGTTTTATACTGCTTTTTTACCTGTTATCCCCCGGCATTGACAAATCGTCTTAACTTGCCTGGTTTCAGACATCCGCGCGGGTCAGACGTTCTCATTCTCTGCGTCTTTCGCATTCTTTTTTTTGCCTGCCGCGAACAGCTTTATCGCGACTATCGCGCAGGTGACGGCGGACGCCGTCATAGAACATCCGGCAATCAGACCTATGATAGCGTTGGCAACCGAATTGTCCGCACCGTCCGCGAAAGAAAGAATAGCTGCCTGCGTCAATGCTATCGCGGCGATCGCTCCCGTCATATTGACCCTTTTCATCGCGGAGTAAAAAACGTCTTTTCTCTTAGACGCCTTTACGAGACCGCAAATCGCCGCAACCAGCTCGTAAAACGATACTGCGGCGATGGTTATCGAGGGAATCTTGCCGTAACTCGAAGACGTCGCCGTAAAGAACGATCTGACCGCACCCGCGGTATAAAAGACTGCCGATGCGACAAGCAAAGCCGCAACCGTCGCCATCACAGCGGTTTTCTTGTCCGCATTTTCAGCTTTTCTTCCTCTTGCACACAATATCTTCGCTGCAAGCGCGGTGCAGGAATAAAACGCCGACACGACTGCGAAGACCGATGCTGTCGAGGCTGCCGCCGCAAGTTTAACAAGCGTTATCAACGATCCCGCAACCGTCATCCTTACCGCACCTGATTTCTCTCTTTCCGCATCGGTCTTTTTTATCATATCGTCCTCTTTTTTATCATGCCCTGAAGTGAAGACACTTTCAGATCTCTTTGTGTGCGAGCAGATCGTTGCCCTGTTCGAGAATGTTTGCCAGAGCCTCTTCCCCCGCATCGATCGAAGGAGTCACTTCTTTTGTCTTTTTCAAAGCTATCTTATTGTATATTGGATAGTTCACACAGCAAAGTGCTATACCCGCTATTCCGAGAACTATACCCGCCGCCATTTTCGCCGCAACGCCTTCCGACTGCATCACGAGGCTCATACCTCCGCCAGCAATTAGCGTGGACGCTATTCCGAATATCCAGCCGAAAACCGTCGCCGCACGGGTCTTGCTCTTTTCAAGAACCTTCAACGTATCGCTTGCGTCCTTTGCCCTCTTTTCCAGCCTCGTCAGCTCTGCGCGGTGTGCTATCTTTCTGTCGCGTCTGAAGGTCAGCGCATAGTTGTCCCCTATCGCCTTGCTCGCATCGATCGCCTCCCAACCGAAAGCTTCGGCAATATCCGTTTCCCTTGCCCTGTCCTTCGCCGCAACAGTGACCGTCTTGTACTCGTATGCTATAAAATTTTTGTCCTGCATGATCTTTCTTCTCCTTTTTTATAGTTCGAACGAAAGCCCGTCGACTTGACTTCGCCCCGATACAAGTGTATTATAGTATTCGAAAAACATCATTTCAACCGTCTGAAACGACGATGAAACAGTACCTTGCATCTTGTCGGGCGGTTTGAGACATAAAGGGAGATTCTGTATCGTGGAATACTCTTACGGCGACTATTCTAAGCACTATATTACCGACGCGCTCTTCAAACTCATGGAGAGCACCCCTTTCCGCGAAATAACCGTTTCGGACGTGGCAAAAAAAGCGGGCGTAGGTCGTGCGACCTTTTACAGATACTTCTCGACGAAAGAAGATGTGATCCGCTTTTTCTTCGAGCATACCTCTTCAGAATTTGCGGGAGAACAGATATACCGCCCCCGCTGTAAAGAGGATTACGAAGAGATAATCGGTCGGGTGTTAAAATACATAAAATTACACAAGCACAGACTTAAGCTGCTTGTCGCCGCCCGCCTGGACTATATTTATACGGACTACGTCGATTTCGCCCTGTCCAAACGTTTTACAGGCGACGCAACCGACGCAAATCTTTACGAGGCGTCGGGGTTCGCGGGTGCGATCTCGGGCATAACCCTGAGATGGATCAAATCGGATTGCAACGACGATGAAGGCAAAGTCCTCGACGCCTTCTGCACGGTATGCCTGCAAAACGCGAAAATCTGATTTTAGGTGCGCAGATCCCACTAATTTTTGTAATAAAAACGTTCAACCTGTTTCTTTCCGTCCGACCGACAGTCATATGCGACGCTCCATTCGTACCCCCGAGACGGGCGAGGGTCACCGGCAGTCGGTTTCTTCAGAAGGATTATCTTGCTCGCCCGATATTACGCACGCTCCCTTATTGATACGATTTCGACAACCTTTCTTTTGTTTGCAATTGTATCGCCGATATTGATTTATCGACTCGTCGTTTCCGACGATTAGTCCGATACTGCCGTAAAACGAAAAAAGGTCCGATATATCATTTTTCAATGCGGATTCTGCCGCATTCGTTCCGACAAAATTTCAGATCTTCGCTTCGTTTCGGTCGACACAACCGACGGTATCGAGAAGTCCTCCGCGTGCGGCAGTAAAACCTCGCAATGATTGCGCGGATATCAACTGCGACTCATCCGAACAATCTCCCTTTAAGTTAATTTCCGACAACGCAGATCTCAGATCATGTGCCGACGCTTGTAATATATGAAGACAAATGCTCATAACTTTTACAGAGAAGGTGAATCATGAACAACGAAGAAATTTCAAAAAAGACTACCGCTCCGTCGGCACAAGTCGACTTTACGAAAAGCGTTGCCCTTAGCGGGGTGACCGAAATGGTATCTTCTACCGATAAAATTTTCGTCGCCAAGGCAGGAGAAGGGCTCATTACCGTAACGGGCGAAGGACTCAATCCGAAACTCATCGACGTCGAAAAAAACGTCGCTATCCTCGGAGGACGCATCTCTTCTGTCTCTTACGGCAAACAAACTACCGCAAAAGGATTATTGTCCAAACTGTTCAAATGACGGACGCCGCATCGCAATTTTATATCCTTTGCACTCTTTGCGCCGTCGGAGCGGCGGCAGGCACGGCGATAGCGGCAACGTCTTTTATCGACGACTGCCTCGGCGGTCGACCGGTTCTGCGCTTTTTTGCCGAATTTTTTACGGTATGCGGTGCGGGGACTCTTGTTTGGATAACGGTAATTTATCTGAACGGTGGAGTTTTCAGGGCGTTTTTTGTCCTTCCCGTATGCGTTTTTGCCGTAATTTTCCTTATATGTATGCGAAAATTACTGAACCCCCTCGAGACAAAATTCAAACAGGCGTTCGAACTCAGAAAAAAGTGCGGCAAACGCGGTTTTATAGCCAAATATCTGCTCAAATGATATAATATTACCGATTTTTGAATATTTTAAGACTTATTTATTCTATCACTGAAAATTAAATAATGACATTTTTCATAATACGTTTTTAGTTATTCGATATTTCTTATCGGTAATATTCCTGATATAAATATACGTTTTTTGAATAAATTTCGCTTTTCAGCGGTTTTTCTCCGTCTATTTATATATTACGCGCAATATATAGCAAAAAAACGCTTTTCCCCGCCTTTTCCTGCGTTTTATGCGGATTCAGCTTTATTTTGTCGGTTTTCCCCTCTTTTTCGGCTTATCCGCCTTTTTCTCTTTGTTTATCGGCTTTTCCGTGCGATTCCGCCCGTTTTCGCCTTCCTGTAAGCTTTTCTCCGAAAAACCGTTTATTTCCCGACTTTTTGCCTCTACCGTTGAAAATTCGGATCTTTCTGCTTTTTCCGCCGTTTTCCTTTGCCAGACGCATATTTCGCCCTTTTCTGTTGATTTCCTTTTCGTCTTCGGGCTTTCGCCGCATTTCCCGAAACTTACGGGCTTTCCTTAGGCAATCCGAGGTGTTTTACCTCTTTTTCCGCCTTCAGACGTTTATCTGTCGTTTCCCCGTGTTCCACGGTATTTTAGCCGATCTGCATTATTTTTCGGCAGTCCGCCTTGTTTTCGTCTCGTTCCCGACTCTTCAGACGGATATGCAGTGTTTTCAAGCAAATCCTCTGTTTGTTCGGATGCTTCGGCGTTTTTACTCTTTTCACCCTCTCAAGCACCTTGCAACGACCTGATACGGACTTTTATCGGAATTCGAGAGCGTTTTAAGCATTCCTTCTCGATTTCCGACAAAAAAGCCTTGTTTCTGCGGATTTCGGCGTCAGAGAGGCTTTTTCTCTTCTCTCCCCCGTCTTTCGGCTGATTTCCGCACCTATTCAAGCAGACACCCTCTATGAACGCGCAAAAAAGCGACGAAGCCATAAACTCCGCCGCCGTCATTCGTTTTTATGAAATTTTATTCTTACGAGATCCTTTTCTGCCTTTCTTGCGGTTTTTCAGCCGCAAAACGCCTTTCTCCGACGCCAACCCGCTCTTTCGACACTTGTGTCCGCCCGCAGACCGACGATCTCCCGTTAACGCTTGATAAATCCTTTGTTCTTGAGGCTAGCCTCGTAACACACCACCGTCGCCGCAACGCCAACGTTGAGAGAATCGCATTTGCCGAACATCGGTATAGACAGCAGCAGCACGTCTTTATCGTACCAACCGCGCGAAATGCCGTACCTTTCGCTGCCCATAACGAACGCTGTCCTCTTTCCGTACGGATATTCGTAATAGCTCTTCTCCGCCCTGCTGTCCGTCAGATATATTTCGAACCCTCTGGATTTCAGAGCATCGTAACATTCGTCCGCGCTCGCAAACTCGACTATCGGGATGTTGAGCACGCTGCCCATGCTTGACTGAAGAAGTTTAGGGTGAGTCATACGAGCTTTGCGATTGCAGATAAATACTGCGTCTATTCCCGCGCCGTCCGCGACCCTTATCATCGTGCCCACGTTCCCGGGAATCTCGACCCCGTCCAGCACGAGGACCACGCTCTTGTCGTCAAAAGCTATATCTTCGACTTCGGCAAGGCTCAGATACGCAATGCTCATAACCCCGTCGGGTTTTTCTCTCTCGCTTATCTTCTCGAACGTCTTTGCACTGACCGTAAACCTCTGATCACACCTTTCCGCAAGCTCCGCGACCAGCTTTGCCGCCTCCACGGTATATATCCTCTCGGGACATACGATCAACGCGTGCAGCCGAGTGCCCGCGTCGACAAGCAACTTGTTGAACCACAGCCCTTCGGCAACGAACTGTCTCGTCGGATTGGGTTTACTGTTTGCGGCAAGCCCCTTTATATGCTTTACGATCGAGTGCCCGTCCCCGACCGCGTAGAATTTGTATTGCGAAGTTACCGCCGCAACAATTTCCCTTGCGGAATCCAGTTCTTCCTGCATAATACCCTCCGTCGCTTATTAATAACAAGATAACACACAAAGAGCGCGTATTCAAGCGATTTGACCCCGACAAGAAAAACGCCGACCGACAGATCGGAAACACAAACGTCTAAGACCCGAAAAAACATACACCCCTCACGTCCCGACAGCAGAAAAAGTACTTTTGCGAGAAATCTCTTCACTCCATACAGCGGATTTTTTACAGCAATTAATCGTTTTTCTCAATAACTTGAGAATATAATCATGTCCGTTTTATCCATAGAATCGTAATGGTTACATAAAGCAAAGATCTTTCTTCGCACGGACGACGATTATAGACGTTTCGGCACAGTTTATACAGAATCGATCCGTTAAAACAAAAGCGTATTCAGCTTTTCGCAAACGTTTCAATACAAATTTCGAACTTCTTTGCCAAGTAACAATGCCTGTGACGACAAATCAGGCAAAACCCCGTACAAAACAAGCGTAAACTCTTGAAATCACCCTTGCAAGTCTAACCGCAACGCTTCAAGACTCACCGCAATGCTTCACCGGCTGTTTTCCTAAACCCACAGCTATAAAATCGACTCCGCCAATCCGCCACCCCGAACGAGCACACGTTTATATTCGCGCAAAACATACCTGCACCGCAGTCTCACGCACTTGAAGAATAAAAAGCGGATAAAAAAGCGGCACGCAAGCAACGCTCGAGCCGAACCGCCATGTCTTTACGCCTCGAAATTGCCGCCTTTTAGCCGACATAAGCCAATATCTGCCCCACCCCCCGACACCTGTCCTGAAAACGCCGATAAGGGCGAATTTTGAAGCCTGGCAAGCCATTCCGATCTCGCCCGACAAATACGTCCGACAACAAATCCTAACCGTAAAGCAGTATGCACGGCAAGATAAACGAAACCAACCTCAAAATACACTGAGACATTCAGTCAAAGGCTGAAAAATATGATCAACCCGCCAAAAAAGCAAAAAATCCACTCAGATGCAATTTCATTTCATGCAATGTCGCAAAAATTTCCTGCTTATCCGCACAACAACGGGCAAATTGATATCACGAAGCACCCTCAAAAATGCTCTACACACCCAAACGCAAAATCCGAAAAGGAAGCGAACGAGCAGAGAAGAAGCCTTGATCCACACGCCGAAAAACCGAATCTCTTCACTTTTCCGCACAAACTTCTGACAGAATCTTCGGCGCGCAATCACAAAACAGGAAAATGTATAACGAATAATTGTAATTGTTTCACAAAACCCGTGAAACATTAGCAAAAATATTTTTGTTTTTGGCATTTTCAGCCGTTAATTGTCTGCTCAAATATATCATTTGGTTATGGGTTTTATGATAATTTTTATTTGTGAAAGTTATATTTTAGCCATATATATTATATTTTAGCCGTTTATTTTCTCTATTTTGTCGAAAATTGTTCCCCGTGAAACTTTTTTGAATCGAGAGCGCATATGTTTCACCGACAGACCCGGTCCTCCCGCTCCGCAATATCCGCTTTAAGAAGCCGCGATACTAACACATAAGGTTGTCTGCAATGTATTGTTCAGCGTTTCTGTTCGGGTTTACCTCGCGCAAACACAAGGTTGGCTCATTATGAATTATCGTATCGCCTTTTAATACCGTCAACCTCTGGCTTGCCGTATCTCAAATCCTGTCGCCGACTTTTGCCTCCTTTGTCGCGCGCTTCTGTGTATGCGCGCCTGAAGAGAGCGTTTTGTCCGACACTTGCAATTTTTCGCTTGATTTCGGTTTCATTTGATCTAAAACATCTTGACGTCTTCCGTAAGCACTTCGGCACCTTCACGAAAGTCTTTCTTTTGATGCTTATGGCGCACACCCCGACTTTTCAAAGGAAGGCGCGCGCGCGTGCAGATTTCCGGATTTTTCGCTTTTCTGTACTTGACAGGAAAGAGAAGGGGGTCCTTTACGCCTTGCAGTATCTCCTTGAACTTGTTAGGCTCGTTCGTTTATCTTTGCTCTCCCTGCTTTAGCCATATTTTTTTGCTTCGCTCTTATTTTCACCTCTTTAGATACATCTAACCGCTGTTTAATATTTGAATCGTACAGACAAAAAGGTTTTTCGCCTTATTAAAACTGTGCAGAAGGCACGCTTTCGGCTCAATTGTTTTTGTTTGTCTTCGTCCCCACGACTCTCTTGCATTGTTGCCGATATATTATAAAGAACGACTATACTTCAGAATTGCTCGCCACGAGTCAGGATTGCGGTCTCTTCAACCTTCTTTTGCCGTTACAGGATATATGCCCGCGACGATTTACTAAACAGTGCTCGTATATATAATATTTTGCGATTTTCAATTTCGTTTTTTAAGCCGCAAACTCGCCGCGCTCGCAATTCTTCATTCATACGTCGGCAACGCCCCTTATCGCGTGCTATTCGTTTTTATCGCGGTTGCGATGGTTTTCAGACTTATATTTCCATAAGTTATATTTTTTCTCGGCTTACGTTTCCTTTTTCTTGTCAGCATGTTTTTGTCTTTATTTTGTTTGCTATACCGCAACAATCGCATAAGACTGATTACGCATACCGTTTCTAAACCGCCTTTGCGACTTTGATCATTTTCTTGCCCGTTTGCGCCCCCTTTATTCCCGACGAAATTCGCGACAAACATGTCAAAACGGCTTATTTACTTGACTTTGTTTCACATGGAACATCGTTTTTTAATTTTTTGTCTACTTGATAACCTTTGCGTTTATATCGTTACGGTTTGTCTTCTTTATCTTTGCTGCGGGTTGTTTGCCGTATCGGCTCTTACTGCTTTCACTTGTGCTTTCGTTCTGATTGCGTCCGATCATCTTCGGCTTATCCCGTTTTCTGCAACAGTCGCGCATTCTCGCTTTTTAATTTGTTTCAATCCTTCGAGCCGTTCACGCAGGCTTTTCTGATTCCGACTTGTTGCCTCAATTCTCGTTTTGCCCCATACTTTCGGCGTTTTCATATCTTCAGAACGGTTCGCAATTTCAATAAAAGGAGAGAATACGGCAGGCGTTATCGTCTTATGTTTTTACATTTCAAAACGACAACGGCACTTTTTTTGCAGAAAGAATCGTCTTGTCGGACATGATCGACGTCAGCAGAAGTTCGGAGAGCGTGCATTTTGCAATGAGTTCGTATTTTGACCTGAAATCCATTCGGTATGCCGAATAACGGTTTGCCTTGACTTTCGGATCTGTCGTCTATTATAACCTCTTCAGCGACAGTTTTGCTTTTGATTTTGATAGCCGTCGCCGTTATTATGCCGAAAGCGTCGAACTTCTTGCAACTTCGGTGCGGTTTGCAATGCGTTAAAAAGAAAAGTTCGCACGGACATACAGAAAAGCAAACGACGTTTCTATACTATAAAACGTAGATCTTGTCTTCAGAATATCCATACTTACAGACGATCGTTATTCTCTTTATGCGCGAAGCGCGAAAATTTTTGAAAAATTTTCGCCTTTGACCAAAAAATTTACGAATACGGCGTCTTTGTTCGTTTTCATTTATCGCAAAATCAAAATACCTTATATCCTTTGCGCGGTTCAGATTGTTTTACACACATTCGGTCTCGACGTTTTTGCGTTTTGACGCAGTTTTCCTGATCAGACGTTTATGCCGCACTTAGTCCGCTTCGACCAACAATATATTTCGGTTAGCGGAAAGCTCTGTATCGACAGTATGTCCGTTGGGGACCTGTTATGCGAGCATCCGCACCTCTGTGCCGCCTAATATTTTATAAAGACCCTATTACAGATTTCATATCTAGGCTATCCGACATCTGAACGCAAAAGCGATATCGATGCGTAATTATATACCGACAACATGCAAATTGCTATAAGCCTTTCTTGTGTTTCTGTTGCATATCGACATACGGCGGCAGCATAAATCCGCAAGCCCGAAACCTATAACACGCCGAATCAATGAATCTTATGCGTTTCCGCAAGAAAACTCAGACACTGAAAATATTATCGTTATTTTCAAACGGCGAACTGCCTGACGCATAAAAGTCTTATAGCAAAAAGGCTTATATTTATCGATACAATTCAAAAGCCGCAACAACCGACAAATACGTTCGAGCATACATACAAGACTTGTGAGCTACGCGATCGTTCTTGGATTTTCCCCGAATAACGCTATGTCGGTGTAATTTTATTCCGCTGTGGATAACATTTCTTTTTTTCTCGCAAATGCAACGAAAACTCGACGACTTATCCCCATGCAAAGAGCTAGCCGCAGGATGTTGTGGTTACACGTCGCCTGCGTCCCCGTAATATCTTCGAAAAGCGCAACTTTCTGCCCGAAACGATACTCAACCTGACTTCGAGCGGCAATCTTGCGTATTTATTACGTCGAATGTCAGATCCACACCGAATCCGATCTCTGCTGACTTGTATCCGCTGAATTTGCCGCATATAATAAACAGACGTTGTCTCTTAGAGTTATGGGCTAGGCTCAGAGAAAAGTTGCCGTAAACGCGTTTTTTGACGGCAACAGAGCATTTGAAACAGCTTTCTACGACGTCGGACGGCATTTGACTCAAAGACAGTTTGACAAATATGTGTAAAAGCCGATCGATTGTAGCAAATGCCTATACTTTCTGATCTGTAAAACAGTTAAACCTCGAAAACAGATCGAAATCCGCCGGCACTTACCGTATCAAAGCTATTTGCATTATAGAGCAGATATAGTGCGTTTTTATATACGCGAGCATCGACGTTTGTTTCGCTTTTTTCAACAATTTATATCAATTTACGGCAAATCCGCTATTTCCGACGGGCATTGTGGATAACTTTTGCGAAAAATGTTCCATGTGAAACTTTTGAGATTTTTTTATCCACAGCATTTGCTGCAATTGCGGACATGCGCAACGCTTCCGTATATATCAACTTTTTGCGGCATCGTTGTATTTGTTTTCCGACTCTTCAGGCTTTCGGACGTGTATTTCCGACAACGCTCCGCCGTTTTTATCAAAATCAGCGCGAAAAGCCGAGCAGTAAAGGAGTTTGTTTTCATAACTCCGCACAAACACATAATTACATCGACAAGGCGGGCAAGAGTTATTCGAGCACGGTTTTTTGCGACATTTTGCGTAGCTCCCGCGCTGTTTTCAGAATAAATATTTATCTGCAGCGCGGAATTTGTCTTAATCGCAGAGGCAGGGTAGTGTCGGCGGACAGGGATAGCAGATTGTCAAATATAACAACGCCCGTCGGGATACCAGCGGTCAAAAGCCGTTTTTCCTCTGAATAAGTGTGCTTTTGCGCGTTTCTATAAGGGTAAAACAGACAAATATTGCATTATTTCAAGCAATTTCGCTGGAAACGCGTTAAAAGTACGTTTCCGAGAGCGTGCAAGTATCGGTTTGCGAGTGCTCTTTTGCCTGTTTCTTTCTTTATTACGGTATCATCGCGATTTTATGAAAATTTTTCAACTTGTCGACTTGAAATTATATTACCTAACGCCTTTTCGCTCTTTTCCCGTTATTTTTGTATTTATTTTAACCGTATTTGACCTGTTTTGCGGATTTTCTTCACATTTTCGAATAAGTTAAGCGTTTTTCTGTATAAATAGATGCAATCAGGCATTATTTGCCTGAATATTTATATTTTTAATCAAATTATCCGAATATATTGATTTTCGCTTTCTCAGGTTTATATAATATTTTACAGCGATAAAAATCATTTATCTCTCAACATAACGCATGATTTTAGCCGTTTTTGCTGTATAATTCAATCTGTCGCCTTTTTCTTCCCGTCGGCTAAATATAAACTCCGCCATGTTAATATGTCTGTTGGTTATACGCACCCGTATCGATGTTACTTTTTATTTGAAATTGCGGGTTACGATAATCCGATGCTTTCTTTGACTAATTTTTTATAATCAAAAGGACGGTTTCTCGCTAAATCACTGTGCAATCTCAAACTCACACCGTGACTGACAAATAGAATGCATAAAGAATTTTGCAACCGATTTTCTGTTAATCTTTGCGAATGTTCATAACTTTTAGTCATTTTTATACAATTAGTTATTGTCTATGTCTCTCGCCTAAGATATAATGAGCTTACCGTCGGAGGAGTGGCGCGATTGCACGGTGCGAGGAAATCAGAAATATTGCGGAAATCTTAGATCTCAAAAAACTTACCTGAGCAAAGGCGGAGGATCGGTAAATGCTCTTGACGGTGTTTCTCTTTCTTTCGGAGAACGCGGGATTGTATTCATTCTCGGCAAATCCACTCTTCTCGATCTGTGCGGCGGTTTCGATTTTCCCGACGGCGGAGAGATCGTAATAAACGGGCAGAGCGACAAGACTTTTTTACGCACCGATTTCGACAGTTACCGCAATACATACGTCGGTTTCGTCTTTCAGGAATACAACGTGCTTGACGAGTTCTCGGTCGATGACAACATCTCTCTCGCACTCGACCTTCAGGGCAAAAACAAGGACAGGCATGCGGTGGAAGACATCCTCAAAAAAGTCGACCTCTCTGTTTCTGCGAAACGCAAACCCTCTACCTTATCGGAAGGGCAGAAGCAGCGTATCGCGATTGCCAGAGCTCTTGTCAAAGATCCCGAAACATTTTTGCAAACGAACCTACGGGCGCGCTTGACTCCTAAACCTGAAAACTAGTGCCCGACTTTCTGAAGAAACTGTGGAAAGACAAAACGGTAATAATCGTCTCTCACGACCGTGAGTTTGCGGAGCGTTACGGCGACAGGATCGTCGAGCTGAAAGACGGCAGGGCAATAAACGATACGTTATCGTGCGGAAACATCGTAAAAAACGTGACGAAAACGGCTACCGAATATCCGACTGCGTTTCTTGATTTTGATCACCTTTGTTTTCGTTTGAAAAAAGGGCGAAACAACTCTCGAAATACTCCGCCGCGGAAGATATTTGCTTGCGGTCGCTTTCCGTCAAAGCGTCGGGATCTGCCGCCGCGAGGATACCGAAGTTTGCCGCAACGTCTGCCTCGTTCACTTTTGTCTGCACTCCTTTTTCGGCGAGCAATCCGTTGATCGCCGCGGCAAAAGCACCGCAGAACGCGTCTTTGTCGAACGAATCTACACCGTTTGCATACCTGCATACCGCAGACGCGAACAGCCCCGTATCGGGAAGGTAACCGAACAACGAGAGCAGTCCGTCGTAATCGAGCGAACGGATCACCACCGCCGCTGAATCGAGACCCTCTGCGTGCGCTTTTGTAAAGCCGCTGCCGAAAAACGTATCCGTGATCGCCGCCGTCTTGGAAAATTCGACGTCAGACGTCGCGTCGACCGCATAGAGCGCGAGTTTTATCATCGACTTGTACGACACTTCTTCGAGCACGTTTTCGCTGCTCATCACGTTGTAAAGCGTTCTCGCCGCCTCGTCGAAATTCTCTTTGCCCAGCTCCGTTATCCTTTCGCAGACGAGCAGTATCTGTTCCGCGGCGGCACGCAGGTCCTCTTTGCCCGCGGTCAGCTCAAGCGAATCTTTTTCCGCCGCAAAGTCCTTCAGCCTGCCGTACAGCGACGTGTAAGCCATAAGATTGAACGGATTTCCCGCCGCGGGTGCGTCGTAATATGCGTTGATCGCGCCTCTTGCCGTATCCGCTTTTTCTGCCGCCTCGGAAACTAACGAGTAGAGCGCGTCGGCTCCCTCAAAATATTCTTCCTCTTCGCCTTCGAAAGCCGCTGCCGCCTTGTCGTAGTCGTCGAGAAGAGCGGCGAGATCTTCCGCCGCCACTCCTTTGCTCTGAAGATAGCCGCAAAGAGCCGCCTCGTTGTTGAATGCAAACGCAAACGCAAGGACAACGCAAAGCGTAGCCGCCGCGATAGCCGCGGCGGCAATTATGATTATTCTGGTCGCTTGTTTTGCTTTGCCCGTCATAAGGCGTTTACTCGGTCGCGAGCACAGGAGTAAATTCGTTGCTGGTGGCGTTGTTGACTTTGAGATAAACGGTCTGTTCTTCTGCAGACTGAGACGTATCGAGACCGATCAGTTCGAAAGTCATACCGTACGAATCGTAATAATACTCGTTGAGATCTGCAAGAGTAACGTCGTATTCGTTAAAGCTGCCCGAAGAGAATATTTGTCCCGTCTCATCCAAAACAACGTAATTTTCGACATCCGCACTGATGCGGACTTCGGAAAGGTCGCACCCCGAGGTATAAACCACGTTTGTCAGGCTGACGTTTCCTACAACCGCCCGATTCATCTCAATGGCGATCACTTCGCATGGATTCGCGCCGTTGTTGGATACAGTAACAATTTCCTGTTCTTCCGTTCCCAGAGAAAGGTCGAGCCCGCTGATAACGATCTCTGCTCCGACTTCCGCAAACTCGGCGTTGATCTCGGCAAGCGTTTTTCCTTCGCAATCGTAGTAATCGCCGAAAATCTCTCCGTAATTATATTCTATGAAAATCTCTCCGAAGATCCTGACGTCATTCAGATCGCCGTCTTTTTGATAAGCAATATACTCCATGCCATCGAAATTCAGGCTTACATTCTCTACGCAATAGAATAGCTCTTGAGTGGTGTTGCCCATATACGATATTTCGTATAAATAGTAATATCCGTCTATATTGATCTGGCTGACGGTCACGGCAGAGTAGTCCTCGAGAGCCTTTTCGGAAACACCGTAGCCGTATTCGACCATGATCGTGTAATTTTTGCCCGCAACGGGAGCATCTCCGATATACTTCTGATTTATGACGTCAACTCTGATACCCGTGACTTTGGTCGCCTCTCCGTCGGGGATCACGGTGATATAACCGTGCGAGGCGGAATCGTAGTAGACGTAATCTCCCTCGATCACGATATAATAACCTTCGTCATTCGTATCGTAAACGAGCTCGGCAGTTAAATCTGCATTCTGCGCAAGCAGATCACTCAGCACGGCATCTCCTTTTTCTCCCGCCTTTGTATACTGAACGCTGACGAGATCTTTCCACGTTCCGCTCGTTCTTTCGGTCTCGGTTATGACGCTTCTCTCGATACTGACATAATCTATACCCGAAACCTTGTCGATGTCCGCGTTTGCTACCGAATAACGGATCGTCGCTACTTCCACCTCGGCGTCGTGTCCGTAACAGGATGCGATGATTACGAGAGTACAGCTACGCAATGTGCCTTCCGTTCCGTCGAACGCATCGAGCTCTCCGTCGGCGTTTCTGATGGCGAATCTGACATTCAAGCCTTTTCCTGCCCACTCTTCGTTAGCCGCCTTGAGGTTGTATGCGTCGACCTCGAACTCCTTATAAGACAGAAATTTTCCTGTTGAAATCATACCGAGCAAAGCGTCTTCGTTCGCGTTATCAGGATCGAGCCTGTACGAATATTTGTCAACATTTCCCTGATCATAAGAAAGCGCTTCTTCGAGAGTAATGACGTTGACGTTACATTCAGCCGAAAGAGTAACTCCCGACATAGTATATGTTACCGTCAACTGTTTCATACCTTCCTCTGAAACGTCGCCGCTCACGGTGAATTTCTCTTTCTCGTCGGCACCGTAAATCTTAAGCTTGTCGTACCCATATCCCAATTCGATCTCTGCGTACACGGAGTCTACCGTCAAAGGTTCGTCGATCAGCACGTCCGGGCGGTATCCCGAAAAAATCACATCTATTTTATATGAGACACTCATCGACGTGGGTATGTTCTTGAGCGCATCGGGGATAACGTAGATCTCGCCGATCTCGATATGAGCATACCCGACGTAGACGTCCACCCCGTAGCTCTTATAGCCACCGTAATCGTGCTTTTGCGTCAGGACGATCTTGCACTGGCTTTCGTCAAAACCGCCGTTTTCCATAATTATGTCAAAACTCTCGTTCGTGCCGTCGGAATATACGACATGCATGCTGGGATAATTGAATCTTTCGATTACCGTATTGAAAAACGTGTTTACAGAGCTTAATTCGCTTTGAGTAAATACTCCATTTCTCAAATCCCAATCCAGATCTTCGTCGATAGAAATTACAACGGGCGGTTCGCTCGCCTCGTCGTAAACGCTGTACTCAAACGTGTTTTCGGCATAGACTATGCTCTCATCTGCCGCAGAGACCAGACGAATCGTCGCAGTTTTCAATTCTCCGATTTCCGTTATAACGCTCGTATCGAAACCTTCTACGGTTATCTTGAGTCCCTGGACAGCAAGTTCGTTGGCGTTCAGATACTCGAGAGGGGACGAGCCGTAGTTGTTGTTGTTATCGGCAGGGTAGTATTTGTAATTTACGTCGTAATAGAATCTCAGACCGTCCGCTTCAGTGCCGAGCGTGACGACCACTTCTTCCTCATCAGCACTGACGTCTGCCCACGTCACGGTCATTGCCTCTTCGAGAGTAACTACGGTAACTTCGAGCTGTGCGGTATTTTCATATGCGAAGTCGGTTGCGCTGTAAGTTGCCGTAAAGGTCTTTTTGCCCGTCGAGGTGTTGTCGAGACCGCTTACGGTAACGTCGGCGTCGGATTCGAGCAAATATCCGTAGCGTATAGTCGCCCCGATCCGTATTTCGGTATCTAAGGGCAGTATATCGCAATAATCGAAATAAACACTTTGGATGTCGTCTGCGGTAATGTTTTCAGGGTCTACAACACACACGAGTGCGGGAATTTTTATTGTTCCCATAATTTCGTTTTCATAATTCGCGAACGTCATCGTCTTTCCTGCGACGGACGTATCGGCTTCTTCAAGTCCGGTAAATATGAACCGTAACTGTATCTGTCTGCCTGTATCCTTATGTTTCAGTGAAATATATTCGACGACGGGATCCAAAGAAACCGTTTGTCCTTTTATGAAAGTATAGCCTTTGAATTTGACCTCTTCGTCGAAAACGGTAAACTTGGACAGAGAAGAGGAATCGTATGCATAACATTCGATCACCGCGCTCGCTCCCTCTATCGTCAGAGTCACGTCGAAGAATCCTTCTTTGCTCGCGTCGTAATCCATGGCATACGCCGCGAGATCGTCTATCACCAGCGTCGTACCCAGCTTGCCGTCCTTGAAAACGATCTGTACCTGCGATGCCATTTCTTTAGCGAGATCTTCTTTGGAAACGCCGACAGGGACGAGTATACTGCCGTATTTGTTAACTCTGATCTCGTTGACGCCATTCGTTACGCTGTCGTCGAGTGCCGAGATTATCCTAGCGGCGAACGCTTTGAGCTCGTCGGCGGTGAAGTCGTCCGCGTCCTTTGCAGACGCGTCTATCATTACCGAAACTATCTCCTCTGTATCGATCCCGATGCCGATGAACCTTGCCAGTTTGTCGAGATTCACAAGAGCGTTCTTTTCGACCAGCTCGAGTTTGTCGTAGTAAGGTCTGACGAAAGCGGCGATGTCAGCTATGAAGTAACCGAGTTTTTCGTTCTTCTTGCCTTCGTCCTTCTCCTTTGCATAATCGTCGTAATCTGCATAAAGAGCCATCGCCGTCTCGGCTTTTATCTCGCTGAGTGCGTCGAGTGCTATCTTTTCGGCAGCCGCAATCGCGTTTACCGCGTGGTTAGCGTCAAATCCTTCGAGAGAAGTTCCGCTTGCCCACAGCTCTATTATGTCGCCGAGGAAATCGGACGCGTATCTGACGACTATCGGGTCTTCGATGAACGTCGCGTTAGCCGCCTTGAACAGTTTGCCCAGTTCGTTTATCTGCGCCGCCATCTCCTTGTAGGAAAGTCCGTCCGCGCTGCCGCCGAGAAGTGCGCCTATATCTCCGTCGATGACGGCTTCGGCTACTTTGACGCCGAACGACACAAGCCCGTAGACCTTGTCGGCATCATAGTCGCACGCCGTTGCGACAGAGTCGAGCAGAGCACCCGCTATATACGTCGGAGCGTCCTGACACAGCATGTCGTACATCGCTCCGTATTTGGTATTTTCGGAGAAATATGCGTCAGAGACGTATTCGTCGAAATAGTCTCTCATATCCGTGCCTACGAACTCGAGTATTTCCGACGTCGTAAGCATTACTACGGAATTGAAATAATAGTAATTATCGTTTTTTGCGGTAAAATACACGCGGTATTCTCTTTCGATATCCTGAGAACCGGAGAATATTTCTTCCATGTCTCCTACGATTAACTTGGCAATCAACAGCCCGACCTTTGCTATCTGCTTTGCGTCAACGCTGTCTTTTACTATCCTGAGTATCTCGGTGACTGCCGCCACGTTTGCCTTGGTGAATATCGCGGTAACTTCCTTTTCTTCGCCTATCATGATCATGTCAAAGAAATCCGCGACGAGAGTATTGTCGGACGACGTCAATACGTCGGCTGCCGCCTGCAGCTCTTCGTTCGTGACGCCGAGATATTCGATTATGGATTTGATATAAGTTAAGTTTTCCTCGAAAAATTCTTCCGTGATCTCCACGTTCACAAGTCCCGCGAGATCGTTGAGGATCGCTTTGAACTTCGCGTCGTCGATCTCGGTCTTCGCGACGTCGCCGTAAATGCCGCTCTCGAGGTCGTATACCTTGATCGTGACCGTCAGCTTGTTGCCCGCATAGGTTATAGTGACGCTCTTGTCTCCCGCCGAAGTCGTATCAAATCCCGCGATCATATCCGCGGTAACCCCGATCGTAACGGTTTCGGTGCCGTTGTCGTAAAGCACGGTCGCGCCGTCGAGCAGTATCTCTTCACCTACGAAATAGACGGACTGCCAGTCGCCGAGCGAAAGCGCGGAAGTTTCGACAACCGGCTCCTTGACTGTGATGGTCGCCGTGGTCGTCTTTCCGCCGTAGGTTACCGTGACCGTCTTGGTCCCGGGTGCGGAGGTGTCGAATCCCATAAGCATATCCGCGGTGATCTCCACATTCTCGGTCGAGTTGTCGCTCTTCGTGACGATGAGGGTAGCGGTGCCGAACACTTCGTTGACGAGATATTCGCTCTTCCAGGTCGCGGTATCGACGGCTATCGCGGTGACAGTAACTTCTGCCGCCGTACGCGTCACGCTGAACTCGTACACTTCGTATTTGTCAGGCGCGATGCTGAACCAACCTTTGACCCAGAACACGTTTTCTCCTTCAACGAGCGGAACGCTGTCCCCGTCGTATTTTTTCGTCAGTGCAGCATCCGAATACGCTTCGTATACGAGCATTTCGTCGTTGCTGAACTGAATCGAACCGAGTGCGAACGCGTTTATCGAGTTCTGCACACGGAATGCGACCGTCTTCGCATCGTTGTCGATGACGGGATCGCTCACTCCCACAATGCCCTCTATCTTCAACGTGTATGTACTTTGATCGCCGTTTTTGTCGCAGCCTACGAGTCCCGCAAGTGCGAAAACGAGTACCAGCACGAAGATTATGAGGGCAAAACTCTTCCTCTTCATAAATAACTTCTCCTTTTTTGTTTTTGTAAGTTTTGTCTGAGTTTTGCCGATGCTACAAAATTGCGTTATATCACTTTTATTTATTATATTATTAATATAAATTTTTGTCAACCTTCGAAACGCTTTTTTCAAAATGCCCCAACCTATATCTTTTTGCTTGACACGATTTATTTATTTATATTATAATACACTCGCTATTATGGAAAACAGTTTGCTTTTCGCGCTTTTTCCGCACCGCAGGCGTTTGCGGCGGCACCAACGAGACAATACTAAAAAGAGAGGATAGATTTATGAAGAGAACATTCCAACCCAAGAAGCGTCAGCGCAGCAAAGTGCACGGTTTCAGAAAGAGAATGAGTTCTACCGGCGGCAGAAACGTCATCAAGAGACGCAGAAACAAGGGCAGAAAGCATCTCAGCGCGTAATTTATGCAAAAACGGTATAGGCTGACAAACAGTCGGTCTTTCGACTATCTATACCGTAAAGGCACCTGCGTGCGGGAAGGTCTCGTCGTACTCTATTACGCTCCGTCCAACCGCGGTATGCGAGTCGGATTCTCCGTCAGCAAAAAAGTGGGGAAGAGCGTTGTCAGAAACAAAACAAAGAGGCGACTCAAAGAGGCTTTCCGCAAACATATTCCTGAAATAAAACACGGGTTCAACTATCTGGTAGTCGCCCGTCCGCAACTGGCGGATTGCGATTTTTGCCAAATAGAAGAATTTTTGCTCAAAGTTCTTGCCAAGGCGGGGATGACGGAGGCGAAATGAGTCTTGCATCGCGCCTTGTCGGCATTTACAAAAGATATTACAATCCGTTGTTCGCGGGAAACTGCAAATATACCCCCAGCTGCTCGGCATATATGGTCCAGGCGATAAAAAAACGCGGATTTTTTACGGGCGTATTTTTGGGAATATGGCGCATTCTCAGGTGCAATCCCTTTTCGAAGGGAGGATTTGATCCCGTTAAAGACAATTTGAGAGGTCGTGCAAAATGGCTTTTATGAACACTCTGCTTTCGGCTGAGATGACAAATCTTATAGGTAAATTCCTGCTTCTTCTTTACGACGCGATCGGCGATTTCGGATGGACGGTCGTCGTATTTACGTTGCTTCTGAAGACGGTGGTGTTGCCTCTCGATATATGGCAGAAAATATCCATGCGCAAGCAGTCAAAAGCGATGGAGCGCATTCGTCCGCAACTCGAAAAGCTGCAAAGACAGTACGCCAATCACCCCGACATCCTGCGTCAGAAACAGGCTGAACTTCAGAAAAAAGAGAAGATCCACATCTTTGCGTCCTGTCTTCCGATGATAATAACGATCGTCATATTCTTCGTCGTATGGGCGGGCTTCAGAGCCCTCGTCGCTTACGAAAACGAGGTCATAGTAGAAAAGCTGATGGCGATATATAACGACAATATCGGCAAAGTCAAGGCAGGAACGATGACAATGGATCAGCTCAATACTCTGCTTGCGGAAAGCTACGATCTCCACAGCTGGCTGTGGGTCAAAAACGTATTCATGTCAGATATAGGCACCAACGTCATCCCCGATATTGACACCTTTATGGGCACTATCGGTGCGACGATGCCCGAGCTTTCGCCCGGTCTCACCTATGACAAACTGGTAGGTCCCGCTATGGATCTGTACAACAAACAGTCCTTCTGGGACGCTGCGAGATGGAACGGTTACTTCGGTCTGCCTATACTTTCCATCGCAACGAGCTTCCTCAGCACCAAGCTGATGCAGAGCCAGAATCCGCAGATGCCCACAGGTACCGAGGAACAACAAAAAACTCAACAGACTACCACCAAGATACTCAACTACGTCATGCCTCTGATGCTTGGTATATTCGCGATAATGTACAGCGCGGCATTCGCTATATACTACTTCCTCAGCAACGTATATTCGACCGTGGTCAGTCTTATTTACAACCTTATCGTGAAAAGAAAAGACAAGCAGGAAAAGGACAGAATCCTGTCCACGACCTACGTCGGAGGAAAAAAATGAAAGAAATAGAAATCACCGCGTCCTGTTACGAGGACGCTTTGGCAGAGGCTCTCAAAGAGCTCGGCCTGACAGAAGAGCAGGTTGACGTCGAGATCGTCAAACAAACGGGTCTCATCCGCAAAAAAGTCACCGTCAAGGTAACTCAGAAAGCTACCCCCAAAGACATCGCGATCGACTTCATCAATACGCTCATTCAGAAAATGGGTCTCGATTGCACCGCATCGATAAGAGAAGAGGACGACGCTTATTACGTCTCCGTTTCGGGCAAGGATACCGCGACGCTGATAGGCTACCGCGGCGACGTGCTCGACTGCGTTCAGTATCTGACCCTGCTCGTCGTCAACAAGACGACAGACCTCGACAAGAGAATAATAATCGACGGCGAAAATTACAGAGAGAAGAGAACGGCTGTTCTCTCCAAGCTCGCTAAAAAACTCGCGATAAAGGCGGCTAAGACGGGCAAGGACGTCGCACTCGAGCCGATGAACCCGTTTGAAAGACGCGTCATCCACTCCGCGCTCGCTGACGACAGATTCGTTACCACCGAGAGCGAAGGCGAAGAACCCAACCGCTATATCGTGATAAAGCCCAACAAGAGAAGTTTCTCCGATCGTCCGCGTCGCGGCGGCAGCAACGGCGGCAGATTCAACAATAAAAGCGGCAACGGCTACCGCAGAGACGGTTTTTACTCTCAACAGTCCGCTCCCGCAGCTAAGCCCGAACCCAAAGAGGAGACCCCAAAAAATATGTACAATCACGAGTACAGCATCAATTTCAAGCGTACGGGCGGCGGCAAACTGAGAAGTTTCGGCGAGAAAAAACGCACGTTCTGATAACAGAAAAAAGAATTTTCACGGCACGCCGCAAGGCGCGCCGTTTTTTTGTCGTCTTTATTTTTTCCTCTGCCTTCCCGCGATGAGCCGTTGCGCAAACTTAAAGCCGTAGGTCTCTGAGCCCGATCCGTCTTATTGTCTGCCTGAGAAAAGACACGTCGGACGCATTTTCCCGACCCGTTTCATATCCTTTGTTTTTTCCCGTATTTATTTCAAAAACTTACGATCCGAGCGCGCGGGGCAAGACCGTATCGTACAAAATAAAAAGAGCTTCGTCGGCTCTTTCTCTTCATTATATATATTGATATTATATTAGGACGTATCGCCGCACGATCGCAAGCGGCGGTTTCTTATTTTCCCAGACAGAATTTCGAAAAGATCGCGTCTATTATGCTTTCGTCCGCCGTATTTCCCGTTATCTCTCCGAGAGCAGAGTAGGCGTCTCTCATATCCACGAGCAGACATTCGGCGGGAGCGTCCCCGAATCCCTCTTTCACCTGCGTCAGGCTGTCGAAAGCTCTTTTCAACGCATCGTAATGCCTGCTGTCGGTGACTATATTGCCCGAAAAATCGATATTGCCTTCTATCACGCTGTCCACGATCGCGCGTTTGAGAGAGTCTATCCCTTCTCCCGTCTTCGCGCTTATAAAAACCCCTTTGCGGTCGTCCTTAGCGTGCGGCACGTCGTCTTTGTTGAATACGAATAAGACTCTGGCGTCGCCGATTGAGGAGAGTATCTCCCTTTCTTCGTCGCTCAGCTCTTTGCCCGCCTCGGCGATAAAAAGCACGACGTCGCTGTTTCTGGCGATCGTCCTGCTCCTGTCTACACCGATTTTTTCCACCTTGTCGTCCGTGTCGCGTATGCCTGCGGTGTCTATCAGGTTTATCAGAAGTCCGTCTACCTCTATGCGTTCTTCGAGACTGTCTCTCGTAGTGCCCGCTATCTCGGTGACTATCGCCCTGTCACGTCCGAGCAAAGCGTTTAGGGTAGAGGACTTGCCCACGTTTGCCACACCTACTATCGCCACGTCTATACCCTGTTTGACATAGCTGCCGGTCTTGGCGGTGGAGAGCAGTTTTTCAAGTTCCGTACAAAGCTTGTCGACGGTTTCTCCGGCGACGCGACGGCTCTCTTCTTCCATCTCTTCGGGATAATCCAGCGCGGCCTCCATGGTAGCTATCGCGTCGAGCAGTTTTTCTTCGAACGCATATACGCTTTGGGACAGCGATCCCGTCATCGATCTGTACGACGCTTTGAGCTGCGCCTCGCTCTCAGCGTTTATCATAGAGATCACGCCTTCGGCATCGCTGAGCGCGAGTTTTCCGTTCAGAAACGCGCGTTTTGTGAACTCTCCCTTGTCAGCGGCGACCGCACCCGCGTCTATGCAACCTTTCAGGATCTCTTGTACTATCCTGATGCCTCCGTGGCAATGAAATTCAAAAATATCCTCGCCCGTGTAGGTTTTGGGTGCTTTGAAATACACTCCCAGGCACTTGTCGGATATGCCGCCCGAGGTTGCCGTACCGTAGTACATCATATTGGGTACGGCGTCTTTCAGGTCTTCTAACTTTAGAGTAAAAAAGACTTTCGCCGCGATCTTCAACGCGTCGTCTCCGCTTATCCTGACTATTCCTATCGCTCCCGTTCCGACGGGGGTGGATATTGCCGCAATCGTCTGCATACAGTTCTCCGCAAGGTTTTTTTCGACGCTTATAATATATCACACGCGCGCTGCGATTGCAAATAAAAGCGCGTTATGCTATAATGACCTATCGGAGACAGGACTATGCAGAGAAAATACGACGAGATATATGACGCGATAGTGATAGGTGCAGGACACGCGGGAGTCGAAGCGTGCCTCGCTCTCGCACGCCTCGGTCTCAGAACTCTCGTGCTCACTCTTTCTCTCGACGCAATATCTTTTATGGCTTGCAATCCCGCTATCGGCGGTACGGCAAAAGGTCACCTGGTGCGCGAAGTCGATGCCCTCGGCGGACAGATGGGCATAAGCGCGGATCACAATCTTTTGCAGATCCGCATGCTGAATACGGGAAAGGGTGCGGCGGTTCAGAGCCTTCGCGGTCAAGCCGACAAATCCGCTTATCATCTTTATATGAAGCGCGTGCTCGAACGCGAAAAAAATCTGACAGTGCTGCAAGGCGAAGCTGCGAGCATACTGACCGAAAACGGCAAAGTCATCGGGGTCACTACGCTGCAAGGACAGACTTTCGCATGCAAAGGCGTGGTCGTAGCGACGGGCGTATATCTGAACGCGGACATAATCATAGGCGAGTTCCGCCAGCAGACGGGTCCCAACGGTTTCTGCCGCGCTACCGCGCTGACCGATTGCCTTCTCTCGATGGGCATTCCGACACGACGTTTCAAGACGGGTACCCCCGCAAGAGTAGACAAAAAAACTATAAATTTCGACGCGATGCAGATACAGAACGGCGACGAAAAGCTGTATCCTTTCTCCTTTATGACCGACGGGTTTATAGAGAACAAAGAACCTTGCTATCTGACTTTTACCACCGAGGAGACAAAGCGCATAATCATGGCGAACATCGCGCGCTCGCCGCTGTATAACGGCAGTATCAAGAGCACGGGGCCGCGCTACTGTCCTTCGATCGAGGACAAAGTCATGAGATTTGCCGACAAGGAAAGACATCAGATTTTCATCGAACCCGAAAGCGCGTCCACCGACGAAATGTACGTCCAGGGCATGAGCAGTTCGCTCCCCGTAGACGTGCAGATAGCGATGTATCACTCCGTTATCGGGCTTGAAAAATGCCGCCTGATGCGCTACGCGTATGCTATCGAATACGACTGCATTGACTCGACCGCACTCTATCCGTCGCTTATGACAAAGTGCGTTGACGGCTTGTTTATGGCAGGTCAGCTCAACGGCAGCAGCGGATACGAAGAAGCGTCGGCGCAGGGCATAATTGCGGGCATAAACTGCGCGAGATACGTCACGGACAAACAACCCGTCGTGCTCGGCAGAGACAGCTCTTATATAGGCGTCCTCATAGACGATCTCGTCACCAAGGGCACAAACGAACCTTACCGCATGATGACCGCGCGCGCGGAGCACCGCCTGTATCTGAGACAGGAAAACGCGGACGAAAGACTGACCCCTCTCGGCAGAGAGATAGGTCTCGTCTCGGACGAAAGATACGCTCGCTATCTGGACAAGGAAAGACAGCTCGGAGAAATAAACGAAGCCCTTTCGAAAACGGTTTCTCCATCTCTTTCTTCACCCCTTTTCGCCGAAACGGGAGATTACGTCCCGCATGCGGGAATGTCTTTCAAAGAGATACTCAAACGTCCCGGAGTGACCGCGGAACTTCTCGTAAAACATTTCCCCGAGCTTGAAAGATTTTCTCTGCGCTACCTCGAAGAAGTGGCGACCGAAACCAGATACGAAGGTTATCTGTCAAAACAGCTCAGCGCGATAGAGCGCACCAAAAAACTCGAAGACAAGGCTTTGCCGGCCGACGCCGACTATCTGTCGATAAAGGGTCTGCGTCTCGAAGCGAGGCAGAAACTCGACAGGATACGCCCCCTCAATCTCGGACAGGCGTCCAGGATCTCGGGAGTCTCTCCCGCCGACATAACCGTGCTTATGGTATGGCTTTCGAGGAGGGGACAATGACTGACTTTCCTCTTCTGAAAAAGTTTTTGCAAGACAACGGACTGTACAGCGACGAAAGATATGCAAAATTCCTGACATATTTCGACGAAGTTGTCGAGACAAACAAGGTTATGAATCTGACCGCGATCACGACCCCTGAAGACTTCGAAAGCAAACATTTTATTGACAGCCTTCTCCCTTTCGCGGAATTCGAAAGCGCAAAGTCGGTCGCGGATATAGGCAGCGGCGCGGGCTTTCCCGCGATACCTCTGGCGATAGTGCTCCCCGACGTAAAATTCACGCTCGTGGACAGCCTCAACAAGAGGGTTAATTTCCTTTGCGGCGTAATAGAAAAACTCGGGCTTTCCAACTGCGTAGCTGTACACTCGAGAGCGGAAGACTTTGCAAAACAGGGCAGAGAAAAATTCGACGTCGTGACGGCAAGAGCGGTCGCGGCAATGAATATTCTTCTCGAATATACCGCTCCGATTGCAAAGACGGGCGGCAAGGTGATAGCCTATAAAGGCTCTAACGCCGAAGAGGAGATAAGAGACGCAAAGAAAGCCGCCGATTTACTTTGTTGCAAACTCGAAAAGACTCTTTCTTTCAATCTGAACGGCGGTGACGAACGCGTCGTTGCGGTATATAAAAAAATAAGACCCTGCGACAAAAAATATCCGAGAGGCGGCAATAAACCGAGGACAAATCCTCTTTGATGGATAATTATTTAATCATTTTTTTCAATCAGTACGCGATAAAGTGTTTCTAGCTGTTCTTTCGTAGGTTTAGAATCTATCTTCAACGCGTTACTTTTGTATAAAATCGTTCCAAAATCGCCGACGTAATTCTTATCGCTTTTGATAATTACGGGAATAACGGATGCGCCGCAATTCAAAGCATATTCCAACTCCATCATAACATATTTGCTTTTATTCGAATTTTCGGATAAAATAACTATTACGTTTCCTTCTTCTGCACATTTTGCTATTTCGTTTTTTATTTGATTAAACCATGACGCGCCTGCTCGTACGTCGGTGTAATCGAAAACGGCTATTCCTTTTTTTCTCATAAAAGTCATTATGGCTTTTGCTGTTTTTTTGTCTAGATCAGAACAGCTTACGAAAAGACGGTTCTGCTTTATCATTTTCATCAGCGCGTTCAGAAGTCTTATTATGCCTTGCTGAAAATCGTTTTCTATATCTACCTCGTATATTCTGCTTTTATCAAGGCTTCTTATATATTCGAGCTCTTTCTTCACCCACTCAGATCTCTCTGAATTTCTGCTTTTACAGTAAAGAAAAATATTCCTTGCCTCTATTTCTTTCTTTATAAAGTCTTCGAGATTTTGATTATCGTCATCGAGGCACTTCAAAAAGAATATAAGAGGTTCGCAATCGAGAGTTTCTAGAATATCTCTTATTTTTCTGACTTTCTCCTCGTCTTTGTGTGAATGAGATAAAAATATAGTCAGTTTGTTTTCTTTCATTATTTTCTTTTCCTTGCATTCTTTTTCATCAATCTGATTATAATTCAATCTCTTTAATTTTTCAATACGGTAATATTTAATTAAATCATCATTTTTACAGTCTTTATAATTTAATATTGCTTTCCTTTCTCATATTTGTTATAATTAGTGTATAAAACAACTTGAAAACAGTATAATACAGTATTTTACTGTTTTTTACTGAAAAAGAGGTACATAATGGCTAAAAAATCGGAAGACCGTTCGACTATCGACCTCGCTCTGAAACTGGCGACGGACGATACAAAGGACGAAAAGGTCACTCAGATCCAATCAAAACTCATAGACACCAATCCCAATCAGCCAAGAAAGCATTTTGACGAAGAATCGTTGCAGGAGCTTGCAGTCAGCATCAAGAATTACGGCGTGATACAGCCTATCCTCGTATCCCCCAAAGAAGGAGGAAGATACGAGCTGATCGCAGGCGAGAGAAGACTCAGAGCAAGCAAAATGGCGGGGCTTTCTTTCATACCCGCGATCGTCAAGCAGTTTACGGAATCCGAAATGGCGGAAATTGCCCTCATCGAAAACCTGCAGAGAGAGGATCTCAACCCGATAGAAGAGGCGAGAGCGTACCGCTCGCTGATGGACAAATACGGCTTTACGCAGGAAGAGCTTGCGGACAAGCTGGGCAAATCGAGACCCGTCATCGCCAACAGCCTCAGACTTCTTTCTCTCAATCCCGTCGTCATCGAAATGGTAGAGACTGGCAGGCTGTCTTCAGGTCACGCAAGATGTCTCGCCGCGATAAAGGACATGGGAGTGCAGGCAACCTACGCGCTTGCGGCTTGCGACAAACAGCTTTCGGTCAGACAACTCGAGAATATGGTCAGGGCATACCTGAAACCGGGAAAAGAGCCTAAGACCCCTAAAAAATTCTTCATTTCGCCCGAACTCAAAGAGCTGGTCAACAACATGCAGCGCACGTTCGGCACAAAAGTCAAGGCAGTCGGCAACAACGAAAAAGGCAGGATCTTTATAGATTACTATACTAAAGACGACCTTATCAGGATATACGAACTGATAGACTCTCTGTCAGAACAGGAGTAGTATACAAAAGATCCGACTCACAAACGATTTTTATATACCGAAGATCTTAAAGTACCAAGGATTTTAGAGTACATACGATTTTTATGTACGCGCTGAACCCCGTATCGGGTAAAGTACAAAAGCGTCAGGCATACTCAGGATATGAAAATACATAAGAAAAACCCGAAGGTCTCCTTCGGGTTATTTTTATCTTTTTTCTCCAAAACGAATGTTTTTTTATATTTCAATATATTAAAACTCGTTTTTATTTTCCGACTGAACGATATTATATATTTTGATATTTGTCATTGCTTTTTCGTTTTTCTTGTATCATAATGATATTATGGTAAAAAAAGACAAGGCTTTTATCGTCATAACGATACTTGAGATATTTGCACTTCTTTTCGCGGCTTTCGGGATATGGATAGCCTATACGAATACTAATATAGAGACTTCTTATTACGAAGTAGAAAGCGGTCTTATTCCCGACGAGTTTGACGGCTTTAAGATAGCGCATATATCAGATCTTCACAACCGCGACTGGAAAGGTAAACTCGAAGATCTCGTTGCAGCCGAAAAACCCGATATTATAGTCGTCACAGGCGATATAGTCGATTCTTCTGACAGATATTACGACAATTCGTTGTCTTTCATAAAAAACGCAGTAAAGATCGCTCCCGTTTACTTTATAAGCGGCAATCACGAAGCATATATAACCGACTACGTTTTTATGAAAAACGCGATAAAAGAATACGGCGCGACGGTGCTTGAAGACGAAAGCGTTTTTATTGAAAAAGGAGAAGAAAAAATCAATCTCATAGGGCTTAAAGACCCAGATTTTGCTGAAAACGTCGAATTTTACAGCTATAATTATCTCTTGAAAACGGCGATAAATTCGATGACGCAAAAAGACATTTTCAATATCGTTCTGAGCCACCGTCCAGAGTATTTTGAAGGATACTCAGAAACCGACGCAAATCTCGTACTTTGCGGCCACGCCCACGGCGGGCAGGTCAGACTTCCTTCGGGAGAAGGTCTTATTGCCCCGGGGCAAGGCTTTTTTCCCAAGTATACCGAAGGCATGCATTCAAAAGACAATACCTCGATGGTAATCTCGAGAGGTCTCGGCGATTCTGTCATACCGATCAGAATAAACAATATGCCCGAACTTGTTATCGTCACTCTCAAGTCTTTATAAAATTTTCAATAATTGTAATATCGTTCTCATATTTTATTTGTCGTTTTTCACTTTTTGAAAATCGTGCCGTAAAATTTTTCATAAGTTAATTTTAACTTTTTATATTGATATTCGCTATTGATAATGGTAAAAACAAAGTTTATTTCAAATTTATAAAAGTTTTATCATTACTTCTTATTATTTACTGTCAAAGTAGAAGGGCTGAAGATTTTGTACGAATGAGAGTGAAAAAGCGACCCGGTTTACTAGATGTAAACAGTCGCTTTTGAATCTAAACATAGTATTGTTAAACAGCGGAGAAGATTGCAGATTTTTTCTTTTTTATAGTTGTAAACCGCGTATAAGAGTTGCAGATTTTGTACGAAGGAGAGTGAAAAAGCGACCCAGTTTACTAGATGTAAACAGTTGCTTTTGAATCTAAACATAGTATTGTTAAACAGCGGAGAAGATTGCAGATTTTTTCTTTTTTATAGTTGTAAACCGCGTATAAGAGTTGCAGATTTTGTACGAAGGAGAGTGAAAAAGCGACCCAGTTTACTAGATGTAAACAGTTGCTTTTGAATCTAAACATAGTATTGTTAAACAGCGGAGAAGATTGCAGATTTTTTCTTTTTTATAGTTGTAAACCGCGTATAAGAGTTGCAGATTTTGTACGAAGGAGAGTGAAAAAGCGACCCAGTTTACTAGATGTAAACGGTCGCTTTTGAATCTCGATAAGAGTGCAAAAGATGCGCCCTTATACGCGGTTTATCTTGAGAAGCCGCCCCTCAAAGGCAATATCATATACAAATACCCGTCCCCCTCGACAGGAGTGATAGTGCTCGGGGAAGTGGGGTTTGTAAGGCTGAGTTTTATAAACTGATCGTCTATCACCTTCATGCAGTCCAGCAGATATTTCGAGTTGAAAAGTATCGTAATGTCTTTGCCTGTCGAGAACACCGAGATCACTTCTTTGACGTCGCCTAGCTCGCTGTTGGAGGATATGGTCATTTTGCCGCCCTCTTTTATCTCGATCTTGATCATATTGGCTTTTTCGAAACGGCTCATGACGTACGTTCTTTCGAGGCTGTTTTCGAGCATAGCCTTGTCTATCGTAATCACGGTCTCGAAACTTGCGGGGATGCTGGACTCGTAGCGGGTAAAAACGCCTGTCATCAGGTTGCTGATGATCTTGGTATGTTTCATATCCACCATTATCTTCTTGGGACAGAAATTGAGGCTTACCACCGCGTCGTCTTCTTCGAGAAGTCTGTATATCTCGCTGAGGTTTTTAGCGGGTATGATCGCCGTAGTATCGGGATATTCCATCACGAGGTCCTTGACGGTTACGGCAAGGCGGAAACCGTCGAGAGCGACGCATTTTATCTTGTTGCCTTTTATCTCGAGGAAACAACCTTTGAGAACGGGTCTGACGTCGTCGGTAGCGGCACAGAATATCGTTTTACCTATCATATCCTTGATGTCTTTCTGCAACATATCCACGCTTACTTCGTAATCGAATTGCTGAATAGGCGGGTAGTCCTTGAGCTTCATCGCCTTGAGGACGGTCTCGCTGTCCATATATTTTATCACGAAATTCTGCTCGTCCATATAGGAGAGTTCCACGTCTTCGTCGGGCGGGAGTTTCTTTACGAGCTCGCCGAAAAGTTTGCCGGGAACGAGAGCTTCTCCTTCCATTCTGACGTCGGCAACAATAGTCTTCTGTATGGCAAATTCGGTATCGGTAGCTGTCAGGGTGAGTGAATTTCCTTCGGCTGTGAGTTTGATCCCTTCGAGTATAGGCATGGTTTTCTTGACAGGGAGAGCCTTCATAACTCTCATTAATGCGTCCGACAGTAAATTTCCTTTGCAGCTTAATTTCATATTTCCTCCGCGCGCCCGATGTGTCGGGGCTTATTATTTCATATTAATTTTATATAATGTCGATAATAAAAACCTTAATAAGGCGTGTGGATATGTGGATAACTTTTATATAACCCGTTTTATCCGCACCCGAAAGGGTTTTTTATCTTTGTGAGTTTTGGAAAACTTTGTGAACAGAGTATAAAAGTTTTCCACTTTGTCAACAATTTCAGGTTACTTCTTCTGAATCATCGCTCTCAGATCGTTTACCTGAGCCTGAACGAGCGGGTCCGTCTTGCAGAGACTCGTGATCTTGTCTCGCGCGTACATGATTGTCGTATGGTCGCGTCCGCCGAAATAATCGCCTATTCCCGTCAAAGGAATGCCGAGTATATCGTTTATAAGATATATGGCTATCTGTCTCGCGTTGACGATGTTCTTCAGTTTCTTTTTGCCTATTATGTCGGCTCTCTTGATATTGAAATAAGTGCACGTCGCGTCAACTATGTTGTCGATCGATATGACGTGCGTCGTGACGTCTATATAATCCTTGAGAGCCTCTTTTGCCGTGTCGATGTCGCAGACTTCTTTTTTCATAAGAGAGCAGTAGAACATGACTTTCGAAAGCGCGCCTTCAAGCTCTCTTACGTTCGAGCTTATGTTCTCTGCGATAAAGAAAATAACTTCGTTGCTGACGCTGAATTTCTTTATCTCGGCTTTTTTTCTGAGAATTGCGACTCTCGTCTCTACCGAAGGATTGGTTATGTCTACTGTCAGCCCGCTTTGGAATCTCGACTTGAGTCTTTCTTCGAGGAAAGTGAGTTCTTTGGGATGACGGTCGCTCGAGAGGACGATCTGTTTTTTATTCTGATACAGGTCGTTGAAAGTGTGGAACAACGCCTCCTGCGAGCTCATCTTGTTGGCGAGAAACTGTATGTCGTCTATCATCAGCACGTCCGCGCTGCGGTATTTTTCCCTGAAACTCTTGTTGAGCTTGTTGTCCTTGTTTTTCATCAGGGAATCTATGAAACCGTTGACAAACTGTTCGGTGGTGACGTAGAGTATCTTCTTTTTCTTGTCTATCGACAGAATATAGTTGCCGATAGCGTGCATGATGTGGGTTTTGCCAAGTCCGACTCCGCCGTAAATAAACAGAGGATTGTAGAGAGTGCCGGGATTTTCGGCAACGGCTTTTGCCGCGCTGGACGCGATGTTGTTGCAGTCTCCTACGACGAAATTGTCGAACGTGTAAGAAGGATCGAGCACGTTTTTGTAAACGTCGTCGTCAGATGGTTTTTCCTGCTGTACGGGCTCTTTTTCGGGCTTGTAATTGGCAGCCTCGTCTTCGAGCACCACCACTATATCGGTAACGTAAGTTCCCGACTTCTCTATGGCATCTCTGACCACGGTATCCTTGAAACCGTCGACCGTTCTCTTTACCGAGACGAGAGGGGAGACAAGAATGAGCTTGTTGTTTTCGATAGTGAGCGGCACGAGCTTGCCGAACCACATTTCGTAGCTCACCGTGGACATAGAAGACTCTATGTAAGAAGATATTTCTTTCCAGATCTTTACGCTTTCGTTCATATCTATATTATTATAATATAATTTGAAAAATTTTTCAATAAAAAGCGGGCAATAAATAGCCTTTTACGCCTTTTCTATACTGCCGTTTTTTACATTAAAAAGTGTGTAAGGCACTTTTTCGTCAAATTCGGTACAGGTTATAAGAGTCTGAAGAGAAGACGACATATTGAGAAGGTTTGAGCGTCTTTTTTCGTCGAGTTCGCTGAGAACGTCGTCAAGCAGAAGTACGGGTTTTTCGCCTACTTCTTCGCCGAAAAGGTCTATTTCGGCAAATTTCAGAGAGAGAGCCGCGCTTCTTTGCTGACCCTGAGAACCGTATTTTCTGACGTCCACGCCGTCTATCGAGATGTCGAGATCGTCGCGGTGACAGCCGAAAGAAGTGAAGAAAAGATCGGTGTCTTTTTCGAACGACGCTTTGAGAGATTCGGCAAATTCTCTCTCGAGGTTTTCCTCTTCGTCGAAAGGAAGAGCACATTCGTAAGAAAGAGAAAGTGTCTCTTTTCCGTCCGACAGAGTCTTGTGAGACGCCTCGGCGAGACGCTTGAGTTTCTCGACGAAAAGATAGCGTTTTCTTATGATGTAAGCCCCGTATTTAGAAAGCTGCGCGTCCCATACGAAAAGGGTCTCTTTGAGAGTATTGACCCCGAAACCCGACTTCAGCAGCTTGTTTCTCTGCGCGAGCACGGCATTGTATTTCTGAAGAGAATAGAGGTAGTTTTTGGACTGTTGGCACAGGCTTATGTCCATAAATCTGCGCCTTTCCTGCGGACCTTCCTTTATCATGCGCAATTCGTCGGGGCTGAAGTAGACCACGTTAAGCACGCCCACGACGTCGCTGAGTTTGGAGCAGGGAAGCCCGTCCAGCAGCAATTTTTTCTTGTCTTTGTTGTCCACCAAAAGGGTGATTTCATGATCTCTGAACTTTTTGCCCACCGTCAGATTGATAT
>CALWHF010000018.1 GCA_944380305.1 uncultured Christensenellaceae bacterium
TATGCTCAACTTCTACTTCTTACCTTTCTGTTCAGTTTTTAATGTCCGTTTTGTCGCTGTCCTTTTCAGACAGCTTTCACATAATATCACAACGGTTTTTTTCTGTCAAACATTTTTCAGGGGTTTTCGCCAAATTTTTCAAATTATTTTTCGGCGTCCCAAAACCGCTGTCCCCGTTTTTCGGGTGGACTTTTATAATAACATACTTTTTCCCTGTTTTCAAGGGGTTTAATCGATTTTTTTCGATTATTTTGTTTTTTATGAGCATGCGCGTATGAGTCAAGGACACCCTTCCTTTGATCTTTGTACGGATTATTCGCCGCCGTCTCTTTCCTTTTTCCTCCGCGACCGGTCGCGGTCATATCTCAACAGAAAAAAACGACGCTGCTTTTCGCCGCGTCGTCGTTATTCTATATTATTATAATATTATATATCAATAATTCTTCGTATCAATCCCACCACGAAGTATCGAAATAATCCGCGACTCCGATGTCGTTGAACTCGGCAAGAGGTATCACTAGTTTTCCCGAAGTGTCGATGACCCCGTAGGAAGAACCGCTCCTGACGAGCGCGTAGCCGCAATAAAAATCGCTGACGTTGTCAAAACGCGTTTCGATAGCCACGTCGCCCTTGTCGTTGATGAATCCCCACAGCTCGTTTTTCTTTACCGCGGCGAATCCCTCACTGAAGTCGCGCACCTTTTCGTAGGACGCGCTCTTCTGGTCGCCCCTGGTATTTATGAAAAACTCCTGCGATCCGCTCCTGACTCTGGCAAGCCCGTCGATGAAGTCTCCCGCGTCGTTGTACAGCGCGTCTATCTTGATTTCGCCGTTCGTTCCGATATACCCGAACTTTCCTCCGACGTAGACCCATGCGAGTTTGTCGTCGTCGCCGAATTGTCCTACCGGAAGTCTCTCCCCCAACTCGGTCGTATAATAGAATTTCTTGTTTCCTTTGGGATTGCCCTTTTTGTCTATTAAATACCAGTAGTTCTCGATTATACCGTCGGTCTCGGTTACGACGTTGACGAAAGCGACGCCGTAACGGAATTCGAGCGCGTTCTCGAAACGGCACGGGATCACTACCTTGCCCTTCTTATCCGCATAACCCCACTTGTAGATAGGCTGACCGTCCTGCGAGTCGCCGACCTTCTGGAATACGGGTGTCAGACCGTTGTTGAATATCGCGAGAGTCTCCTTTTCGTTTACCGTTATTTTGAACGGAGCCGTGAAAAGCAACATCAGCAGTATAATGATGATCAGCGAAATAAACGCGATTATGTATCTTTCGGGAAGTCTCTTTTTGAATATCTTGAAAATGCCCGTGTTTATCCATTTCGCGAGCGTAGTGACGAACGCGACTATGTACGTCCATATCTTGAGACAGAAAAGATCGAACTTGTTGAGCTTTTTAGCCTCGGCGTGCTCCCCGATACGGATGATGCCGTCCGAAACGTTTTCCTTTTCTTCGACGGTCGCGGGATCCTCGGTCATTACGACCGCGGATTCGTCGCGCTCGACGTCGAGTTCGTCTGTCGCCAAGCTCTCGGTTTCTCTTTTTTTGTTGTTTCTTGCCATAGCGTAAAGCCGTCCCGTTGCGGGACTGCCCCCCTTTTTATTTGTGCGTGCGCACATATTTGTACAAATTAATATTATAACACAAACCTGCCCGAATGCAAGTATTTGAGCGTATTATTTATGACGGCACGCTCAGATCGGCATCGTCGATTTTAAGCGTTCCCGTGTAGGAAGACGCGTTGTACAGCAGTTCTACGCAGCTTTTGCAACCGATGTATACGTTATCCGAGATACGCCCCGTCGCGTTTTTGTCCAGCACCGTTCCTTCCACCCTGAGATCTATACGGACAGCTGTATCGGCATCTCTGAAATCGCTGTTGACGATATAGATCTCTCCGTCGGTCGCCCCTGCCGAAACGCATCCTTTATAACCTTCGAAAGAACATGCCCTGAGGTATATCCTGCCCGCATCCGAACGCGCGTCTATGCAGAATCCGTCCCGCGAATTCTCCTCTCCGTCGTAAACGAAAGAACACCCCACCGCTGTCAGAGAGGCATTTTTATCCATAACGGTCAGCCCGCTTTCTCCGTTCTGCCCGTTTGCGTATATCCTGACCGAATAGGCGAATAATTCGCTGCCTTCTTCAAGTTTCAATCCTCCCACGGAGGCGTCTCCAGCACAGGTCAACGTAGTTCTCCCCCGCACCGTCAACGCCGGATAATATCCACTTGTAATCAACACGGATCCGTCATTTTTTTGTCTGTCAACCGCTTGTTGCAGGCTGTCCGTTCCTTCTCTTCCGTCTACGATCTCGTCAGCTACGGTCAGTTTTGCCGATGCTTTATACGGCTTGCCGACCGCACTTACCGTCAACGTCGTTACCCCCGCTCCGACAGCCGTCACCGTTCCGTTTTCGTCCACAGTCGCCACGTTCTCGTCCGACGTCTTCCAGACCAGTTCGTAACCCGCGGACGACGGGTTTATCGTCGCGTAGTACCGTCTCACGTCACCGACGCTGAGATAATCGAAATTGCAGCTCAGCACGACGTGCTTGTCGATATTGTTTTCGGATATACCCCCGCCCGTACAACCCGCGAGCGTAAATGCGCACGCAAGCATGCACGCAAGCGTCACGGACAAGACAATTCGGCACATTATATAACGTTTCGTTTTCATATCATTACTATTCCTTAAAATCTGCAGTCCCTATGCCGATAGTATATGTAATTTAGGTAAAAATATTTATTTTATACTTGAAATGGAGCAGTCGCTTATGCTATAATTATCACAAGGCTAATCGTGCCATCCGTAAAATATTCATTTGGAGGAATTATGAACAAGAAAGTTGTGTTTATTACCGGTTCGTCCGGCTCAATGGGAAGCCAGGTTCTGAAGTACGTAATGGAAACCAAGAAGTTCAAGGGTCTCGTTCTTCTCAGAAAGAAACCCGCGAACGAGAAACTCGCGGCTAAACTGCAGAAAGAGTACGGCGCAGACATCGAAGTCGTCTTCGGCGACCTCTCCAACAAGCAGGATTGCGTAAAGTGCGTCGAGAAGAGCGATTACATCTTCCACTGCGCTGCGATCATTCCGCCCACTTCCGATCACCATCCCGATCAGGCAAAGAAGGCTAACTTCACCGGCACCTGCAACCTCGTTGACGCTATCGCAGAAAGCCCTCGCGCTAACGACATCAAGCTCGTACATATCGCTACCGTTGCCGAGTACGGCAACCGTGACTGGCAGCATCCGTGGGGCCGCGTAGGCGATCCTCTGCTCCCCAGTGCGTTCGACTTCTACGCAATCACCAAGCTCCGTGCGGAGAGATACCTGCTCGAGAAAGGTCTCCCCAACTGGGCGGTCCTGCGTCAGTCCGGCGTTCTGCACGACAATCTGTTCAAGAACAATATGAGCGACGGTCTCATGTTCCACACCTGCTGGAACGTACCCATCGAATGGGCGACCGCGCGTGAAAGCGGCATCCTGATGAGAAACCTCGCGGTCAAGGACAGCGAAGGCACTCTGAAGCCCGGTTTCTGGAACAAGGTATACAACATCGGCGGCGGCGCATCCTGCCGCGTTACCGGCTACGACACGATGGCAGTCGGTTTCGGTATGATGGGCGCGATTCCCGAGCAGTTCTTCAAGCCTAACTGGAACGCTACGAGAAACTTCCACTGCTTCTGGTACTACGATTCCGACGTGCTCGATGACTACCTCGACTTCCAGAAGACTGACAGCTGGGAAGATTTCTGGGCAAGAATGGCTAAACAGAACTGGTACTTCAAGCTGGGCGTTCTCGCTCCCAAGAGCCTCATCAGCAAACTCGCTATCCAGAGACTCTTCAAGGACAGCAACGCTCCCATGTTCTGGCTCAACCACGGTCTCGAGAAACGTGTCGAGGCGTTCTTCGGCGGCAGAGAGAAATACAACCAGATCGGCGACGACTGGAGCAAATTCCCGCTCTTCTGCAAGAATCAGATTAAGGACAAGGACGGCAACGTCGTCGATTACGAATACCGCAGAGACATCAAGAACGCAAAGCAGTTCCTTCTCAATCACGGTTACGACGAGAGCAAGCCGGACAGCGAACTCGACATCACCGATATGCAGCAGGCGGCTGAGTACAGAGGCGGCAAGTGCCTGAGCAAGACGATGAAGAAGGGCGACCTCTACACCAAGCTCAAATGGCAGTGCCACGACGGTCACGTCTTCGAGTCTTCGCCGTACACCATCATCAAGGCAGGTCACTGGTGCCCCGAGTGCTGCATGCCCGCTCCGTGGAAGTTCGACGAGCTTGCAAAGCACATTCCGTTCTTCGCACAGGTCTGGTACGACACTCACGACCCGTCCGAGAATTGCTACTACGACGAAAACTGCTACAAGGACATCCTCGAAGCAGAGAAAAACGCTAAAAAGTAAGAAAAAAATCGTTGTCTCTCCCTTTTCTTCAAGGGGGAGACAACTTTGATAAAAAGAGGTGAAATATGGAAAAAAAGTTGGACATTAAAAAGGTGTTTATCTGCGGCGGTACCGGTTTCCTCGGTTTCTACTCCGCTAAAGAATTCCTTAGACAAGGCGTTGACGTCTCCGTTCTCGCTCTCCCTAACGAGATCACGCTCAATCAGAGCTGGTGGCCGAAGGAGATCACCGTAAACTACGGTATGCTCTTCAACCTGAGAAAGATGCACGCGGACGAAAACTGCCTGACCAAGGAACAGCTCGTCGAGTACTTCAAGGGCTACGACGTGCTCGTCTACGCAGTCGGTCCGGACGACCGTATGCATACGCATGCCGGCGTCAGCGGCTACGACTTCTTCCACTACTATCTGGTGGAGAAGGTCATCCCCGTATTCGAGGCAGCTAAAGAGGCAGGCGTAAAGAAGGCGGTTCTTCTGAACTCCTACTTCGCATACTTCAACAGAGTATGGCCCGAAAAGCATCTTGCAGACAACCACCCGTACATAAAGGTCCGTTGCGAGCAGGCTGACGCTCTCATCAACGTCGGCGGCGGACAGGAAAACGGCGGCATGGACGTCGTCGTTCTCGAGCTCCCCTACATCTTCGGCAATATGCCCGAACGCGAGCCGCTCTGGAAAGAGGTATTCCTCGACAGATTCGCAAAGATGCCCGCAGTCATGTTCCCGAAGGGCGGTACCAATATGATCCACGTTCAGGGTATCGCAGAAGGCGTCGTTGCGGCTGCTTATTACGGACAGCACGGCGATAAACTGCCGATCGGCGCGTACGACAGAAAGTATAAGGACATGATCAACATGATGATGGAAGACGTCGGTGCGACCAAGCGTTATATGGGCGTTCCCACCTGGATGGCTACCATCGGCGGTTACATGGTCGCAAACGACCTCAAGAAGACCAACCAGGACAGCGGTCTGAACTACAAGAAACTGATGAAGGACATTCAGTCCCAGGATCTCTACTTCGGTCAGGACGTCATCGACAAGGTCAGAAAGCATCTGCACTACGACGAGTTCGGTTTCAACGGCGGAGGCACTCTCGAAGACGGCATCAAGAAGACGATGATAGCTTGCTATCCGCACAGATTCGACGAAAACGGCAACCTCAAGAAGGAGTGGATCGGTATCAACCCCATCAAGAAGGAAACCGCTACGAATAACGTATTCGTCAACAAGAAGTAATTTCTCCAAATTATTCATAAAAAAATACCTGCGGAAAACCGCAGGTATTTTTTTGTCATGCACATATTTTACGTCCCACGTCGTAGCGTCTTCGCGCCCGTCATCGGAAAATATTATCTGAGTTATGCCGCAGAACACTGCTGCAAACTTTGACGGTCGCCGTTTACAGCTCCCCTCTCGCCTTCTTCGCGGCATAGGCGTATATCGCGACAAGCGTTTTGCTGTCTCTTATCTTGCCGCTCAAAGCCATCTCGTACGCTTTCTCGAACGGGACTTTTTCCACGCCCAGGAATTCGCCGTCGTCGAGATGCGCCGCTTTTTTGGTCAGTCCCGTCGCCAGATAGACGTACAGAGTCTCATCGGTATATGCCGGGGTCGGATAGACGGTTGCGATCAACGAGATCTTGTCGGCGACGAGTCCCGTCTCTTCTTCAAGCTCTCTTGTCGCGCAGACGAGCGGGTCTTCCCCTCTCTCCCGTTTACCCGCAGGTATCTCGACAGTCTCGGTACCGTACGGATAGCGGAACTGTGTCACGAGATAGACGTTTTCTTCGTCGTCTACCGCAAGCACGCTCGCACCGCCGCTGTGACGGATATATTCTCTTATGCTTTTTTTGCCGTTTTCAAGCTCTACCTCATCCTTGTAGACCTGCATTATCCTGCCGTCGTAAAGCAGTTTTCCCGATATTTTCTTTTCTTCGGACATAACGTCTCCTTTATGCGGAATCCCGCGTCATATATATTTTATAATCGTCGACAGAAAAAAGCAAGAGCGGCGGACCTTTTTGGCTGTTTTTTGCAAAATGCGACAATGTGGACCGAACAGGAATTGCGTATCATGTCGTTTTCTCCCCTGTCTGCGCATCGATAACCCGAATGAGACGACCCGACCAGATATGCGCTTTTCGCGAGACCCTCTTGAAAATATCATATTATCCTATGTCGTATCCTTTGTCACAAAAAGAAAAAGGAGCGGATCTCTCCGCTCCTTCGGTATTTCTGTTTTTCGCTTATGCGACTTCCTTTACGATCGCCTTGTAGACCTTGGCGTTCTGTTCGATGCACTTCTCCGCATAGTCCTTGAGGAATCTGCTCTGAACGTCGCTGTAATTATCGCTTATCTTGCCGTCCTTTATCGAATCGGTGAAGACTTCTTTGAGCGTCTTGATCTCGACGGTGATGCTGTCAACCTCGTCGGTCTTGTTGCCCTCTGCGTCCTTGACGTACTTGACGGTCACTTTTGTCGAATACTTGTAATCGAGTCCGAGCAGATAGCCGGTCACTTCGCCCTCGGCGTTCTTGACCTCGGTGATCGCGGAAGACTGGGTCTCGTCCATAAAAAGATTCTTTACGAAGACGACGTGAATGCCGTAGTCGTTGACGATAAAGCTGATCTCGTTGCCCTCTTCGGTCTTCAGCGTGTAGACGGTCGCGGAAAGTTTTTCGCCCTTGGAATCAGTGGATTCCACAACCTCGGAAGAGATCGAATATTTCTTGCCGTTAGCCTGCTCGAGAAGTGCGGTCGGGGTATCGCCCTCTTCGACCGTATAGCTCAGAGCCACGCCTTCGACAAAGCTGTTCGCGCTCTCGTCGTAATAGCTGCCCGCGCCCTGCTTGGCGAGTTTTCTCGCGAGAACGGTATACTCTTCGACATAGGTCGAATCCGAGCCGTCGGGGGTAACGGTATAGGTGTCGCTCTCGAACATGCCGTCATCGTCGTTGACGAGATACAGCCAGTCGGTGATCGCCTCGTTGATCGCGTAATCTCTGACTGCCGCGAGCTGGTTTTCGTCGGTGATACCCTTCGCCTTTGCGGCGTCAACCAGCGCGTTGCCCTTGGACGCGATGTCGTTTGCCATTGCGTAAAGCACGACGCGGTAATCTATGCCGAGATCGGTGTAAGCATCCTTCAGCTCGTCCTCGTCCGCCTTGTAATCGGGATTGCTGACGTTGACTTTGATGCCGTTGTCGCTGAGTCCGACGTATATGCCTAAGCCGTCGGTGCTTGCGACGTCGGTGCCGAGCGCGAGGAGCGCGCGGTAATCATCGATCGCGGTATCGTTGCCGGCAAGGAGTTCCTGCACGTTCTTGAGAGCGGCGGTCTGGTCGTCGCTGAACTTGAGGAGGATGCTCCTGACCTGAGAATAGCCTTTGGTCGTGTGATAAACGACGTTGCTTGCCGAAGAAAGCGCGCTCGAATACGCCGCCTCGTCAACGTAATTGCTGATCTGCGTATTCTTGAGCTTGGTGTAATAAGTCGAAACTTCCTCGTCGGTAACTGCGGGGAGAGACTCTCCGAGCATTTCCTCGTATTTATCGAGTATTCTGGTCTCGTAATAGCTGTTGAGATAATAATCGTAATCCTTGTAAGAGCTCGAAAGGTTCTTATTGAGGTCGTTGAGCGCGGTCTGCATATTCTTCTTCGCGTCCTTGTCCTCTTCCTTGGAAATCTTGTCGTTGACGTAATCGCTGAACTTCTCGGGAAGCTTGCTTTCGTCTGTCAGACCCTGATCTTCGTATTCGTCGGACTCTGCCTCTTCTTCTCTTACGGGACGAGCCTCGAGAAGATCCTCGTCTTCTTCCTCGGTCTCTTCTTCGTCATCGGTCACGCCATCGTTCTGAGCCTGCTCTTTTTCGAGATCGCTGATCAGGTTCTGCCAGCTGTCCTCGAAGAGTTCGTTTGTCAATTCGATGCAATGTCTGCGCTCGTCAACGGTCAGGAAATCCGCGTTGGAGAGCTTTGCTATCGCGGCGTCGTCGGTGATGCCGAGATCGTTCTTCGCGAGGTAATCCTTTGCGTAAAGCAGAATGAGTTTCTGTCTGGAAAGACTCTCGTATGAAAACTCGACGACCTCTTCGGAAGACATGCCGTAATACTGCATATACATCGCCGCGTACTGGCTGTAGAACACCAGCACGTCGCCCTTATATATAGGCTCGCTCATCTGATTGTACTGAACGGTCGCTACAACTTGATGATAATCTCTGTTGCCGTCCACTTCGAAAATGCCCGACGAACAGCCGACCGCCAACGATGCGATGACGATGACGACTATCACGATTGCAAGCAATTTACTTTTCATTACGTTTGCTCCTTTTATTTTGAAAATAAAATACTACTTATATTATTATACACATTACTTTGCGCGTTGTAAAACATTTTAGTCAAATGTTTTGACCGATTTGCTCAAAAATTCGCATACGAGAGCGAACTTCCTCTCGTTGGGCAGGAATTTGCAATCGAATACGACCTTCGGTTCGGCGTCGTTGGTAAGCGTACACGTCGAATTCATGCGGGACAACGCGTCGAAAACGCGTTCTTTTCTGACGTGCTCCGCATCCTTGAACACGACTTCCGCCATCCTGTCGGCGACGACGATCTTCTTTACGCCTATCCTCTTCGCGTAATTCTTCGCGACCGCAATGTTTATAAGGTTTACGAGCGGCGCGGGCACGGGTCCGTAATGCTCGCGCAGTTTGTCTATGAAACCCAGCGCGTCTTCGGGACCGCAGAGATCCGCGATCGTACGGAATATCCTGAGTCTCGCGTCCACGTCCGTAACGTAATGCGAATCGAGATAAGCGTTGATCGCGACGTTGACCTCAACCTCGGAATCCTCTTCGCTCTCCTCTCCGCGAAGCTCCGCGACGCATCTTGCGAGAAGTTTGCAGTACAGGTCGTATCCTATCTTCGCGATATGACCGTGCTGTTCTCTGCCGAGGATATTGCCCGCGCCTCTGATCTCGAGGTCGCGCATCGCTATCTTGAATCCGCTGCCGAATTCGGTGAAATCCATTATCGCGGTGAGGCGTTTGACGGCGTCGCTCGAGAGGACCTTGCCCTGCTGCGTGGTGAAATACGCGTACGCGATCCTGTTGCGCCTGCCCACGCGTCCTCTTAACTGATACAGCTGCGCCAGTCCCAGCCTGTCGGCATCGCACACTATAAGCGTGTTCGCGTCGGGCACGTCTATACCGTTCTCGATGATCGTCGTACAGATCAGCACGTCCGCCTGCTTGGAGAAGAACGCCTGCATCGTGTTCTCGAGCTCCGTGCCGTCCATCTGCCCGTGTCCGACGACGACTCTCGCCTCCGGGAGCAGCGTGCGTATCTTGTCAGCAAATTCGGCGATCGTCTCGACCCTGTTGTACAGAATGAATACCTGACCTCCTCTCGCGAGTTCCCTGCCGACCGCGTCTCGTATCAGCGCGTCGGTCAGCTCCGTGACGTAGGTCTGCACGGGAATCCTGCTCGACGGCGGAGTCTCAAGCACGCTTATATCCCTTATTCCGCTGAGAGCCATATTAAGGGTACGCGGGATAGGCGTCGCGGACAGCGTAAGCACGTTGACGTCGCTCTGAAGAAGTTTGAGTTTCTCCTTGTGTTCGACGCCGAACCTCTGCTCCTCGTCCTGAACGATAAGCCCGAGATCAAAAAATTCCACGTCTTTCGACAGAAGTCTGTGCGTGCCTATGACGAGATTGGCTTTGCCGTTCTTCGCCCTTGCGAGCGACTCGGCTATCTGCTCCCTGCTCCTGAAACGGTTGAGGAGTTCTATCTGAAGTCCGAAACCCTCGAACCTCTCTTTCGCGGTATCGTAATGTTGCGACGCAAGTATCGTAGTCGGAGCGAGTATGACCGCCTGTTTCGCGTCCATCACAGTCTTGAATATGGCGCGGAACGCGACCTCTGTCTTACCGTAACCCACGTCTCCGCAAAGAAGCCTGTCCATCACCGCGCCCTTTTCCATATCCGCCTTGATCTCGGCGGTCGCTCTGAGCTGATCCGAAGTCTCTTCGTACGGGAACGCGTCCTCGAAACGCTTTTGTTCGGGCGTATCCGACGGATAGACGTGTCCTTTTGCCTTATGACGCGCGGCGTAAAGCTGAACGAGATTTATCGCCAGTTTCTTTATTGACTTTTCGACCTGTTTCTTCGTCTTTTCGAAATCTTTGCCGCCCAGTTTGGACAGTTTCGGCGCGCGGTCGCTACCAGAGTATCTGCTCAGTCTGTCCATCTGATCGATGGGAACCTGGAGCAGACCTCCCTCGGCGTACTCGATGACGACGTAATCGCGTTCGATGTCGCGGTATTTTATGCGCTCCGTGCCGATACAACGCCCTATACCGTGTATCTCGTGCACGACGTAGTCGCCTACTTTCGGCAAGGTGAATATCCTCGTTTTGGACGCGTCGGACCTGACGCCGCTGCCCTTCAGAAGATCGCGTTTGCCGACAACGACTATCCTGTTCGACGGGTAACAAAAACCGTGTTTTACCGAAATCGGAGTGACAAGGAGCGTATTCTGCCACTCGTCCACCTCGTCGACGTATCTCGACGGGACGCCTTCCTGATAGAGGCTTGTCGCAAAGCTCTTTGCCGTAGCGGGATCGCCCATACAGGCTATCACGCAGTATCCCGCGGTAACGTAATTTTTGACGTCGGTATGAAATTGTCTGATATTGAAAGTGTAATTTTCGACGGAGACCGAACGCGGACTATAAAGCGCGCTCGGTTCGGGCACCAGTCTGCTCGACGAAGTTATCTGTGCCGCACCGACCTTGCAGAACTTCTTCAGCCTTTCGACGGTATATTCGGCGGTCAGAAAAGCTCCGACGTGTTCTTTCAGCGCGTCACCGTCCTCCGAAAGATTTTTTACTCTCTCCGAAGTCTCCCTCTCGTACAGACACATCTTTTCGTATATCGCGGACGGCTCGTCTAAAAACACGGCGCAGTCTTCGGGCAGATAATCCGCAAGCGTCGCCATCTTGTTTTTAACGAAAGGAAGAAGCCATTGGAAAGACTGATCGACGACTTCGCTCGCCTCAAGTTCTCCCGCTATCTCGCTCGCGCGTTCCGCCGCCCTGGCGGGAAGTTTCGCGATCCTTATCTTCGCCGTCTCGAGAGCGTTGCGCATATACGCATCGTCCAGCAACGTATCGTTGACGGGATAAACCGTGACCGACTTCAGCGTCGAGACGGTCGTCATCGTATCGGGATCGAAAACCTTTATATTCTCTACCGTATCGCCGAAAAACGAGATCCTTACGGGGAGATCCCTGTCTGCGGGATAGACCGAAAGTATATCTCCGTTGAGACAGAAAGTGCACTTCTCTTCAACCGCGCTCTCTCTGCGGTAACCCGATGCTACGAGTGCGTTGCAAAGTCCGTAAACGTCCGTTTCGTCGCCTTCGTTTACGGTGACGGTCGCGGCGAGCAGATTTCCCTTGACGGGAACGTATTGCATGAGTGCCGCCGCCGTTGTGATACAGCATTTGAGTTCGCCTTTCGCAAGCTGAGCAAGCACCGAAAGTCTCCTCGTCAGAGACGTCGCCTGGAACGCCTTGCGGTATATCAGCACGTCGTCCTTTTCGGGCAGATAGCCTATCTCCGACGGATCGAAAAAGTCCGAAAGAGCCTCCTCCGCCTTCAGCGCGTAAGTACCGTCCTTGACGACGTACAACACGAACTTGTTCAGCCCGAAAGCAATATGTGCCCGTGAAGGAGTATTCAATCCGAAGACCAGAATATCCCTCTTTGCCGCAACGTCGTCGTATATTCTCCTGAAGTCGCCGCCCAGAGTTTCAAGCGAGAGCAGCTTTTTGAATTTTTCGTTCATAACCTACACTGGCACGCAAATTTTATTTGTTTTTATGTGAATTGTACTTTCGCATCACGGCGTCGAAGTCTCTGTTTTCGATATAGTCTCTGAGCGCGTACGCCGCATTCTCCAGCGCGTCGTCCACCTTGCCGCGATACTCTGGCTCTACTTTTGACAACACCATGTCTCTCAGCTCTCCGCCGAAGTCGTCATGTCCTATGCCAACTCTTATTCTCGGGATATTCGTCGCTCCAACCTCGGCAACGATGTTCCTCATACCGTTGTGCGTCCCCGCGCTGCCCTCTTTTCTAAGTCTCAGATTGCCTATCGGAAGATCTACGTCGTCGTAGACGATGACGGCTTCTTCGGGTTTCATTTTGTTGGAATTGAGCAGCTGTTTGACGCTGACTCCCGAAAGATTCATATAAGTCTGCGGCTTTGCTATTATCACCTTTTCGCCTTTGACGAAAAAAGTCGCGACCAGCGCGTCGCAGGTTTTATCCTTTATTTGCGCGCCCAGCAGATATGCAAGCCTGTCCACTACCTGAAAGCCCATATTGTGATACGTCTTTTCGTATTTTGCTCCCGGGTTTCCCAATCCTACTATCAGCATTTTTTCTCTCCTTTCTGCTTTTCGAGCTTTTTGCTTTCTCTCTTTTTCTTGAAATAGCCGCTCAGCAACGCGGCGCATTCTTCTTTCAGGATACCGCCTTCGACCTCGAGTGTGTGATTGAAACGTCCGTCCCCGAGCAAGTCGTACAGACTGCCCGCGCAACCTGCCTTGGGATCGTACGCCCCGAAGTACAGCTTGTCCGGTCTCGAGTTTATTATCGCGCCCGCGCACATCGGACACGGCTCAAGCGTGACGTACATCTCGCAACCGTCGAGATACCAGTTTCCGAGCTTCTTACACGCCCTGTGTATCGCGACGATCTCGGCATGGAATACCGCGCAGTTCTCTCTCTCTTTTCTGTTGCCCGCGGAGGCGATTATCTCTCCGTCTTTGACGATGACCGCTCCGACGGGGACTTCGTCCTTCGCTTCCGCACGCTTTGCCGCGGCTATCGCCTTTTTCATAAAGTATTCTTTGTCTTTCATCATTCCCCTGCCTTTCGCGAAAGCGCGTCGAGCAACCCTCCGTTTTCTTTGAGCATGGACGGCAGCTGTTTTTGCAGTTCGCCGTACGGCGTACTGTCCGAACCCACCTCTATCGTCAGCCCCGCTCTTCCCTTTGTCAGCACGAACCAGTCCTTGTATCCGCCCGCACTCCCATGAGAAGTGTATGCGGGATAGCCCGTGACCGAACTCGCGATCCCGACTACGTCAGGATCGGGATTCATGCCGTCGAAACCGTAATATATAACGCGTCCGCGCGCGTGGTAACTGACGGTGTATATCGGGTTTATCTTATCCGTGAATTGTGCGAGCGACCTGCTTTCGCTTTCGCTCAGCGGATAAGGTCCTATATAATCGGCGGGCGCGGGATGATCCACGTTGTTCCGTCCCGTACCCCACAACGCGGGAAAATTCACGTTGAGATCGACAGCCCTCGCATTTGCTTTCCATAAAGAAAAATCCGATCCGCCGTTTATCCCGTAAAGAAAATCTCTTCTTTCGGCGTTTTCCACGCTGTCAAGCCCTTTCTGGACCAGCATCGCGCCGTCGGGATTTACCATAGGCACGCACCACAACCCGCACTTGCCGAGGTAACGCTCGAACAGCAATACGCAAAGCTGCGCCGTGACCCATTCGCGCGCGTGTATGCACCCTTGTACCAGAAGTTGCGGTCCGTAGGTCGCCCCTTTGAAAACCCCTTTAATCGGTCTTCCCAGTTCGCTGTAACCGACCGTAAAGACCTTTGCGCCCTGACCTTTCAAAGTCTCGAGATCCCTGTCGAGATCGTATACCGTATACATGCTACACGATATGCTGACCGCGTAAAAACGGTTACGGATTGCGAGTTTTGCTTTACTGCATCCGTTTATTTATGGTATCCGCTGCCCTCCGCGATAGTAAACGCGCGGTAGATCTGCTCCGCAACTATGACACGCATAAGCTGATGCGGAAAGGTCATTTTGCCGAACGACAATTTATAATCCGCTCTGTCGAGCACGCAGTCAGCCAGACCGTACGAACCGCCTATCACGAAAGTTATCGTGCTGGTCGTGTCGGTCAGCTTTACGATCTTTGCGCTGAGCTCTTCGCTGGTAAGCTGCTGCCCGCGCATATCGAGAGCTACGACGTATCCTTTTACAGCCTGTACTATCCTCTTTCCCTCGTCCTCTTTGACGATGCGAACGTCGGCGTCGTTCTTGCCGGCAAGCTGTTTTTCGGCAAGCTCTACGACGTTGAATTTGCAGAACCTCGACAATCTCTTGGCGTATTCGTCCAGCGCGGATCTGTAAAACGCCTCTTTTATCTTCCCGATACAGACGATATTGACGTTCATCACACCACGTTGACTATAAAACTTATAACCCAGACGGCGACCGTCAGGATGAAGCTGTATATCAGAGCCTTTTTGTCTTTCATGCCCCTTTTCTTCGTCTCGGCGTCCATGTCTGTCCTGACGACAAGTTGTTCCGCATCCGTTACCGCATCGGCAAGTTTCGCGCGTCTCTCCTCCGCGGCCGAATTGTCGGCAAACAGCTCCTCTTCGCTTTTATGCAGCTCGAAAAACTCTTTTTGAAGAGCGGGTATCGCGTATTTCTTCGTTGCGTACGCCTGCGCCGCGTCTTCGGACAACGCGACTTTTTTCGGATGTTTCCTCAAATAATCCATCGCCGCGAGCACTACCGCAAACAGCAACGCGCAAGTAGCGACGACGCCTGCGATACACACGCCGACGGCAGCTCCGACCGAAAGATTCAACGGCTTGCCCAGACTTTCGAGATAACCCAGCACGAGCGCGGTCTCGTTGTTGAGAAAATGTAACAGGATAGACGGCCAGAGACTTCTCGTCGAGAAATAAAGCACCGCGCATGCGACGCCGAGAATGAACTGGTGAACGAGCTGCAACGGGTTGCCGTGCATAAGCGCGAACAACGCCGACGAGACGGTAATGGCGAAGAAGTATCCGTTTTTGGAAAGTCCTCTCGCGATACAGCCTCTGAACAGATACTCTTCCGCGACCGCTGGTATCAGTGCGACGAAAACTGTCGTAAGCGCGAGATCAGCGCCGCTGTCCACGACGATCGAGGTCACGTTTTCCGTCTTGTACCCGATAGCCTCGACGATCTTTATGAATCCGCTCGCGAGCGGCGAGCCGAAACATATCACAGCCGCCGTAAGGGGCAGAAGTATCAGTGCTATCCACGGCGAAAACTTCTTTTCGAACCCCATGTCAAACAGCAGATTTCTGCCGCGTATCTTGCCGTACGCTATCGGCGTCAGGAAAAACGCAAGCTCGTTGAGCGTGGTTATCAGGCATATGCCGCCCATTGTGGAGGTGAACGTGTCGGGCACGGCGGTCACCGCAAGCAAAATGACGAGGGCGACCTGCAGAAAGAGTTTGAGAACGTAGCTGCCGATGAACATCGCACCCGCGTCGTACGTCTCAAGATAGGGGTAATTCTTTTGTTCGTATTCGTATATCTTCATAGTCTTATTATTTCGGAAGGGCGGTATTGGTACGCAACGTCGAGCACGACGTCTTCGCCCTCCTTGATCCCGTGTTTTTCGAGTTCCTCCTTTGTCGCCTCAAAGGCGAGTTCGGGAGTGTTGTTGTCCTCGCTCAGATGCGCAAGGAGTATTCTTTCCGCTCCGCTCGCGACGAGCTGTGACGCTATCGCCGCGCTGTCAGCATTTGAAAGATGTCCGTTCTTGCTCGCTATCCTGACCTTGAGAGGATAGGGGTATCTGCCCTTTTCGAGCATAAGTTTGTCGTGGTTGCTCTCGACTATTACTGCCTTGCAGCCGCACAGTCTCGCGAGCGTGTTGTCGCTGACAAAGCCCAGATCGGTTGCGACGGCGACGTCGTTTTTGCCGTCGGTCAGCCTGTATCCGACCGTGTATCTCGCGTCGTGCGGAAGTCTGAACGGCTCGACATGAATATCCCCCACGTCAAAGCCCGTCTCGAAGCCGTCGACGTATTCGTATCCCGTTATCGTCTCCCCTCTCGAGCGCAAAGTCTCGAAACAGGTCAGCGGCATATAAACTTTCGCGCCGTACTCTTTCGAAAACTGTGCCACCCCTTTGACGTGGTCGGTATGCTCGTGCGTAACGAGTACCGCGCCGACCGTCGACAAGTCTATTCCCCTCGTCGCCGCCCGTATCCCGAGTTCTCTGACCGTTAGCCCCTGGTCGATAATCAGCGAAGTGTCTCCGCTCTTTATATAAGTACAATTGCCCTTGCTGCCGCTGGCAAGGGTGCATATTTCGAAACTTCCCATATATCCTGTCCGCGATTCGCGCGCGCGTATGCGTATACGCACCCTCTCTTTCGCGTTAGTAATTGTATCATATTTTGATTGTGCTAATCAACTTTATTATGCTAAAATAAACTCATCGGAGGAAATATGACGAATATCGACGTAAATCTGATAGCCGAAGGCATTAAAAAAGCGATAGACAGGATAAGCTGCGAGGTAGAGCCCTCGTGCGCGAAAGCGGTTTTTGCCGCGCGCGACTGCGAAAAAAATCCGACTTCGCGTTTCGCCCTCGACGTAATGTGCAAAAACATAGAATACGCAAGAAACGCGCACCTTCCCGTATGCCAGGACACGGGCATGGTCGTGGTCTTTCTCTCTATAGGTCAGGACGTACGCCTGACGGGCGGCTTTCTCGACGACGCGGTAAACGGCGCGGTCAGGGAGGCTTTCGCTCCTCTGCGCAAATCCGTACTCGATCCCGTCTCCCGCGTGAACACGAAGGACAACACTCCCGCCGTGATACACACAAGCATAGTCAAAGGCGACGAAGTCAGAGCCGAGATAATGCTTAAGGGTTTCGGCAGCGAAAATATGTCCGCGATATACATGCTCAATCCCGCACAGGGACTCGAGACCGCGAAAGATCTGATCGTAAACACGGTCGCGAACGCGGCGAGCAACCCGTGCCCGCCCGTTATAATCGGAGTCGGACTCGGCGGCACTTTCGAGAAATGCGCCGAGATGAGCAAACACGCTCTTTTCCGCGAAATAGGCAGCAAAAATCCCGACCCGTCGCTCGACGCACTTGAAATCGAACTGAAATACAGGATAAACGCTCTAGGTATAGGCGCGCAGGGCTTCGGCGGCGCGACGACCGCGCTCGGCGTATTCATTGAGAGTTACCCGACCCACATCTCCTCTCTGCCCGTTGCGGTAAACGTGCTCTGCCACTGCTCGCGCGCGGCGAAATTCACGGTGGACGCAGGAGGACTTCGCGATGAATGAGATCAGACTGAACATGCCCTTTGACAAAAAGGAACTGAAAAAACTGAACGCTGGCGACAACGTGTTGCTTTCGGGTACGATGTTCGTATTCCGCGACGCAGGTCACAAGCGACTTTTCGCGAGTATCGAGACAGGCAAGCCAGATATAGATTTTGCTGGCGAAACCGTCTATTTCATGGGTCCATGCCCCGCGCAAAATGGTCAGATCATGGGTTCGTGCGGTCCGACGACGTCGTGCCGTATGGACAAATACACACCGTATATGTTCGACCACGGTCTGTGCGCTCAGGTGGGCAAAGGCAAAAGAAGCGAAGAATGCGTTGAGGCATTCAAACGCAACGGCGGCGTATATTTCGCGGCGATAGGCGGTGCGGGCGCGCTGTACAGCAAATGCGTCACCGCGGTCGAAGAGATCTGCTATCCCGACCTGGGCACTGAGGCGATAAGAAGGATCACCGTCAAGGACTTCCCCGTCGTGGTCGCGATAGACAGCAACGGCAAAAGCGTTTACAACGAATAAAACGTTATAATCGGAATATCGGAACGTAAAAAAGCGGAGTCGACTCCGCTTTTATTTTATCTGCAATCGCATTTCAGAGATACCGCCGAGGCGACCGTCGCGGCGACCGCGGTAACGAACGCCGTCATCGCCGCGTTTATATACATCGTCGCGTCTCTGAACCCGCGCATCGAGAACATGAGACCCGCTATCGGTATCAACAGCGTCCTTTGAGTATCCATGTCGTCGTCGACCGCAAGTTTTATACCGACAGCAAACAACGCCGCTATCAGCGCAAGCGAGAAAAGCACGATTATCTTCCTGTATCTGAAAAGTCCCGATAAAAGTCCGACCGAATACACGGCGGAACAAGCGAAGAAATACGCAAACAATCTGCCGGCGACAAGTTCGAAACAACTGCCGACTTCGATGCCCGACGACGAGTAAAAGAAAAACCATCTGCCTTGAGAACACGCTACGCCTATGAACGCGGTGATCAACGTGATCAGAAACAACAACGACAGAGACGAAAGATCCCACGTTATGCCCGACGCGAAAAGCTCTTTTCTGCCGATATTGCAAAGATAGGTCGTTCTTCTCTGCTCCCCGAACATCGTAGAACCGCGCAACGCTCCCGTGATAAACGAATATATCAATATTATCCCGCCGCAGAAAAGAGACAGATTGAGCGCGAACGCGCTGCCGCGGGTCTCGTCGGACGGACTTCTGACAAGGATCTCGGTTATCTCTGCAAGACTCAGATCTATATAATCGTCCTGATCTGTATCCGTTGCGACGAACCGTCTCAAAAGCTCGAGCCTGTTCCTTGCCCCCTCGACCGCATCTTCAGAAAAATCGTAGGGTCTGTCAGCTTCTTCTCTTTTTTCGAGCACGTCGAAGTACAATTCCAGTTCTTCTATCTCCGAAGTATAATCGTAAACGTGATCGGTCTCGTCTCTGCGCCCCGAGAAGGCGTCGTATGCCGCGCCCAGGATCGCGCAGACCAAACAGAGCAACGCGATGAAAAACGCCGTCGCGCGCTTGTAATCCAATACGAAATATTTTTTCTCAGCTTTGAGCGCGTACTTAAAATTCTTCACAACTCTCTCCTCCCGAACGCGACGCGCCCCGCCGCATAAGCCGCAACGGCAAAAACGACGTGCAATCCCGCCGCGATCAGCATAAACGGCGTATAGGACGTGATGTTCCCCGTCAATCCCACGACGGGTATGAATTGTGAGATCATCTCGAACAATATCGAATTAAGCCCGTAGCCGAGCAGAACCGTCACGGCGAACAAAACGACGAGAGCCGCAGTCACCGCAACAGCGGGCACGTCTGTCTTGCAGGTAAATACCGCGACGAGATTGGTCGCCGCAGTCACGGCTGCCGTTATCGCTAGCATACAGAACGACCTTGCGGCAAACACGACGAATACCGACACCGCGGTCACTCCGCCCGTAATGTCGTTCATGACGAGATACTTTGCCGTCGGAGAACAGAGCGCGCATATCAACATGCAGAGAGTGAACGCCGCCCAGGCCGCCGCGCAGACGGTCAGCCCCGCCGCGTTCTCCCCGTCGTAAACGTCCTCCCGACTCATCCCGCAAAGCAACGCGGTGCGACTGCGCTCGCCCCGCCCCGCGAAGAACGCTCTCGAACAAATCACTCCTGCGATGGCGCAGGCAAACATACCTCCGAGAGCAAAGAATCTGAGCATATACGCGCCGCCGTACCCGTCTGTCGGCAGGTCGCTGTAATAATCGGCGGGCAACGTCTCGGTCGAAAGGTAAAATTCAAGGTACGCTTTCTGCCTCTTAAGCGACAGCAGACCGTCTGCGTCTCCGTCGTAATCGAGCAAAGCGTCGTAAGTCTGCGCCAGTTCGTATTCGATTGACTCCCTGACGTCCTCGAATGACGCGGCAGGCGGAGCTTCTTTCGATTCGGACGCATACGAAACAGCGGCGACGGTCGCAGTGACCGCGACAGCGATCGCGAGCAACACCGCAAACCATATATGACCTTTTCCCGCTTTGAACCGCGCGAACGCCGCGCAAAACACCTTTTTCATCTGACGTCCCCGCTGTTTGAAACGAGAGACAGGAATTCAGCATTGAGATCTATCCCTTCAAGACTGTCGTAATAAGCTCTTATCACCCCGCCGTCGAGTATCGCGGCCGAATCGCAGACGTTCATGAGTTCCGCTATGATATGTCCCGAGATCAGCACCGCGCAACCGTCCGCAGCCATAGCCTTTATCACGTCTTCGAACAGCTTTACGCTGACGGGATCCACACCGTTGAAGGGCTCGTCGAGTATCAGAACTTCAGGCTTTTTGAGAAGAGCAAAAGCAAAATACAGTCTTCTTTTCATTCCCAGAGAATACGTCTTGTAAAGCGCGTCAGCCTTTGCGCCGACACCGACTACGGAAAGCACCTTATCAACTCTGTCCGCGGGAACTCCCGGGCAAAGAGACGCGAAATATTCGAGATTTTGTCTGCCCGTCAGCGAGCCGTAAAACGCGGGATCCTCTATCATTGCCCCGACGTTTTCGGGAGCCTCTCCGTCACCGACTTTTTTGCCGCAGACAATCACCTCTCCGCCGTTAGCGAAAGAGAGCCCGCAGATTATCTTCATCAGCGTGCTCTTGCCCTCGCCGTTAAGACCGAGAAGTCCGCATATCCTGCCTTTGCCGACCGTAAGATCTACTCCTCTCAAAACGACGTTTTTACCGTATTTCTTTTTTACTTCTTTTACTTCGAGCATAAACCTCAAGGTCGCAGGCTTTCCTCTCCTTATCTCATTGACATTATTTTAACACACGCTGGTATATATGTCAATACGACTCTTATGCGACGCACCGCTTTCGTCGCGGGGGTCTCCCTCTTCCTTTTTTATCCCGCAGGCGATACCCTCTGTAAAATTCAATAATGCATATAGCCTACACGGGCTGCAAATTTATCTGCACATAATATCTCGCAAAAAAACCGCCCCTTGACGGAGCGGCGGTTTATATCGTATGTCTCATGAAAACGTCAGGTCAGCTTTTCCCTTGCGAATTCACACATCAGATTGTTGAATTTCTTTTCGTCGCTGACGACTATGTACAGGTAATATTCAGCGTCGCCGTATTCGAAGTACACGTTGTACGACGTTCTGAAAAATCCTTTCTTGCTCTTATAGAGGATCTGCATATCCTCCACCCTCGCGGGTCTGGCGTCTTTCATCAACGACTTGTCGAATACTCCTTTTTCGGTAAAGCAGTATTCTTCTATCTCGTGGTTGCCGAACATCAGCTGCAGTTTCTCGTAGAGATAAACCGTTCTGTCTCCTGCGACTCCTCTCCTGCACTTGAATTCCGTAATGTCGCACGGGTCGAACAGCAGATATTCAGTGCCGTTTGCGGCATTGTATCTGGAGATCGACTCCTCTTCGACTTCCTTTATACCTTTTGGCGAATACAGCTTATTTGCCATAGCTGTCCTTGAGCCCCGTTATCATATTGAAAGCATACTTGCCGTCCTTGCCGTAGTCCTTCACCGCACTGAAATAGCCCATGCGCATAAACTGGAAACGGTCGTACGGCTTGACGTTTTTCAGAGCCGCCTCGCCTTTTGCGTCGGGATATACGGTATGGCTATCCGGGGTCAGGCGGTCGTTGAAATCACCGTCGCCGTCAAGCAGCAGATAGTCGTACTCGTGCAGAGTCAGATCCACGCAATCTTTTACGTTGACCCACTGGATGACCCCTTTGACCTTGATATTCGCGTTTACTCCGCCCTGGATACTGTCGGGGATATAACGGCAGGTGACCTCGGTCACGTTGCCCGCCTCGTCGCACTTGTGGCTGACGTACTCGACGATATACGAGCCTTTAAGCCTGACCGTACCGCCCGGAACGAGTCTCTTGTACTTAGGAGGCGGAACGGGCGCGAAGTCGTCGCGGTCGATGAATATCTCTCTGCCGAAAGTCACTTTATGCGTGGCCTTAACCTCGGCGTTGGGGTTGTTCTCTATATCGTAGACTTCGTCATCTTCAGCGTTCTCGACGATCATCTTTATCGGATTTCTGACGACCATCATTCTGTCTGCGTTGACGTTGAGATAGTCTCTAACGAAATGCTCGAGATATGCGACGTCCACTTCGCTGTTCGACTTGGACACGCCGACAGCGGCGCAGAAATTGCGTATCGCCTCGGGCGGGTATCCCCTCTCCCTCATACCGCTCAGCGTAGGCATACGGGGGTCGGACCAGCCGTCCACCTTGCCCTCCTCTACGAGCTTTTTGAGGTATCTCTTGGACATGATCGTCCTTGTCATTCCCAGTCTCGCGAACTCGATCTGCTTGGGGAAATCGCCGAAACCGCAGTTGTGTTTCACCCAGTCGTAAAGCGGTCTGTGATCCTCGAACTCGAGCGTGCAGATGCTGTGCGTGATGCCTTCGAACGCGTCCTCGAGCGGATGCGCGAAGTCGTACATCGGATATATTATCCACTTGTCGCCCGTGCGATGGTGCCTCTCGCGCAGTATGCGGTATATGACGGGGTCTCGCATATTCATGTTCGGGCTTGCCATATCTATCTTTGCGCGCAGGACCTTTTCGCCGTCAGCGTACTTTCCGTCCTTCATCTCCTCGAAAAGGCGCAGATTTTCCTCGACGCTTCTGTCTCTCCACGGGCTGTTCTGCCCCGGGGTCGTCAGGTTGCCGCGGGTCTCTCTTATCTGCTCCGCGGAATAGTCGCAGACGTATGCGAGTCCCTTTTTGATCAGCCCGACCGCGCATTCGTACATTCTGGCGAAGTAGTCGGACGCATACAGCTCTTTATCCCACCTGAAACCGAGCCACGCGATGTCTTCCTTGATCGAATTGACGAATTCGACGTCCTCTTTGCTCGGGTTTGTATCGTCGTAGCGCAGATTGCATTTGCCGTTGTACTCTTCTTTCATACCGAAATTGATGCACAGCGACTTTGCGTGTCCGATATGGAGATAGCCGTTGGGTTCGGGCGGAAAACGGGTTATCACCTCTTTTATCGCGCCGCTCTCAAGGTCTTTGTTGATTATCTCTTCTATAAAATTAGTGTTGTCTGCCATATTACTCCTTTCAGAACAAACCTTTGATTTCGCCTGTATTGCTGTCGATCGTCATATTGACCGCATTGGGGGTCTTGCTCAGTCCCGGCATCAGCATTATGTTGCCGCAGACCACGACGAGGAATCCTGCGCCGCCTCTCAGCTCCACGTCCTGAACGTGCAACGTAAAGCCTACGGGTCTTCCCAGTCTCGACGCGTCGTCCGAGAAAGAATACTGCGTTTTCGCAATACATATCGGCAGATCGGCTTTGCCTATCTTCTTTATCTGAGCTATCGATGACAGTGCCTTTTGCGAGAACTCGACCTCTTTCGCGCCGTAGACACGGGTCGCGACAGCCTGTATCTTAGCGATTATATCCATTCCGTCGGTATAAGAATACTTCGTCTTGCCGCCCTTTGCTATCGCGTCGAGCACTTTCTTCGCAAGCGCGGTAGAGCCTTCTCCGCCCTTTGCCCAGCACTCGCATATCTCACATTCCGCGCCAGCCTGCTTGCAGACGTTTGCGATATAGGCTATCTCTTCGTCGGTATCGGTGACGAACTTGTTTATCGCAACGACCACGTTCGCACCGTACACGCCGCGCAGGTTGTCGATATGACCGAGAAGATTGCATATACCCTTTTCGAGCGCGTCAATGCCCGCGCTCGCCGCATCCGCCTTGCTCGCGCCGCCGTTGTACTTCAGCGCGCGCACCGTAGCGACCAGCACTACCGCCTTGGGAGAAAGTCCCGCGAGCCTACACTTTATGTCAAAGAACTTCTGCGCGCCGAGATCTGCTCCGAAGCCTGCCTCGGTTATGACGTAATCGGCAAGCGACAACGCCGTCTTTGTAGCTATTATGCTGTTGCAGCCGTGCGCGATGTTTGCAAAAGGTCCGCCGTGAACGAACGCGGGAGTGCCCTCCAGCGTCTGTACGAGATTGGGTTTCAGCGCGTCTTTCAGCACTATCGCCGCCGCCTCCGCACAGCCGAGGTCGCCACAGGTCACGGGGTTGTCCGAATAGTCGTAGGCAACCACAATATTTGCAAGTCTCTTTTTGAGATCGTCGAGATCTTTCGACAAACAAAGGATCGCCATCACTTCGCTCGCCGCCGTGATGTTGAAACCGTCCTGACGCGGAACGCCGTTGGTAGGTCCGCCCAGCCCGCAAACTATGTTTCTGAGCGCGCGGTCGTTCATATCAAGGCATCTCTTCCATATCGCCTTGGTGGGATTGATGTTGAGAGCGTTGCCCTGGTATATATGATTGTCGAGTATCGCAGAAATGAGATTGTTTGCGCATGTTATCGCGTGCAGATCGCCCGTGAAGTGCAGATTGATGTCTTCCATCGGAGCTATCTGCGCCATACCGCCGCCCGTCGCGCCGCCTTTGACGCCGAAGACGGGGCCGAGAGAAGGCTCTCTCAGCGCGAGGCACACTTTTTTGCCGAGTTTCGACAGCCCGTCCGCAAGGCCTATCGAAGTCGTGGTCTTGCCCTCTCCGAGCGCAGTCGGATTGATTGCTGTTACGAGTACGAGTTCGCCTTTCTTTGCGTCGTCGCGGGGATTCACCTTTGCCTTGTACTTGCCGTACTGCTCGTAATCGTTTTCGCCGAGTCCGAGTTTCGCCGCTATTTCGGCAACTGGTCTCAGCTTTACGCTGTTTGCTATTTCAATATCCGTCTTCATTCGCGCTCTCCTCTTATGCGTATATAATCATTTTATTATTTATATTATTATAAGTCAAGGGCAAGAAAGGATTTTATCTCACGCCCGTATAAATTGTCAATGTCGCCGCCCGTAAAAAAACGGAGACCGAAGTCCCCGTTCGTAGCCCTATTCAGGCAAACAGTACCGTCGCTCCCAGGCTGATAAGGAAAATCAATACGCCGAGAACTATCCATCCGATGAATATCCCCACCGCGATCTTGCAATTTTTTCTGCCTTTTTCGTCAACGGGCGAATCATCCTTGTAATAGAACAACAGACCTGCTACTGCAAGAGCTATCCCAAGCCAGCCGCCGAGTATCGCAAAGATTATTGCCGCTGTGCCGACCGCGGAAGTTTTGTCCTGCATTCCTCTATCGGGCATGCAATATAACTGCTTTTGCGCATATTCGTTCTCCCGTGCCTGTTTATTAGATTATAACACTTTAGCGGACGCAACACATTACCGTTCTGCATATTACGTCCGAGAGCACTATTATGTTTATCGTACCACAAAGAAAGCTCCGCTGCAGCCGCTTTCGGTTTACCGTTTGTAAACCGCAGGTTGCTTTTCTCTCCGAAAAGTCATTCTCCCGGTCAAAAAAAGTTTTCTCTTGTCTGAATTCCTTTATAATGATATAATCATAGTGACCCGCGATATGCGGAAAGGAGAGAAATATTGACTTTATCAAGAAATAAAAAGATAGCGTTGATAACGATCCCCGTCGCGCTGATACTCATTGCGACAATAGTACTCACCACCGTCTTTTTCTGCACTCAGAACGACGCTCTCGAATTCATCGATATTCCCGTAAAATTCCTGGACGACGGTTTTCTGTCTACCGTTGACGATACGGGAGATTATCTCGGTCATCCCGATCTGGTACTCGCAGACGACGGCACTCTGTTCTGCGCTTATCCCGCGGGGCACGGCAAAGGCGAAGTTATAATGAAAACCTCGTCGGATTACGGCGATACATGGAGCGGCAGACTGACAAATCTTCCCGAAAGCTGGAAAAAATCGCAAGAAACCCCCACTCTTTACAATTTGCATTTTTCTGACGGGTCGTCTAAACTTCTGCTTGTCAGCGGCTGTCCTTCATGGTCCGAAGACGACGAGTATTATGCAGACGGTTTCAACTGCTCGGTGTCCTCGGACAACGGTAAAACGTGGACGGAGTTCGAAAACTTTTACGGTATAGAATGGGCAAATTCTCAGCCTTCAAAAACCGCAGAAACGAACACCGACGATCCTCTCTCCCCCAACTACGGAGATGACGGAAAAGTTCTGCCCTACGACGTTATAGTATCGATGTCCTCGCTTACCCAACTCAAAGAAAACGGTGAATATATCGATGCATGGATGGGCACTTTCCACGATTACGATTTCTATAATTATACCTCGATACTCACTTTCGACGAGGAAGGCAACCCTCAATGGTCTCAGCCAGAAAAATTCCTCAGCGACCAACGCGACTTAGAAGTGAAAGCAAATATCTGCGAGATAGAAATCGTCCGCGCCGCTGCGCCGAACGACGACAAGCTGATACTCATCGCGAGAGGCAATTCGAGAGTTACGAATTCGCTGATCTCGGTATCTTCGGACGAAGGCAAAACGTGGTCGGCTTTCCGCGAGCTGCCCTACTCGCTGACAGGGGACAGACACAAGGCGGAATACGACGCGAGCACGGGCAAACTATTGGTATCTTTCAGGCTCGTGATCCCCGGCGTGAAACGCAATATCTTCGACAATTCCAAATTCACGGGCGGCTATTGGGTCGCATGGATAGGCACTTTCGACGACCTTCTTTCCTATGCCGAAAACGGCAACAAGACAGATAAACTCGGCGAAGCTGTGATCGTACTCGGCACTACGAACGACGGCAAAGCGGATTGCGGTTACAGCGGCACTATCTGTCACGACGGAGAATTTACCCTCGTATCTTACGGCAAATTCGATAAAAGCGCGAAAAATCCGTATATAATGCAGGCAAAATTCAGCCTTTCGGACGTGCTGTAAACTATCCCTATTTATATAGTCACATGAAAAACCGTATACGAAACGGGTCGGTTTTTTGCCGATATGTTTCGGGTTTTTGCGATAAACCGTCCTTTGATAGCACCGAACAAACCTCGGTAAAATAAATCGGATTCAAAATAATTTTTCCGACAGTTCCCCATGACTTGCGTCGGACAAAATCGGTTTCACCGTATTTTTGACCCGCTTTTTATAAAATCCGCGACGTATTTCCACGCTTCTTTGCTCTCTTTTATAAACGGCGCGACATACAAAAAGTCGTGGAACATGCCTTTGTATTTCTTATATTCGCTCTTTACCCCTGCCCTCTTAAGCGCGTCGTAAAGCATCGCGCTGTCGCTTTCGTCCACTTCGTCCGCTCCGCATACAATAAGTGTAGGCGGAAAATCGCAGAAATCGCCGAACGCGGGCGAAAGATGCGGGTCTTTCAGGTCGGTGTTGCCCGCGTAAGGCGGCACGCGCCTCAGTCTGTCGGCATATTTTTCCGCGCTCATGTAGAACGGGAGCGCGTACATCGGGTCTTTGTGCGCGTTTACGAAATAAGACTCCCCGCTCGCGGTATTGTCTGCAAACGCGCATACCGAGACAAGTGCCGCAGGGAGCGGCATGCCGAGGTCTCTCGCTTTCAGACATGCGGCAAACATCAGATTCGCGCCCATGCTGTCGCCGACCGCGACGATATTTTCAGCCTTTATTCCGCTTTCGATGATGCCGTAATATGCCGCAAAACATTCGTTCAAAAGCGACGGGTGCACCTTGTCTCTTCCCGCCTCGTAGTCTATGCTGTAAACGGCAAGTCCCGTCATGTCCGCATGCTTTTCCGCTATCTTACGGTAAAACAGCGACGACATATCCATGACCGCACCGCCGCCGTGAAATTGCAGAACGATCTTGTCCCCGTCGTATCCTTTCGGCGAAAGGATCTCGACCTTTACGCCATTGAATCTTTTTATCTCAAAAAAGAAACGCTCAGGGCATTTGTATTCCCTCGGCTTTATCTTTATATTGCGGGAAACGGAGATCTGCTTTCTTCTGAACCTGAAAGTATACAGCCTTATCGCCGCCTTAACGAAACCTCCGAGAAAAGAAGTCATAGTTCTATCAGCATCTTTTTCATGTTTTCGACAAGCGGGTCCATTATCATCGGCACGAGAATGCCCGCCTTTATCACGCAGAAAACTTCGTTCCACAGCCCGTAAAACGCGAGTTTGACGCTGCAACGCCTGCTTTCTCCATACTTTTTGCGGTATAATTCGCTGAGGAAAAATCTCTTGCCGAACAAGTTGTCGAACTGGAACAGGTCGTATTCCCTATCGGCATACATACTGTTGAGCGGATCGATAAAGGACAATTTATCGCCGCATTTCAATATATTCATTATATTGAGATCGCCATGGATAAGGCAGGCTTCCTTCACTTCTTCGTCGAAAATCACGTCGAATTTTTGCCAAGCCCTTTTCATCGTGTCGATAATATCCGCGCTCAACTCCCCTTTCTTTTCAAACTCGACGGCTTTATCGAGAACCTGCTTTGCAAAGGGTTTGTAATAATCGAGCCAGGTATCGCAGTCGGGATTTGTCGTATCGCCGAATTTTTCGTTTGTAACGCCGTGTATCTCGTGAAGCGCGTCGACTATTTTCTCTCCTATGGCTTTTCTCTTTTTCTTGCCCGAAAGCATCGCTCCCCAACACGTCAGAAGAGGTTTGCCCTGCATAACTGTCATTCCGTAACAATCTACGGGGATAACGTCGTCCTTTTCTCTCTCAAACAGTACTTTCGGCATGTCCAGCGGACAATTTTTGCAAAGCAGTTTCAGATCAAAAACTTCTTTTTGCATCATCTGATCCGCACGCATAAGTTTAACGACGATGCTTTCGCCGTCCCGCGCGCTGACTCTGTAGGCTATGCCGAACGATCCTCCGCCCAAGCACTTTACCTCGGACGCCTCTTTCTTAGAGTATTCTCCGAACGCGATCGCCGCATAATTTGCCGCCGTCTTTTTATCGAGCGATACCGTTATTATCCTGTCGACTGTCATAATATCATCCTCGTGTTTTCTGAATACATTATACTATGAAACTTCGCCGTGCTGCTTATCCGTTTCCGACTTTTTATTATCCGTACAAGACTATTGCCTCGATTTTCTGTATTGCGCGGGAGTTATGCCGAAAGTCGAGGTAAATTGCTTATAAAAACCCGAAGCGTTCAGATACCCTGTTTCAGTTGCCACCCTGTCGGTCGAAAGGTCTGTATTCTTCAATAATTCTTTTGCCTTTTTCAGCCTTATATCCGTGACGTTTTCTTTATAGGACGCACCCGTAGCGCGTCTGAGTACGCGGGAAACGTAATCGGGATTATATCCGACGAACCTCGCAAATCCCGTCAGCGTCGCACATTTCAGATTATCTTTCATATACTCGTCGAACTTTTGGACTATATCCCCGCCTTTGCCGCTCTTGCCCTTCATAAGCTCGACGATAAACAGAATAAGCCAGCTCTTTCCCGCAATATTTGCGAGCGACGAATCCGTGCCGTTTTCCATCGCGAAATTCAAAAAATAGTCGTACGCTTTATCGTTTACGTTTTCACATATCTTTATCACGCCGTTTTCAACAACGCACAGATCTCCTGCGACCTCACGGAATACGTTGCATGGAACGACGGCTTTCAATATAACGTCTTTCTTACCTGCTCTCGACAATGCATGCACGCTTTTCGGCGCACAGATGCAAACGTTCCCCTTATCTATCCTTATTTTATCTCCGTCGGGATAGAGGTATAATTCGCATTTTCCGCTTTGCACGAATATTATTTCGTAAAACTCATGTGAATGGTAATAAGGTCTTTGCGTTGCCGTATGCTTTTTGACGTACAATTTATCGCTTTTTCTTACGGGAATGACCGAAAACGCATACGGTTTTACGCCAGAATAATCGAAGAACGCTGTTGCTGCCTTTTTGTCTTTTTCAAGATACGATACAAACTCCTCAGCGTTCTCGAACTCGTCTTTAACTCGCATTCTGACTTCTTCTTCGCTTTCAATATAATGTCTGTCGCACTCCTCGTGCGCCGACATAAGTTTATCGAATTCTTTACTCATTTTTTCAAACCTCATCATAAAAATGATAGCATACCGATAAAGCGTTGTCAAAATCAAACAGAACGCGATGTATATTCAATATGTCTCCGTACGATAAAATAGATACGGTTCCGCACAAAACTTTTGAGAGTGTGACTGTAAAGAGTGGATTTTTAATTGATTTTTTCGTAAAGATGAGGAAGCAATAATATAAAAACAACGAAAAAGAATGTATTGTTTTCCGTGAATGAACGGTTAAGAACGCACCGTACAGGAGCGATTTTTTTAGTGATTTTTGACGAAGACGAGGAAGTAATACTTGCCGTATTATGACGAGGATGAATTAAAAAGCACAAAAAAAGCACCGCGTACGGTGCATTCGGAATCTTCATTCACGGAAACAAAAAACGAACAGAAAGGAAGAGCAAAAGTCTCGCGGGTATTTATACTCACGGGTCTGAGACCTTCGAGTCGGAACGCT
>CALWHF010000019.1 GCA_944380305.1 uncultured Christensenellaceae bacterium
ATGCACTTGCCGCCGTTCTTCTCCATGACCGCCTTGACGTCGCTCTTGAACTTGTCGACGGAGAACGGAACTTCGGGGAGATAGATCAGGTCTGCGCCGAGACCCTTGTAGTTGGCAAGGCTCGCAGCGGCGGTCAGCCAGCCTGCGTGTCTGCCCATGATCTCCACTACGGTGATCATCGGGGTGTCGTAGACGTTTGCGTCGAGCTTGAGCTCCATCATCGTGGTAGCGACATACTTAGCCGCGCTGCCGTAACCGGGACAGTGATCGGTGCCGTAAAGGTCGTTGTCGATGGTCTTGGGGACGCCGATTACTCTGCACTCCCAGCCCGACTTCTTCATGAACTTGCTGACCTTGTTGCAGGTATCCATCGAGTCGTTGCCGCCGTTGTAGAAGAAGTAGCGGATGTTGTACTTCTTGAACACTTCGAGAAGTCTCTTGTAGTCGGTATCGTCGACCTTCTCCGCCTTGAGCTTATATCTGACCGAACCGAGCGCGGACGACGGGGTATTCTTGAGCAGCATCAGCTCTTTCATATCCTCTTCGCCGATGTCGTAGAACTCCTCGTTGAGCACGCCTCTGATGCCGTGAGCCGCACCGTAGACCTTGGTGATGCAATCCTGCTTGAGGGCCTCGGTAAACACTCCCGCCGCAGAAGAATTGATGACCGACGTAGGACCGCCGGATTGACCGAACATACAAGCTCCGACCAATTTTTCCATAATATTTTATCCTCCGATAAACTTTATTGTTTTTGTATTCATGCCGCCTTTCGGCGGTTTTGTCGCAAATATTTTTCCTGCCCGTGTAGATAAAACTACATACTGAGTATTCTCGAGCGGTTGTAGAGATCGACCTGGAACTCGCGTTTCATCTTGAGAGCCTCACCTATCTCCTCGTCTATGATCTTGTTGTCGCGTATGCCGACAACTCTGCCGCCCTTGCCTTCGAGCAGAAGATCGACTGCTCTCATGCCGAACTGCGCCGCGAGCACTCTGTCCTGGTTGGACGGCGCGCCGCCTCTCTGGATATAGCCGAGCGTGGTCGTCTTTATCGAGCCGGTAACGCCCTGCTCCTTGAGTTTCGCCTTGAGCTCCTCTGCCTTGCAGACGCCCTCGGCGAGCACTATGATGTCGCTCGTCTTGCCTATGCGCTGGTTGAGCTTTATGCTCTTGACCACCGCCGCGAGATCGAACGGGACCTCGGGCACGAGTATCAGTTCCGCGCCGCCGCCGAGACCCGCATACAGCGCGATGTCTCCGCACTTCCTGCCCATGACCTCTATGATGCACACTCTGTCGTGCGATGTCATCGTGTCGCGCAGGTTGTTGATCGCGTTCAGCACCGTGTTGACCGTGGTGTCGAACCCGAGCGTATAGTCGGTGTACGCGAGGTCGTTGTCTATGGTTCCCGGTATGCCTATGACCTGCGTGCCGAAGTTGTCGTAAAGATCTTTCGCGCCGCGGAAAGAGCCGTCGCCGCCTATCACGACGAGACCGTCTATCCCGTACGCTTCCATATTGTCGACCGCCTGCGACATATATTCGAGCTCTTTGAACTCGTCGCAACGCGCGGTCTTGAGTATCGTTCCGCCCCTCTGTATTATATCGGAAACCGAACGACGGTTCATCTGATTGATATGGTTTCCTATAAGTCCGACGTAACCGCGTTCTATGCCGTAGACGTCGAGTCCTTTATTGAGCGCGTATCTGACTACCGCTCTGATGCAGGCGTTCATGCCGGGGGCGTCTCCGCCGCTCGTCAAAACTCCGATTCTTTTCATGATACCTCCGTGAGGCGCGCGTTCACTCTCCGCAAACGACGACGCCGTGCTTTGTGTAGATTTCAGCTTTCCCTCTTATCTTCATAGCCGAAGTCTTTTCGGTAAACTGCATCACGATGACCTCGTTCTTGTCGAGGTTCTCGGTATGATGCGGTTTGGTATTGTCGCCGCGCGTCAGACCTATGATCTGGACGGGGCTGGACAGTGCTTTGATAACTATGTAATCGTCGCTGAGAAAACTCTTTTCTTCCATAATGCACCTCTTTTTCGCCCCCCTCGGGCGGGGACGGAAAGGAAAACGCACGTTTTTTCGGCATGCGTTCCCGAAATATGCCAATAGGATTATATCAAATATATCGCGAAAATACCATTATTTTTACGATTATTTTGATATTTTGCGCGCGCGGGCGTACTTTTTTGCTTTCCGCAACGCCGCTATGCCCGCACGGAGCTTATTTCTTCTTCGCAGTTTTGACGCAGGCGTCGCCGAGAAGCCCTTTGAGCTGAGATACCAGCGCGCCGCTTATATCCGCCTTCTCTCTGCACTTGTAAAGCTTACCGTCGTACTGCACGAACGTCTGCACCTTGCCGGGAGACAGCCTGAGAAGTCCCGTGACCTCTTCGTACTGCTCGTTGGACGAGACCTTGACGTAGAGCACGTCGTCCTGCTCTTCTTCCTTTTCCTGCTCCTCTTCGTCCTCTGCGGTATTTTCCAGCAGCTGCACGTCCATCGCTACTATGCTCGCCCTCTCTTCTTCGAGGTTGAGCCTGCCCGTTACCCTTACTATCGCGTCGTCGGGGATAATATAGTGCACTTTGCCGAAGACCGCGGGGAAGAACACGACCTCTATCGTCGCGTGCATATCCTCTAAAAGCCCGTAGCCCATAAGTTTGCCCGACTTGGTGACCTTGGGCGTGACGTGACTGAGCATTCCGCAGACTGAGACCGTCTTTTCGTTGTACGAGTTTATCAGGTCGAGGTATCCGCTCTCGGTCTCGAAGTCGTCGCCAGCGCTCTCGTCCTCGCCCTTCTCTCCCGCACGGATGTTGGCTATCTCTTTCAGATATTCGGCGAGCGGTTTCAAAGAGAACGGCTGTTTTTCCAGCACTTCTTTCCACTCGTCGAGCGGATGTCCCGAAAGGTATACGTTGAGCGCGTCCTTTTCATTCTCGAGCAAAACTTTGGGCGGGAATTCGGCAAGCGACGGGACGTCGTCCGTCTTCTCCTCGTCCATGAAATCGAACAATGAAAGCTGTCCGCTGCCCTGCTTTTTCTTCTCGTACGCCGACAGGTTGAGCATGCTCTCGTAGCACGCCATCAGCGACGCGCGGGTATATCCGAACCCGTCGAACGCACCCGCCTTTATCAGGTTTTCGAAAATGCGCTTGTTTATCGTGCCCGCAGGCAGCCTCGAAAGCATATCGGATATGCTCTTGTATTCGCCGTTCCTCTCCCTTTCTTCGACGAGAGTCTGCATCGCCGCTTCTCCGACGTTCTTAATGCCGCCGAGCCCGAAACGCAAGCCGCCGTTCTCCGTCTTGAACACGGCGCGCGACTTGTTGACGTCGGGCGGATATATCTTGTAACCCTTATTCTTCAGATAGGTCAGGTATTTCTGCACTTCGTCGGCGTTGGTTATGCGGTTGTTGATGACCGCGGCGATGAACTCTATGTTGTAATATCTCTTGAAATACGCCGTTTCGTACGCCAGCACCGCGTATGCCGCCGCGTGCGACTTGTTGAACGCGTACTTTGCGAAGTTCTCCATTTCGTCGAATATCGCGTTCGCGACGTCCTCTTTCACTCCGCGTTTGAGCGCGCCGTCGATGTGCAGCTTCTCATCGCCGTACAGGAATATCTGACGGTGCTTAGCCATGACGTCGGGCTTTTTCTTGCTCATAGCGCGGCGCAGCAGGTCCGCACTTCCCAGCGAGTAGCCCGCGAGCACCTGCACTATCTGCATGACCTGCTCCTGGTAGACCAGCGTGCCGTACGTCATGTTGAGTATCGGTTCGAGCGCGGGATGCTTGTAGGTTATCGTCTCGGGATTGTTTTTCGAACGGAGATAATCGGGTATCGCGTCCATAGGACCGGGGCGGTAAAGAGATATTCCCGCTATTATATCTTCGAGGGACTGCGGTTTGAGCTCCTGCATAAACTTCTTCATGCCCGTACTTTCGAGCTGGAACACCGCGTCCGTTTCGCCCGTGCCTATCAGCTTGTAAACTTCGGGATCGTCGTATCCCAGCTTCTGGAAATCTATTTCGACGCCGAAGTCCTCTTTGATGTACTGCCTCGTCTTGCTGACGTCGGTCAGCGTCTTGAGTCCGAGGAAGTCCATTTTCAGCATACCCATCAGCTCCACTTCCTCTTTCTGGAATTGCGTGGTTATATCCTCGCCGTTGCGTTGCAGCGGAACGAAATCCGAAATGACCTCCCTGCATATAACGACGCCCGCCGCGTGCTTGGAGCAGTTGCGCGGCATACCCTCTATCCTGAGAGCCATGTCTATCACGTTGCGCAGGGTCGGATTGTCGTTGTACATCTCGACGACTTCGGGCGAATACAGCTTTTTGTCGTCCTCGTTGCCCGTCCTGCCCAGCACCTTGTCGAGAGTGACTTTAGGGTCGTTGGCGATGGCCTTGGTCAGCTTGTTCACCTCGGGCAGCGGCACGTTGTAGACGCGCGCGACGTCCTTTATCGCGCCCTTTGCCTTCATCGTACCCAGCGCGAGTATCTGGCAGACCTTGTCGCTGCCGTACTTTCTCGTGACGTATTCGATGACCTCACCGCGTCTTTCGAAACAGAAGTCGACGTCGAAGTCGGGAGGCGATTCTCTTTCGGGATTCAGAAAACGCTCGAAGAGCAGGTTGTATCGCAGCGGATCGACGTTGGTGATGTGTATCGCGTACGCTATGACGCTGCCCACGCCGCTGCCTCTGCCCGCGCCTACGGGGATGCCGTGCTGACGCGCGTAGTTTATGAAGTCCCAGACGACCAGATAGTAGTCTGCAAAGCCTTTGGTTATTATTACGTTGAGCTCGTGTTCCGCCCTCTCCCTCAGTTCGTCGGATATGCTGCCGTACCTCTCTATCAGTCCTTCGTACGCCATCTTGCGCAGATATTCCGCAGGGGTCAGCCCTCCCGGCGGAACGTACGGCGGCTGAAGATCCTGTTTCTCGATAGTGACGTGGCACTTATCCATGACCTCGACGGTATTCGTGACCGCCTCGGGGCACCAGGAAAACAGCTCCATCATCTCGTCGTAGGTCTTGAGATAGAATTCGTCGCTGTCGAATTTCATTCTGGACGGATCGTCTATCGTCTTGCCCGTCTGTATGCAGAGCAGAACGTCCTGCATCTCGGCGTCGCTCTTTTCTATGTAATGCACGTCGTTGGTCGCGACGACCTTGACGCCTATCTCCCTCGCCAGTCTGACGAGGAGCGGGTTTATCTTCTTCTGCTCGGGAATGCCGTGATCCTGAAGCTCGATATAAAAATCGCCTTCCTCGAACATATCGCGCAACATTATCGCGTAGTTCTTCGCGCCCTCGTAATCTCCCGCGAGCAGCAGCCTCGGGATCCTGCCAGAAAGGCATGCCGAAAAGCACATCACTCCCTTCGTGTGTTTTTTGAGCAGCTCTATGTCGATACGCGGCTTGTAGTAAAAGCCGTCGACGTACGCCATGCTGTCCATCTGCACGAGGTTGCGGTATCCGTCGTTGTCTTTTGCTATCAGCAGAAGGTGATTGAAATCGCTCGGTCTGCCCGCCTGCTCGTACATGTTTTCGCAGGTGTAGAACTCGCAGCCGATTATTGCCTTTATCCCCAGATCCTTGCAAGCGCGGTATGCCGTGAACACACCGAACATATTGCCGTGATCGGTGATCGCGACGCCCGGCATACCCTTGGCGATAGCCGCCTCGAGTAACGGGAAGTGCTTGCCCTTGGTCAGTCTCGCCGCTCCGTCGAGAAGACTCATGTCGGTGTGGACGTGAAGATGGACGAAAGGCTTTGTCTCGGGTCTGACTTCCTTTTTCTCCTCTTTCTTCGCCTTTTTTGCGGGCTCGGTTTTTTCGGGCGCGCCGGCTCCCTCTTGCTTTTTCTCTTCTTCCACGCTCTTTATTTCCTCTTTCTTGGTATCTTCCACTTTATTTCTCCCCCAGCGCGGTTATCTTCGCCAGTCTGTGATTGAGCCCGCTCTTGCTTATTCCCATTATCTCCGCAAGCTCTTCGAGCGTCGCGTCGGGATGCTCTTCTCTCGCCGAGCAGGTCTCCTTGAGTTTGTCGTCGAGTTTTTCGAACTCTCCGCTGTTTTTCAGGTTTTCTATCGCAGTCAGCTGTCTTGCCGCCGTCGCCACGCTCTTGTTTATGTTCGCCGAGGTACAGTTGACTGCGCGGTTTATCGAGTTGTTCGTCTCTCTTCTCGCGCTTACGTCGGCTATAAGCATCACGCTCTCGACCGCTCCGAGGAATGCCAGCACGTCGCTGACTGCACTTTCCGACTTGGCGTACACGCTTGAATAATTGCCCTTCTGCGCGATCTGGAGCTGCAACGCGCATCTCGCAAGCAGCTTCTTAAATTCGTTTGCCGCCTCTTCTCCGAAAAACAGGATCTCGAGATGATAGCCGCCCCCGTCCTCTGAAGGTATGTACGCGCTACCGCTCGCAAGGAACGCTCCTCTCGCGTACGCGGCTGCCTCCGTCCTCGAATTTATGGCGTCAGTGTCGCCAAGATCCGTTATTCCTTTTCCCTGACCCACGAGAGAAAATATCTCCGCCGCGGCGTCTCCTTCTGCCCTGACGTAATAATTTCTGCCTCCTCTCGAGCCGTATTCCACGCTCGCGCCCGTCAGCTCCTTTATCAGCGAAACCGCCGTGATCACGGGCAGATTGTTCTTGCTCTCGAGCTCGAGAAAGGTCTTGCCTCCGCTTATGCCTATCGAACCGAGACACTTGACCAGCGCGCAGAGATATGCGCGCCTCTCGGGACGACGGTCTTCGCCTCCTGGCAATATCTGCTGTTTTACCTGCTCGGTTATGTTCATATCTCGAGCCCTCTTCTGAACTTTATCGGCTTGTCCGAAACGTTGACGATCTCCTCTTCTCCGAGTCCTATCTCTTCTGCAACGGAGATCGCCCAGTCGCATTTGCCTACGTTGACGGGTTTGTGCGCGTCGCTGTTCACGATAAGTTTCGCTCCCGCCGCGACTATCATTTCGACATCCTTCGCGCTCGGCGTGCGGTGTCTCGAAGAAAGCTCCATATAGGTGCCCGTCGCCGCACACGCTGCGGCGATCGCCTTGCAATCCACGTCCAGCCTGAACCCGGGATGCGTCAGCACGTCCACCTTGTTTTTCGTTATGCAGTCCACGAAAGCCTGCGTGTTCCTCGCAATCTGCTTTGCGGTATTCTTGCAGAAGATGTGCGTAAACCCGTTCCACGGCAGAGCGAAGTAGTCGGCAAATCTCTTCTGGTACGCGGTAAGATGAAACCCTACCAGCAGGATGTCGAGCTTGTCCGCCTGTTCCTCGGTAACGTCGATGTCTCCGCGCGGACTTATCAGATTTGCCTCCAGCCCGAGCAGTACGCGTATGTTGCGATATTCCTTGTCCGCTGTCACAACGTCCTTTCTTATCGTATCTATCGTTTCGGGCTTTACGCCTATGAGCGGATGGTTTTTCGCGTGGTCGGTGATCGCCACAGCCCTCATGCCGAGGCTGAGCGCGTTGACGACGTTGTCGTTCACCGTGCCTGTACCGTGCGAATATCTGGTGTGTGTATGGAAATCTGCCGTTATCTTCATGCGTTCTCCCCGCGCGTGCGGCGCGTATATAATGCGTCGGTCTTTTTATTATATACCAAAGCCGCGACTTTTTCATCTTCCCGCCGCGGCTTTTTCAAATTTTACATAATATTTTACACAAGGGAGCGCGTCAGAGGAAGATCACCTCGTATTCGAGCCCTATCCCGAATTTTTCGAGGACGGTCTTTCTCGCCAGTTCGGACAGCGCGATGAAGTCCGCACCCGTCGCGCCGCCGTTGTTCACGATGAAGTTCGCATGCTTTCGCGAGATCTCCGCGCCGCCGCTCTTCGTACCCTTGAGCCCCGCGCGGTCGATATAGTAACCCGCGCTGACACCGTTCACTCTCTTGAAAACGCTGCCCAGCGACCTGCCCTGCGGTTGCGACGCGCGCCGCCTCTCCTCGAATCCCGCGATACAGCTCTCTATCTCCTTTCGCGTGGACGGACACAGTTTCAGCTCCGCCCCCAGCACGGTGAGTCCTCTTTCGGCTATCGAGGTATGCCTGTAACCCGCTCCGAGCGCGTCCGCGCCGAAGGCGACAGCCCTGCCGTCCGAGGTCACGGCATCCACCCTGACGATAAGCTCTGCCATCTCTCTGCCGAACGCGCCCGCGTTCATCGTCACCGCTCCGCCCACGCTGCCCGGTATGCCCGAGAGTTGTTCGAGCCCCGAAAGCGCGTATTTCCTGCACTTCGCCACGACCTGGGGCAGTCTCGCCCCCGCGGAACAGTATATCCTGTCTCCGCTCCTCGATACGTCCCGCATTCTGTCGGTAGAGAGTATCGTGCCGTCGTAACCGTCGTCGGGAAACAGTACGTCGGTCGCTCCGCCGAGCACGACGTAGTCCTCTCCGCTCAGTATCGCCGCCGCCTCGACGAACGACGCCCCGTCAGACGGATATACCGCCTCTTTCACCCTGCCGCCGCTGCCGAACGCGCCGAACGCCTCGGCATCTCTCTTTATCCTCGCGCCGCACCTTTCGAGAGCGCGCGATCTTGCGTCCCCTGTTTTTCCCATACCTTCATTGTATGCGTCCTTTACGCGCCGCGTACCCGCGACCGTTTGTAAATTTTCGGAAAATCGCGCTTTTCTGTCCTTTTCCGTTTGTTTGCGCGCGCGTAATATGATAAGATGTTATTGAATAAAAAATAACGGTAATCTGAAATGAAAAACAACGTCTTTCTCGGCTTGCTGAAAAGCCTGCGGTATTCCAATTTCATATTCCTGACCCTTGCGGGCGTCGTCAACGCCGTAGGCGTCACGCTTATGCTCGCCCCCGCAGGCATGTACGACGGCGGCTTCTCGGGCACGTCGATACTTCTCAGTCAGCTGACTCCGCTCAGCATGAGCCTTTATCTGATTATACTCAACGTGCCGTTCTTCCTGTTCGGGCTGAAAAAACTGGGCGCGCCTTTCATCGTGTATTCGCTGTATACGGTCGCGGTGTATTCGGTATTTTCCTACCTCTTTCAGTCGGTATTGCCGATCGACTTCTCAAACGGCTCTCCGATAGCAGGCAACGATCTTCTTTTGTGCTCGGTGTTCGGCGGCATAATCTCGGGCATAGGCAGCGGCACCACGATACGTTTCGGCGGCGCGATAGACGGCGTCGAGGTGACTGCCGTCGTCTTTGCCAAAAAGATAGGCATGACGGTCGGCTCGTTCGTGATGAGCTACAACGTTATCCTCTATATCGTCGCGGGAATAGTCACCAAAGGCTGGGTCGCACCGCTGTACTCGATAGTCGCCTATACTGTGGGTCTCAAAGCGGTCGACTTCATCATTGACGGTTTCGACAAGGCGAAATCGGCTTTTATCATCACCGACCGCCACAACGAGGTCGCAGACGCCCTGACCAAAGAATTCGGCAGAGGCGTGACCTCGATAGACGCGACGGGTCATTTCTCTCAGTCGAGCAAGACGGTGCTCTTCTGCGTCGTCAACCGTTTCGAAGTAGGCAAACTAAAATCGATAGTCTCGCAGATAGACTCCTCGGCTTTCCTCGTGATAAACGATGTGACCGACACGCTCGGCAGCAGTCTGAAATACGAAAGGTTCATAAGAAGGAGTATTAAAAGATCGGGGATCTTCGGCGGCAGGAAACGCGACGCGAAACACGCTCCCGGGAGTGCTCCCGCTCCGACCGCGACCGACGCCCCCATACCCTCGTCGACAGACGAGGAACCGTCCCGTCTACCCGACGTTTCAGAGGAAAATGTAACGAGACCCGACGTAGTCCCGCAAAGCGTCGAAGAGACGAGACCAGACGGAAAAGACTGATCCTTTCTCTCCTCATTCCCGACCCGACGCTCGCGCGTCCTTTACGGGCGCGCTTTTCGTCTCTTTCAACCGTTTCCGCCGCTTTTTTTCTCTTCGTTTCCGTCGTCCGACCTCTGCCCGCCTGCGTTCCTTTCCGACTTCGGCGCGTCCGCGTCTTTGCTTTCGTCTTTGTCTTTCTTCACCGTTCCGTAAAGCATCTTTTCGGTCGCCGCTCCTATACGGAACGGGAAAAGCACGACCGACGCGAGAAATGCGGACGCCGTACCTTGCAGGATATTCCACGGAAGGTTGACGATCCCGCCCTGCCACTTGCCTTCGGCGAGCAATAGTCCTTCGGCGAGAAAATATCCCGCCGCCATTATCAGTCCGCCCGCAAAACAGGACGAAAAACACGCCGCCGTTTTCCTGACCGTGCCGCCGTTTTTTACAAGCGTCTTTTTCAATGCCGCGAATATCGTGCCCGCGACGAACGCTTCCACGGCCTTTATTATCAGCGAAAACGGCGCGTATGCCGCGTAGCCGAGACACAGGTCTCCCAGCAAGCCGCCGACAGCCCCGACCAACGCGCCGAGCACGGGGCCGAGCGTTGCCGTCGCAACGAATACAGGCACGTCGCCGAAATTGTAATAACCACCTCCCGGCAAAGGTACCGAGATAAGCGTCAGTACCGCCGAAAGCGCGCAAAACGCCGCTGTCAGCGCGATCTTTTTCGTCGCAACAGTCATTTTTCACCTCTGAGGTTTCGGATTTTCTCCGAGCGTACGCAAAACGAAAATGAAAAACCCGTCGCGGACACTTCCGTGACGGGCAAACGAAAAACGCAAACCTACGCGTATAAAACGCGTTTGTTACATTCTTTCCCATTCTGACTTTACAGGCGGTTACGGAATCTCACCGTATCGGCTATTGAGGTTGTCGGACTAATCCGTTCTAAGACGGCATTACCACCGGTCAGCTTTACGCTTGCCCAAAGAATATAAACCTTTGACGCTATTATATCACCGCGTATCGCCGCCGTCAACGGAAAAACGCTTTTCCCTTACAGAGTCGTTTCATTCGCGTTTTCCGATCTTCGGGACATGAAAAACGCGCCCCGAAAGGCGCGTATCTTCAGATCTGCCGATCATTATTTTTTATCGTCGCCGCCATCGCCGCTCTTCTTCGCCGGAGCTTTGCGGGGCTTTTTCGCCGCAGGCTTTTCGATCTGCTCTGCGGGAGCGTCGACCTTTTCTTCCGCTTTCGGCTCTGTGGGAGCATCCGTCTTTTCCGCACTCTCTTCGTTTTCGGAAACGGGCTTTCGGTCGTCCTCCTTCGCGCTTTCGACGAATTCGCTCGCGCTGACCGTCTTGTTCTCTTTCTGCTCGCGCTTGGGCTCGTAGTCGTAACGGTAAGTCTCGTGCTTTGCCTGTCTTTCGTCTATCGCTCTGACGACTTCTTCCGCACTCTTTCCTTCGAACAGCATCTCGACTTCGTCCGTATAGATGGTGTTTTTCGCAAACAGAACTTTGACCATGTTGTCCATAACGCTTCTGTGCTCTTTAATGAGGTTCAGCGCACGCTCGTAGCTCTCGTCGAGAATACGTTTTACTTCGCTGTCGATTATGCCGCCCAGCTTTTCGCTGTACGAATGCGTCGTGCCGTAATCTCTGCCGAGGAACACCTCTTTGTTGCCGCCGAGGAACATATTGCCGAGCTGATCGCTCATACCCCACTCGGTGACCATCTTGCGTGCGATGCCGCTCGCGCGTTCGATGTCGTTGCTCGCACCCGTAGAGATGTCGTGAATGACTATCTGTTCCGCCGCCCTGCCGCCGAGCATCATTACGATATTGTCGAGCAGTTTGTTCTTGGTGACGTGACTGTCGTCGCTGTCGGGACGGGTGAGCGTATAACCTGCCGCCGCTCCTCTGGGGATTATGCTGACTTCCTGCACCTCGTCGCACCCTGGGAGAAGTCTCGCAACGATCGCGTGACCCGCCTCGTGATACGCGGTTATCCTCTTGTCGCTGTCGGTAACGACGCGGCTCTTCTTCTGCGGACCCGCGATGACCTTGTTTATTCCCTCGAGAATGTCTTCCATAACGATGACCTTTCTGCCCGCTCTCGCCGCGAGGATCGCCGCCTCGTTGAGAAGGTTGGCTATGTCCGCGCCGCTGAAACCGCTGGTCATGCGCGCCAGTATTTTGAAGGAGACGTCGGGGGCGAGAGGTTTGTTGCGGCTGTGGACCTTGAATATCTCCTCTCTTCCCTTGACGTCGGGAATGTTGACGTATATCTGACGGTCGAATCTGCCCGGTCTCAGAAGAGCGGGGTCGAGTATATCGGCACGGTTTGTCGCCGCCATTATGATTATGCCCTCGTTTTTCTCGAAACCGTCCATCTGCACGAGTAGCTGGTTGAGCGTCTGTTCGCGTTCGTCGTGACCGCCACCGAGACCCGCGCCTCTCTGACGTCCGACCGCGTCGATCTCGTCGATAAATACGATACACGGCATATTGCGCTTTGCCTGGTCGAACAGGTCTCTGACTCTCGCCGCGCCCGTACCTACGAACATTTCGACGAAGTCCGAACCGCTTATCGAGAAGAACGGCACGTTGCTTTCGCCCGCGACCGCTTTCGCGAACAGCGTCTTACCCGTTCCCGGAGGACCTACGAGGAGCACGCCCTTGGGGATACGCGCGCCGAGCTCGCTGAACTTCTGCGGATTCTTGAGGAAGTCAACTATCTCTTTGAGCTCCTCTTTCTCCTCTTCTGCACCAGCAACGTCGGAAAATTTGACGTTGGTGCTCATGGTCATTCTCGCCTTTGTCTTGCCGAAGTTCATCGCCTGTCTGTTCGCACCCGCGTTCTGCTTAATGATGAAGAACACGGTGCCGCCGAGCAACAGCAGCATGATCAGCGGGAAGACGATAGACGTCCAGCTGACGCCAGTCTCGTAGTGCAGCGTTAGTTCGGGGACCGCCTCGCTGCCCTGACTCTCTCTGAGATCGTCGAACAGCTGAAGTATCGCGGTATAACCGCCCGTCTCGACGTGATAATCCGCGACCTTTGCGGGATTTTTCTTGAACACGTCGTAGGTCGTGGTAGAATTCTTTTTCAAAATATAAGCGTCGCTACCGTTGACGACGTAGACCGCCTGTATCTCTCCTTTCTCGAGCATCGTCACGAAAGAATCGCCGTTGCCGTCGTAAGGCAGTTCGGCGGGCTTTTTTCCCGAACCGAGCATATACCAGACCAACGCGACGAGCGCGATGACCGCGACGATGATTATAACGGTTCTTATTATTCCGGCTTTTTTACTCATTTTACCTCCGATAATTACGGGAGACCGCGGAAGTTTCCCGCGGTCGATTATATAAATAATATATTAAATTATTGAATTAGTCAACCACTATCGGGTAAGGTGCATGTAAAATGGAGATTAAAGAAACGTTAATAATTTACGCTCGTCACCAGATCCGCAACGTCATCGGCGAGTTTCTGAACGAAAGCGGGATCGGCGGTCTTGAGCTGCAAAAGCATGTCTCCTTCCCTCTCTCCGACTATCGCCATGATGCCTATATCCCCCAGTTTTCCCGAATTTTTTCTGAATGCTCCCGCCGGGCGCAAACCGTTCTCGGAGATCTTGAGCTTTCCTACGTCTTCGAGATTTCCCATGGTCGCGTCGATGGCGATTATCAGATCCCTCTTATGGTAAGCCGCGAGCATTTTTCTGTATCTGTGTAGGTTTAACGCGGTTATAGGACGTCTGCAAGTGCCGTAGACGTAGGCGTCGACATTGCGTCTTCTCAGCTCGTCGCCGACCAGAGGGCCCAGACTGTCTCCGACAATTTTAGGGGTGCCGATACAAACGAAAACAACTCTTCTTTTTTCCATACAACGAGTATTGACGAATCGCGGGATATTATTCCGCGCAAACCGTTGCCGACGTTCTTTTTCTGTTTTCTGCGTGCCGCGAATAACTTTATGACACTTTGCCGCAATCTGTCGCTCCCTCTCCGATGCGTCTCTGCACGATTTCTCATGTTTGCCGTTTTTTCCTCTTTTTTGTCCCGTGCCGTCCGTTTTCGTCATATTTTCCTCCTTTTCCGTCGTATCCGTCGCAATTGCAGCAGCCTCTTCCCTATGTTCGGTTTCATGCCTTTCAATGCAAAAAAAACAGTATTATGCGCATTTACGGGTAGTTTTACTGTAAAATTTTACTCGCATCTTTTTTTATTTTGTTTTAAGCCTTGACATTGAGGCAAAACTTTGGTAAAGTATTATTAGAGCCAAAGGTTATATCCTACGGTAATACTTATAATTGTAAAATCCGCATCTTTTGCATAAGATATAAGTGCGGCAACGGCAATAACGGAGGGTGCAAACAATGATACTTGGAGTGGATTTCAATTCTCTTCCCGATCTTCCGATTTCCTATATCACGATCGTAGTTCTGGCTTTCATGCTGCTCGGTCTGATAGCGGGTCTCGTCAGAGGTTTCGGCGTTGAGCTGCTCGGTCTGATAAAGATAGCGGGCGTCGTATTCGGTTCCGCTTTTGCGGTCGGTTTCGTCGAGCCGCTCGTAGGAGACAAAATCAGTGAGTTCATCACCGATCCCAATACCAGACAGATAGTCCTTTATGTGGCATGCTGTCTCGTGATCTGGATCGTTCTCGCGATAATCGCGGGTCTTATAAAGAGACTGTTCCTGCGTCAGCTGCCCGGCGGCGCGAGCAAGTTCTTCGGCGGCATCCTGGGTATGGTCAAGGCGGCTTTCTTCGGTATCGTCTTTGCTTATATCGTGGTACTGCTCGCAGGCGCATTCGAAGATTTCAACTTCTTTATAGAGAATGCGAAAGTCGAACCTGTCGGCGAATTCCTTGTCACGAACAACCCGATAATAAAGGTCATAGATCTCGTCAAGGAGATTTTGGCGAAGTAATTTTCAAGAAACGGGAAAGGACGGCACAAACCGTCCTTTTTTATTTCTTTTCTCTGCCCTTCCCCGTGATTTTTCTCCTCTGTATATCCCGACGTCACCCTTCGTCTTCGGCGTCTTCTCTCCTCTTAGTCTCAGACGGCAATACGTTACGCGCCCGGTCGAAACGTCTTTCGATACCGACGGCGAAAATCCCCCGATCAAGCGACACACGCGCCGATAACGCGGAAAACGCAAAGGACAGCCTGACCCGCTATCCCCGCAAACCCGCCCGCGGCAATCAGTAACGAATCGGCTGCCGAAACGGCGACGAACGCGAGCGACGCGACAAATCCGAACGAAGAATTGACAAAAAAAACATACAGCGTCGTTTTTTTCTTCGCACCCGAGACGTACAGCGTGAGAAGAGAGAGCGCGAACCCGACGAAATAACAGGCGACGTATTCGTATATCTGCATACGGCATTATATGCCGCGGAATGCTCTTTCAGCCTCTTTTCGCTTATTTTGCGGCATTTGCAGTTCGATTTTATACCGAAGCGAAGCGTATGGTATTTTTTGCGATATTTTTATTCATTTATCCGCGCGATTATGATATACTAAAAATATGTCGGAGAAAAAGGCAAAATGGTTGCGCCTGGATAACAGCGCAAAAATATTCCCGATGATGGCGGACAAGCAGAATCAGAACTTGTTCAATATTTTCGTGCGCCTCAACGAAAGCGTGGACAAAGAAGTCCTGCAACGCGCACTCGAAATAACGATCAAGCGTTTCCCGTCGATGAACGTCATGCTCAAGCGCGGCGTATTCTGGTTTTACTTCGAAGAGCACGGCGGAAAACCCAGAGTTTACGACGCCGATCCGCTGGTGATGAAGAAGATCTCTTCGTCCAACTGCGGCGGGTTCTGTTTCAGGATAAGCTGTTTCGAAAACGTGATATTCGCCGACTTCTTCCATGCCGTCACGGACGGTACGGGCGCGGCGGAATTCGTCAAAAGTCTGCTCTTCACCTACTTCACGCTCAAGGGCTACTCCGTTGACGGCGAACAGAAAGTTATGACGGTAGGGTCGCCCGTCAATCCGCGCGAATACGAAGACAGCTTTCTGACCAACTACAAGAAAAAGAAGATAAAGGATCTGACGATAAGCTCGCTGAAAGGCAAGAAGTCGTACCGCATTTCGGGCATACGTTTCGACAACGCGGGCAAGGGCGTGATCAACATGTACACTCCCGCAAAGCAGTTCGTCAAGGTGTGCCGCGAGCATAACTGCACCGTAACCGAGATGATCGGCGCGCTGTTCATGCTGAGCGTATACGAGACCAAGATCAAGCCCGAGAGCCTGCCCCCGCAGGATATACAGCTTTTCGTGCCGATCAATCTGAGAAAGATATTCCCTTCGGTGACTCTGCGCAATTTCTCGCTCTTCTCGCGTATAGGCGTGACGGCGAGCGACGACATGACGCTGGAGTCGCTGACCTCGACGATACACGAGTGCCTCAGACGCGACACGCAGAAAGAGGTTCTCTCCGACAAGATCTCGACGACGGTATACGCCGAAAAGTTTTTGCCTATGAGGATCCTTCCCCTGTTCCTCAAGCGCGTGATTTTCAAAATATCCAATCTCTTCTTCGGCAAGAACAAGAAGACGGCGACTTTCTCGAGCGTGGGCGTGGTCGCTCTGCCCGAGAGTTTCAAGCCGTATATCAAGGATATGGGCTTCGGCATAACGGCGAACAACGCCTGCCCCGTCACGATTACGGCGGCGACCGCTTACGACACGATGTGTATAAACTTTACACGGACTATAACCGACACGGAGATAGAAAAACGCTTTGCGCGCTATCTGACCGATTTCGGCATAGAACTCAAGGTGACTTCAAATTTCTGGGAGGTGGACGACGATGCGCTGCAAATTCTGTAACGTCGAAGTGGACTGCAAAACGCATATTTGTCCGCTCTGCCACGAAAAACTGACAACGGACGAAAACGACGAAAAACTGCTGCCCGCCTTCCCGCCCAAAACGGCAAAGACGGAGCGCAAAAAACATACGCACTTCACGTTGACCAACGTGTATCTCGCGGCAAGCACGATAATATTCCTCGTCTGCATCGCGGTAAATTTCGGTCTTCACCAGCCTACGAAATGGTGCTGGATGGTCGGCGCGATCCTGCTGTACGGTTTCCTGACGATGAGAAACACGGTGCTCAGCTCGAGCAGTGCGTGGATAAAAGCCTTCTGGCAGATAGTAATGATCTCGCTGATAATGTGGCTCGCTCAGGTCGTATTCGACGACATCATGACGGATACCTACTGGCTGCTTGACCTCGCTCTGCCGATAATAATAATGCTGTCCGTTCTCACTCTCGGCATTATATCGTGCGCTCTCGTACGCAGGAACAAAGCACTTCTCTACGACACTCTTTTCCTGTCGCTGATAGGATTCCTGCCGATAATATTCTACGCGGTCGGGCTGGTTCAGAAGGTGCTCGCCAGTGCGATATGCGCGGGTTTCTGCGCCGCGGTCATAGCGTGCGTCGTAATCTTCGCGCGCAAAGAAATCGTTGACGAAATGGAACGTCGCCTGCATTGGTGACCTCGTATAAAAAACTACTCTCAAAGGAGATCTGTCATGTACTACATAGGTGTTGACGTAGGGGGAATGAGCATAAAAGGCGGTCTCGTCTCGGAAGACGGCAAGATCGTGGCAAAATACACCGTTCCCACGAACGTCTATAATAAGGATTACAGCATAAGCGAAGACATCCGCAAAGTCGTAGAACGTACGATGAAGGAAGGCGGCGTGACCGTCAAAGACGTCAAGGGCATCGGCATAGGTCAGCCGGGGGCGGTCGATTCGGTGCGCGGCGTCATACGTTACAGCAACAACATCGCGCTCGAGAACGTGCCCGTCGTAGACGAGCTGAAAAGGTACTTCGACCTGCCGATCAAGATCAACAACGACGCCAACTGCGCCGCTCTCGGCGAACAGGTCTTCGGCGCGGGCAAGGGCTACAACGACGTCGTTTTCGTAACGCTCGGCACGGGCGTCGGCGGCGGCTTTATAATCAACGGCAAGCTGTTCGAAGGCAGAGAGTGCGCGGGCGCGGAACCCGGTCACATGGTGATCGTAGCGGGCGGCGAACGTTGCAACTGCGGCAGAAAGGGTTGCTGGGAGGCTTACGCATCCGTCAGCGCGCTGATACGTCAGACCAAAGCGGCCATGGAAAAGAACCCCTCCTCTCTCATGCACGAAGAGGCGGCGAAAGAAGGCAAGATCAGCGGCATGACCGCATTCGTCGCGGCTAAGCGCGGAGACGAGGCGGCTCAGAAAGTCGTGGACAAATATATAGAATACGTCGGCGAAGGACTGGTCAATCTCGCCAACATCTTCCGCCCCGACGTGATACTGCTCGGCGGCGCGATCTCCAAAGAAAGAGACCGCCTGACCGTACCCCTTCAGAAGATGATGGACGAACAGTCCTTCGGCGCGAAATTCAACCCGCGCGTGGAAGTAAAGATAGCTTCTCTGCAAAACGACGCGGGTATCCTCGGCGCGGCTGCTCTGCTTCTCGACTGACGGGATTCAGACGATCTGACATCTGACCGACGGCGAAAAGACGTCACGACTTCCCGCACGCGACGGGGCATTTCCCGTGACGTGACCGCAATCACGGTTTACGGCAATTTATAAAAAATACAAGACCCCTTTGAAAGAGGGGTCATTTTGTTTTATATACGTTTGCCCTTATTCCTGCAAGCAATTCCCGTTTTCTGCCTTTTTCGCCTCGTTCCTTATCAACTTTTCGAAGTATATCTCGGACGGAACTATCGCCGCTATTATCCCCACGACGTAAACTATCGCGAGCACCGCTATCTGAACGACCGCGCCGAACGTCGCACCCAGCACTATGCCGAACGCCTGACCGTAATCCACTACGTTTATCATGCCGTCCTCGGCGATCTCTATCTTTGCCTTGAGGTGCTTTTCGTTGAGAACATAGTAAGAGATCTCTTCTCCGTTATACTCGACGGCATACCTGCTTATGCCTGCCTTTACGCTGTTCCCGCTCTCTTCGACGTGTTTATAGTCTTTGAAGTCCTCGATGTCGTATTCCCCGCTTTTTGGCGAAAAAACCGCGGTCGCGCCGAACTTCGTATCAATCGTAACCGTAACGTTGTATTTACTCTCCAGTCCGCTTGTCTGAAGAAAGTCCACCGCTTCGCCGATGTCGTCGTATGTCGCGACGACGTTTGCGTTTTCAGCCGTATACATCGCGAGCTGATAACCGACTATGCCCGACAAAAGACATATCGCGGTAAATACGGCAACGACGGTGGTGGTCGCTATTACGGGAGTCCTGCCCCTTTTCAGCATGTCTTTACCGTAAATATCGGGGCGCACGATTATCAACACCTTGTCAACGACGAAAGCAGCCGCTATTATCACAGGCAGAGAGATCCATGCTATCGCGTCGTTGACGTACATGCCGAGTACTATCGCCGCAATGCCGATAACGACCGCAACGGTAGCCACGAACGCTCTCTTCTTTGCGTTATAGGAAAGAATTTTTTTCTTGTCGAGAATACCTTCTGTCAATTCCTAATCTTCCCCTTGTCTTTTATATTTATATGATACCATAATCGCACCGCAAGCGCAATACGCAGACGCAGACAAAATGTCTCTTTTGTGTTAAATCTTCAGATGCGTAAAAATGACCGTGATTGCAATTTTCTCCGCTCTCTGATATAATACCCGTAGCCGACAGTTTGCCGTGATCTGCACTGCGGCATCGGCAAATATACGAATAAACAAGTTTACGGAGACGATATGAAAAAGATAAGACCCGAAGAACTTGCGCAAGCAAGCAAAACCTTTGCAGAAATGTTCAGAGAATACGATGCGTATTCGCTGTTTTTCGACGCCGATACGATAGATGAAGGCAGAGAGCTTTTTTTCGTATGCGAAACGTACGAAGGTCTGCCGTTCACCTATGCCGCATACGACGAAAACGGAGATTATGCCGCAATCGCCAGTGTCAAAAAGCCGGGAGATAAAGAAAACCTGCTCCGCGATATGCCTGGCTACGAACAATTCAGGAAACGGCTGTACGAAGTCTGCGGAGAAAAAGCCCTGTCTCTTGCCTGCGAATATCTGTCTTTTTCAAAAAAAACGGCACAAAAGTTTTACGACCCAGCTACGGATTGCTACATAAAAAACGTTGCAGTGGCAGAAAAAGCTCGCGGTAAAGGACTGCTCAAAACCATAATCTGCGAACTTTGCGGCGACATGCCCGTGTACCTCGAAACCCACAACGACAAAAACGTTGCCGTTTACAAAAAGCTTGGATTCTCTGTAAAAGAAAGCAGCTCTTTCCACGGTGTTCCTTTCTTTGCAATGAAAAGGGAGAGTGACGTTTCACGTTTCAGATAAGCGCATTTAACCTACACGGACATGCTTTTTTATAATATTTGTTCTTTCTGCGATAAAAATATCCCCTTCAACCGAAGGGGATATTTTGTGTAACCGTAATTACCGTATAGCTTTATTCGTTGCCTTCGGGTTTGTCTGTCTGCTCGGTCGGAGCCGCGCTTTCGGCAATTTGCTGCTCGGTAGCGACTTCTGCGGGAGCCTCAGTCTCTTCGCCGTCGTCGTGCGGCACTACCGTGAACGCAGACACCTTGCTGGTCGCGTCTTTCATTCTCATGATCTTGACGCCTTGCGTGTTTCTGCCCATCTTGGATATGTCTCCCGCTTTGACGCGTATCGTGATGCCGTTGTCCGCGATGATGATCAGATCGTCGGTCTCGGGATTGACGAGCTTGAGGTTGACCACGTTGCCCGTCTTGTCGTTGAGCACGCCGACCTTGACGCCCTTACCCGCTCTGCCCTGCAGAGTGTACTCGGAAAGATCGGTGCGCTTGCCGTAACCGTTCTCGGTGATCGTCAGCGCGTCGCAACCCTCTTTGACGATAGTCATGTCGACGACTCTCTCGCCCTTGTCCATACGGATGGATTTGACGCCTTGGCTCGTTCTTCCCGTGGGACGAACGTCCTCTTCTCTGAACCTTATGCACTTGCCGCCGCTGGACGCCATAAGAATTTCGTTGGTGCCGTCGGTCAGCTGTACGCTTATCAGCTCATCTTCTCCTACGAGCGAGATCGCTATCTTGCCGTTTGTCTGTATGCGTTCGAATTCTTCGAGCGAAGTCTTCTTGATCAGACCTTCTTTGGTCGCCATGACGAGGTAACCCTCTTTCATGTCGCGGGGTACGGAAACGTACGCGTTGACCTCTTCACCCGCGTCGAGATTGAGCAGGTTGACGATCGCTCTGCCCTTGCTGTTCTTGCCCGTCTCGGGGATCTGGTAGCCCTTGCAGCGGTATACCTTGCCCTTGTTGGTGAAGAACATCAGGAAGTCGTGCGTGTTCGTCGCGATGACGTTCTCCACGAAATCTTCTTCCTTGGTTTTGTGAGCCGTGACGCCTATGCCGCCGCGCTTCTGCACGCGGTATTCGTCAACGCCCATTCTCTTGATGTAGCCGTCGTGAGTGACGGATACGATCAGATCTTCTTCGTCTATCAGATCTTCGATGTCGATGTCGCTGTAATCGTACGACAGCTCGCTGCGACGCGGGTCGTTATATTTCGCCTTTATCTCGAGAAGTTCGGTCTTGATGATGTCGACGACTCTCTGGGGAGTGTTGAGTATATCCTTGAGATCCGCTATCAGTTTGTCCAGTTCGTCGAGCTCTTCCTGAAGTTCGTGCACCGCGAGCTGATTGAGTCTGTGCAGTCTCATGTCGAGGATCGCATTGACCTGTTTTTCGGTCAGCTCGAATCTCTCCATAAGTCTTGTCGCGCTGGTCGCTCTGTCGGGCGACTTGCGGATTATCGCAACGACTTCGTCGATATTTGCCTGCGCTATCACGAGACCTTTGACGATATGTTCTCTCTCCTGCGCCTTGTCGAGGTCGTACTGAGTGCGGCGTACGATGACCGACTTCTGGTGCTTGATGTACTCTTCGAGGATCTCCTTGAGGTTGAGTATCTTCGGAGTGCCGTCCACGAGCGCAAGCATTATCATAGAATTGGATACCTGCAATTGCGTGTGCTTGTAAAGCAGATTGAGCACGACCTGCGGATTGTAGTCCTTCTTTATCTCGATGACTATTCTCATTCCTTCGCGGTCGGACTGCTCGTGAATATCGCTTATGCCTTCCACTCTCTTCGTCTTTACGAGATCGGCTATCGCCATGATGAGGTTGGCTTTGTTGACCTGATAGGGTATCTCGGTAACGATGAGACGGCTCTTGCCGTTGTTCATCTCCTCGATCTCGACTTTAGAACGGATTATCGCGTTGCCCTTACCCGTGCGGTACGCCTTTTTGATACCGCTTCTGCCCATGATGACCGCACCCGTCGGATAGTCGGGAGCGGGGATGTATTCCATAAGCTCGTCAATGTCGAGTTCGGGATTGTCGAGAAGAGCCACCGTACCGTCGATGACTTCGCCGAGATTGTGCGGAGGAATGCTGGTCGCCATACCGACCGCTATACCGTCCGAACCGTTGACGAGCAGGTTGGGATAGCGAGCGGGGAGCACGACGGGCTGTTCGCGCGTGTCGTCGAAGTTGGGATAGAAATCGACCGTCTTTTTGTCGATGTCTCTTATCATTTCGTTTGCGATCTTGGACAGTCTCGCCTCGGTGTAACGGTACGCCGCCGGAGGATCTCCGTCCACGCTGCCGAAGTTGCCGTGTCCGTCTACGAGCGTGCACCTTATCGAGAAGTCCTGAGCGAGTCTGACGAGTGCGTCGTAGACCGACGAGTCGCCGTGCGGGTGATACTTACCGAGAACGTCGCCTACGATGAGCGCGCACTTTCTGAACGGCTTGTCGCTGGTCAGTCCCAGTTCGTTCATATCGAAAAGTATTCTTCTGTGAACGGGTTTCAGACCGTCGCGGACATCGGGGATCGCACGGGATACGTTTACCGCCATAGCGTAGGCGATAAACGACTTTTTCATTTCGTTTTCAAGCTCTATATCGACGATATTCGTCTTTTCGAGCATCTCGGCTATATCTTTCTTGTTTTCGTTTTCCATAGTTCACCTCTTATACGTCGAGATCGGTCACGAGGTTTGCGTTTTCCTCGATAAACTGTCTTCTTCTCTCGGGTTCTTCGCCCATCAGCAGGCTGAAGAGTTCGCTCGCCTTTTCGGCTTCCTTGACGTTGACGCGAAGGAGCGTGCGCGTTTCGGGGTTCATAGTCGTCTCCCACAGCTGTTCCTGGTCCATTTCGCCGAGACCTTTGTAACGCTGGACTTCGCCCTTTCTGTCTATGCTGACGAGGAAGTCTTCGAGGTCTTCGTCCTTGTAGAAGTACTCTTCGCGCTTGCTGTTCTTGACGGTGACCTTGTAGAGAGGAGGCTGCGCGATGTAGACGTGCCCTTCCTCTACGAGCGGCTTCATGAAACGGTAGAAGAAGGTCAGAAGAAGTATTCTGATATGGCTGCCGTCGACGTCTGCATCGGTCATGCAGATTATGCGGTCGTATTTGAGTTTGCTGAGGTCGCAATCCTCGTGTATACCGCAGCCGAAAGTCGTGATCATGTTCTTGATCTCTTCGCTCTCGAGTATGCGGTGCAGGCTCGCCTTTTCTACGTTGAGGATCTTGCCTCTGAGCGGCAGGATCGCCTGGAAACGTCTGTCTCTGCCCTGCTTTGCCGTACCGCCCGCGCTGTCGCCCTCGACGAGGTATATCTCGCACTTCTTGGGATCTCTTTCGCTGCAATCCGCGAGCTTGCCGGGGAGCGTAGTGGACTCGAGGAAACTCTTGCGGCGGGTGAGATCGCGCGCGTTTCTCGCGGCGTCTCTCGCCTTCTTCGCGTTGACCGCCTTGGTGATGAGCTCTCTCGCCTCTTTGGGATTTTCTTCGAGATAGGTCTCGAATTTCTCGCCGAACACCTTGGTAACGACGTTTCTCATAAAGCTGTTGCCGAGGCGCGTCTTGGTCTGACCTTCGAACTGAGGATCGACCAGCTTTACGCTGACGATCGCGACGATGCCTTCGCGGCAGTCTTCGCCCGAAAGTTTTTCTTCGTTCTTGAGCAGCTTGAGCTTCTCGCCGTAGTCGTTGAACAGCTTGGTCAGCACGGCTTTGAAACCGTCGAGGTGCGTGCCGCCTTCGTGCGTATTGATGTTGTTGGCGTAGCTGTATATCGTCTCCTGATACGAGTTGTTGTACTGCATCGCGATCTCGACCTGATAGTTATCGGTCTCGGCGTGGATGTAAAGCGGCTGTTCGGGCATGCCTCCCTTTGAATTGAGGCTGGAGACGTATTCGACGATACCGCCTTCGTAATGGAAGGTCTCGCAGTTTTCTTTGAGAGCTCTCTCGTCCTTGAGGATTATCTTGAGTCCCTTGTTGAGGTATGCAAGCTCCTGCAGACGGTGTCTCAGCGTCGAATAGTCGAACTCGAGCGTCTCGAATATCTCCGCATCGGGATAGAACACAACCTTCGTGCCCCTTCTCTGCGTGGTGCCTATCTTTGCGAGAGGTCTCTGCGCCTTGCCGCGAGAGAAACTCATCTTATAGAGATAGCCGTCCTGCGCCACTTCGACCTCGAGCCACTCGCTCAGCGCGTTGACGCACGATACGCCGACGCCGTGCAGACCGCCCGAGAACTTGTAGCCTCCTCCGCCGAATTTACCGCCCGCATGCAGCTTGGTCAGAACGACTTCGACCGCGGACTTCCCTTCCTTTTCGATTATTCCTACCGGAATACCTCTGCCGTTGTCGGTGACCGCTACCGCGCCGTTGGGGAGCAGTTCTACCTCTACGGTGTCGCAAAATCCCGCCATCGCCTCGTCGATAGAGTTGTCCACGACCTCGAATACGAGATGATGCAGACCTCTTTCGTCCGTCGAGCCGATATACATACCCGGTCTCTTGCGTACAGGTTCAAGACCTTCGAGCACTTGTATGTTGCTCTCTGTGTAGCCGTCGTTTTTGGACATTTTAACCTCCGTTTTTCCTGCGCGCATACGTGTGTGCGTGCGCCAATGCGCGTGCGCTCGCGCAAGATTATAATATTTTAACAATCGTATTATATCACAGCTTTTCTTGCAAGGGCAACCCTTTTTGCAAAAAAGGTTGTCAGAGGGCGTAAAAACGCCGCTTCGGGTTTTCTCGTACTTCTTCCCGAATGCGGCTTGAATTTGTCTTAAACGGCTTGATTTCGCCTTTTGACGTCAATTTTTTATGATTTTGCGCTCAATCCTCTTTTTCATGCTCTTTTTTCTCTGCGCTTTCCGGCACATTTCTCGTGACCGTCATTTCAGTGATTCTTCTCTTTTCCACCTTTTGCACCTTTATCGTCAGATCTCCGTCCTCCAACTCAGGCGTATCGCCGTCTGCCGGCACCTTTTCCAATTTGCCCAGCACATAGCCCGAAAAGGTTTCATATTCCTCGTCCTCGTCAGGCTTTATCCCGAAAAGATCCTCCGCTTCTTCTATCGGCAAAAGACCTTTGACCTTCCAGCTGTTTTCGTCCACGCTTTCCACCTTGTAGTCCTCTTCTTCGTCCTTGTCCGTCATTTCGCCGACGAGCAGTTCGAGCAGGTCTTTTATCGTGACTATGCCCCTCATGCCGCCGTATTCGTCCACGACGACCATGATATGCTCCTTGCTTTCCTTCATCTTGTAGAAAAGGTTGTTCGCGGTCAGGTTTTCGGGCACGAAAAACGCAGGGCGCACCGCCTTTTCCATGACCTCGCTTCTGCTCTTGTCGGGCAGTCTGAAGTATATCTTGGTGTCAAGCATACCCACCACGTCGTCCGCGTCCTTGCCGCAGACGGGGTAATAGATATGCTTGTTTTCCATGATTGTCCTGTTCCAGCTCTCGTCGTCCTCGTAAGTGAAAAGTATTACCACGTCCTTTCTGTGAGTGCAGACGTCGCCTGCGCTGTTTTCCTTGAACTCGAACACGTTTTGTATCATCTCGTTTTCCTGCTCGTCTATCTGACCGGTTTCCCTGCCTGCCTCCGCCATCAGGATTATCTCTTCTTCGGTGACATTTTTATCCTCCTCTTCCGCCTTAACGCCGAAAAGCTTGAGCACGCCGTTCGCCGTAACGGTAAGCAGCCATACCAGCGGCGCAAAGACGACCGATACCCCTGTCAGCGTACCCGACAGCGCGAGCGCGAGTTTTTCAGAGCTTTTCATCGCAAGCCGCTTGGGTATAAGCTCCCCGAACGTAATATTGAAAAACGCAAGTATTATCGTGACGAGTATCACACACACCGTCTCAATAACGCCGCGCGCGCTTTCCTCTACGCCGAGGCTCATTATCGCCCCCGCAAGCGGCTCTGCGAAAAAGTCCGCCGCGAACGCGCTTCCCAAAAGTCCTGCAAGCGTAATCGCAACCTGTATCGTGGAAAGGAATTTCGCCGGGCGCTCCGTCAGGCTGACTATCCGCCTTGCCCTCTTGTCTCCCTCTTCAGCCATTTTTTCCAGCTTCTTGCCGTTGCATGATATGACCGCAATCTCCGCCGCCGCGAATATCGCGTTGAGTAAAATGAGTACTATCTGTAATATTATCGCTCCAACCATATTTCCTCTTTATAACACAAAAAAGCACAATCCGATTTTTGTCGGATTATGCTTTTGTCGTCTTAAATTATAGCTTCTACTGTGAGAACCGGGGTCCTCGCCGCTCAAATTGTTTCTCCTTTTTTCCGCCGTTTTTTTAATAGGCGTTTATACGACTATTATATACAATATAAATATATCTGTCAAGCGCTCGGTGCGACCCGGAGCAGCGGGTGCTAACCGCGGCGAGGCAGGCTTACCCGACCGTGTGACGGGGAACATGGGCAAGCCGGCGCGGAACGTCAATTACCGTGCATGGTAAAATGGGATACCAGACCAGAATAATACGAACCAGCCCTGAGGCGCGCCTTTTATGCGTTTTTCAGCAATGCTCGCTTGAAAATATCACAATATTATCTGCGCTCACCTCGCTGAAACACACTATAAAAATCGTTGCCTGAGGGTGCATGCAGTTTTAAGCAGACAAATTTTTGTCGATACAAGGCAAATGCCGCAGGTAATATTATACATATTATCAAGGCATTTAACGCAGTAGCGACGGAAATATGCCGCTTAAAACCTTGTTCGTATTATTCTGGTCTGGTATGAATGAAAACATGAACGCACTCTTGAGCAAAACGTAGCGAAAATAAATAACAGACCATAGAAGGTACTGAACTTCCAACCCCCGGCAGACTTGTCTAAACAAGAATTGTAAAAGTGTTGCGCTTAAATTGACAATCCGCTTAT
>CALWHF010000020.1 GCA_944380305.1 uncultured Christensenellaceae bacterium
ACTTCTTTTGCTTTTGCCCTTTTTTTGCCATAAAATATGCACCTCCAAAAGTGTCTAACTTTTGGGGTGCACATCAATACGTGCGGTCGTTTTTGTATGCGCTCATACGAACAAACCATATTACCGTTACGCCAACATTGGTTTTAACGGTCATTATAGAAAAATTCTCCCTATGCAACCGTTTTACTTCTCTAAACCAAGGATGTTTTCACTTTAAGACATTTTATCTCTTGCATATTTACTCATAAACAAAAGCCGAAACGCTTGCCGTCGGACGCAACGAAAGCGTTGGTGAGATAATAGGACGAAAGAGTGCCTATATCCGACCAGTAGCAATCTGTCTCCATAGCATAGAGCCTGCCTTCGATCAACGGAAACAAGTCCTTCGCGAAATCGAATTTCATATTTTTCGGCACGAGATCGAGAGCCGCTTTATCCATAACGTATACTCCCATATTTACCGTATGCGAATGCGGCTTTTCGGGCTTTTCCTCGAATTTGACCACTTTGCCGTCCCCGTCCCTGTATACGACCCCGAACGACGTCGGATCTTTGACGTTAGTGACAGCCATAGTGACGAGCCCTCCTTTCTCGCGATGATAGTCTATAAGCTCGCTGAAATCCATATCCGTAAACGCATCGCCGCTTATCACGAGAAAAGGACCTTCCTCTCCTTTCACTGCCGCGGCTACGCCGCCCGCAGTGCCTAGAGGCGTTTTCTCTATATGATATTTTATATTAACGCCGTCTTTCGCGCCGTCTTTGAAATGTCTCGTTATCACCGACGGGCGGTAACAAAGAGTCATGCAAATATCGGTTATCCCGCACGAGGCGAGCTGCCTTACGGTATATTCAAGTACCGGTTTGTCTATAATTTTTACCATAGGTTTGGGGATTCTGTCCGTCAAGGGACGCAATCTGCTGCCTACCCCTCCCGCCATTATCACGGCTTTCATCGTATTCTCCTCCGCGTTTTTGATAGTATATAGAAAAATTTGGCAAAATATTCACGATCTTATGTCTAAATATGTTGCGAGCGCGCGTGTATTGGCGTATAATATGTATTAATATTTATAAATAAAAAACTTTTGAAAGGAAGGATATATATGAGAGCTTACAACTTTTCTGCAGGACCTTCGATGCTTCCGCTCGAGGTTCTTCAACAGGCACAAGCCGACTTCGTCGACTATCAGGGATGCGGAATGAGCGTTACCGAGATGAGTCACCGCAGCAAGCAGTACGACGCCATTCATCAGGAATGTCTCTCTCTTCTCAGAGAACTCATGAACGTCCCCGAAAACTACAAGATCCTGCTCGTGCAGGGCGGTGCGTCCCAGCAGTTCGACGCAATCCCGCTCAACCTGCTCAGCGGCTCGGGCGTTGCCGATTATGTGGTTACGGGCAACTTTGCTAAAAAAGCGTACAAGGCGGCTAAACCTTACGGCGACATCCGTCTCGCGGCTTCTTCCGAGGACAAGACCTACACTTACATTCCCAAAGAGCTGACTCTTTCGGACAACGCGGATTATCTGTACATCACGCAGAACAACACGATCTTCGGTACGCGCTACACCTCTCTGCCGGCCCCCAAGAGCGGAGTGCTCGTTGCAGACGTATCTTCCAACATCCTCAGCGAAGTAATGGACGTATCCAAATATGGCGTCATGTATGCGGGCGCACAGAAAAACGTAGCTCCCGCGGGCGTAACAATCGTCATAGTACGCGAAGACCTGATCGGCAAGGAACAGTCTATCTGCCCGACCATGCTCAAGTGGAGCACGCAGGCGGACGCAGACAGCCTCTACAACACTCCCCCGTGTTTCTCTATCTATATGGCGATGCTCAACCTGCGTTACCTCAAGAAACTCGGCGGCGTAAAAGAGATCCAGAAGATAAACGAATACAAAGCGGGTCTGCTGTACGACTTCATCGACAACAGCTCTTTCTATCACAACTATGTCAACAAAGAGGACCGTTCTCTGATGAACGTTCCGTTCGTTACGGGCGACAAAGATCTCGACGCGAAGTTCGTCGCAGAAGCGGCAAAGAACGGACTTCTTTCCATAAAAGGCCACAAGCTCGTCGGCGGTATGCGCGCATCTATCTACAACGCTATGCCCGTCGAAGGCGTCAAGGCACTCATAGAGTTCATGAAGAAATTCGAGCTCGAAAACAAATAAGCAGGTGATAATATGATAAGTATACTCAAACTCAACGAAATAAGCCCTAAGGTCAAGAGCATTCTTCCCGAACAGTCCTACACCGTAGGCAGCGACGTCTCCAATCCTCAGGCGATACTCCTCAGAAGTTTTTCGATGCACGACTACGAAGTTCCCGCAAGCGTACAGGCTGTGGCACGCGCGGGCGCAGGTGTCAACAACATCCCCGTAGACAAGATGACCCAGAAAGGCATCTGCGTCTTCAATACCCCGGGCGCAAACGCAAACGCGGTCAAAGAACTCGTTATCGCGGGTATGTTACTCGGCAGCCGCAAGATAGTACAGGGTATCAACTGGACGCAGTCCCTCAAGGGCGACGACGTCGACAAGCAGGTAGAAAAAGGCAAAAAGGCGTTCGTGGGACAGGAGATACAGGGCAAGACGCTCGGCGTGGTAGGTCTCGGAGCAATCGGAAGACTGGTTGCAAACATCGCTATCGAACTCGGCATGACCGTACTCGGTTACGACCCCTACCTCAGCGTAGACGGTGCACTGATGCTCGACAAGAACGTCGTGCATATCACCGACGTCAACCAACTTTTCGCAGAAGCCGATTACATAACCCTGCACGTCCCAGCTACCGAACAGACCAAAAATCTGATCAACGAACAGAGCATCAATGCTATGAAGACCGGCGTAGTCATACTCAATTTCGCAAGAGGCGAGCTCGTCAATAACGCCGACATAGTTGATGCGGTCAAGAACGGCAAAGTGGGCAGATACGTCACCGACCTTCCCAAGGCAGAACTCCTAGGCATCGACAACATCATCACCACCCCGCACCTCGGAGCGTCCACTCCCGAAGCGGAAGACAACTGTGCCGTCATGGCTGCCCGTCAGCTCAAGGATTTCCTCGAGAACGGCAACGTGGTCAACAGCGTCAACTTCCCGTCCGCATCCGCTCCCAGAACGGGCGTATGCCGCATAAGCATTCTACATAAAAATGTAGCGAACATGATCGCGACTGCCACTTCTTTCATTGCGAAAAAAGGCATCAACATCGCAAACCTCGTATCCGCGTCCAGAGGCGAGATCGGCTATATGCTGCTCGACGTAGACGCAATGATCGACGAAGAGACGATAAAGCAGATGCAGGCACAGGAAGGTTTCATCAAAGTCAGAGTTTTCGACTGACGATCGCTTATGTCTGAAAACATGCGCCGCCCTTCGGGGCGGCGTTTCGTTTGTGTTATTCTCTCATGACGAAGGAAGTTTTTTCTCGGATACTCTCTTCAGCAACAAAGTGGCTTTTTCCCTCAGGTCACCTTTTTATTCAAGGACTTTCCTATCGCATTCCGTCGCCGTCGCAACTATAACAGCAAATCTCTTTCTGACAGCATTGCATCCGAAGTTGCCGTCTTATTTTTCCGCCCCATCTTATGCCCGGCATTTGTCGCATACGAACATCAGTTATCGTAGCCGAACGGCTTGCCGTTTTGTCTGTTTCGCTTTGTTTGGACGCGCCGTCATCATAATCAAAAGCCGCGCGTCGACTGACGTGCGGCAATGCGGAAAATTTAATTATCCGAAAAAAGCACTGATGTTATTGCGGCTGTTTCTGCTCGACCTTTTTGCTGTAATCGCGCTTGAGCGACTTGTTCTGCAGACGTCTTATGCTGCGTTTTTCCAGTTTCTGATTGCCTGTGGATATTATCAGCAACGCAGGCAACAACAGCATTACCAGTATTCCGCTTATGATCGCTCCTCTCGCTATCATCAGCGTTATCTCGCTGACGATTATGTTGGTTGTGATTATAGACACCGACAGACAGCATCCTGCCAGTATCGCGACCGAAGTCATGATCGATACGCCGCTCTCCGTAAGCGCGGTATATGCCGCCTCTCTCGCAGAACGCAAGCCGAGATAATTCTGATATTTGACCGTATAAAGTATCGCGTAGTCGACCGTCGCGCCCAGCTGTATCGAGCTCAGAATGATATATGCCATAAAGTTTACGCTCTGTCCGAATATATAGCTGATGGACAGATTGACGAAAATACCGAATTCTATGACCAGCACGACTATCGTCGACATCTTCATCGAACGCAGCGTAAACAACAGTATCACGAATATTATCGCGACAGAAACAATCGAAACTACCATGAAGTCGGTAGGCGTTATATCCTGAAGGTCGCTGACAGCCTGCGTCATTCCCGTGATATAATAATCTCCCGCACCGAATGTGTCGTCCAGCACAGCGCGTATCTCCTTCAGAGCGACCGCGCCCTCGGACGATTCGGGATCGGTATCCAACATGACCGAATACATGGTATAACCGTTATTCAGGAATCCCGTTATCATAGACATATCCATACCCGAAGACTGCATCAGGTCTCCGAGGTTTTTGTCATTGACGAGATTGACTATACCTTCTGCATTTTCCTCAGGCAGCATCGAGAACAATCCCATCACGGCATTAACGTCATCTCTCGCCCGTATAGTCTCCAGGAACCGGTACTGATCGTCGACATTGCTTTCTCCGTCAAGAATTTCGGTCTTGGCAGGCACGATTATAACGAGCGAATTGCTGAGAGCATCCACTTTTTCCGTGATAGCAGAAGGATTCGGATCTTCTTCGACGAATTTGATATACGAAAGTTCCACAAGGTTCTGCATAACGACGACGGGTATAAGCAATACGAGTGCTATACTGACTATCGTCTTTCTATGAGTGACCGCATAAGATGCCACATTCTTGAATTTCGGCACGATTATCCTGTGCTGAGTCTTGCAGGCGATCTTCTTTGTCAGAAGCATCAGGCACGGCTGCAACAAAAGGACCGTAACAAGGCTCAGAAACACTCCTTTCGCAAGAACTATACCCAGGTCCTCGCCTATCTTGAACCTCATCGCGAACAGCGCGAGGAAACCTCCCACGGTAGTCAGCGCAGACGCCGAGATCGTCGAAAAAGTTTTTGGGATAGCCCTTTCCATCGCAAGATTGTCGTCAAGGGTCTTCTTCTGCTCTTCGGCAAACGAATGCATCAGGAATATCGCATAGTCCATCGACAGCGCGAGCTGAAGAACGGACGATGCCGCATAAGTTACGACGGAGACGCTCGGGAGTATCAGATTCGTTCCCATATTGACCACGATGGATACGCCCAGCGTCACCATGAATACTATCGGGTCGATTATCGAATTTGTCGTCAGGAGAAGTATTATGAACATTACGAGTATCGCGACGAACGCATATTTGCCTATCTCGCCTATCGTACTGTCGAATATCTCGCGGGTTATCTGGGTACTTCCTCCCATCGCGTAGTCAAAACCTTTTTTCTGAAGATGGTCTTCGACCGTCTTGAGAAGATTGAGTGCCTCGTTGGAAGAACTGGGCACATTGAGCTGTAACATCAGAAGGTAGGTATCGTCGGACGGATGGAACATATTGACGATGTCGGGATTCGTAGACATCTGCTCTACCATGCTCTTGAGATCGTCGATCTTGAGCCCGTATTTAGAAAGCAGCGAATTGGCTATTGCCGCGACGATCGGATCGTCGAGCTGTGACCAGTCGATGTCCTGCATGTCTTTCAGAAGTCCGTACCATATAATGCCGCCTTGCTTTGTGCCGCCTTTGTCTTCTATCAGTTTGACGAGTTCGAGCATATCGTCATAGCTCGCTCCCTGAACGCCTATGATCGCGTCGCCCTGCATGTCGAAATTCTCCTTCATGAAGTTCATGCCGACGGTCATATCGACGTCCTCGGGAAGATATGAAAGTATATCCGAATTGACGTTTACGAAAGACAACGCAAAAAGCGACGCGATAGTCATAAGCAACATCACGCCGAGGATTATGAACCTGTATTTAACTACGAATTTCGCAAAGCGTTTCATACTCTAAATATATTACATAAAGTCGTTTTTGTAAATTGCCTTTAACCATTTATCGGGGCTTTTTACAAACAATTTACCAAAGGCGGATTCGGGTGTAAAATATGCGTAAAATGCCGTACTTTCGCCCCCCTGAAAAAAATCTCTAATCAGCTGAAAATGAAAAAATCGATCGTCTTTTCCGTCTTCCGCTCCGACGCGTTCCGACGATCGTCCGACGGATTTTCATAACGCATGTCACTAAGAAAACCTGTCAGACGCCTCTGATAAAGAGTGTATTATTATATCCTTATAATTTCTTTGCATCGCTCTACACCCTAACTTCCCGGATCCGACATAGAAATAAAAAAGTCCGTCCCGAAAAGGGACGGACGTTCTTTCTTTGGCGATATCTCTCTTCTTAACCGCAAGAAAAGGGATATTACTTATTGAGTTTCTTCTCGAGCTCTTCAGCCTGCTTAGCAAGCTCTTTGGGAAGCTTGTCGCCGAACTTAGCGTAGAACTCTTTGATGCCTTCGACTTCTTTCTTCCAGTTTTCTTTGTCGATAGCAAGCAGACCCTTGACGGTGTCGACGCTCATATCGAGGCCTTCGATATTGATGTCTTCAGCCTTCGGAACGTAACCGATAGCGGATTCCTCTGCATCGACCTCGCCCGCGATTCTCTTGAGCATCCAGTCGAGAACTCTCATGTTGTCGCCGAAGCCCGGCCAGATGAAATGACCTTCGTCGTCCGTTCTGAACCAGTTGACATTAAAGAACTTGGGCTGCTTATCCTTGTCTACACTCTTGCCCATGTCGAGCCAATGCTGCCAGTAGTCGCCCATGTTGTATCCGCAGAACGGGAGCATAGCCATAGGATCGCGTCTGACAACGCCTACCGCGCCTGCCGCCGCAGCGGTGGTCTCGCTTGCCATGATGGAACCGACGAATACGCCGTTATCCCAGTCTTTTGCCTGATATACGAGCGGAGCGGTCTTTGCACGTCTGCCGCCGAAGATGAACGCGCTGAGCGGAACGCCGTTACCGTTCTCGAACTCGGGGCTGATGCAGGGGCAGTTTACAGCGGGAGCGGTAAATCTGCTGTTCGGATGCGCACCCTTCTCGGTAGAGGTCTTGCCGTTCCAGGGATTACCCTTCCAGTCGATAGCGTGCTCAGGCGGATTCTTGTCGAGTCCTTCCCACCACACGGTGTTGTTCTCGAGATTGTGACATACGTTGGTGAAGATAGTGTTCTTTCTGGTAGCAGCGAGAGCGTTGGGATTGGATTTCTGGTTGGTGCCGGGAGCAACGCCGAAGAAACCGTTTTCGGGGTTGATCGCGTAAAGTCTGCCGTCCTTGCCCTTTCTGATCCATGCAATGTCGTCGCCTACGCAGAATACTTTATAACCGTTCTTGCGGTATCCTTCGGGCGGAATGAGCATGGCGAGGTTGGTCTTACCGCAAGCGGACGGGAACGCAGCCGCCATGTAAACGGTCTCCTTGTTGGGTTTCTCTATGCCGAGGATGAGCATGTGCTCAGCCATCCAGTTCTCGTTCTTGCCCTGGTAGGACGCTATGCGCAGAGCAAAGCACTTCTTACCGAGAAGAACGTTGCCGCCGTACGCGCTGTTGACGGAGATGATCGCGTTGTCCTCGGGGAACTGGCAGATATATCTCTTTTCGGGATCGACGTCGCATTTAGCGTGCGTGCCTCTGACGAAATCGTTGCTGTCGCCGAGAGCCTTGAGCACGTCCGCGCCGACACGGGTCATTATTCTCATGTTGAGTACGACGTAGATGCTGTCAGTGATCTCGATACCGATCTTGGAGAGCGCGCCGCCCACGGGACCCATGGAGAACGGGATAACGTACATCGTTCTGCCCTTGTACGCGCCGTCGAGTATGCCGTACAGCGTAGCGTACGCTTCTTCGGGCTTCCACCAGTTGTTTGTCGGGCCGCAGTCCTCTTTGGTACGGGAGCAGATGAAGGTCCTGCCCTCTACGCGGGCTACGTCGTTTTCCTTGGTGCGGTGCAACAGGCAGCCGGGAAGAAGATCCTCGTTGAGTTTGATCATCTCGCCGGTAGCGATAGCTTCTGCCGTGAGTTTGTCGTAAAGTTCCTGAGAGCCGTCGATCCAGACGATCTTGTCAGGCTGGCAACGCTTCTGAGTTTCTTCGACGAAAGCAAGCACTTGCTTATTTGAAGTCAAATCTGTCATATATGATTCTCCTTATAAAATATATTTCGCGTTAAAATGCGTCGGGATCGGCTCCCGTTCGCAATTGTTAATATTATATCAAATATCCCCGTATTTGGCAAACAAAATATTGCCTTTTTTATCTGTTGCTACTCAAATGAGTTCTTTTTCCGCGGGGCATAAAAAAGCGGGCGTTGCCGCTCGCTCTTTTATTGTCGTTCGATGCCGTATATATACGTCGTTTACGTCAGGAACGCGTCCAGGTCGCGCTCGTGTACGAAGATCTCAGATAGTCTGCCGCAGTCTCCGTGTTTTCGAGAGAAGACATGCTCAGACTCGTACTGCCCGCTCTCCACCCGTTCACGTTCTCGAAGAACACCGCCGCAAGCGAATTGCAGTAATAAAAAGCGTTCGACGAAATTCTCGTCACGCTGCCGGGAACGGTAAAGGACACCAGCGCGTTGCAATTATAAAAAGCATTGCTGCCTATACTCGTTATATCGTCGGACATAGAAACGTACGCGAGCGCGGCGCAAGAATGGAAAGCGTAATCGCCTATCCCCGTAACTCCGCTGCCGATGATCACCGCTCCGAGTTTTGCCGAATTGCTGAATCCGCTTGACGGTATCGCCTCTCCGTTTCCGTAAACCGTAACGCTGACGAGATTGGTTTTGGGTATATAGCTTATCGCATCTACGGGAATTTCGGCATAGCGGATATTGTAGCAATTCGCGAATACGTTGCTTCCGTATTCAATATCGTTATTTTTGATCGAGACGTATCCGAGAGCGCTGCATCCCATGAACGCCGCATCCTCTATCGTCGTCACGCTTTCGGAGATCTCGATACCGTTGAGCGATTTGCAACCGTTGAAAGCTCCCGAACCTATTTTCGTAACGGTATCGGGAATGGAGACGGACTCCAGCGCGACGAAGTTTTTGCATGCGTCTGCGGCTATCTCCGTACCTCCGCTTATGACGATGTTTTCGACAATGTCTGCATAAAGACAGCCGATAAATGCCGCATTGAGCGTCGCAGTCTTCAGGTTTTTACAGCCGTAGAACGCGTTAGTTCCGATTTCCGTTACCCCGTCGTGTACCGTGACCGACGTTATCGAAGAGCAATATCTGAAAGCTCCATTGTTTATCTTCGTCACTTCCGCCGGTATAACGAGATCGGTCAACTCGTTGTCGTCGAGATACAGAGCTGCTCCGTAGTCGAGCGGATTGTCGTCGAAACTCATCCCGCACCATGCAACAAGGTCGCTTATATGTACTTCTTTCAGAGCATTGCACTCTTCAAACGCACCGAAGCCGATCCGCGTCACGGTGCTCGGGATCGCGATCGACTCGATAGAGGTACACCCTCTGAACGCATAATCGCCTATTTCCGTCAATCCTGCGGGAAAAGTCACCGACTTCAAAGACGAACAGTTTATGAAAAAATAAGAAAGATCTATTTCCGTTACCGTGTCGGGAATGATAAGACTCGCCAGTTTTGAACAACCGTAAAACACGCCTTCTTCCATTTTCGTAACGCTTGAAGGAATCGTCATCTCCGTTATCGCGGAACAGTTTTCGAACGCATAATCGCTTATCGTCGTCAGTCCGTCGGGGAGAGTCAATGCCGCTATTGCTGTGCAATTATAGAAAGCATAACTTCCAATGACAGACACGGTCGAAGGAATCGTCACGGATAAAAGTGCCGTACAGCCGTAAAAAGCACCGGTTCCCACCGATTGTACCCCGGACGGGATAACTACCGATTTAACGGTTTTGTTGTTTTTGAACGCACTATCTCCTATCGAAGTAACCGCATAATCCTTTCCGCCGCCGGATACCGACGCTTTTATCTCGACGTCGGCAGGCAAACCGTATGAGGTACCCGCTACAACTGCCGCTCCGTCTTTGATACCGTAGACAAGACCTCCGTCCGCCAGATAATCCGAATACCCCCAGACAGACGAAATCCTTCTGCCCGAATTTTCGTCCCAATTCGTGTCCCAGCCCGCGGGTTCTTCGTCAAACTGACAATATACGGTCAGAGAATCACAGCCGTTAAAAGCACGGTAACCTATGCTCTCGACCTTGTTGTAGATTATAATCGACGACATCAGATCGCAATTATAAAAAGCATTATTTCCTATACTCTTTAAGCCCGCGGGAAGATTTATCCCCACCAAATTACTGTTGTAAAATGCCCCGCCACCTATACTCGTGACGGTAGAAGGTATATCCGCGTAATTGATCGCGCAGTTAGAGAAAAGCGAATCGCTTATCTCCGTCAGTCCCTCGGGCAGCGAAACGTAAACCAGCGAATAACAATTGCTGAACGCTCCCACTCCTATCGACGTCACGGTAGAAGGTATTACGACGTTCTCAAGCATATCGCAATAATAGAACGCATTATCTCCTATCGAGGTTATTCCCTCACCGAGCGTTACCGATTCGAGATAATCGCAATTTTTGAACATCTCTGCCGAAACTTCCTTTATACTGCCGGGAAGGCTTATCGAAGTAAGATATGTATCTTTGAAAGCATTTTCTTTAATCTTCGTGACGGGCAGTCCGAACAATTCAGAGGGGATCACAAGATCCGTCGCCTGGTATCCTCTACCTGTCACGGTGATCTCGTTATTTTCGATCGTATACTCAAAATTTTCTCTCAGCGGCTCGCTAGACCATGCAGCGACAAGCGTAATATCGGAATTCCCGTAATAATAATCGACAACATCATCTAGAGACTCGGGATACTTTGTATCGTACCACCCCACGAAATAATAGCCTTCTCTGGTCGGCACAGGCAGTTTCGAGACGTCGAAATCGGCTGTAGTGCTCATGGTCACGTCGGCGCAAGCCTCTCCTCCGTTTGAATCGAAATGCACGACATAAGTATATCCGTCTTTGCCAAACTCGAAACATCCGACGAATACCGCAACAGATAACGCGATAAGAAACACCGCTGCCGTTATAAGAAAAGCCCTACGTTTCATTTTACACACTCCCGCTATAAAATAATGTGCCTTGAAATAAACCCAACCGACTTCGAAGACCGCGCGAACAAAATCAGCCGACAATCGACGTAAAGACAAATGTCGTACGATTTTATTTTTTGCGAATCAGGTCAGACAGTCCGATTATTATTTTATTATAATTCGTTATTAACGAGATGTCAACCCACAACCGTTCGCTGTCTCGGTTTTTGTACAAGTTATTTTTGCCTTTTGCCCGTGTTCTCATGTTGTTTTGCCGATAGCCGTGATGAAATCCTGTACCGTATTTTGACTCATATATCGCTGTTTTCTTGCTATTCAACGTATTTTTGTGCTAAAATTTACCATGGTTTTAAGATTCGTTTCATAGATCCGTCATATACTTTTGAAGAAACAAGGGAGGCATATCATGAATAGGAAAAGAATTTTGACTTTCATCGTGATTGCAATGATAGCGGTGCTTGCTGCGGTATTCTTCGTCGCGTGCACGAACGACGGCAAAGACGGAGAATCCGCATATGAAATAGCCGTGAGAAACGGTTTCGAAGGTACTGAAACCGAATGGCTCGAAAGCCTCAAAGGCGAAACGGGTGCAACCGGTTCTGCCGGTAAAGACGGAACGGACGGAACGGACGGTACCGACGGAAAAGACGGATACACTCTCGACGATCTCATGGCGAATTATCTCGAAAATAACCCGGGAGCTACCGAAGACGACTTCTACGCTTCTCTCGGTCTCGACGTTACGCCCAGTATCACGAGCGTCGTTCAAAGTGCGCTCAAAAGCTCGGTCGGCATAATCTGCACTAATACGCGTTCTTCGTCGGCAGGCGCGGGCGTCATTTATAAACTCAACGGAAACACCGCCTACATCATCACCAATTATCACGTCATTTACGACTCTTACAGCGGCGGTTACAGCAAAAACATCAAGGTCTATCTGTATAATCTCGTACTCGAAGACCAGCTCATAGACGCAACGGTGGTCGGAGCCTCCAAGGACAACGACATAGCCGTGATCGAAGCCACTTCGGATATGTTCCTCGAAGACACGGTAAAAGCAGTCACCGTAAATACGACCGCCCCCGTAGCGGGTCAGGCTACGTTCGCTATCGGTACGCCTTCCCTTTATACGTTCTCGGTCACCTCGGGCATCGTGTCTGTAGAATCCGAATACATCACGACCGCGTACTCCGCAAACGTCAGGGTGTACCGCACGGATACCGCTCTCAACAGCGGCAATTCGGGCGGCGGCATGTTCAACGAAAACGGTGAACTTATGGGCATTTCGGACGCAAAGTCATCTGATACGACGGACGACAACGTGTGCTACGCGATACCCGCGTCTCTCGCAGTCTCGGTAGCCGACAACATCATCGAGAACGGCGGCAAACGCTTCCTCCTCGGAGTCAATATGGAGCTTTCCGACATAGACACGTTCGTCGACGCCGACGGAATCATCCGCACTGCTTATACCTATACCGTCAGCTCTGTCAATTCGGGTGCGGCGGCAACGGGTAAGATCGAAACCGGAGACGTGATGGTATCCGTCGCGATAAACGACGAAGAAGGAGTCATTATAGACACATCTTTCAAAGCACAGGAATATCTTATGAACGCGCGCCCCGGAGATACGATCAAAGTGACCGTGCTCAGAAACGGAGAAACGGTAACGGTCTCTCTGACCGCTGACGAGGCGTTCTTTACCGCTCTGTAAACCGCAGAGGTTAATCAGATCAGAAGAACACGAATATGCAAAAGCGCGCCGTTAAAGCGCGCTTTTTTGTCTCTCAGAAATATACTTCAGACCGCTTTTTTAAGTCTGACTCTTCTCTTTTCCATTTCGATGAGCCCGTCCGCCTGCATACGCGAAAGTTCTCTTGTCATCGCGCTTCTGTCCGCACAGATATAAGCCGCAAGGCGAGTCACCGACATAGGCAGATCGAATTCGCTGCCGTAATTCTTCGCGAGTATCCCGAAATAGTACATCAGCTTTTCCCTCGTCGTCTTTTTGGACAGGATCTCGATCCTCCTGCTCAGCGAAAGCGTCTTTTTCGCGATCAGCCCGAACATGTTGGAAACAAGCCTGCTGTGGTGTTCGCAAGCCCTCTCGCAACGCTTGGTTATCGCCGCGTATTTGATGAACATCACCTCGCAGTCGCTCTCGGCGACGACCTTTACGCTGTCTCCCGCATCGTTCGAAAAAGCAAGTACTTCCCCGAAGATGTCTCCATCGGAAAACAACTCCATGACGGCGATCTCTCCGTCCTCGTCGGTGCGTATCATCACGGCGTCCCCGCTCATCATTATGCCCACGTCGTCGCCGCTGCCCGAATAATCGCAGACCTCGCTCCCCGCACGGAATTTCCTGAAAGACGCACCGAAACAACTCATCATGCGTTCTGCGTCTTCGCCGCTTATGCCCTCAAACAGATCGATTTTAGAAAAATCCATTTTTTTTCTCAAAATGTTGCATTTGCAACATATATATATTCCAAAAATATGTTATATTATATTCGGTTAAAAGTAAAGCGATTTTGAATACTAAAAACGGGAGGACTGGAAAATGGTAAAAATCAACGTGATCGGCGGCGATCTCGATCAGAAAGAAATAGACGCTTATATCGACTACGGCAAAAAGAAATACCCCGATAAGAACATAACGGGAATGGACGTCACGGTGGACGGCGACTACGTCGATCTCAAGTACACGTTCGAGAACGTGCCTTTTGAGAGGATACGACGCATCACGGGGTATCTCGTAGGTACTCTCGACCGTTTCAACAACGCAAAACGCGCCGAAGAAAGAGATCGCGTCAAGCACGGCATCTGAAATCAAACGCAACAAAGCAATATATAGGAGAATAAAATCATGGCTGCACAGAAAATCACCGACAAGATATTCAGCGTAGGCGTACAGAATCCCGATCTGCGCGTATTCGACATCGTTATGGCTACCCGTTTCGGCACGAGCTATAACTCTTTTGTCGTAAAAGGCGAAGAAGTCGCGCTCATCGAGGCTTCTCACGCGGACTTCGGGGGCGAATACGAGGCTAATATACGCGAAGTGGTCGATCCCGCGAAGATCAGATACATTGTTCTCAACCACACCGAGCCCGACCACAGCGGCGCGCTCAGGGATCTGCTTTCGCTTTGTCCCGACGCTACCGTGCTCGCAACGTCGGTCGCTCTGAACTATCTGAAGAACATCGTCAACGAGCCTTTCAAGTCCCGTCCCGTAAAAGACGGCGAAGTGCTCGACCTCGGAGGCGTGACTCTGACTTTCGCGCCCTCTCCTCTTCTGCACTGGCCCGACAGCATGTTCACATACTGCGCCGAAGAAAAGGTGCTTTTCAGCTGCGACGTGTTCGGTTCTCATTACAGCAGCAAAAGCATGTCCGACAAGGAGATCGCGGACGTCGAAGGATACAGAGAGGCTTTCAAGGGCTATTACGACGCGATATTCGGACCTTTCAAGCCTTTCGTGGTCGCGGGCATGGCGAAAATCGCCAAGTTCCCGTTCGAGACCGTATGCCCGAGCCACGGTCCCGTACTTACAAAGGACGGACAGCTCCCGTACGTTCTCGACAGCTACCGTGCATGGAGCAAAACAGTCAAAAACGCGGTAAAGACGGTGCCCGTCTTCTACTGCTCAGCATACGGCTGCACCGCAAAGCTCGCAGAGGCGATCGCAAGCGGCGTGAAAGAAGTTATACCCGATGCGGATTGCGCGACCTACAACCTGATCGAAAACGATATGGCGGATATGCGCGCTAAGATAAATTCCTGCGACGCGTGCGCGATCGGCTCTCCGACTCTGAATTCGGATGCCGTTCCCCCGATCTGGGATCTTCTCGCGGGCGTTGACGCGATCAACAGCCGCAAAAAGCCCGTCGCGGTGTTCGGCTCTTACGGCTGGAGCGGCGAGGCCGTCCCCAACGTCATAGCAAGAGTGAACGGACTCAGAATGGCAGTCGTCGGCGAAGGACTCAAGGCCTGTTTCGTACCCACCGAAGCCGATCTCGAAGCGGCGAAGGAATACGGCAGACAACTCGCTGCCGCAGTCAGGTAACGGCGCGACCGCACTTTATATAGACTTACGCATTTCACCACAACATAAAAAAAGCGACCCGAGAGATCGGGTCGTCTTTTTGTCTGTTCCCATTGATTTTCCGCAGTTCACTTCGCGGACGCCTCTTTGCAATAATCGACGACTTTTTTCGCGATGTCAGCACGGTCTATTACCTCTTCGAAGCGTACAGGTCTTTCTCTGAGTCCGCAGAGCGGCTCGGGTATTTCATCTCCCGTCTCCTCGTTGAGCTTTTCGGTCGCCTCGAAAGCGTCGTCTATCCTGTTTCCGCTGACAGCCTCGTAGACGTCCGCGGGGAATTTGTATGCGTTAGCCGTAGAAACTATGACGGTCGGCGTCTCGTCGCCCGTCTTTTCGACATATTCGCCGTAGACGTCGTACGCGACCGCTGTATGCGTATCCATAAGGTAGCCGTACTCGTCCATTGCGTACGAAATAGCATCCTTGGTAGCTTCGTCGTCCGCGTAGCCGACCGAGAACAGCGACCTGAGCGCGTCGAGTTCCTCTTTGCTCACCGAATACTTGCCCGTCGTCTTGAGCGCGGTCATGCGCGCCGCAATCAATTTGTCGTCCCTGCCGCTGACCTCGAAAAGCAGTCTCTCAAGGTTGGAGGATATGAGTATGTCCATCGACGGCGAGATCGTCTTGTGAAATTCTCTGTTGATGTCGTAAACGCCTGTCTCGAAGAAATCGGTCAAAACGTGATTGACGTTGGACGCGCATATCAGTCTGTTAACTCCGACGCCCATCTTCATCGCATAGTACGCGGCGAGGATATTGCCGAAATTGCCGCTGGGAACGCAGAAATTCACTTTGTCGCCGTACTCTATCCGGCCTTCGTCGAGAAGGTCGCAGTACGCCGAAACGTAATACGCTATCTGCGGCGCGAGTCTGCCCCAGTTTATGCTGTTGGCGGAAGAGAGCTTGAACCCGCGGGAGCGTATCTCCTCGTTGATCTTCTTGTCTGCAAATATGTTCTTGACCGCGTTCTGCGTATCGTCGAAGTTGCCCTCGATCGCGCATACACATACGTTGTCGCCCGTCTGCGTCTTCATCTGCAATTTCTGCATGTCCGAAACGCCTTTGGACGGATAGAAAACGATGATATTCGTGCCGTCAACGTCCTTGAAACCCTCGAGCGCGGCTTTACCGGTATCGCCCGAAGTCGCGACCATGATCAGCGTCTTGTCCTTTTCGCCTACCTTTTTGCGTGCGGCGGTCAGAAGATGCGGGAGCATCGTCAGAGCCATATCCTTGAACGCGCAGGTAGGACCGTGCCACAGCTCGAGGACGTAAACGCCATCGTCGATGTTCACGAGCGGACAGGGATCGTCGCCGTAAAAACGCGAATACGCCTTGGTCGTATAGTCGAGCAATTCGTCGTACGAATAGTCCGAAAGCAAAAGCGAGAGGACGCGCGCCGCTCTCGACGGATAGTCCTCTTTCGCCAAATTTATAAAGTCTTCTTTTGTCAGCCTCGGGAGGCTTTCGGGGACGTAAAGTCCGCCGTCGGGCGCGAGACCGTTGACTATGGCCTCCGCGCCGCTGCACTTCTCGCTTTTGTTGCGAGTGCTGATGTAATTCATTGTATCTCCTAGATGATCTTGTATTTCAATAAGAATTCGGGCAATTCTTCGGGCGTCGCGCTGACGGTGACCGTGACGGAAATCGCGAATTTATCCGCGAGTTTGCCCAGTTCGTCGTAGAATTTCCGCATCTTCTCGGGTCCGCAACCCGCAATTCTCGACGCGCCGTCTATGTACAGGTTCGTCAGATCGCTTCTGCTTGCCGCCAGACCGCAGACAAACGCGAGAAGAGCGTCCTCTCCGCTCACGGGATATTCGGTCACGTCTATGAGTTTGACGTTGCGGTCGACGTCGTACATATACCTGTCGGTATCGTTGACGAAGATGCTGTCACCCTTGGCGGTCTTTACGTCGGCGTTAGCCTTTTCGATGATACGGGTGGTCTTGCCCGAGCCTTTAGTTCCGCAAATCAGATTTACCATGTTTTGCCCTCCGATAAGTTTATACTTATATTCTAGACTAAACGGGAGCGGATTTCAATAGCTTTTGCGAAATTTGTACCCTCTTTGCACCTTTAATAGGTTTTGATGACGAGTTTTTTGTGCAGTTCGGGAGACAAAGACATAATGATCGCATCGAGTTCGTCGTCACCCATATACGTCGTTCTGCCGCCCTCGTACTGCTTGTCGATGATCTTTTTGACCTTGACGACTATATCGTCGCGCTTATCCACCTTGTGGCCTTCGGGGAGCGAATAAAAACCGTTCATCCAGTACGCTATGCCCGCGAGACCGCTGTGCGCGTCGACCGATACGAGCGGGGGCTTGCCGAGCAGTTTTTCGGTATTGAATATGTTGTATATCTCCTCGTCCTTGAGCAGACCGTCCGCGTGGACTCCAGCTCTCGTCGTATTGAAAGATTTGCCTACGAACGGAGTCTGCGGCGGGATTATGTATCCGAGTTCGTCCTCGAAGTATTTCGCTATCTCGGTTATCGCTCTGAAGTCGATGCCGTCGTCGGTGCCCTTCAGCGACGCGTACTCTATCATCATCGCCTCGAGGGGGCAGTTGCCCGTTCTCTCGCCTATGCCGAGCAGCGAGCAGTTGACCGAAGAACAGCCGTACAGCCACGCCGTCGTAGCGTTGGTAACGACCTTGTAGAAGTCGTTGTGACCGTGCCACTCGAGCAGTTCGCTGGGCACTTCGGCGTAGTATTTGAGACCGCTTATGATGCCGGGGACGCTTCTCGGGAGCGTAACGCCGGGATAGGACAGACCGTAACCGAGCGTGTCGCAGGCTCTTATCTTTATGTCAACGCCGCTCTCCTTGCGCAGTTTCATCAGTTCGTACGCGAACGGTGCGACGAAGCCGTAGAAGTCCGCCCTCGTGATGTCCTCGAAGTGGCAACGCGGGACGATGCCTTTGTCGAGTGCCATCTTGACTATATTCAGATATTTTTCCGCAGCCTGCTTGCGGGTCATGTTCATCTTTTTGAAGATATGGTAATCCGAACAGCTTACGAGAATACCCGTCTCCTTGATGCCCATCTCCTTGACGAGCTTGAAATCCTTTTCGTTGGCGCGGATCCAGCTGGTGACTTCGGGGAAATCGTATCCCAGTTCCATGCACTTTCTGACCGCCGCCCTGTCCTTTTCAGAATACAGGAAAAATTCGCTCTGTCTGACGAGTCCCTTTTTACCTCCGAGCTTGTGCAGAAGTTTGTAGATATTGACTATCTGCTCGACCGTAAACGGCGAAGTAGACTGCTGACCGTCGCGGAACGTGGTATCCGTGATCCATATCTCTTCGGGCATGTCCATCGGGGTCTGACGGAAGTTGAACGCGACTTTCGGCACAGTGTCGTAATCGAAAAGGTCGCGGAAAAGGTTGGGTTGCTCCACGTCCTGAAGGAAGGGTCGCCAGTTGCTCTCGATCAATAAATTCTTGTCTTTATTGTACTTGATCATCTCTTTCTCCTCTGATCCGGTCTGATCTTAAATTTTGTCTTAATTCTTTGTCTCCGCCGCGGGATCATTCTCCCGATGACAGAAGTTCGTTCCTGTTTGCTATCGCGAGCGCGTCGAGCATCTCGAAAAGGTCTCCGTCGAGGAAGGAGTCGAGCGAATAGAGCGTCAGCCCTATCCTGTGATCGGTGACTCTTCCCTGCGGAAAATTGTATGTGCGTATACGCTCCGATCTGTCGCCCGTGCCGACAAGTAGCTTGCGGCTGGACGCGTATTCCTTTTCCTGCTGAGAACGGTAATAATCGTACACGCGCGTCTTCAGCACCTTCATCGCGCTTTCCTTGTTCTTGCCCTGCGACTTTTCGTCCTGGCATGTGACGACTATACCCGTCGGAAGATGCGTTATCCTGATCGCGGATTCGGTCTTGTTGACGTACTGTCCGCCCGCGCCGCCCGCACGGTATGCGTCTATCTTCAGATCCTTTTCGAGGATCTCCACTTCGACGTCCTCGGCTTCGGGCAATACCGCGACGGTAACCGTCGAGGTGTGTATCCTGCCCTGAGATTCGGTCTCGGGCACTCTCTGCACGCGGTGAACTCCGCTCTCGTACTTAAGTCTGCTGTACGCGCCGTGTCCAGAGATCATGAACACCGCTTCTTTTATTCCTCCGAGGTCGTTCGCGTTGACGTCTATCTCTTTGACCTTCCAGCGGCAACGCTCTGCAAAACGCTCGTACATTCTGACCAGTTCCGCGCCGAAAAGCCCCGCTTCGTCTCCGCCCGCTCCCGCGCGTATCTCCACGATAACGTTTTTGTCGTCGTCGGGATCTTTTGGAAGAAGTGCTATCTTGAGCTGCTCGGTCAGTTCTTCTTTTTTCTTAAGTGCGGCAGAGAGCTCTTCTTTTGCCAGCGAGACCATCTCCTTGTCCGAGCCGTCGTCGATTATCTCCCTGCACTCCGCGACGGAATTTTCGTTGGACAGATATGCGTCGTAGAGATTGACCGCTTCTTCGAGAGAAGATCTCTCCTTGACCAGCTTCTGCCACAGCGAAGTATCGGCGATGACGGCGGGATCGGAGATCTTTCCCGTCAGTTCGTCAAATCTCTTTTTCATGCCGTCCAGCTTTTCAAACACTCTTTTTTACCGCCTTTACCATTCTTTCCACTCCCTCAAGGTCGAAATACGTTTCGCAATCGAACCCTTTGAGCATATCCGCGACCGCACGCGCCTGTCCCTGCCCGCATTCGAGCAAAAGCACGCCGCCGCTTTCAAGACGCTTTTCGGCGTCTTCGGCTATTATCCTGTAAAAATCCAGTCCGTCTTTTCCTCCGTCGAGAGCGAGTCTCGGCTCGAAATCCCTGACCTCTCTGTCGAGCTTTTCTATATCCGCCGCAGGTATGTAAGGCGGGTTGGAGATTATAAGATCGAATTTTCCTTTTATATCCGAAAACGCGTCCGACAGCACGAATTTCACGTCCGCCCCGTTGCTTTCCGCATTGCGTTCCGCCACGGCGAGAGCCTTTTCGGACACGTCGCTCGCGACGACTTCCGCAGAGGTATTCACGGCGATCGCCACCGCTATGCAGCCGCTGCCCGTGCACAAGTCCAGCACGCGCGCGTTCTTCTTTCCTTTTAGATAAACGATCGCCTTTTCGGCAAGCTCTTCAGTTTCGGGTCTAGGACAAAGCACGTCGCCGTTGACTTCGATTCTCAGCCCCAGAAATTCGGTATATCCTATCACCTGCGCGAGAGGTTTTCCCGTGGCGCGTTCTTTCGCGATCTCCGTCATCTTGCCGAGATCGGCGTCGTCTATGCCGTTTTTCAATCCGAGTGCGGCTCTGCCGCAACCCAGGACGTGACACGCTATCCAGTCGGGTTCGCTGTCGTCCGCGTCGGTATCCTTTATTATCTTTGCCAACTCCTCGAGGGCTTTGCCTACGGGTATCACTTGTCTTTTTCCCCGTCTCCGTCGCGATCTTCGTCCGCTTTCGCCGCGTCCGATCCGCTCTCCGTCTCCGTTTCGCGATCCTCGCGGTCGCTTTCAAAGCCGTCTCTCTCCTTCAGCACTTCGGCGTTTGCTCTTCTCGCCTCTTCGGCTTTATCTTTCAGCTCTTTCGCTTTTTCTTCCAGTTCTTCGTCTGAGATCTCACCCTTTGCCGCCGCGAGCATGAGTTGCAGTCTCGAATGTTTAATATGGCTTATGTGCCCGTACTCTTCCGAAGGTACTCCCATGCCTTTGCATATCAGCTCTTTCGCCCTGTCAACGGTGATCCCCGTCAGCAAAAGCTGTTCTTCGACCTTGCGTTTCAGCATCTTGGTATCGAACTTCGTCTCGGGCAGATTCGGATCATCGTCCATAGCGAGCACCGTCTTGAAAGCGACGATCGCGACTTCTACCATTCCGTCGTCGGGCTGACGCGTGGTCAGCTTCTGGAGCAGAAGTCCGGGAGCTTTCATGGCTCTCACAAGAGGATTGTCGAATTTCGCCAGGAATTTCAGCACTTCGTAGCTGACTCCCGCCACGACGGGTATCAGCGCGAGTCTTATCAGAAATCTTACCCACAGCTGTCCGCTCCAGCCCGTCAGCGAGAATATCAGCACGCTGACTACCATCGTTATGAACATAAAGGTCGTGCCGCATCTGTCGTGGACGGTGGTCATCTTCTGCGCGTTTTCCACGGTAAGCTCGAGATCGTGCTCGTAGCAGCTTATCGTCTTGTGCTCCGCGCCGTGATACATATATACGCGCTTTATGTCCTTCATCATCGAAGTCAGCGCGATATATGCCACGAAAATGAGCATACGGATGAAACCTTCGAGAAGGTTCATTCCTATCTGCACACCCGCGTTAGCCTGCGCGTTTATTTTGAACAGCTTTATAATGCCTGTCGTTATCAGCTGAGGCAGAAAGAAAAACAAGCCGACAGACAGCGCGACGCCGATTATCACCGAGATCGCCATAACTACGCTGAACACGTCGACTTTGAATGTCTTTGCAAACCATTTTTCCGCTTTTGACGGCTCTTGCTCTCCGTCGAACACTTCTCCCGAACGCATCAGAGTGCGGACGCCCGAAACCATCGTGCCGAAAAAGTTGAAAACACCTCTGAGAAAAGGCGTGCGGAACAGAAAATTCTTTTCTTCGACGGGCTTGATGTACTGACTCTCGACGACGATATTGCCGTTTTCGTCGCGCACCGCAGTCGCCATACTGCGCTTACCTCGCATCATGACTCCTTCGATAACCGCCTGTCCGCCTATTCCAACGCTCTTTTTTCTCATCGCATAGCCTCCATAAAAAAATACGGTGCGGGATAAGCCCCCGCACCATTATCAATCGATTACAGACTGTAACGCTTCTTGAACTTATCTACTCTACCGCCGGTATCAACGAGCTTTTGCTTGCCGGTATAGAAAGGATGGCACTTGTTGCAAACGTCTACTTTAATGACGTCGACGTCCTTGGTAGTACCGCAAACGAACTTCTCGCCGCAGGTGCACTGGATGATAACGTCATGATATTTGGGTTGAATGCTCTCTTTCATGTTCTTCACCTCACTGTATTCTTTTACGCACATACGATTATACATACTAATTTTTGACAAGTCAAGCATTGACAACGGGTTTTTTTGCGTCTTGTAAAATTTAACGCGATTTGACGCTGCGGCGCACGCTTTGCCCGTTTAGTCCTTGCATTCGGGGAAAAATTGTGATATGATAAATCCACTTCAAGTGTGAGAGGGAGTTTTGTATGAAATCTTTGGTACTGACGGAAGCCGGCAAACTGGAAAGCGTCGTAAACGAAGAAAAAGACGTGCCGCACGATTGCGTAAAGATCCGCATAGCGCGCGCCTCCGTCACGTCTTCGGATCTGTCCGCTTACAGAGGCAAGGCTAACTTCTACCCCATAATGCCGTCCAGGATTGCGATGGGTCTCGTCAGCGAAAGCTCTGACTTCACGCTCAAGACGGGACAGCGCGTTATGCTGTCGCCCTATCGCAAAACCCAGAACGGGCTCCTCGTCAGCGGCGTGGACAAAAACGGCTATCTTGCCGACTATGTCATCTGCCCTTTTTCGGATGTTTATGCGATACCCGAAGGAATCAGCGACGAGTCTGTCGTCTTCATAGAGGACGTCGCGCTCGCCGAGCGCATAATAGAAAAACTTGACGTCGGCAAGACTCGTTATATATTGCTCAACGGCTGCTCTTCGCTCAATTATATAGTTGGACAGCTCGCGATATATTATCAGGCTATCCCCGTAATGATAGAAAAAAATCAGGAACTGCTCGATCTCGCTCAGGATCTCGGTATATATTACACGGTGAATCCCAACGAAGAAAACGTATACCAGAAAGTAAAGGAGATAACATCGGGCAAAATGTGCGATTATATGGTGCTCGACCTCGACTCCTGCCCCGATACCGACGGGCTCATGAACTGTATGCGCGAAGGAGGCAAACTCTGCCTCGCGGGTCTGGACAAAAAGACCTCGAAACTGTCTGCGGATCTTGCGCCCGTATTCGCCAAAGGTCTCGAAATATTCGGTCTCAACAACGGTGACGGAGAAATAGAGACGGGCATCAACATGATAGCTACCGAAGTGGTAAAAGTCGACAAACTCATAGAGCGAGTTGCGGACATATCCGAAGCTCAGGAAGTTTTCGCAAAACTTGCCGAAGACGTTCCTCACCCTCTCAAAACGATAATAAAATGCTGACAGATACCGATTTGCAAAAGCCGCGAAAAAGCGGCTTTTTGTTTTTTTTCAAATCATGATTTTCTTCTCTCGTGAAAAATCTGCCGAAATAACAATTTTCGTTCCCGTGTAGGTTATTTATTGAATAGCATGTCTGATATTTTGTCTGCGCCTCCTGCGCCGAGAAGAAGTATCATGCCTTTTCCCGAAAGATGCGATCTTATATAGTCGACAGCGGCGGCATAGCCTTCCATATATAAACACGCAGTCTTTTTCTTTTTGAGTTTCATATACAGATCATACGCCGTGCCGCCCTCGATATTTTTTTCTCTCGCGGCATATGTGGGCAGGATAACCACCTCGTCCGCCCAATAAAAACTGTCCGCGAATTCGTCGATCAGCGACTTTGTGCGGCTGAAAGTATGCGGTTCGAAAAAGACGATGATCTCCCCTCTCGTCATCACTCTTGCGGTGTCTATCGCCGCGGATATTTCGTCGGGATGATGAGCATAGTCTACTATCACTCGTGCCCCGTTTTCTAGCATCCCTCTGCACTCGAAACGCCGACTGACGCCCGCAAACGTCCCGAGCGTTTCAGCCGCGAACGAAATATCGAGTCCCAGTCCGTCAGCCGCGGCGAGTGCCGCCAAAGCGTTGAGGATATTGTGTTTGCCGTATACCCGCAACGTACAACGTCTGACGAACTTGCCGTATCTGACGAACGAAAACGAATATATACCGTTACGATACGTTACGTCGTCTGCCCTGTAATCGCATTCTTTGCCGAAACCGAACGTCGCTTTGCGCACGCCTTTCGGCGAAAACGAGTCCTTCAGAGCGTGATCCACGACTAGCAGTCCGCCGTCCTTCACGTTGCACGCGAATCTCGAGAAAGCCTCGGTCAGTTCTCCCGTGTCCCGGTAACAATCGGGATGATCGAACCGTACGTTCAATATTACGGCGACATCCGGCGATAGCGACAAAAAACTGCGCTTATACTCGCACGCTTCGGTCAGGAAAACTTCTCTTCCGCTGTCCGTAAGACTTATCTCTCCTCCCGGCAGATCTCCGCCGACGTGACCGATAAACTTCACTCCCTGCGCGCTCATAATCGCAGACAGCATCGCAGTCGTAGTCGTCTTGCCGTGAGTACCTGCCACGGCGACGGTACGCTCGCACATCCTCTCTACAAGCGTGAGAAACGCCTTGCGTTCCATAACCGTCAGACGGCATTCTCTTGCCCTTGCGAGCTCTGGATCGTTTTCGGGAATACATGCCGTATAAACTACGAGTTCGGCTTTTTCCGCCACGGACGGATCGCTTCCGCGATACGCGTATATCCCGTTCTTGCACAAAGTCTCTATGACGGGAGAATCCGCCTTATCCGAGCCCGACACCCTCATTTCCGCGCGGGCGCACAGCAATGCCAAAGCCTTCATGCTGACGCCGCAAACACCTATAAAATGGACGCTGTGAAAATCGCTGAGTTTCAACATACAACATTATATGCTGTATTTCTTCGGATTGTCATGAATCCTTTTTTTCAATGCAAAAAACATCGCTCTGAAAAGGTTACCGTTAGTATCACGCACAACTTCGGTCTTAAAGGTGAATTGTCAAACCAAGTGCAACACTTTTTGCAATTCCTGTTCAAACAAATCTGCTGGTGTTTTGTAACCAAG
>CALWHF010000021.1 GCA_944380305.1 uncultured Christensenellaceae bacterium
GCAGTTGCTTTCGCGGTTAGCAATAATAAGCAACTTGCGTAATAAGCATCTGAGCGAATATCCCTCCGCCTCCGCCAAATAAGAATACCGGGAAATATAGTCCGGTATTTTTATTTGCGAAGCGAGGGATAGAAGAACCCAGTCATAAGCGAAGCGTTGACAGGGTGCGGCAATCTGCCGTAGGCAGTTGCTTTCGCGGTTAGCAATAATAAGCAACTTGCGTAATAAGCATCTGAGCGAATATCCCTCCGCCTCCGCCACTGCAAAGCTCGGCGTTTTGCATAAAAAATGAGTGACTTTACGGTCACTCGTTTTTTATTTGTTTTGCTTTCGCTTTGCATTAACTTCGTCGTCGGGTATCGATCCGTGACGCTCGTCGTTAAGGAGGGTTTGCGAGGGAAGGCTCCTCGCTATTCCGTCGCTTTGCTCCTTACAAATCCCTCCGCCGTTGTCGGGGGAATTGCATTACCCGTCATAAGCGGTCGCGGGGCGACTGTCATGGTCGCTTCGCTTTCTATATCCTGACACGCATAGCGACAGCATACTTATGTTCCCCGTCACACGGGGTTTTCGAGGTCGGCAGTAATTTTGATTTTTCGAAGGAAGTAACTAAGCGAACCTTTGAAGTAGTCCGTTTATTTATCGGCAAGAGCCTTCCAGTCTTTTATATGGTGTATCGCGATGCCGAAATCGTCGGGGAGAGAGGCGCGCACGACGGCAAGCTGACTCAGCATATAGGCGTTGCCTTCTTCGTAGAAGGTGACGAGGTCTTCGTTCTCGCCCGTTTCTACTGAAAGGTTGAGAGGCTTGCCCGTCGCTTTCGCGTAGGCGAGCTCGTCTTCGGCACAGCTCAGGATCTTATCCGCGCTGTCGCGGTAACTCATCACGGTCACGCGGTCGGCGTTGTCTATGACAAATTCGTGGGAGGGTCTTGTTGTTCCGTTCACGGTGATCTCGTCGTCGAGCCAGAAGGGAATATCGTATTCTATCCTGACGTCGGGGAAGTCTGATCTGAGAGAGAAAGTCATCCCGACGTATTTTGTTATAAGCTCTTCGCGCATTTCGTCGAACTGCGGGTGTTGATGCGGTTCGACGTCGAGATGTACGCCCGCGAATTTGTATGCGGACGAATTCTGGAAGTCGATATATTCCTGCATTTTGCTTTTGAGAGACGGGTAGTCTTCGACCCATTCGTATTTGCCCGCAAGCCACAGCACGTCGATGTCGCGGGCGTTCGCGGCGGAAATGAAGTCGGTCGTCTTTTGCGAGAAAGAAGAGTAGTAACAGTATATTTCCGTCACCCCGTTTTCGGCAGCGAAGTCGAGGTATTCTTCGCCGAGCCTGTTATCCCACCACCATACGCCGAGGAGGGGAGGGGAATAGGGCTTATCGGCAGGGGCGCACGAGCAAAACCCGAGCGCAAGAACGGATATTGCCATAACGGCGGCAACGAAAAAAGTTATTTTTGTTTTCATATCCGTATTATAACGCAAAAACCCAAATATGGCAATATGCAAAATCAATTATCATTTAATCTACACGGGCAGGAAAGTTTTTCAGACAGGAACAGGAAGACTGATCGGCGTTTGTCTTCAGGGTGGGGAAACCGTTGCGAAAGGATACGCGAAGTTGTATAATTTATATATGACCTGAGGGAGAAGTATTATGAAGAAACTGAAGAAAGCGTTGACGGTACTGGCTGCCGTCGTTTTGACGATCACGGCAACATGGTTTGTCGGTTGCGACGACAAGACGGGAGAGATCGAAGACAATACCGAGCCGAGCTTTACATACGAGTACGGCTTCGACGAGACCGTGACGCCGTACTGGCTGAATGAAGAGAACGGCTATACGTTGATATACAACGAAATAGTCGTGCCGATACAGTACGGTTCGAAAGCGACGACGGCGACGGGTTATCTGACATACGAACCGTATAAGATAATCAGCGTCAGAGACTACACGCTCGAAAAGGAATACGGCGAATGCGATTACGCTTTGAGCGGCAACGCGATCACGGTCGCTACGGACGGAAGTATGCCTTATATCCGCGACGAGTGGCTGGACTACAAGAACATACCCGAAGAATTTTCGGACGGCGTCAGCGAAGCCGCGTCGCTGTACAACGACAACGGCGGTACGAATAGGGGCAAGCACGTCATAAGCGAAGGTTCGCTGACGAGAACGAATCATCTTTGCGTGACATATGCGTACAAGTCGTCGGAGCAGGAGCTTGGCTTTGAGACTCCCGAATACGCGGAGGCGAGTTTCGCGCGTCTGACCGCGAAGATGAAAAAGGGCGAACCGATAAAGATGCTCGTATTCGGCGACAGCATATCGGTCGGTGCGAGCGCGTCGTCGTTTGTGAATTTCGCGCCCTATCTGCCGACGTGGTTCGACCTGGTGAAGAGCGCGATCGCGAAGAGATATTACGGCGGCGACGAGAGCAGGATCAGTTTGGTGAATACGAGCGTCGGCGGCGAAAATTCAAACTGGGGCGTCAGGCAGATCGAGAGCGGTGCGTTCGATGTCGAAGGATACGATTTCGTGATAGTCGGATTCGGAATGAACGACAGTTACAGCGGATATGACACCACGCCAGCGGTGTTTGCGAAGAACATCGAAAAGATCGTTTCGGGAATACGGGAAGGATCGCCAGATGCGGATTTCCTTGTGATGGGTCCCTTTACGCCCAATCCCAAGTCCATATTCGCGGGCAAGCACGCCGACTATGTCGGACCGACGAGAGAGAAGTGCGAGGAGCTTGACGGCAAAACGTCCGGTTGCGTTTATATCAGCATGTACGAAATGACGACCGCGATACTTTCGGCAAAGCAAAAGAACAACGACGAGGATACGAGGTATCAGTATATCGACCTGTCATCTAACTATACGAATCACCCCAACGACTTTACGGTGAGATTATATGCGGGGGCTATAATCGAGACGGTTCTCGGTTTCTGATTGCAGAAAAGCTGAAAAGGTATTGATCCTGAAAAGAAAAACTCCCGTTTTAGGGAGTTTTTTGATGCACTGCGATTGATTTTGCAGGTTTTTGCTGTGATGCGTCTTAGCTTTGTTGTCGGGGAAAACGATCATTTTTGATCCGTGTCCGTTTTGCCAAGCTTGTCTTTCGTCCCGTCCTTGACTTCGTCCGAGAGAAGTTGTTTGGACGGCACGAAGATCTTGAGCTGCCAGTCGGGCGGGGACGGCTTTCTGACGATTTTATAGCCGTGTCCGTGAAGCAGCCATGCAACGTCGTCCATAAGACGGTAATCGTATCGTATAACGTCCTTGTCTTCTTCCGTCATGCCGCTTATTTCGGCGGCGATCCCGCGATATCGAATAAGACCTTCGCGGGTAGTTATGTTTGCGTGGATGCGACGGATAAAGCGTTCTTCTTTAGACAGCACTTTTATCTCGTGTATCGTGGCGGGAAGAAAACCCGCCGCACACATAAACGCATTCCAGCGCGCGTGTTCCAGATCGGCGAAATTGCGTCTCAGACCTTTGAGCTCGAGCATTGCGTTATCGTAGACAGCTGGATGCAATCCGTCGAATTCCGTTTGCAGACGCCGTATGAGGTTGCCCTTTTCGTATTTTTTTATGAATTCGTCCGTAACGTCCTGCATGGGCGATGACGCGGGCGCGACGTCGTATCCCGCGAGATTGAGTTTTGCTTTTATCGAGAGACAGGCGTGGACGTTGGAGACTCGCTGGACGTTGAAGTAATCGAACCATTCGTCGCTTGCGAGGCGTTTGAGTTCTTCGATGGTCTTTATTCCTTTTTGATCTATATTATATGTTGCAGAATATACCAGATGCGAAGCTTTTGCGAGCTTTTCGAAACGTCTGTTGGTTATGTTGGCGAAGTCGTAAACGAGTTCTTTTTCCGCACCGAAGGGGATTATCATATGGTCGCGGAACATTTCGCGCCCGGCGATCTTGCGGTTGAGTTTGTCGTCGCGTATTTTGACGAATACATAAACGGGAAAGTCCAGGTTCCATTCTTTGACGTTTTCGCAGGTCTTGAGCGCGAGATCCACGTTGCTCAGGTCGTCACTGTACGCGATTATCACGAAACCGATATTCTTTTTGCCCGAGCAGAGGCACTCTCTGACCTCGTCGTAAAAGCGTTGCGAGTTGACGTCGCGCCTGAAAAAGCGGCAATTTGCGGGAAGCGGAGGCAGGGGCAGATATTCGTCCTTGTGCCTGACGAGGCGGTCGTAAGAATTTACGAATTTGAAATATGCGTGATTGAGATTCTTTTCGTTTTCGGATTCCTCTTTGTCAAAGATAAAATAATTGACGGGTTTCGGCACATAATTGCCTTTTTCGTCGATACGCATCATCGTATTGCCTGAAACGGAGTCGAGGAAGAGCTGATGATTCGTCTTGCCGAAGCCTATCATGACGGCATTGACTTCGACGTCGTCTCTGACAGCCGCATTGTCGTAGTCAATGTAATTCTCGTCCATATACGCGGCAAAAGGGTGTTTCGAGAGAAAATCGGTCGCGATCATCCTGTATTTGTTGACGTGGTGTATCCTGCCCGAGGAACTGTGTTCGACGCAGGCAAAAGACGATTCGTTTGCCGGCTCGCTGAATACGAACACTTCGAGACCTTCTTCCGCGTCGAAGAAAAGCCTGTTGAGCTGATTTGCGCCGATCAGGTCGCTGAGATCCTTGCAGTAGTTCAGGTTGAGTCTGTCGTTCTGCGTATTCACGACGACCGTAACTTTGATCGTATCTATCGGGGGGAGAAGAGAGGCGAGTTTTCTGCCTGCGTTTTCGTCCTCTTTGAGGCTGACGAAAGCACGTCTGAAGGCAAACATTTCGTCTTTGCCGTTTTCGTCGGGGACACCCATCAGAATGAGACGGGTCTTGCCGTCGTCGGCGGAATCCACGATAGCATGGCTATGTTTGTTGTTGCCTATCACAACGACTACGTTTTTGCCGAAGAAACGGGTATACAAGAGGCAGACCGCATTAGTCGCCGCGCGTCCGCAGACCGAAAAAGTAAACATCGCGGCGTTGAGCGTGACGAGCGAGAAACACATTATCATCGCTATCCTGAAAGCGAGGTTTTGCGCCATAATGTCTTTTACGCTGTCGTAATCGAATTTGAGGACGATCAGCTCGATCGTTGAACGTATCGACTTGAGAAACGCACCGCCGGCATTGTAGCCGCCCGAGTAAAAAGTCGCTGCATAAAGAGGTATGGACGCGATATAAATCAGCGCGAATTTGCCTTTTTTGAAATTTTTGAAAAACCTGATTCTGCCCTTTCTCTGATATGTAAAAAATCTTCCGACTATGAAAATGAAAATCGCCAGCATATATATTATGCTGATTATCGCAACAGTCTCTATCATGATCCCACGCCTTATCCTTCGCTTAAAATTTATAATTATAGTTTACAAAAAACAGATCTAAGTGTCAATACGGGTGCGGAAAAAAGAAATAAAAAAAGCTTGCCGAAAATACACGCTGCGTGTTTGCAGGCACTTTCGCCGTTTGCAAGCCAGAAGAGATCGCAAATTGTTTTTCCAGGCAAAATCAGATGGATAAAACGGTTTTATGTTATCACGAAACAGTAAAAATTATGAGTATAATATTAAAAATTCCTTAAATTTCCGCATGTTTTCTCGTTGACTATTATATGACCGTATGTTAAGCTGAATAGGCATAAATACATACATACGCAGATAAATACAGGCGCGGCGTGTAGAGAAAACGTCGCAAAAAAGATGTTGTAGGGAGGTTTGGTTATGCAAATCACAAGGACAAAAAAGGCTTTAATCGTCGTGATCGCGTTTGTGCTGATAGGCATTTTCGCAACGGTTGCGGCGGTAAGTCTGCCCGTAGGAGGCAGTTCATTGCCGTCTATGGACGATACGGTAGCGGGCAGCGGCAGCGGAGCCGGCACGCTCTCAACGGCGGTATCGGCAAGCACGACCGCGCCGCTCGAAGACGGAACGGTGGCGACTAAGCTGTCGGCGAGCGATGCTACGGCTCAGGGCTATACGATCATCGACGGAACGGAAGGGAAGGATTTTTCGACAGTAAGAAGCAATCCGAGCGGTAAATATATTCTAATGGGAGATATTACCGTAACTGAGCCGAGCGATGTTGAGTTCAGCGGAGAATTGAGAGGTAACGGATATACTATTACGATATCTTTCGGTAGTAATGACGCTACTTATGTCGCAAAAGACGTACCTTGGGGCGGCTTGTTCGGTAAGACAACGAGTACCTCCAATATATATGATCTGATCGTGACGGTAAGCGAGTTTAATTTTAGAACCACAAGCGGTGGTACAAGAACCGTCGGCGTACTTATCGGTCAGGCTGGTGGCGGTTCCGTAAGTAACGTATGTGTTAATCTCAATTATGCGGGTACGGGCGTTGAAAGTTATTTTGCTGATCCCGAGGCTCATTCAGAAGGAACTATTTATCTTAATTTCGGAGTTATTGCGGGTTATGCGGTCAATATTAATATCAGTAATGTTACTATAAACAATAATAATGGTTTGACAACCTACACTCAAGGCGGATCCAAAAGCGGATGGTTTGGATCAACGTCTTATCCTACGTTTGAGAATAGCGTTGCTACTTACATAGGAAAAGTTGGCTCAGGAGGCACAGTCAATATTACCGATTGTACGTTGGCAGGAACGGGCGTTAGAAATATTCAGCACGCCAAACAAGGCGGAACGAATAAAAAATACAGCGGCGCAGTTATCGGTAATATAGAAAACGGTACTGTAAACGTGACACGTTTCGATATGGAATGGCTTGCGGACTGGGACACTGTTGCTGCTTCAAATCTGGAAGGCAACGACGGTTTGTTCTACGGCGCAACCGGGAGTAGCGGACATATTTATGTTTATGATCTGTATTATAATTCAAATTCTGTAAGGACATGGGTTGCGGGAGACAACGAGAATTGGAATGCATATATAGCTTATGATCCTGCCTCAGTATCTATTTCTTTTGATAAAGCAAATCCCGGAAACATAATTTTCAAAACTCAGTTCGCGGAGATTGATTCTTCCGATCTGCTTTATTCAATAAATACGGGATCAACCGAGACAAAAGTTTATTCCGTACTTGCGGCAGACGGGACTGATAAAGTAGCGGGAAACACCGCATACGTTTCTGTTCCGGCTTCGGGATATAATACAAGTTCAGTAGGGGGCTTTACGTTAAAGAATATGACGGTAGGTTCGGAAGCGACGGTTACCTACGATTATGACGCAGAACAATCTGTGTACACTGCGACAAAAGTGTATGACGCACAAAGTATTTCAGCACCGACCGTAACCGTAAACGGAGCTGAAGTCGTAGGAGCTTGGAATGGGAACGGAGTGAACGTCGGAACGTACGATTTCACTTTGATTGAAACTGATGCGACTGTCGGAGATTATCAGTATGTCGTCAGAGGTGATAAATATGTCTTTATCGATGAAGCGACGGGCACTTCTCATAAACTTTCCTATCAGTCGAAAGTTTTGAAGTATAAGGTAACTCCCGCAGATCTGCAACTGACTTTCTCAAATACCGCAGATATAGTATATAAGGATAATATAGATACGGTAAAAGGCAAATTTACGGTATCTGTTGCTGACGGCACTCTTTACGGCAATATCGACGCTTGGGATATATCTTCCGCTATGGTCGGTGAGGTTGCTTACGACGCAACGACGGAGGCAGGCAGCGTTGTCACCGTGACGGTTGATCAGGACAGCATAGTCCTTTCAGACGGCAACGGTAACTACAATATCACATGGCAGGACACGAGCGCGCAATCGACGGTTCAGAAACTCGTTCTGAGCGGATCGTTCAGCGGTCTTGACAGTCTTGTCTATAATGCTCAGTCGCAGAAGACGGCGATCTTTACCGTGGACGGTCTCGGAGCAGAGGAGATAACGTACAAGTACACGGCAAAGGAAGGTATCGACGAGATCGACGTCGTCAATGCGGGAAAATATACCGTTACCGCTACTGCGACCGATCCCAGCATAGAACTGTCCGGTAATTCAACCGATTTCACCGTGACACCGAAAGAAGTCGCAATAGTGCCTCAGGACAAAGAAGCGACGTACGGCGGCTTAGCGTTTACCGAATACGAAAGCCTGTTTACCGCACCCGAGGGGCTCGGCAGCGACGGCACTCTTGCGATAAGCGCAAGCGTAGCGGAAGGCGTAGAGATCAAAAACGTCGGCAAATACACCGTTACCGCGACCCTTGCAGACGCAAGCGGCAACTATACCGCAGAGCAGGTTACGGCTACTTATACCGTAACTAAGGCGACCGTGAAGATAACGCTTAACGAAGAAGCGACAACGAGCAAAGTCTATGACGGCACGGCGTTAAGTCGGGATGATATGGCGGCACTTTTTAATGTAACGGGTGCAGTGGCGGGAACGCCGGCAGTATTGGACGTGACCGTAAACGACGATGCGGGAGAAGTAAAAAATGCGGGCAAATATAACCTCATTGCGGGACTCGACGGCCAGTCGTCTGAATTTTACGAAATATCTTCCGATTCCGTTACGGAGACCGTATACACTATCGATAAGATCGATGTCGAGATAACCGAGACGAATTATATCGGGCAGAGTTTCAACAACGAAATATTCACGGATTACGGAAGTCTGTTCAACGCTCCCGTAGGAATTGACGGCATTACGCCGCTCGAATTGGCATATAGCGTCACGCTGAACGGTGAGGCGGCAACTATTTTCAATTGCGGCAATTATATCGTTACCGCGACGCTTGCCGAAAACGACGTGAACGTCAATTATAACGCAGTTCCTTTGCAGAGACAGTATTATGTGGAAGCGTGGGAGGTCGAAGTAGTCTGGGGCGAAAACGATTATACCTATAACGGAGACGTTCAGAGCGTTACCGCGAAATATATTGATTGGAACGACACCGAAAAATATCTTGCGGTATCTTTCGGCGAGGGCGTTGAGTTCAGAAACGCGGGAGAATATACCGCTCCGCAAGTTTTGCCGAAGGGGATAACGAATACGGCAACTACGCGTTGAAATCTGAAACAAAGACAAACGTGTACAATATCAATAAAGCGGACAGCGTTATCAATACCGACGACGTTGAAACAGTTTACACCTATACGGGCGCGCTTCAGACGGTGACGGGCGCAAAGCTCAATCACGGCGAAGCGGAACTTGTTTACGCAAACAACACGTTCACGACGGTTGCCGAGGGCAACGGAATGCTGGTCGAGATAAGCGTTGGCGCGAGTGCAAACTACTACGCGGCAAGCACTACGGTGCAGATAACCGTCAACAAGGCGACCCCCGAGGTCACGGCGACAGTAGAGCCGACAGAGGGGCTGTTCACGTCGAGCGAAATGCCTGCCATCAGCGCGGATTGCGCTGTAGAAGGCACGATCGCTTGGGAGACCGATGAACTGACCGCAGGCGCAAAGGAATACGCATGGACGTTCACCCCGAGCGATACCGCAAACTACAACGTCGTTACGGGAAAAACAACGCTCACCGTTTCGGCAGTCGAGCTTGTCGGAATAGAGGTCGTCTCTCAGCCGAGCAAACTCGATTATCAGTACGGCGACAAGTTCGACAAAGCGGGCATGGTCGTCGAGGCTGTCAATAACGACGGCAGCAGAGAGGTTATAGGAGATTATACCGTGACCGACGGCTATCTGACCTCGCTCGGCGCAAATCAGATAACGGTCACTTACAAAGAAAAGACCGCGACCGTCACGGTAAACGTGGGGGCAAGGGTATTCGAACTTGCATACAACGATCTGACGGTAGTGGCGGGTACGCAGGATTTCGATTTGACGACAGATGTCACCGCGACGATAGCGGGTACCGTAAACAACACGGTCAGCCTTGCAGGCACGGATTACAGTTACGTTCTGACGATAGCCTATGCCGATAACGCATACAGCTCCGATGATCCCGTCGGCACTACTTATGCACTTGACGTGACGCTCGTCCTCGAAGGCCTTGACGCGCAGAATTATCAGAGCGCATATGCCGCGACCCTCAAGGTCATCGCGACTCCGATGACGGGCAACTGGACAGAGACGAACGTGGTCGCGGATTACGACGGCGCGTCTCACGCGGCTGCATTCACCGCGGACGGCGGACTGACCGAAGGCGTTGATTTCGAGATACGGTACGCGCTCAAAGGCACAGGAAATTGGACGACCGACGCACCCGTGAACGCAGGCGAATACGTCGCAAAAGCAGTGTCTTTGAATGCGGGTTATTCTTCCGACAGACTGACTACTGCGACTGTGACGATAAACAAGAAGGTCGTCACGATAAGCGCGAACGGCGTTGAAAACGGCGTTTACAGCGGAGCGGAAGTCGATCCCGCGACCATGTTCACATCTCCTCAGGGAGTCGGAGACGACGTTCTCACGCTTGAATACACGATAACCAAAGGCGACGCTCCCATTGACGAGATAAAAGATGCGGGCATATACAAAGTAGTCGCGAGACTTGTTGACGAAAGCGGCAATTACACCGCGACCGCATGCGAGACGACCTACACCGTAGCTCCCGCAGAGGTCTCCGTCAACTGGACGGGCAGTAGCAGTGTCGTTTACAGCGGAGAGGCTTACGAGCCGACTTTCGAGGCAACAGGACTTGTCGGCGACGATCAGCTGACCGTTACCTATCAGGCAAAAGACGGTTCAGCTCTTACGGGCGATAAGGCGAGAAACGCAGGCAGCTATACCGCTATCGTTTCGCTTTCGAGCGACAACTACGTGTTTGCTGCTGAAACTTCTACGACTTTCGACTTTACCGTCGAAAAGGTAAAGGTGTCTTACAGCGCTCTGCTTGACGGCAATACGAAATACGTCGAATACGGCGGAGATTATGTGCCTTCCGTGGACGACTTCTACTCAACCTCGGTTGAGAACAGCAACAAATTCGAGTTCTATATAAGATGGTCGCTTGAGTTCGATCTGAGCGGCATTACTACTGCAAATGCCGGAACTAAGTACGAGGCGGCAGTAGAGGGCGTTGTCAGATACGCAGGCGGAGCCGATATATCCGAGGAGGATTATGCAAACTTTGAATTGATCGGCGACGTGGTTGATACTGTTGTGTACGTTGAGATAACGGCAAAACAGCTCACTATTACCGCAACGGACGGCAACGCGACTTACGACGGAGAAAAGGTCGGTGTCGAAGAACTTCTTGCGATGTTCGGACTCGGCGGAATAGACGTAAAATTTACAGTAGACGACGAGGATTACGACTATGCCGATATTAAGAACGTCGGCGTTTACACCGTAAAGATTGCATCTGCGAACGAAAACTACAAGTTTATCGGCGATACCGACGCGACCTTTACCGTCAATGCGGCAGATATGACATCCGTTACCGTAACGGGTTACAGCGGTGAGTACGACAAAGCGGCTCACGGCGCAGTAGTAAACGCTTCCGCTACGACCGTGGACGGCATTGAAGCGACCTTTACTTACGCGACGAGTGAGGACGGCGTTTACGGCACTGCTCCCGAGTATACTGACGCAGGTACTTACACTGTATACTACAAGGCTGTCGCGGCTAACCACAACGAAGTGACGGGAAGCTTTACCGTGACGATCTCCAAGGCGGTGGTAGATCTGCCCGAGATCGAGAGCAAACCCTACAACGGCGAAATTCAGACCGCGACGATTGCAGAAAGCACCATTTACAGCGTAACGAAGAACGAGGGAGGCATCAACGCGGGAGATTACGAAGTCACGATCGTGCTCGAAGACACAGCCAATTACGCTTGGGCAGGCAGCGACGAAGACAATGACGGCAGCGTGACACTGACGTTCACCGTCACAAAAGTCGCCAACGCGTGGACGACGGAGCCTGCTATCGATGGCTGGACCTACGGCGCCGCGGCAAACGAGCCTGAGGGCGATGCGCTTTACGGCAACGTATCGTTCTCATATCAGACCGCAAGCGGCGAGCCTCTTGGAGAAAAACCCGTGAACGCAGGTTCTTATATTCTTGTGGCGACTGTCGACGGAAATACAAACTATGAAGGACTCAGCATGACAGTTGAGTTTGCCGTAGCAAAAGCCGATTACGATATGAGCAGCGTTGTATTTGAAAACGCAAGCAAGGTCTACAACGGCGAAACACAGAGCATTACCGTAGACGGAGTACTTCCCGACGGAGTAACGGTATCTTACAGCGAAGGTATCAGGAATGCGGGCAGCAGAGTGATAACCGCAACCTTTACTTCTACCGACGCCAACTACAATGTGCCCGATACTATGACAGCAACGCTCACCGTGACCGCAAAAGAACTTACTGTTGAGAACGTAACGGCTCTGAACAGAGTTTACGACGGCACGACGGCTGTTGAAGTTACGGGAAGTCTTGCGGGCGTTATAGGAAGCGATGACGTAACGCTTGAGATAAGCGGCACAATGGCTGACAAGAACGTCGGAGAGAACAAAAATGTCACCGTCGCGGCAAACATAAGCGGTGCAGACAGCGGCAATTATACGATAGCAGACGTTGACGACGTAACCGTGACCGTCACCGCAAAAGAGATCACCGTAGTATGGAGCAATACGTCCTTGACGTATAACGGAGAGTCGCAGGCTCCGACCGCTACCGCCGAAACGGGCGTTGCAGGCGAAACCGTTGCGATCGAAGTAAAAGGCGCGGCTGTCGAAGTCGGCAAGCATACCGCAACGGCTACCGTGTCGGAGCCCGACGGCAACTACGTCCTGACCAACGCCACCGTAGAATACGAGATAGTAAGAAAGGACGTTATCGCTCAGTTTACGGTCGGTTACGGCACGATCGGCGTGAGTGCAGACGGCGGAACGCAGGGTATCGAATACCGCGTTGACGGCGGCGCGTGGACTGTTCTCCCCGAGAACGGAGTCATAAACGTCGATCTCGAGGCAAGCTGGACGATCGCGCTCAGATACGAGGGGGATACTCAGAGCGTGTCTCACGTTATCTACACTTCGTCCGCGAACGTAGTGACCTACCTCAACGAGAATCTTTCCGACAACGCTATCGAGAATAAAGAGATCATAGCTACGGCGGAGACATGGCTCGCTACCGCGGTAGGAGACAAGACAGAGGCAAACGAAAAGGTGGAGCAGGCGAAAGCGGCGTACGAAACGGCACTCGGCTTGCTTGAGGACAGCGTGGAAAACGCGCTCAAAGCTACCGCAAATCTGACTTCGAGAGCGGTTGCGGCGACAGTAGCTGTCGCGGCGGTATCCGTTTTCGGTCTCGCGGTCGGAGCCGTCGCGCTCCGTCGCAAAGGAGGAAAGAAGAATGAAAACAAGTAAAAAGATTCTCGTTGCGGTCATCGCAATTCTCATAACGGCATGCACGCTCGCTTTTGCGGCGTGCGAACCCGACGAAGTCGACGACGGCATCGACAAGGCACTTGCTCTCGCTTCGTCTTGCGATAAGACGAGCATGACGTTGTCGTCGGGAGGAAATGTATACTATTCCTTCACCGCCGAAAAGGACGGAGATGTGAAAGTCAACGATCCCTATTCTACGGGCATAAATCCTGCGCAGTTTATCGATTTTGCAAAGGAAATAACGATCGCGCTCAGTGCGTCGGATCTGACGATGAACGAATACGAATATTCGGCAGAAGGAGGTTCCGTCAGATTTTCCGCGACGATAAAATCGGCATCGGAAGTTCTCGGTGTCGATGCCGAGAACGCCGTCATTATGGTGGATGCGAACGTTATCACGGGAGAAATGAATGTCTACAAGGTGACCTACGAAGACGCACAGGGCTATACCGTTGAGATAAATCTCGGCAAATAAGGTCTTTGAAGACTGACGACGCAAAAGTAAAACCGCGCGGCTGCGCGGTTTTTTGCCGTAAATCCGATTTTGGAGCGGTCATCTTCTGTACGCGACGATAAAAAGCCTTTTGAAAGTGAAGAGCAGAGATCCGTCGCTCTCGCGTGGATATGCGTTCTCGAGGTTTTTCAGCACTCTGTCGAAAAATGCCTGCGTCTGTTCGGCATCGAGTCTTTCGGCATACGGACGGAGTGCCGTGCCTTTGAGAAATTCGAGTATGTTTTCGTGCGATTCCATCTTGTGATAATAGTCTGTCTGCCACATCGTGGCGTTGCCGAAAGTCGACGTCGCCATAAGGTAATAATCTTTGAGAGCGTGCAGGACGTGTCTTTCGTCGTCTATATCCAGGAAATTATCGGGGAAGATGTGCTCCGCGTCCGATATTGCCCGGCTTGCGGGCATATCGTCGAAAAGAGGGATCTGTATCGCGAGCGCGCCGCCTTTGTTGAGTACAGATCGGGCGTTTGAAAAAAACTCGCGTTGATTTTTTATCCATTGAATAAATGCGTTTGAAAACACGAGATCGAATTTGCCCAGTCCGTCCATAGGCTTGCTGCAATCGAAACGGAAGAAAGTGGCTTCGGGCACTGTTTTGCGTGCAACGGCAAGCATTTCTTCAGACTTGTCTGCGCCGATTATCTCTGCGTTTTCCCAGCGTTTAGCCAGAGGCGCGGTGCTCATGCCGCTTCCGCAGCCGATGTCGAGTATGCGTTTCGGATTCATGGTCTCCACTCTCGAGAGCAGATCGAGAGAGGGCTGAAGTCTCTCTTTGCCGTATTTAGCGTAAAGTTCGGCGTTCCACATGATTTTCACTTCCTCATATAATATATTTCGAGCATAACACAAATTTATCCGAATTTCAATAGCCGTTTTCGGGACAAAACAATATCCGTACGGGATTTAACAAACGGTCTGAAGAAAAACGCGTTCAAAAGCAAATTTTCAAAAAAAGTATTGACAAAAATCCCGAACGGGATTATTATTGAAATACGAAACAGGATTTCTGATCCCGAATACCTTGATACGGAGGAAGACGCGATGACGTCGAAAGAATTTTTTTACAGACTCGCTACGGCAATATACAGGATCGACAACGCATACGACCGTTTTGCGAAGGACGGCAAGCTGAAACCCAATACGATGTGGGTGCTTTACGCGCTTTCGGACGGCAAGGCTCATTCGCAGAGGACGCTGTGCAAAGAGTGGCAATTCGCGCGTTCGACTCTGAACACTATAGTGGGCGAATGTGTCAGAGACGGGCTAGTGACTCTCGAGCAGATCGAGGGCGAAAGGAGAGAGCTGGAGATACGGCTGACGCAAAAGGGAAGAGAGTATTCTGCACAGGTGCTTGCGCCCGTATACGAGGCGGAGAGCAGACTCTACGAGTCGTTTTTCGGGGGAAAGGGAGACGAATTCGTAAAAGGTCTCGAGGCTTTCGGCAACGAAATGGAAAGACAGTATTCCCGATACGGTTCAGAGGAGAAGGATATATGAAAAAACAGACGGCGGGCAGGGATGCGCTCGGTAAATTCGCGCCCGAATTCGCAAAACTCAACGACGACGTGCTTTTCGGTCAAGTATGGTCGAGAGAAAACGAACTTTCGCTCAGAGACAGATCGCTTGTAACGGTTGTGTCGCTTGCGGCACAGGGGCTCACCGATTCGTCGTTTTCGTATCATCTTGAAAGCGCGAAGAAAAACGGAATAACGAAAAAAGAGATCGCCGAGATACTCACTCACGCGGCGTTTTATATAGGATGGCCTAAGGTGTGGGCTGCTTTCAGAGCAGCTAAGGAAGTATGGAAGGAAGAAGACGTCGACGACGGCATGTCCGCGCATGCTAAAAGATGTCTGTTTCCGATCGGGACTCCCAACGAGCAATACGCGCAGTATTTTTCGGGACGCAGTTTTCTCGCGCCCGTGTCTGTTAAACAGGTAAGAGTATGCAACGTCACTTTCGAGCCGCGGTGCAGGAACAATTGGCATATTCACGAGGCGGAAGAGGGCGGCGGACAAATACTCGTCTGCGTCGCCGGAGAAGGATTGTATCAGGAGTGGGGCAAAGACGCCCTGCTCATGAAAGAAGGCGACGTCGTAAATATACCCGCAGGCGTAAAACACTGGCACGGCGCGACAAAAGACGGGTGGTTTTCTCATCTGGCGGTAGAGGTCCCGGGTGACAACGTTTCCACGGTATGGCTCGAAAGAGTATCCGACAGCGATTACGAAAAGGCAAACGGAGGTAAACGAAATGACTAAGATACTTGTGGCATATTTTTCGGCAAGCGGCACGACCGCGAAACTCGCCGATAAGCTCGCGGGAGCAGTCGGTGCGGATCTGTTCGAGATAATACCCGCCGTGCCGTATTCGAATAAAGATCTCGACTGGACTGACTCTAGCAGCCGCTCGAGCAGAGAGATGAAGGACAAAAGTTACCGTCCCGCAATAGCGGGCACTACGGATACGAGCGGATACGACGTGGTCTTCGTAGGTTTTCCGATATGGTGGTACGTTGCTCCGACGATCGTCAACACGTTTCTCGAGAGCTGCGATCTGACAGGCAAGAAGGTGATCCCTTTCGCGACTTCGGGAGGAAGCGGAATGGGCAGGACTTCGGCGGAACTCGCCCCCTCCTGCAAGGGCGCGACGGTTGCCGAAGGAAAGAGATTTTCGTCGTCGGCGTCCGAAAAGGATATTGCGGACTGGGCACGTTCGAAGATGTAAAATCGCACCCGATTCCCGACCCGATAGCGCAGAGTCCTGTCATTTGCGGCGTTTTTGCTCAGTCGGTTGACTTTGCGGTCCGAGACTGCTATCATTGTCTGCGGCAACGGATATGAAAGCTTTGGATCTGGGAAACAAAAGGGTCTTTTCGACCGTATTAAAACTCACTCTGCCCGCGATGCTGGCGCAGTTCGTAAGCGTGCTGTATTCCATCGTGGACAGAATGTACGTCGGCAATATCGAGGGAACGGGCGACGTCGCGCTGACCGCGCTCGGTGTCTGTGCGCCAGTGGCAACGTTGCTGACTTCTTTCGGATCTCTCGTAGGTCTCGGCGGCGCGCCTCTCTTTGCGATGTCTATGGGAGAGGGGGACGAGAACAAGGCAAAAAAGATATTGTCCAACGCATTCGTTATGCTGCTGGGCTTTTCGGCGTTGACGGTCGTGCTGGTATTCGCGACGATGGATCCGCTGCTGACCACGTTCGGCGCGAGCGAAGCGACTTTCGGATACGCTAAAAGCTATCTCTCGGTATATGCGGCGGGCACTTTTTTCAGCGTGCTGACAGTCGGGCTCAATCAGTTCATCATTGCGGAGGGATATTCGGGCATAGGTATGGCGACGACGCTTGCGGGCGCGTTGTTCAATATCGCGCTCGACCCTCTGTTTATTTTCGTGTTCGACATGCACGTCGTCGGAGCGGCTCTCGCGACCGTCGTTTCGCAGCTGGTATCCTTTGTTTTCGTAATAGTGTTCCTGACGCTTAAAGGCACGAAGTGCAGACTTTCGTTGGGCGGCTACGACCTGAAGATAATGCTGAGGATAATTCGTCTCGGCGTATCGCCGTTCCTCATCGTCGCGACGGACAGCATAATCATCGTATTCAGCAACATGACGCTGAAGATGCACGGCGGTACGGCTGCCGACACATGGATAAGCACTCTGACCGTGGTGCAGGCGTTCATGTCTATGATAACCATGCCGATGCTCGGAATAAGTACAGGCAGTCAGCCTGTGATAAGTTTCAATTACGGCGCGAGGAATGCGGAGCTGATAAAGAAAGGTGAAAAGTGCATATTGTCGATGTGCGTAGCCTTTACCGCGATAATGTTCGGCGTTTCGTTCGTAGCGGCGAGGCCGTTCGCGTCGCTGTTTACCGACGACAAGGTCGTGATAGAAAACAGCGTATGGGGCATACGCGTTTTCATGATAGGGATAATCCCGCTCGCATTCCAGTACACGTTCGTGGACGGAATGACAGCTCTCGGGCAACCTCAATTCGCGATAGTGCTGTCGCTGACGAGGAAACTCGTGCTTTATCTCGGGGCGACGCTGATATTGCCTCTATTTCTCGATGTCAGCTCGGTGTTTTACGCCGAGCCGATAGCGGATATAGGCGGCGCGCTGCTGTCGACCACGGTATTCCTGATCTTTTTCCCGAAGATACTTAAAAAGCGTGCTGCAATAAAGTCTGAAACGCTCGGCGCGGCTTAAAAGATAAAGACAAAAGTGGAGAAGTTTCTCCGCTTTTTTTGTACCCGTGTCGATAAAATCAATGAATTATTAAGGCAATCTGTTGCCTGCCGCGGTATATATCTTATACCACTCTTCGCGTGAGATGGTTACGTCCGCGCCTTTTTTTATCTCGAGAAGTCTGTCGATATTCGTCGTGCCCGCGACGGTCTGTATGCCCGCAGGGTGACGGCATATCCAGGCGACGACGGCAGCCGACGCGCTTATCCCGTAATTCGAGCCTACGTCGCGAAGAGCAGCATTGAGATTGCAGAAGTCGGGATCTCCGATATACGTTCCCTTGATAAAACCTTTCTGGAACGGTGACCATGCCTGAGGGGTTATGCCTTTGAGTCGGCAATATTCGAGCACGCTCCCGTCTCTGTCCGCCGCTCCGTCCGTGTCCATATTGAATTCGAAACCGCTGCGTATCACGCCCGCGTGGGCGGGAGAGAACTGTATCTGATCCGCGACGAGATCTTCTTTCAGCCCGCTCCTGAGCAATTCCATCTGCATAGGTTTCATGTTTGACACGCCGAAGTATCTTACTTTGCCTTCGCTTTTCAGCTTTTCGAACGCTTCGCCGACTTCTTCGGGTTCCATAAGCGCGTCGGGGCGGTGCAGAAGAAGGACGTCGAGATAGTCGGTACACAGTCTCTCGAGAATGCCGTCCACGCTCGACAGGATGTGTTCTTTCGAAAAATCGTACATCTTGTGCGGAACTATGCCGCATTTGGATTGAAGGACTATATCCTCTCTTTTTATACCGACGTCGGAGCAGGCTTTCGCGAAGGTCTTTTCGCTTTCGCCTCTGCCGTAAATATCGGCGTGATCGAAGAAGTTCAACCCGTTTTCCACCGCTTTCGCGACGAAGTCGGCGGCTTTTCTCGCGTCGAGAGACGCCATTCTCATGCAGCCTGCAATGACAGCGGGCAGGTTTTTCATGTCTCCTAAATTTACTTTTTTCATGTTGACCTCCTTTTGAAATGATACCACATCTGAAATAAAAGTAAAGGTCTCAAAGTAAAAAATTGCAGGCAGCAACTGATTTTTAACGGTTCGCACAGATTTTATGTAAGATAATTGCTTTCTGAATAATAAACCGATTGTTGCTTGTCCGTGTATTTTATACTACATAACTTGTTCGGATCTTTATATTGATGAAAATAATTTCTAAAACAGTTAAAAACGGCTTTTTCAGATTAAAAATGCGACGGATGGAGCGTCGCATTTTTGAAGTGATATAATTCAGACAGCTGAGGAGTTATTGTAGTACTCAGTGCAATTATATGTTCAATACATAATAAGTTGCAGGACCTTTACCGTATTTGCATATGTCTGAATCTGAAATCAGTTCTCTGAGAGCTTTTTCTATCGCTGAACGGCTAAGAGTAGGGCAAAATTCCATAATATCGCTTTTCGTTACTTTACCTAATTTAACCGAAAAAACTTCTTTTACCATTTCTTTTGCATTTTTCTTCTCGGAAACTATATTCAAACGTTCTTCAAAATCTCTGTATGCGGAGAGTATAATGCCTAAGAGGTATTTAGTGAAGGGAGTATCGTCGTTTTGCCCTTCGTGCCATTTATGTGAAGCAAGTTGCAATACGTCGTAGTATTCGTCTTTATGGTCGTTTATCTTTTTTTCAAGAGAAATGTATTTTCCGACTACATAGCCGTTTTGATAAAGAAGGAGAGTAGTCAAGAGTCTGCTCATTCTTCCGTTTCCGTCATTGAAAGGATGAATACAGAGAAAATCGTGAATAAAAGTAGGTATTACCACAAGCGGATCAATTTCGCCTGAGACTATCGTTTTGTTATATGTCGCGCAAAGCCTTTCAACAGCATCAGGAGTTTCGAAGGGCTCAAGAGGTCTGAATCTTACGACGATACTGCCGTCAGATCTTTTTTCGTCAATTTCGTTCGACGTTGTTTTGAAAACACCTCCAAAGGACGTAGGCATAAAAGAGTATAATATTTTGTGAAGTTGCAGAATTACGTTCGGAGTGATCGGCATATATTCGAAACTTTCATGTATGAGTTCAAGTGCAGCTTTGTACCCTAATATTTCCTGTTCATCACGGTTCTTAGGCATGGTTTTGCTCGCCATCAGACTTTTCAGTCGTTGATTAGTTGTAACGATTCCTTCTATTGCATTAGAAGATTGCGTGCTTTGTATTTTAGCCAAATCTACAAGCCGTTCAAGTTCAAGAGGCTTTTGTTTCAGATACAGTTGTTGTTTTCCTTTATATTCATGTATCAGTCCGATATAGCCTAATACGTCTTTGTCCCAGTGCCTGTTTTTCAGATAATTGAAATCAAACTCTCTCATAATCATATTCTCCTATTATTGCTTACATTATAGCTAAAAATAAGCGATTTGTCAATAAGGTAAGAAATTAAACGCTTATTTTTTTATATAAGTAAGCGATTATTGAGGAGATGAATTATATCATTATTTACTTAATGATAAGCAAAAGCACTTGAATAAGTCAGGCTATCTCCAATTTTTTGAAGCAATGTAAGAAAAAATGACTTGTTCAGTAAGAAGTATCTGGCGGGTTTTTATGCGGATCTACCTGATATGAACGATGGAGAGTAGAATGGCAAGAAAAAATTACGGAAAAATCAAAAGTAGAGATACTTTTTATATAATCACTAACGGAGAAAAAACGGAGTGGAATTATTTTAATTTACTGAAGAAAATAAATATATTTAAACTTTTTAGCTTTCTTCTTTTTAATATTATCTTCAACTTCTTCAGCTGTAAGATATGTATTCCAATGACGGGTATTAGGAAGCGAATAAGGATAATAATATTTAACATGTTTAAAAGGTTCAGGTGTTAACCCAAGCTTTTTATTTCGACATTCATTTTTTTATTAACTCGCTTACAGCATCCAACACCAATTTGCCCAGCAACAACAGGGAATACTTGTTTATTATATGCTATATCATCAACTTTGCAAACATGACGAGAACCATCTAAAAAATACTTCAAAAGAGGTTGTTCTCCAATGCTTATTAATTGATCAGCCAAAGGTTTAAGATTGACAGATTTTTTATGGACACTAGTTTCTCCAGAGTCTTTCCATTTCATAATTTTATCTGAAGTATCATCATAATCGATAGCAGGTATGCCAATAGAATCATAACTGTATTTATAAGTATGATAACTTTTACCTTTCGTTTCTTTCTCGATTATTTCCATAATTTTAGGCATATGTAACCTCACTTATCTATAACAAATAGATAATTTAATCCTTTAATATGATTTCTGATTTCAAATAAAACAGAAATAGGAGCTAATATTTTTAACCTATTCGGGAATGAGCAACACCAGCCGAAAAACATCGGACTGATTTCAACGTCAGCGGTAAAGGAGATTTTACCATTACCCAGGGAGCGAATTTGCGTGTCCTCTCCAAACTTATCGTAAATGACGTCGAGAAGATCCTTGTCGGCTTCGAACTTAACGGTTTCGGTTTTACCGCCAAACATAGAAAAAGACTGTTTTCTGTGCTTTGCTATGTTCAAACCTTTGGGTTGCGCGGTTTTGTTTGTTTCTTGGTCTGAAACGGATACGTTCAGCATCCTGTCTATGCGGTAAGTGGTGATATCATCGTGATTATCGTGATAGCAAATCAGATAATAATTGTCGTTAGAGAAGACCATTGCAACGGGATTCACAAGATACTTTTCACCGTTCTTGCGGAAAACACGTTCGTGCGATTCGTTCAGATCGAAATACTGAAACGAGATTTTCTTCTCGGCAAGGATAGCGTCTTCTATCGCGTTCACGCTGTAATAGATATGCTCGTTATTATGCTTGGTCGTATTGAATTCTACAATGTTCTTTTTGAGAATATCGGCTCTGTAACTTCCGCCTAGAGCGGCTATTTTATCCGTAAGCTCGGCAGTCTTTTTAGGGGATATGAAACTTGCAGCCTGAACGGCGTCTATCAATATACGGAGTTCGGGAACGTCAAAGCTGCGGTCTATAACGTAATAGCCGTTGCTATGTTGACCCTTTTTGCATATAACTTCGTAGCCATAGGAGTTTAGGATAGCAATATCCTGATAAAGTGTTCTTCTGTCGCAGACAATACCGCTCTCGGAAAGTTTCTCTAAAATCTGATTGGTTGTCAACGGATTGTTTTCGTCGCTGTCCTGTTTGAGGATTTCCCAGATACGCAACAGCTTGATTTTAGAAAAATTTTCCTTGCCCATTAGTTTCCCTCTAAAAGAATTATAATAATTATACCATTATAAAAACCAAAAGTAAAGATTTCAGAGTCTTAATTTACTGACAGCAACAATTTATTTGTCTTTCGACTAGTGTTTTTATCGGGAAACCACTCGCTTGCACAAGGATAAAAAATTTTGCCTGTCTGAAATTCAAAAGGAGAGCGAAAAGGCAAATTTTTTTATTGTTTCCTTGTGCGCTCCTGTTTTTCCGATTTTTTGGAAGCGTCGAAAGGCAAATAAACATAAAGGAGTTGATGAAAGCAGAAATGATGTATAACCGTAGTGTCAACAGGTGCTTGCGGATTGTCAGTAAGTGTAATTTATGTGTTAAAACTGCGTCAATTCGTAGGAATCAGGTTGATTGTAGCAAAAAATGCTGCTCGATATAATATCCACAGAAGATACGTTCTGATATGGATTTTATCTTCAATCTTGAAAGGAGGTAAACGATATGTTGAGGAGCATTAAAAAAGCACACGATATGATCCTTAAGGAAGATCCCGAAACGGCGATAACCACTCATACGATTCGTATGTGGTGCAAAGAAGGCAAAGTCAAAAGTCTGAATGCCGGAAACAAAGTTCTCGTGGACGTCGGAAGCCTTATGGATTATATCACAGATAAAAATAAGGAGTAAAATATGGCGTATTTCAAAATCACGAAAAATTCAGAAGGAATGATGGTCGCAAAAGTGCAGATCAGCGGCAAAGAGCCCGGAACGGGTAAGACAAAGCTGTATGTAAAGCGTTTTTACAATACAGACAACCTCTCGGCGGCGAAGTTCCGCAAACAAGTCGATATGCTCGCTGCGCAGCTTGAACGCGAAATAAACATTGCGTATCAGAACAGCGAGCAGATACATACCAAAGTGCTTACGTTTTCGGAACTGATGAGTGAGTGGAAAGCAACCGTCAAGGCAAATCAGTCGTTAAACTATTATATGCGGGTCTGTGAAACCGAAAAGAGGTTTACGGCCTTTCTAAAAGAGAGAAGGCTGGATGACAAGCCTATATCCGACATCAGGGTCAGGGACATTCAGCTTTTTCTCAATTCGTTTTCAGAGTATAAGAAAAACGGTAACATGTACCGGCTTAAAAAGGATTTTCCGAAAACTGTAAGCATGCGCGAGCTGGCAGACAAAAAAATCATAGACAGGAACGCATCTTATAACCTGAGAAGGAAAGGCACAAACGTCGGTATCGGTATAGCAAAGCGTATATGCGAGTATTGCAATATCGACCTTGAAGAGTATTTCGAAGAGGCAGACAATATAAGACCGTATTCGCAAGAAACGGTAAAAGGCTATCGCAGAGTATTGAGGACGCTTTTCAACGAAGCTGTAAGATACGAGTGGATAACGAAAAATCCCGTATGTTCGACTAAAATCGGAGCAGGAAACAACAATGCGTTCCTGCGAGCGGTAGAGGAAAAAGAAGTGTTTTCTATCGCTGAATCGAAAGACTTTCTGCAAAAGCTGGACGAACTCGGCGATGAGTTCATCAATAAGAAAATCGTACTCAAAATAATGTTGCTTACGGGCGTGAGATCGGCAGAGATGCTCGGACTTAAATGGTCGGACGTAGACTTCAAGAAGAAAGTAATAAAAGTCAGAAGAAACAGGCTGTATGCGTCTTCTGTCGGGATATACGAAAAAGCGCCGAAGACGAAGACGTCTTTGAGGGATATTCCTATGCCGGACGCTCTCGTGTACGACTTGAAACGGTACTACGATTGGTTCAAGTTGGCAGACAACGACTTTGAATACAATCTCGGCGATTACTATCTGGCGGTCAATATTTACAGAGAACCGCTCGGCGTAGGTACGATAGCAAAGTGGCTTGAAAGGTTTGAAATTCAAAACGGATTCAAGCACGTCTCCTGCCACGGACTAAGGCATACGTATTGCAGTATGTTGCTTTCGCAGAATGTCCCGATACAGACCGTAAGCAAGTACATGGGACACAGTGATTCGACGATAACTTTGCAGGTATATTCACACTTCTTGCCGGATACGGCGGAAAAAGTGGTAACTGCATTGAACAATATATTATAAGGAGCGATTATGTATATACCAAGATTAAGAAGAATAAACGACGTGCTTGCGGAAATAAAAGCGCAAGACCCTGAAACGGAGTTGACCTGGAAGCTCGTCAAAAGGCTGATAAAGGAAGGCAAGCTGACGGCAGTAAAGTTCGGCAATGCGTGGCTCATCAACCTTGATGAGTTCTACGGATTTTTCAGAACAGGAGGAGAGAGATGAAATACGTTACGAGCGGATACCTACACAGACTGTTTGTCGAAAAAGACGAAGGTACGATTTTGCGCAGACCGAATATAAGACGGTTTGCCATGCAATACGGAGTTCCTTGCGAACAACACGAAAAGGCTTGGCTTATTGACTTCGACGCTTTTATGAAGGCGATATCACCAAAAGAATATCAGCCTCAACGAGGTGCTATTAGAATAAGAAGCATAGATAACGCATTGAAAGAGTATAACAAAAAGCACAAGAAGCAAGCCACGGCAGAAGATGTCGAGGCTTGTATTTTTAACGGGAAGGTTTTCTCATACAGCTATTGGGACAGGGCGATCGTCAATTACGACGAGCTTGAGA
>CALWHF010000022.1 GCA_944380305.1 uncultured Christensenellaceae bacterium
TACTTCTTTTGCTTTTGCCCTTTTTTTGCCATAAAATATGCACCTCCAAAAGTGTCTAACTTTTGGGGTGCACATCATTACCGCAGGTCGCTTTTGCCGATCGTTGAATTATTTGCCGTAAATCCGACGTGAATATCAGAATTCCGCGCTGCCCGTGGTCCTGCTGAACGGTATGACGTCTCGGATATTCTGCATACCAGTGAGGTACATGATGAGTCTCTCGAAACCGAGACCGAATCCCGCGTGCTTTACGCCGCCGTATCTGCGAAGGTCGAGATACCACCAGTAGTCCTCTTCTTTGAGTCCGAGCTCTTTCATTCGCGAAGTAAGAAGGTCTATCCTCTCCTCTCTCTGCGAACCGCCGATGATCTCGCCGACTCCGGGAACCAACATATCGACAGCGGCGACAGTCTTGCCGTCGTCGTTGAGGCGCATATAGAACGCTTTGATCTCCTTCGGATAATCGGTGACGAAGATAGGCTTTTTGAATACCTGCTCGGTCAGGAATCTTTCGTGCTCTGTCTGGAGATCCGCGCCCCAGTAAACGGGATACTGGAACTTATCCTTGTGCTTTTCGAGGATCTCGACCGCCTGCGTATAAGTGACCTTTTCAAAGTCGCTGTTTACGATATGATTGAGCCTTTCGATGAGTCCTTTGTCCATGAAATTGTTGAAGAACTGCATTTCTTCGGGGCACTTTTCGAGCACGTCTTTGATGACGTACTTTATCATATCTCTCGCGAGATCCATATCGTCGTTAAGATCTGCGAAAGCGATCTCGGGCTCTATCATCCAGAATTCAGCCGCATGGCGGTTGGTGTAGCTTTTCTCCGCTCTGAACGTAGGTCCGAACGTATAGACGTTGCGGAATGCGAGCGCGAAACACTCCGCATTGAGCTGACCGCTTACGGTTAAGTTAGAGCTTTTGCCGAAAAAGTCCTGCGAAAAGTCTACGCTTCCGTCCTCTTTGAGCGGCGGGTTCTTGGGATCGAGGGTCGTGACGCGGAACATCTCTCCCGCGCCCTCGCAGTCGCTGCCCGTGATCAGCGGCGTGTTGACGTATATGAAGTTTCTCGACGCGAAGAAAGCGTGTATCGCCTGCGCCGCAACGCTTCTGACGCGGAATACCGCGAGGAAGGTATTTGTCCTCGGGCGCAGATGCGCTATCTCGCGCAGGAACTCGAGGCTGTGCCTCTTCTTCTGCAAAGGATACTGAGGAGACGACGCCGCCTCGACGCTTATGCTCTCCGCTTTGATCTCGTAGGGCTGTTGAGCGTTGGGGGTAACGACGACCTTGCCGACGACGGAAAGACCCGCGCCGACGTTCTGAGAAACGATGTTTTTATATCCGTCCATATCGGCGTCCGCGACTATCTGAGTGGACTTGAATTTCGTGCCGTCGTTGAGCTCGATAAAAGCAAAATTCTTGCTGTCTCTTATCGTCCTTACCCAACCGTAAACCTTGACGGTCTGCCCGTCCAATGCGGCGAACTGCTCGCCGAGCTGTCTCAAAGTCAATTCTTGCATAACTGCTCCTGTCGCTTTGTTTAAGCGTATAATAATTATTTTTGATTTTAGCACACGAGCGGCTCAAAAACAAGTAAAACGCGCATAAATAGTAAAAATGCGGGGACTTGCTGCCCCCGCGCATCTTCAAATAACCAAAGACGAAAAGTTAAAACCCGCTTCAAGCAGGTGGGTATGCTGTGACGATGTTCTGTAATCCTCAACGCGATGCGTATAAGCGAGGCACGCCATCCGACCGTCAACTCCGCATTCCCTTATTAATAACTGCGGTTAATGATATCGCCTTCGGTCAAATATATTATAGACCATCGTTAAAAAAATTACAATACGCAAATCGAAAATTTTACATTCCGTGTGCGTTATCGCCGCGAAAACGCGGTTTTTCGTATGAAACGCAGGATTCGCCGCAACCGATTTCGGATTATTCTCTTCCTTTTGTCAGGAATCGCGCCCAGCTCTCTTTCCCGAACTCCCCGTTTTCGGCAAGAGAGACAAGCCCTTCGGAAAGCCTTTTTATCTCGTTTGCGACTTCTGCCGACTCTCTCCCGTATTTCTTCGCGATCGCGGTCAGACCGTACAGCGCAAGCCCGAACGCGTGCCTTTTGCTGTGCACCGTGGACGCCGCGTGCGCTACCGCTCTCGCCGCCGCCGTGGCGATCTCGTCCCCGCACTCCGACGCCGCCTTGTGCGCCGCGAGGATATACCGCCTCGCCTCGGGCATTTTCATGCCGCCTTTCGCCCAGATATATGCCGCGTCGCGCGCCGTCCTCACCCTGTCGTCGTCCGAATATTCCTCGAAAAGTGCGACGTAACCGAGCGAGTACTCGTATGCCCAGACCACGAGAAGAAGTTTATCCGCCGCCTGCGTAGCCGCATACAGCTCTTCGACCTCGGGATCGTACGGCATGAAAGCCATCTTGCGTTTCGCCGCGCTCACAGTATGCTGCTCGTGCCGATACGCGAGACTCCCGCCTCGATATACTTTGCCGCGGTCTCCGCGTCGCGTATGCCTCCCGACGCCTTGATTTTGCAATTTCCGCAGCTAGCCTTCATGATCTCGACGGCGTGCAGTGTAGCTCCGCCCGTGGAAAATCCCGTGCTTGTCTTGACGAAATGCGCGCCCGCTCTCGCCGCGACCTCGCTCGCCTTTGCTATCTGTTCGTCGCTAAGCAAGCAGGTCTCGAGTATGACTTTGACCGTCGCGCCGCTTGCGAGAACGGCTTTTATATCGCTGTAAACGTACGCGAAATCACCTTCTCTGACCGCTCCGACGGGGATCACGGTGTCTATCTCGTCCGCGCCGTCCTCGACCGCTTTTTTCGCCTCGAAAGCCTTTGCGTCGGTGCTCATCGCGCCGAGCGGGAAACCCACCACGCAAGCCACTTTTACGTCGCTGCCTGCAAGAAGTTTTTTGCAAAGCGCGACGTAGCGCGAATTGACGCATACGCTTGCGTAACCGTGTTCTTTCGCGACGTCGCACAGCTTGCGTATATCCGCGCAGGTAGCGTCCGCCTTCAGATTGGTAAAATCTATGTATTTGCTCAAGTCCATAAAAACCTCACTCTATAACGTCGAGCACGAAGCTCTTTTTTTCGGGTATCTCAGACGAAATACATACGGCGTCCATGACCTCTTTCGCGATCGCGACGTCTTCGTACTTGTCGAAGTACATCGTGGCTATCGGGTCGTCCTCTTTTACCGCGTCCCCTCTCCTGACAAGGTATCTTATACCGACGTGCGGAGAGATCTCGTCCTCTTTTTTATTCCTGCCGCCGCCGAGCGCGAGCACGGCCCTCGCCGCCTTCATCGCGTCTATCTTCTCAACGTACCCGCTTTTTGCCGCGAACACGTCTATCGTACACTTTGCCTTTACGATCGGCTTTGACAACACGTCTTTTGCCGCCCCCTGAGCTATAAGCATTGCCTCGAATTTCGCGAGCGCGGCTCCCGATCTTATCGTCTCGTCTATCTTCTCCCCTGCGTCTTTTTCTCCCGAAAGCCTTATGCAGAGTGCCTTCGCCACTTCGTACAGCGGGCAATCCGTCCTGCCTTTCAGCACCTCGATCGCACCCTGCACCTCGAGAGAATTGCCTATGTAGTCCGAAAGCGGCTCGTTCATGTCGGTTATCAGCGCGCTGACGTTCCTGCCCGCACGCCTGCCTATACCGACCATGAGTCCGGCGAGCTTTTTTGCGTCGTCGAGGTTTTTCATGAACGCGCCCTCGCCGCACTTCACGTCAAGCACGATGTTTTTCGCGCCCGACGCGAGCTTTTTGCTCATTATCGACGCGGCGATAAGCGGTATGCTCTCAACCGTCGCCGTGACGTCTCTGAGCGCGTACAGTATCTTGTCCGCGGGGCACACGTCCTTGGTCTGACCCGCTATCGCAAGCCCTATCTTCGAGATCTGCTTCGCGAAAGCCTCTTCCGAAAGTGCGGTCGTCACGCCGTCCACCGCCTCGAGTTTGTCGAGAGTGCCGCCTGTATGTCCCAGCCCCCTGCCGCTCATCTTGGCGCATATTCTGCCCAGAGCCGCCATAACGGGTATCACGATAAAGCTTGTGCTGTCTCCGACGCCGCCAGAAGAATGTTTGTCTACGGTGGCGTCGCCGTATGCCGAAAGATCCGTCTTGTCGCCGCTGTCCGCCATTGCGGCGGTCAGATGATAGGTTTCCTCGTCCGTCATGCCGTTTATCGCGATAGCCATAAGCAAAGCCGCGGACTGATATTCCGCGACGTCGCCGCTAGTGACTCCCTTAATCCAGAAGTCGATCTGCTCTTCAGAGAGCTCTTTTTTGTTGCGCTTGTCGTCGATGACGTCGTATATACGCATGCTATCTCCTTTTGCGGGCAATTTCCACGATATGCCTGACCGAGCGTTCGTCGCCCGAAGTCCCCAACTTCTTTATCGCGTAAACGAGATCTGTGTCGAAAGTGACGACGACCTCTTTGTATCCGAAATTTTCGCTCAGAGCCTTCTCAAGCTCCCGCGTGTATTCTGTTATCGCCGTAAGCGTGAACATCGGCTCGGTGATAAGCCCGACTGCAAGGTAATCCCCTGCCGCGGAATAGTTGTATTGCCTGACCAGTTTGTAGTCTGCCAGAAAGTCGCCCACGTCTGCATAAGCGGGCGCGACGAGTGCGATAGGTGCGGTCAGAGCCGCTACGATAAAAGTATCCATACCTTTACCGTGCGCGTTTTGCGGATTTTTATGCGCGTGCAGGCTTATTCTCCGTAGCGGGTCACGTTCTGACCGTCGCCCCACAGCTGCTCGAGGCTGTAAAGCCTTCTCGTCTCTTCGTGGAAGACGTGCACGACCACGCCGCCGTAGTCCACTACCGCCCATCTTCCGTCGCGTTTGCCTTCGCTGCGTAGCGGCTCGACGCCGTAGACCTTGCTCATCTCCTCTTCGAGATTGTTCGCAAGTGCCTTGACCTGTGTAGTCGAACGTCCGCTGACTATCACGAAATAGTCCGCGACTATCGACAGTTCGCCGATGTCTATCACCGCGATGTCAACGCCTTTTTTGTCGTCGAGTACTTTGCAGATTACGTCTTTGAGTTGTTCAGATTGCATATTCACTCCGTTTTATTGTAATATTCGACCGCCTCTCTCGTCAGCGGATATATATCGCAGTTTTTTTCGACAAGGTATTCGAACGATCTGTCCAGGCACGCGCGGAAACCTTTTTCGAAATCTTCCCTGATAAGTTTTCTGAGTCTGTCCACCCCCGGAAAATCGCGGGCATCCTCGAGCATATCTGCGCAGAAAATCAGTTTGTCGAGTGCGTTCATTCGCGGTTTGCCCGTACAATGACAGCGGATCGCCGAGATCACCTTTTCGTCCTCTATCCCGTACTCTTCGCTCGCGACGACCGCTCCCAGGAACTGGTGTTCCACCTCGGTGCCCACGCAATCGGCGGGCACGAGCGAGACGTCGTGCGGCTGTCTGCTCCTCAGCTTGGCACAGTCGTGCAGCATCGCCGCGAGGAAAACCTCGTCGTTGTCAAGTCCGAGCGAACACTCGAAATTCAGCCTCAACGCGCATTCCACGGTGCGGGCTATATGGTCGTACGTCTTTCCGAGCACTTCCCCTTTCAGCTTTTTCGCAAGAGGAGCGAATTTCGAATACAGACCTTTCCTCTTGACGTAGTCGGCTACCTCTAAGGGAATACCGTCCGTTTTGTCCATATTTATCAGATACCTGACGCAGGTCGAACTGACCGCGTCGGGAACGTAGTCCACGACGGTTATGTCCGCTCCCTTCTCCCGCCAGAACGCCAGTGCCCTCTCGAACTCTTCCTGCCTGTCAGCGCGTGGAAACACGGTCAGCGGAGCTATGCTTATCACCTTTTCAGGCTCTTTCCATTTGTCCAGGTCTATAAGGCTGTCGCCGCCGATGATATATGAGATCTCGCCGTATTTTTCTTTGAGAACGGGAAGAGTCTCGCAGGCGTAATTCTTGCCGCCGAGATCGCGTTCGAGCGTGGATATTTCGAAATCGGCGCGACCTTTCAGCCCCGCTTTCAGCATATTCACTCTGTCGTCGAAAGACGCGATGCAACTCTTGTGCGGCGGCGTGCCCGACGGCAGAAAAACGATCTTCGAAAGTCCGCTTTCTAGTGCTTTTTCAGCCATATTTATATGTGAGTCGTGAAGGGGATCGAACGCTCCTCCGAAAATACCCGTTTTCGCCATGTTTTTATTATATATCAAATCGCGCGTTCAATCAATTGTTTTGAAAAAATAACTGCACGCAGACGCCCGTCCCCGATAAAACGGCTTTCCCGACGAGCGTTTTACGCCGCTTTTTCCGCTCGTTTTGCGTTTTCGGCGTTTAACGCGAGAAAACAGGTCAAAAATATATGTATGCACAGATATTTGGACGCTTTTTTCATACTGCTCGGCGTATTCGTCGCAAGTTTCGCGCTTACGGGACTTCTCGTATCCTCTTTTGCGGTTAAACTTGCCGTATCCTTCTTCGCCGCCCTGCTCGCAAGCGTACTCGCCGCCCTTTTCGTTCGCGGGAAGAACAGGAACGGAACGGACTACCGCTCTTTCGTTACATACTGCATACTGACGGAAGAAGACGAAATCGCAAAACTCTTTCAAAAAGCGGGTTTTATCGAAAACTGCGAGATCCAGGACGGATTTTACAAGACGAAAGACGGCGTCGCCTGCCTCTTTCTCAAATATTCGAAACCTTCCCGCGACTATATAGTGACGATGTACAAAAAATGCCTCAAAGAGGGCGAAAAGAAGATAACGGTATGGTGCGCGGGTTTTGAACGTGCGGGCGTCGCCGTCGCCTGCAATCTCCCCGGCGTCGAATTTTCGTTCAGGACGTTGAGACCTCTGTACAAAAAACTGAAAAAAGAGGGGCTGCTATGCGGCGGTGAATTTTCGAGAAAAGACCGTATGCCGCTCAAAACCCTTTTGCCTTTCGTTTTCAGCACGAAAAATTCGTACCGTTTCGCGGGAGCGTCCCTTCTTCTCTACGTCCTTTCGCTGCTGACGCCGCTGAAAGCGTATTACGTCGCCGTAGCCACGGTCGCCCTTGTTCTTGCCGTAGTTTCGCGGATATACGGCGAAAAATCCGACCGCTCTGCATAAAAATACGCGCGCATTGCCGCGCGCGTCCGAATATATCGGTATTTAACGTTGTTTGTCTCGGATGTTTCTTCGCTTTTCTCCGTCCGATCCGCGCGACGCCCCGAAACGACAGTCGTCCTTCTTCTTCAGAATTCCTCGAAGTCGCTTTTTGGCACTTTTTCCATCTGTTTCGCGCTCATCTTCTTGACGGTGTTTATTATTACGTCGTTGATGTACAGCCTGAATTCGCAGCCTAAAAACCTCGCCGCTTTCTCGCTCATGACCATCCTTGGCAGGAATATCTTGAGATAGTCCATCACCGAAGATGAATTGTCCATATAGAATTTGACGCTGATTATCTTCTTTTCTCCGTCCACAAGCACTATATTCTTGCGTATCGAATAATTGACGATGTCGTGAATATCGTCATTTCTCTCGTTGAGCCTCTTGACCCTGGTGCGATGCGCGTCGCTCTTGTCGGCGATGACTATCGCCGCGGCGACCTCGTTGATGACGTTACCTATCTCCTCTTCGTGATTGCCTATCGCCGAGCACACAGTGCATACGTCTTCGAGCGGCATGCCCATCTCCTTGAGTATCGGATATATCAGCAGCGCGCTGGTCACGCCGTGATCCTTGCGGTTTATCATATTGCCGACGTCGTGAACGTAGCCCGCGATCCTGGCAAGCTCCTTCGTCTTCGCGTCGTAACCGAGTTTGTCCAGTATCATATACGCCGTGCGCGAGACGTAGCCGACGTGTCTCAGCCCGTGTTCGGTATAGTTCATCGCGCTGAGAACGTGATTGGAGCCGTCTATCAGCATCTGGATCTCTTTATTGTTTCTGACGTCCTCGTAAGTAACCATATCTCACCTCAGGTAAAAAGCTCGAAATCGTCCTGCTTTTCGACGAAAGCTATGTCCGTAGCCTTCTCGAGCACTCTATTGTTATCCCCGCCACCAACCGCGTTTTCGAGATAATAGACGACCATTTTGACAAACGTCTGGTAATCTTCGACCCTGTCCGCCTTATCCTGCGAGATCAAAGCCGCCATGACGCGTCCGACCGCGTCGTCGAGTTGCTTGTGAGAATATTTCCCTTCCATCGCGCCTTTTATTCTCAACGTGACGTAGGCACGTCTGAATACGAGATCGGAATTGTCGATTATTCTCGGGGCTTTGGTGTTCATCTTGTACATTCTGCCGTCGTGAACGTAATATATGACCGTCGTCGGCGAATACAGGAACATACAGGTGACGATCTCCTCTTTCAGTATCGGGGTTATATCGTCGTCAAGCAGCATATCCGCGACCTTTTCTCTCATATCCTTGAGCTGTTTGCTGTCGGAAAGGAATATCGCGAACGTGATGATGCCCATCTTCTCGTCTACCGCATAGGTCTCGAGACCGAAGCGAATGAAAAACTCGTAGGCGATCATCTTGTCCTGCACCTTGAGCAGCGCGTCTTTGAGTTCTTTGCTCGATCCCGTCATTCTCGTGCCTTCCGCTGTCGTGCGCATAGGCAGGAAACGCACGATGTCGTCGAGCGCGGCTTTCATATCCGCTTTCATTTCCCTAGGAGCGAAATCGTAAAATGCGGGCGACACTTCGCAATCGGCGTATTTTTCGAGGTAAATCCTGACGAATTTCGCATCGTCGAGATCGCCCATAAGCGCGCACTGACGGTTGATCACCTTGAGAGCGTCTTCCCTCTTTCCGCACAGATTCAGCGCGATGGCATACATCTTGTTGTAGTAATAATAATCGGGATCTTCGAGCGCGAGCGACCTCGCAAGCTCGAGCAGCTTGTCGTAATATCTGCACGAGACGAACGCTGCGAAAATATCCCTCAGACCTTTCAGATCGTCCGAATCTACCGCCGAGATAAGCCTTTCTGCCGTTTCGTCGGCGACGTATTTATCGGACAGCATATATGCGGCGTTGAATTTTATGCAGAGCGCGGAGATGTCCGAGGACACCGTCTCGAGCACTTTATCCGCATAATATACGGCTTTCTCGCAATCGAATCTGAGACAGCAACGCGCTATCATCCTGTAAAATTCGCAGGTGTATTCGCCTGCCAGATCTATTTTCGAAAGAAGGAAATTGGCAGCCTGACGGCACTTGCCCTTTTCTATCATCGCTTTCGCGTCCTGCATTATGCCGAATACGTTTTCGTCGGGCATAGGCTCTCCGTCGAGACCGTCCATAGGCTGCGAAAAGTTCTGAAGAGACATCGCGAAATCGCGGAAAGCTCTCTCCAGCACTTTTCTCTCTCCCTCGGGAGTAGCCGAGAAATCGAGCGTATCCTTGACGAGACCGAAGTAGTAACCGACCGCCTCGGCATTCTCCATCTGAATATTGTTATTGACCAGCTCTCTTATAAGCGGTTTCACGGAGGCGTCCTTGATATTGCCGCCGCTCCTCATGTACTGCTTGAGCGCGCGGTGCAGATAGTAGTTCGAAACGGGATAGTTGCTCATTTCGGCAAAAGCTACGCCTCGCGCCTTGTCGGCACGCATGTCGGACAGCCCGAAACGGTTGAGCATTCTCACGCACTCCGACGCCTTGCCCTTCGCGAGCATGCTTTCGGCAAGCGTGATTATCTGTTCGGGATCGAAGTTATTTTCTGTCGCAATCGTTATTCTTGTCATCTGCTTCCTCGAATATCTTTTCTACGTCCTCTTTTGTAAACTTCTGCGTCCTGTGGCAGAAATCGCAATGAAATTCTATCTCTCCGTTTTCTGCGAGTATTTCTTCTGCATCTTTTCTTCCCATAGAGATAAGGATGCGTTCCATAGCCTCTCTGCTGCAGCTGCAGACATACGCGGGATACGTCGGCTGGAGAGGCTTGTTCTCGAACGAACCGAAAAATTCCTCTATCATCTGCGTCGGCGTATGTGTTGCGACGATCTCGTCCATATCGCCTATGTTCCCGACCGCCTCGACAAGAGTCTCGACTATATCGGGCGGGCAATTGGGCATAGGCTGTACTATGACCGCTCCCGCCGCCTCAACACTGCCGTCGTCGGCGAGTTTCAGCCCCGTTGCGATCGCGCTTGGGAGCTGCTCGGACACCGTGAAATAATACGCAAAATCGCTGTCTACGGTGCCGTTCACGAGCTTGACCGTGCCGTTATACGGCTCTTTCAGCCCGAAATCTTTGATAACAGTCAGTCTGCCGTCGCTGCCTATCACTTCGTTTACCGGTCTGATCTCCTCTCCTTCGAAACAGCGGGGATCGTCCATTCTGCAACGCACCTTGGAGCCGCAGTCGCCGCATACGATGATGTTGCCGCCCGCGCCGCCGCCGTTTACGATCAGCGTCAGCTTGTGTCTGAGTCCCTTGAAACCCGCACTCATGAAAACGCCCATGGTCAGCACTCTGCCGAGCGCGTTGATCGCGCTTGCCGACGCGCCGTGCAATTGACGCGCCTTTTCCACCGTCTCGGTGCTGTTTATCGCCGTAACTATCGCTTTTCCTCCGAAAAGCATGGATCTGCAAAGTATATCCGTCACTTTCTTTCGCAAACCCACAGTATCCGCACCGTTTTCGCGTTGACTTCGCCCGTTGTGGCGAAATCGAACGCTCTGAAAGCGAATTTGCCGTCGAGAGCTTTTTCGACGTCCTCACGCTTGTGCGCGTACTGCGTGTGTTCCTCCGTCAATTTAGTATATTTCCCGTCCTCTCCTAGTATGAAGAAGGTCAGCTCCATTCTGACCCCGCCCGAAAAGGTCTCGTTCGCCCACAGGTAGGTCAGATCGTCGTGATCCTCGAAAAAGACGTTGTTGCCTATGATTTTTTTGAGTTTGTATTCGCTCGACAGGTCGAACACGAATTTCGCACCGCTTTTGAGACAATCCGCGACCGCCGAAAAAACGGCGGCGAGTTTCTTTTGCGGAACGTAGTTGAGCCCGTCACATACGCAGGTCGCGAAATCTAATTTGTGCGGCGGCGCGAAATCGGCTATATCGCTCTGCACGAAAAGCGGTATCACTCCCGCCTCTCGCGAGTTTTTTGCCGCTTCGCCGAGCATTTCCGCGCTTATATCGACGCCAGTCATCTTTTTGCCGCGTTTTGCGAGAGCGATCGTTATCCTGCCGCTTCCGCAACAGAGATCGACACCCTCGGTGCCTTTCAGTTCGCTGTCGAGAACTTTGAGATACCCGTCGTAGTCGAAATCAGTCATCAGACGGTCGTAATACGACGCGAGCACGCTGTAACCGCTCACTTTTTCTTTCCTTTTTTGGGATTGACGCGCTGCGCTTTCGCAGCCTCTCTGAGCTGTTGTTTCCTCTGCATCTGAGCCGCCTTTGCCGCCTGCTCCTGCTCGTACTCGTACATGCCGTTTATCAGAATGTCGTTGCAGAAATTGCCGAACGCGACGTTAAGAGTTATATACAGCGAGCCTCCTATCGTTATCATCACGATATACACTAGATACCTGACGATGTTTACCATCATAAGGAACATCGGCGCGACCATGAATACGGTCAGTATCAGGTTGGCAAGGAACATGATAAGAGCCGCGATAATGCTGTTTTTGATATACTGCCCGTAATTGAACCTGAACGATATGCTCATCGGCAGGAAGACCGAAACGAACAGCATCGAAAGCAGCGTGAACAGCAGCGAGCCTATGCACCATATCCATATACCCGCAGACGCGCTGCCCGCAGTGCCCATGAGACGCATAAGTTCTATCGTCGAGCATGCAGCATTCGTACCGACCAGACCTAGGAACGTGAAGGTTATCAAAAACTTCCACCAGTGCAGCTTGATGCCTCTGAAGAAGTGCTTGAGTACCTTGACTTCGACGCCCCAGTAGTAGTTTCTTATGCAATGGTATGCTCCCGCGAGACCTATCGACAGGATCATCATGCCGGGCGTAAAGAAGTAAAGGAAAAAGTCGCTTCTTATGCCGTATATCATGTTTATGCCCGCGACGGTATCGTCGACGAGCCCGTATCCTATGCCGAGAAAGCCCGAGAAACTGTATCCCGCCTCGGCGATCTGATTCTGCTCGTAACGTCCCATGAGGAAGACAAACATTATTATCAGCGGCAACGCGAATACGTCGAGCATAAGGTTGATCGCAAGCATGTTCTTGAGCTTGGAGCCGAATACCGCAAAAGCCTTGCGTACCCTTCCCCTCTCGTTGTAATCCCTTTCGGGTCCCAGATCCTTGCCGAGAGTCATCTTCGCGGCAAGCTTTGTCAGTTTTGACATCGTATACTCCTGCTTATAAAAATTATCGTACAAATTATTTTACACTACTTTTATAAAAAGAGCAATTGAATTATCGCCATCTATTTGCAAAATTAAGCGAAAAACGCTTTACACAAATACGCTTTTGTGTTATTATTGTTCAAAGCAATAGAGGCGCGGTACTCATAAGTACGCGGAGGATCGTCTCAAGGGACGCCGCGGAAAGGGTTTACCGCCGAAGTCGCCTTCTCTCCTTGACGGGTCTGCGGCTGGATGCGGAGTTAAGAGTTCCGTATCTGTCATCGTACGATGGAGCGCTATTTGCGGAAACCTTTATTTGATTTCCCTTTTTCCGTTTCCTCGTCACATGAGAACGGATTTTTTATTGCCTTTCTTCAGAAAAAAATATTGGCGCAAAGCCGAACAGGAGTTATTATGAAAAAATACAACGTAGCCGTCGTCGGCGCAACCGGCATGGTCGGCAACAAGTTCCTCGAAGTCCTGGCAGAAAAGAAACTGCCGGTAGAAAATTACTACCTCTACGCTTCCGCGAAAAGCGCGGGCAAGACGGTGAATTTCATGGGCAAGGACTACACGGTCATTGAGCTCACCGAAGAAAACGTCCTCGACAAGAAGATAGACATCGCTCTGTTCTCCGCGGGCGGTTCCACCAGCGCGAAATTCGCGCCCGTATTCGCTAAGCACGGCGCGGTCGTCATCGACAACTCGAGCCAGTGGCGTATGCACGACGACGTTCCGCTCGTAGTCCCCGAGGTCAATCCCCAGGACATCGACTGGAATCACGGCATCATCGCCAACCCCAACTGCTCCACGATACAGGCAATGGTCGCTCTTAAGCCGCTGTACGACAAATACGGCATCAAGAGGATAGTTTACAGCACCTATCAGGCGGTCAGCGGCGCAGGCGTCGCGGGATACAACGACCTTATGGAAGGCATCAAGTCCTTCTCCAAGGGCGAGAGCTACAAGACGCAGAAGTTCCCCTACCAGATAGTCAACAACTGCCTGCCCCACATCGACGTGTTCCTCGACAACGGCTATACCAAAGAGGAAGAGAAGATGATCAAAGAGACCAAGAAGATCCTCGGCGATCAGAACATCAAGGTCACCGCTACCACGGTACGCGTGCCCGTCCTCAATTCGCACAGCGAATCCATCAACGTCGAATTCGTCAAACCCTGCACCAAAGAGGGAGTCATCGAGGCTCTCAAGGGTCAGAAAGGCGTGGTGGTCGTCGATGACGTCGCGAATCTCAAGTACCCGATGCCTATCGACTCCACCGGTCACGACGAAGTCTTCGTCGGCAGGATCAGAATAGACGACACCGTCGAAAGCGGCGTCAACCTCTGGGTCGTTGCGGACAATATCCGCAAAGGCGCGGCAAGCAACGCGGTACAGATCGCGGAATACATGATTGAAAACGGAAAGATCTGAATAGATATTCATAGAGGTGAAAGATATGTTTAATGGTCTCGGTACGGCAATGATCACGCCGTTTGAAGAGAACGGCGCGGTAGACTTCCCCGCTCTCGAAAAAATAGTGGACGGACAGCTCAAAGGCAAAGTGGACGCGCTTTTCGTATGCGGCACCACCGGCGAGCCCCCTACAATGAACGCATCTGAAAGAGAAAAAGTCGTCTCCGCCGTCATCGAACAGGTGAACGGCAGGATCCCCGTCTTCGTAGGTACGGGCAGCAACGACTGCGCTCACGCGGTCGAACTGAGCAAACAGGCTCAGGCTATGGGCGCGAACGGCGTTCTCGCGGTCACTCCGTACTACAACAAGTGCACGCAGGAAGGTCTGTACCTGTACTACAAGGCGATAAACGACGCGATAGACATTCCGATAGTCGCCTACAACGTACCCGGAAGAACGGGCGTGAATATGAAACCCGAAACCGTAGAAAAACTCACTTCCCTTTCCAACGTCAGAGGCGTCAAAGAAGCGAGCGGCAATATCGCGCAGATACTCGAGACCTCTAGACGCATCCGCGGCTCGCAGATCAACCTGTACTCGGGCGACGACTGCATAGCCGTGCCGATCATGTCGGTAGGCGGCAGCGGACTCATATCCGTCGCGTCCAACGCGATCCCGTCAGTTATGTCCGAGATGATACACGCATGGCTCGACGGCGACCACGCAAAGGCTCTCGACATGCAGATGAAGTATAAGCCTTTCTTCGACGCGATGTTCCTCGAAGTCAACCCGATACCGGTCAAGACGGCGTGCGCTCTGCTCGGAATGTGCAAGCCCTATATGCGCCTGCCTCTGACCACCCTGACGCAGGACAACACGGCTAAACTCGAAAAAACAATGAAGGATTTGGCAATCCTTTGAGGAGAATTTATGACGAAAATCATCATTTGCGGTATTGGCGGAAAAATGGGCGCGAAGGTGCTCGAAACCCTGTCGGCGTTCCCCGAAGTCGAATGCGTGGCAGGCGTGGACGCGTATGCGGATAAAAGCAAATTTTCTGTGCCCGTGTTCGATAAACCGCAGAATATCGACGTTGACGCAGACGTCGTGATCGACTTCTCGAGACCCGAGGCTCTCGACGGCCTTCTCTCCTACGCGACCGCAAAAAAAGTCGCGCTCGTACTCGCTACGACGGGATACTCCAAAGAGCAGGAAGATGCGGTCGGAAAGGCAAGCGAAACGATACCCGTCTTCCGCGCAAGCAACATGTCGCTGGGAGTCAACCTTCTCGTACACCTCTGCAAAAAGGCGGCGGCGTTCCTCGGCGAAGGTTTCGACGTCGAGATAGTCGAGACTCACCACAACAAAAAAGTGGACTCCCCGTCGGGCACCGCTCTCACCCTCGCGAACGCGATCAAGGACGAGAAGGAAAACTCGTATCTGACTTTCGGCAGACACGGCAACGACACAAGACGCAAGAAGGACGAGATCGGCGTGCACGCCGTCAGAGGCGGCACCGTCGTCGGCAAACACGAAGTGCACTTCTTCGGCGAAGACGAAGTGATAACGCTGACCCACGAGGCACACAGCAAGGCGGTATTCGCGCAGGGAGCGATCCGCGCCGCGATATTCCTCAGCTCGTGCAAACCCGGGCTTTATTCTATGCCAGACCTCGTTGCGTCGATGTAAAAAGTCAATCCTCTTCCCGCGGGAAACCGCGAGATTAAACTACAAAAACACGGACGGTTTTCCGCCCGCGTTTTTTTGTCCGCTATTATCCGCCGTGGTTTCCTGCAAGCCCGTTTAACGTCGCGTTATCGTGTCTGAATAAGCCGAAACCGACTTTCTCTTTCCTCAAACGACGCGTCGGGTCAGCGTTTTACGGGAACTTCCGCGTACGGTTTGTCGAACCGACCGCATACTTTTTATCGTACCCGCAGGTTTTTCCGCAAACAGTTATCTGCAACAAAAAAGCGTCCCCGAAGGGACGCATTATCATTTTTCTTACCGTTTTGCGCTCATGCGCCGTGATATTTGTTGAAAGCCTCAGCGTACGCGCGTTTGAACTCGTCTATTTCCGCCTTGTGCTCGACGACGAGAGGGTCAATATCCTCGGTGACGTAACTGTGTTTTTTGTAGACTGTCACCTCGAATTTTCCCGCGTATTTCAGCGCAAGAGCCTGTTCCCACGAATAATTTATGCCCGTCGTCTTTGTCACGTTTCTGTCGCCGTCCTCGTAGCAATACGTCACGTTGTAATAGTCCTTTGCCGAACTTGTGGACTTCATCTCGCTCGACAGATAGGTCGCCTGCACCTTCCTGCCCTTGGCAAGCGTCATGACGAAAGTCAGATAGCGCACGACGTACGACGTCGCGAAAACCACGACGAGCGCACCCGCGAAAACCGCTATATACAGCGACGCCTTCGCGCCCTGTATGCCCTCGTTGTCCTTCAGCACCGTCATCACGACTATCGGTGCGACGATCAGCACTATGCCGACGACGTACGCGACTATTATCGATCTCCAGCTGCTCTTTTTCATATCACTGTTTGTATACGAGTCTGTTGCAGTTGGGGCAGAATTCCAGACCGCCGTCCTGACGCAGTTTTGCCACAATGTCCTTGGAAAGCTCGAGTCCGCAACCCATACAGGAGCTGGTAGCCTCGTCGAACGGAACGAGCGGCGGGAACTTCGCGATCTCCTTTGCCTTCTTGTATTTCTCGACAAGCTCGGGCTCTATCGTCTTTTCCAGCTCTTTCTGCGCTGCCATGACCTCTTTCGCCTTGGACTGGATCTCGACCTTGACTTTCTCCATTTCGGGAGTGGCTTTCTTGACGTTTACGAAATAACCGTTCGCATTTGCAAAGAACGCTTTTGCGTCCGCATCGAGTTTGACGAGTTCCTTGCGAAGGTTGTCCAGCTCTTTTTCGACGCTCTCAATTGCGGTGTAAAGTTTAATCAGCTGTTTTTCGTAATAATCAGCCTGTTTCAGATCGGTTATCTCATTTATTCCGGTATTGTATTCCTCTACGTCGGCAAGCAGTTTTTCGTACTGCTTGGTAAGTCTGTCCAGGTTGACGAAATGTTCGCCTGCCACTCCGCTCATGCGCTTGCCGTCCTCTATCGTCTGCTTGTACAGCTTCATGTATCTGTTGTACTGTACGGTAGCGTCGCTCGTCCTGAATTTTTCGTTGAGCTGATTGAGCTCTCTGTCGAGGCTCTGGTATTTCAGCATACCTTCTATATTCATAATTTCTCCTTCAAGCCCTGCGGTAGGGATTTCCCTCCGTCTCGCTCTTATGATAGTTTATCTTGTATTTGTCGAGCACGCCGCCTATTATATCGACAATGCAGCGTTCGCTCGAATAGTGCGTGGTCTCCACTATCGCCACGCCTGCGTAAAGTGCCTCAAGCACTACGTTGTGTTTTACTTCCGCGGTCACGAGCGCGTCCACGCCCTCGTCCTGCAAACGGTATATCAGCTCGCTGTCTCTGCCTCCCGCTCCCGTGCTGACAGCGACTTTCGAAACTGTCTTCGAGGGATCTCCCGCATACCTGACGGTGTCGTCCCCTAGCGTTTTTGCGACGAGCGCGGCAAAGTCCTTGAGCGGCAACGGCTTGCCGAGCGTACCCGTTCTCATTGCTTCGCCCTCTCCGCCTTCGACTTTTACGCCGAGTGCGTGCGCGACCGTGTCGTTTGTGCCGCCCTCGCATATATCGACGTTGGTGTGCATGGCGATAGCCGCGATCCCTCTTTTTATCATCTCGCTGACGACCGCGTATCTCATGCGGTCTTTGTCGGAGCACAGCGTCTTTATCCCGCAGAATATGACGGGGTGATGACTTATGATGAGGTTGCAGTTCTTCTCTGTCGCCTCTTCGACGACGGACGGAGTCACGTCGGTGCAAAGCATTATGCCCGTCACCTGTTGAGACGATTCGCCTATGCAGAATCCGCTGTTGTCGAAACTCATCTGAAGTTCGAGAGGAGCAAACTCGCAAAGCAGTTTTTCAATATCCTTTACCGTTTTCATTTTTCCTGCCCGTGTAGGTTATGCGCTGTTTCGCATTACTTGCCTATATAGTCTTTCAGCTTCTTAGTGCGGTTGGGATGGCGCAGCTTTCTGAGAGCTTTCGCCTCGATCTGTCTTATTCTTTCTCTGGTGACGTTGAACTCTTTTCCGACTTCTTCGAGAGTCTTGGGTCTGCCGTCTCTGAGGCCGTATCTCATCAAAAGAACCTCGTTCTCTCTCGGGGTCAGAGTGTCGAGCACCTGAAGGAGCTGTTCTCTCAGCATCTTAGCTTCGGCTTTCTCCGCAGGAGACGCAGCCGTGTTGTCCTCTATGAAATCTCCGAGATGGCTGTCTTCCTCTTCGCCGATAGGAGTCTCGAGAGATACGGGATCCTGTGCGATCTTCTGAATCTCGATGACCTTCTCTTCGGGAATGTTCATCTCCTTGGCTATCTCGGCGGGCGTAGGCTCTCTGCCGAGCGTCTGCATCAGCTGACGCGTCACTCTGCCCGTCTTGTTTATCGTCTCGACCATGTGAACGGGGATACGGATGGTCCTCGCCTGGTCCGCTATTGCACGGGTTATGGACTGTCTTATCCACCACGTCGCGTAGGTGGAGAACTTGAATCCCTTTTTGTAGTCGAACTTCTCTACCGCTTTCATAAGACCGAGATTGCCTTCCTGGATAAGATCGAGGAACTGCATGCCTCTGCCGACGTACCTTTTCGCGATAGATACGACGAGTCTCAGGTTGGCTTCACTGAGCCTGTCCTTCGCCGCCTGGTCGCCCTTCGCCATCTTTTCCGCGAGGACTATCTCCTCTTCGGAAGTCAGCAGCGGGACTTGTCCGATGTCCTTGAGATACATCTTGACCGAGTCGTCCGTCGTGCCCTCGAGAGAGTCGAGCGACATCTTCTCTTCAAGCGTGGTCTCCTCAATCGTTATACCCTTGGACTCGATCTCGGTAAACACGTTTTCGATCTCCTGCACGTCAAGGTCGAAACGCGCGAGTTTCTCGTTGATCTCGTCGTCGTTCAGCTTGCCGTTCTTTGCGGATGCGATGAGTTTTGCGACTTCCTGCGCGATCTTTTCTTCTCTCGCAGTTTTCTTGTCGCTTTCTTTCTTTTCGTTATCCATATTTCCTCCGACTTTATTTTTTCTTTTGGTTATTGCTCATCTGAGCGAGTATTTGCGTTTTTTCTTCTTCCGATCCGCTCTCTCCGTACGCTTTGAGCAGGGATTTGCGTTGTCTCTTGACGAATTCATTTTCAAGTGCCTTTACGCAGTCGTAAAAATACGCTTTCGCCACTTTTTCGTTGACTATCCTGCCTGCCGCAAGCACTTCTGCCGCCTCGGGTATCTCCTTTTCGAGAGCCATCAGATCGTCTACCGAAAGCTCCGAATCGGCGTTCTTTCTGTAATCGTCGTACAGCTTTTTGTGATCTTCGTCCTCGCAGTAAAGCGATATGTCCTTGTCGAAGCTAAGGTCTTCCACGCCACCGTACAGTGCGTACAACACGAAACGCATTGCCTTATAGTATTTGCCGTCCTTGCGCTTTTGCGGTTGCGTCAGAAGTTTTGCGCCGTCCTCCGAAAACTCGGACTCCTGCATAAGCTGACGCCTGACGGTATCCGTCCCCAGTCCGCTCAGTTTCGCGACGATAGGGATATACGCGTCCACCTGCGCGGGTGTCGGCAGTTCTTTGACTATCTTGACCGCCTCGACGACGAATTTGCCCTGCTCTTCGGCGACCTTCATGTCGTATCCTTTCGCAAGCGTACGCAGCTTGTATTCGAACAGAGGCAAAGCCTTCGCAAGCTGTGCCGCAAAGCTCTCCACTCCGCGCTGATTGACGTATTCGTCGGGATCGAGATTGTCGGGAAGCGATACCACTTTGACGTTGAGCCCCGCACCGTAGAATATGTCGAGACTCCTCAGCGTCGCCGCCTGCCCCGCCGTGTCGCCGTCGTAACAGACGTATACCGTGTCGCTGTACTTCTTGACTATCTCCGCCTGCTTGACGTTGAGCGCGGTGCCCATAGACGCGACCACGTTCCTGACCCCCGCCTGATACAGCGAGATCACGTCCATGTATCCTTCGACCATGATGACGCTGGTCACGGGGTTTTTCATCTTGTATTTCTTCAGCGTGTCCTGACCGAACACTTCGCACTTCTTGTTGAACAGGATCGTATCGTTCGTGTTGCGGTACTTCATCTGCTTTTCCGAAGTCAGCACCCTGCCGCCGAACGCGATCACGCGGTGCATACCGTCGATTATCGGCACTATCAGTCTGCCCGCCATGACGTCATACACTCTGCCGTCCTTCTGCGCGCAGACGCCCGCCTCTATCATCTCGACTTCGTTGTATCCCAGCTGTTTGAGATGCGCGGGCAAAGCGTTGTAGTCGGGAGAATATCCTATGCCGAACGTCACCGCCGTATCCTTGGATATTCCGCGTTTTGCGAGATATTCCTTCGCCGCCTTGCCGCCTTCGCCTTCGAGACACTTATAATAGAAACGTCCCGCCTGTTTCATCATCTCGTAGAGCCTTTCTTTCTTCTTGCCGAGATTTTCGCCCTTGCTCCTCGATTTGAATTCGGGCATAGGCAGACCCACTTTCTGCGACAACAGCTTGCACGCACTCATAAAGTCGGTATTTTCGATGTCCATCACGAATTTGATCACGTCTCCGCCGACGTGGCAACCGAAACAATAGAAAGCCTGCCTCTGCTCGTCAACCGAGAAAGAGGGCGTTTTTTCGTGATGAAAAGGACAGCAAGCCCAATACCTGCCGCCTTTGCTCGTCAGCGGAACGTATCCCGCCACGACGTCCACGATATTCGCTTTTGATTTGAGAGCGTCTAGCCACTCGCTGAATGTCTGTTCTTTCATGCTTCTAACAAATAAATACGAATAATTTTTGCGTTTTCCTTATATAAATAAAATATTTTTTCCTTTTTTTGAAAATTTATACGAAAAATTTTAATAAAACGCGATCAAAATGCGATTCGGCGCGGAAAAATCCGCGCCGAACGTCTGCAAACGTCTGTATTTTTGATTTTTCTTATTGCCCTGCGCCTTACTGCACTGCGACGTCGGGCACTCTCCCGCCCCTGTATGCCTTGACCGAGATGTCTACTATGCGGTACAACAGATATGCCGCAAACAGCGCGCACGATACGATCGTCAGCACCTTATACGCCGTGGTCGGGATATTCTTTGTTATTGCAAGCACGGGAAGCGCGTAGACCACTCCTACGATTATTTCAAACGCAATCGACACCGCCTCTTTTTTGAAAGAGATCTCCCCTCTCTTAAAGACGTACGCGACGACGCTCGCGATAAACACCGCCGCCGCGATACAGGTCAGCGCGATAGGCGCCCACCCGCAAGACAACGCGAAATAAGTCTTTTCCGTAGACGGATACCCTCTGTCGATAATAGCGACGTTCTGATCGTAAACTTCGTAAACGAAGACAAACAAAGCGATGTACAATATCGTGACGATAACTTCGAAGATCGCGTATTTCTTTTTGCTCTCCATAACCGCATTCCCCCTTTTGCGACCCGCCGTTTCCGCGAAGACCTCTTTCACCGTCTCCGCTTTATTATATATATGTTATCACATCTCGCAGAATTTTTCAAGAGGGTTATTCTTTTGCCGCTGTATCGGATGCAAACAAACTAATGCGTTATCCGTATTTATATCCAAAAATAACAACTGGAATTGCAACTATTCGTTATCTGCATTATCTATCAACTGAACGCGATTACCTTTCAGACGTCTGAAACAATGTGGTCTATGCCATGCCCTTACTCCGATTTGATTAGGTTTCACGGGATTTCCGTCCAACTGATAATACAATCCTCTTATCGTCACCTCATGCGCAATATCTTTCACATGCATGGTTTTATCTGCTTTCTCAGATAAAACTATCTCCATTGCTTCCCATAAGGTGTATTTCCTTTCTTTTTGCGATAAATTCATTTTCATATTTTTTCTCCTCATTTACAAAGTATTTTTGATAAAAGTTACTATATCACTGTCCACGTTCACTTTTGCTTTATATCCCAACTCTAACCAACTTGACGCATACGAATGTGTTTTTGTATTTGCCCAAAAAGACTGCTTGAATTTTCTTGCAGTATCCGGCAACTCAAAACCCAAGATCTTTTCTATCTCGTCGTAAGTTAAAGATACTGTCTTTTTATCCTCTATGAGAAGATACTCTGCCAAAGCTCTGTATTTTGAGCTGATTTTATTAAAATCAACAATTTTTACTGCTTTTGCGCCTATGCAACTATCTCTTTCTTCTTCGAGACCTTTAACTTTGTTTTCCAAAACTTTTATACGTTCCAGCATTTCAAGAATGATCTGGCTGTATTCCATTTCGAATACCTCCTTTGTTTTTGTAAACTTATTGTAGCACATAAATATACTAATGTAAACTATTTTAATGTAATATTTCGAAATTATATTTACAATTACAATTAATTACATTCAATTGTTACAACAATTATATAATATAAGTAACTATATAAATATCTGGGGTTATGCCTAATTGAAACGTTGCAACTTATTTGCAAAGGCGTAAAAAATACAGACGAGAAAAACTCTTCTGTATTTTTTACGCCACGTCTTTGTCGCGCCGCTCGAGTGTCTCAGTGTGTGACAGTCTGAATTAGTGACGTTCGCTTCGCTCTCTATTCCGTCTCTCCCTTTGGTCGTTCCTCACAAGTCCCGCCTTCGGCACCAAAGGCGATAGGTGAATAATGCCCTTGTTGCCGCGCTTGTCGGTGTCAATGAGCTTGAAGCCATATGAGTTTCCCGCCGCAATAAGTGCCGTTTTTAACGCTCGTGTCAAGTCCGTCGTGTACTCGTTTTGAAAGGCGTTGCAAATACTTTTCGTCGTTTCACTCAAAAAACATCTCGCAGAACTCTCCGCTCTCGTCGTTACTGACTGGCTCGGTTGCCGAAACAACTCTGATGCCGTATTTTTTCAACTGCGCTTTATACATTATGCTGTCAACGCGGTTACGGGCAAACCGCAAGAAGTGCATATCTATTACAAAATCGATATCGGCAGTATTTTATAGCCCGCACACCAACAACCCTCCAAACAATGTTATGTCCATTTTGTTGTTTGGAAGGCGAAACAGGTTATTCAAAGCATTTGTCCTGTCAAGGC
>CALWHF010000023.1 GCA_944380305.1 uncultured Christensenellaceae bacterium
TATACAACAGCGTTCTTCTATGGTAAGATGATTATAGTTCATATGATTTCTCCTGTTGTGTTTTTTTGTTGCAATTTTAATTATACAACAGATTCATATGAACTTCTTTTTTTGTTCTCAAAGTGTTGCACTTGAAAGTATAATTCACCGTCAAAGAAAACGCGGCGCATTTCGCGCCGCGTGATTTTTTGTTTTAAGTGTCCGACGTGTTACTGTTGCGGAGTCTCGGGAGCGGGAGCTTCGTATTCGGTCACTACGGCAGCGGACGGATTGCTCTCGGTGTAATAGCCGCTCGCTTCCGCCGTGACGGTGATCGTGTCGCCCGCCTTGAGTCCCGTCAGGGTCAGCTCGGTGTTGGAGGTCACGAGATTGACGGTCTGTTTGCTGCCGTCGGTCAGAGTGATCTCGTAGGTCACGCGATAGGTCGTGAATACGCCCTCGGTCGTCTGTATCGTCAACAGAACGCTGCCGTCTTCCTGCTGAGACGCGCTGAGAGCGGGGGTCTCGAGCTGCTCGGTCTTGATCGTGGAAGTCATAGCCGCTTTGCTGGTCAGTATGTCCGCGCTGTCTGCCGCCGCGACGACTCTTATCGCATACGCACCCGCTGTCGGCAGTTTGTCGGAGAGGTCTATCGAGATCACCGCGCTGTCGTCTGTCGGCGTATAGGTGTATTTGGTGCCGTTGACGTAATATTCGTATTTTGTCGCGAACGCCACCTTGTCGAAAGTAAGCGTCGTGCCCGTCACGTTGAGGTTGGACGGAGTAGCGAGCTGTATCTGATAGGTATATTCGCAAGCTATCGTGCCTCCCGCGAGGTAGAGCACGCTCGCATCGCCGAGAGCGAACGGATCGTCGTAGGAGTAATTGCCTTTGGCAAATACTTCGATGCGGTGTTTGCCCGTCTGAGAGGTGAGCTGAGAGGTGATGTCGTACTCGTTGGAATCGGTTTCGACCCACTCTTTGCCGTCCACGCTGAAAGAGTAGCCCTGCGCGTTCTGCACTTTGGACGCGACTGCGACGAGAGATCCGTCAGCGCGTTCGTCGATATTTATGTCGACGGGGGCGGAGAGGCGGTCGATGTACTTGACCGTCGTGCAGTCGTATATGTCTATCGAGAGGTTGTCTCTGCGCTCGATCGCGAGGGTCGCGATATTGTTGACGACGGGGCAGGAGAACTCGGTGCCGAGCATGACGACGACGTTTGCGTTCGCGGCGTCCGCCGTGGCGGTAGCCGTATTGCCGTTGTCGGTGCCTTCGGGGGTCTCGGTGCCGTCTTCGCCGCCTTCGGGAGTTTCCTCGGCTGTCGCCTTTACCGTGGATACGGATTTTGCGACCTTGCCGTATATCGCCGCGCGGGAAGAGCCGTTGAGCAGCACTTCGTCGACGGTCGCGTTTCTCGCGAGAGTCATCGTGGAGTAGTAGAGTTCTATCGCAGAAGACACGTTTGCGTTGACGTTGACCGCGTCGCCGTAATTTGCAACGAGTTTCGCGCTTTCGCTTTCGCCGAACGCTATCGAGCCGTTGATGTTGACGGTCTTTGCGGTCACAGAAACGGTGCCGTTCGCCTGAGCGGACGAAGAGAGCGTAAAGCTCTTTGCGGTAACGCTCATGGTGTTCACGGTGACGGAAGAAGCCAGGACTACGTCCGCCTCCGTGGTCGCGAATTCGAGGTTATCCGCCTGGAGCAGACCTTTCGCGATGTATTCTTTGCCCTTTTTGGTACCGATGTACAGAGTGCCTTCGGTGCCCGAGTCGTACTTCAGGGTGCCGTTGACTATAAGGCTGTGACCGTTGAGGTCGATATTGTACAGTCTCTCGATCGTCAGGTCTCCGTCCACGGTAACGTCTTTTTCGAGCACGAAGTAGGTGCCGTCGTTGTAATTTGCGAAGTCTTCTGCGCTCTTGACGAAGATCTTGTCTTTGTTGACGAAGTATATCGGCAGTGCGATGCCCAGCGTGATCGCGACGATAAGGAAAACCGCGACGCACGCTATTGCTATGCGCTTTTTCTTTTTTACAGAAGTCTCTTTGAGTTTGGGCTTGAGCGCCTCGTTCATCTCCTCGGCGTCGGGTACGGGAGCGTTTTCGTCCACGACGGGGGTGTCTTCGTCCGGGGTCTCCTTCTTTTCTTCGGCATCGCCGTCTTTATCCTCGTCGCCTTTGGATTCATCTTTCTCTTCTTCGGGGCAGAGGTTGCTTTCGGCTTCGCGGGGTTCTTCTTTCGACGGCTCGTCTACGAAGTCGGACGGAGCGTCGAGCTGAATATCGTCCGAGAGAAGAGCGTCGTTTGAGCTTAGCTCGTCGCGGTCGAAATCTTTTTCTTTTTCGTCCATGGTTAGTCCTCCTTGATGAACTTGTCTATCAGAGAGCAGCTGTCGTCGTAATATACGCCGCTTGCTTTTGCGTTTTTCTCGGTCATGCTCTTTGCGGGATTGACCTTTTCGTCGTACGAGCGGTAAAGGACGTACGGCACGGGATCGGACGTATGCGTCTTGAGCTTTATCGGCGTCGGATGGTCGGGTGCGACCAGCACGCTGAAGTCGACTTTTGCCTCTCTCAGTTTTTCTACAATATATTGTACCACAACACCGTCTATCAATTCAATAGACAAAATCTTGTGCGCGACGTCTCCCTGGTGTCCGCATTCGTCGGGTGCTTCCATGTGGACGTAGACGTAATCGCAGCCTTCGTTCAGCAGAGCGTTGACGGCAGCCTGAGCTTTTCCCGCGAAATTGGTTTCGTAGGTACCGCACGCGCCTTCGACCTCGATGACTTTCATTTTCGCGCCTATGCCTATGCCTTTGATCAGGTCTACCGCGCTTATGACCGCGCCTCTGATGCCGTATTTGTCCTCGAACGGAGACAGAGCGGGACGCGTGCCTTCGCCCCAAAGCCATATGCTGTTCGCGGGGTTCTTGCCTGCCTTGATCCTGGCGACGTTGACGGGGTGGTCTTTTAGCAGATCGTAAGACTTTTTCATCAGTTCAAGCATTTCGTCGCCGTACAGCTTTTTGGGCAGGTAGTCGGTAATCTTTTTGTCGGATATGTCGTGCGGGGGAGTGTACTCCGTGCCAAGCTCGGAGTCGTGTCTGACAAGGCAATGGCGATAGCTGACGCCGCTGTAAAAGCACAGTTTGTCGTTGCCGAGTCTGCTCTCGATAAAGTCGATCAGTTCTTTCGCCTCTGCGGAAGAGATCTCGCCTGCACTGTAATCGAGCATGGTCTTGTTTTCGTAGGGTTCGTCGTCGGACAGCGTCACGAGATTGCACCTGATCGCAATATCGGTGTCCTTGAGGTCTATGCCTATGCTGAGAGCCTCGAGAGGGGAACGACCGCTGTAATAGCGCGCGGGAGAGTAACCCATCACCGCGAGGTTGGCGACGTCGCTGCCGGGTTTCATGCCTGCGGGAACGGTCCTGACGAGCCCCAGCTCTCCTTTTGCGCAGAGAGCGTCGATATTGGGTTTCTTCGCGACTTCGAGAGGGGTCTTGCCGCCCAGCTCGTCTATCGGATAATCCGCCATTCCGTCGCCGAGAATGACGACGTATTTTTTGTTGTTTTCTTTCATAGCAGTTACCTTTCTATATATTGCGTACGCGCGTACGCTACCGTATATTCGTTGTTATAGTTTATCGCGTCGCGCGCAAAAAGTCAAGCGTTGGCATAACCTGCGAGCTTATTACGCGCGCGTCTTTATGCGAATATACGCGTTATTTACGCAAAAGCGTTGAAAAAGACCGAGATATATGTTACAATAATCGGGACGATAAAGGAGGATTTATGTCACAAACGGTCAATTTGAATTACGGTTGGAAATATTCCGCCGATTTTAAGAAGGAATATCTTGCCGCGGACTTCGACGATTCCGCGTTCGAGACGGTCAACATCCCTCACGCCAACAAGGAAATACCCTACAACAACTTCGACGAAGAGACGTATCAGTTCGTCAGCTGTTACCGCAAGACGGTGGACGTTCCCGCAAGCTGGAAGGGAAAGAAACTCATTCTCAGTTTCGAGGCGGTAGCCAACTATGCCGACGTCTACGTCAACGGTAAGCAGGCTTTCGCGCACAAAGGAAGTTATACCGAATTCAACGGTGACATCGCCCCCTACGTCGAGTACGGCAAGAAAAACGTCATCGCCGTAATGGTAGACAGCACCGAGAGGGCGGAGATACCCCCGTTCGGCGGCGTGGTGGACTATCTGGTCTACGGCGGCATATACCGCGAGGTATATCTGTACGTTCACGACGGCGTGTATTGCAAGAACATGCGTCTGACCCCCGCTGACGTGCTGACTTCTCCCAAACTCGACGTCGAGCTGACTTTTGACGCTCCCGCGGACGGCACTTCGGTCAACGTGGTCGTAACGGACGCCGCAGGTGCGAAGATCGCCGAATCGGACGTAGTCGCGCACGGCGACAAGGCACATACGCTGCTCGATTGCGGCAAGGCCGCGCTGTGGGACGTGGACAACCCCAATCTCTATACCGTCACCGCGACTTTCGGCACAGAGACCGTCGTTGACAGGACGGGCTTCAGGACCTGCGAATTCAGAAAAGACGGGTTCTATCTCAACGGCAAACTGCTCAAGATCAGAGGTCTCAACCGCCACCAGTCCTATCCGTACGTCGGATACGCAATGCCGAAATCAGCGCAGGAGGCGGACGCGATCTACCTCAGAAACGAGCTGGGCGTCAATCTCGCCCGCACCTCGCACTATCCCAACAGCAAGCATTTCCTGAACAAGTGCGACGAGCTGGGACTCATGGTATTCACCGAGATCCCCGGCTGGCAGTACGTCAGCAAGAATCCGGAGTGGAGAGAGATGTGCCTGCAACACGTCAACGAAATGATAGATCAGGACTACAACCACCCAAGCATAATCCTGTGGGGCGTCAGAATAAACGAGAGCGGCGACGACGACGAACTCTATACCAAGACCAACGCGCTCGCTCATTCGCTCGACAAGACGAGACAGACGGGCGGCGTCAGGTGTATACCCAGAAGTCATCTGCTCGAGGACGTCTATACATACAACGACTTCATTCATTCGGGCGGTAAGATCAGACTTCTTCCAAAATTCATCGTCGCGGGCAACGTGCCCTATCTCGTCACCGAGCACAACGGTCACATGTTCCCGACCAAGACGTTCGACCACGAGAAGAAGAGACAGGAGCACGCGATACGACATGCGCGCGTCCTCGACAAGATGTACGGCGCGAAGGGCACGAGCGGAGCGATCGGCTGGTGCATGAGCGACTACAACACGCATAAGGACTTCGGCAGCGGAGACAAGATATGCTACCACGGCGTCTCGGATATGTTCCGCATCGACAAGCTCGCGGCAAGCGTATACCGCCTGCAGAGCAATAAAAAACCCGTGCTCGAGATCTCGTCCAACATGGAGATAGGCGACGTCGCGGGAGGTCAGGTCGGCACCGTCTATATGTTCACCAACTGCCCGACGGTCAGGATGTACAAGAACGGCGTGCTGATCAACACGTTCGACATGATAGAGCAGTGGGACAAGTGCAAGGAGTTCAGAAATATCCCGATCCCGCCCGTACCGCTCGACGACGTTATAGGCGATCAGCTCGAGAAGGACGACCAGTACAAGTTCTCCAAGCACGACGCGGCGAAACTCAAGATCGCACTCCTCGCGGTCAAGAAACACGGCACGTTCGGCGGCATATTCCGTCATCCGTTCACGCTGATAAAGAATCTGATCAAGTACAAACTCTCCGTTGACAGCATAACGATGCTGTTCGGCAAGTACGTCACGAGCTGGGGCGGCAAGCAGGTCACCTACAAGTTCGAAGGACTCAACTCGAAGGGCGAGGTCGTCGTCACGACCGAGAAAGGCTCGGTATTCGAGGCGAGCCTGTACGCGAAGGCGGACGCGGATACCCTCGTCGAGGACGAGACCTACGACGTCACCAGGATAGTACTCAAGGCGGTCTCGCAGTGCGGCAACGTTCTGCCCTACGACAACACCGCGATACAGATAAAGACGACTGGTCCCGTCGAAGTCATCGGCGAGAGCAACGTCGCGCTGATAGGCGGTCAGAGAGGCGTCTGGATCAAGACCACGGGCAAGAGCGGCAAGGCGACCGTCACGTTCTCTGCGGGAAAACTCGGAGAAAAGACGCTTGAGTTCAATGTGGTAAAGAAGTAAAGAATAACGCGTATAACCTACACGGGTACGATAAAATCCCTCTCGGGGCAAAAGCCTCGGGAGGGATGTTTTTTTGCCCTTTTGCGAAAAGCCTTGCTCGTCTTTTATCGTCGCATAGAGGCCGGACACGGTCGACAATACCCGTTGTGGGGAAAGGAAAAGCCGCATACGTCAGCCTCCGCGACAGGCGTTTATGTCATCGCGGGCAAGGTCGGATTTCCGTCGGGTCTTGAAACCTCTCCCTAAAAGGTATATAATAATGTCAAGGGAGAAGACATTATGGAACTCAAAGGAAAGACGGGTGCAAGGATATGGGCGAGCATCGTGTTGTTCGGCTTGGTCGGGCAGATTGCCTGGATGGTCGAAAACATGTATCTCAACGTGTATCTCTACAAGACGGTGACCTACGATCTCAACGCAACGAGTGCGATGGTCGCGTCGAGCGCGGTCGTCGCGACGGTCGTCACGCTGTTCGCGGGCGGGCTGTCCGACAAGATCGGCAAACGCAAACTCTTTATCAGCATAGGTTACATATTCTGGGGCGTCAGCGTATTTGCGTTCGCGCTCATTACCAAAGAAAACTCGGCAAAGCTGTTTCCGTCGGCAAATACCGTCGCGCTTACGACGGTCATGATAATCGTCATGGACTGCATAATGACCGCTATCGGCTCGACTGCCAACGACGCCGCGTTCAACGCATGGATAACCGACGTTACCGATCACGGCAACAGGGCTAAAGCCGAAGGCGTACTTCAGATAATGCCGCTCGCCGCGTTGCTCGTGATATTCGGCGTCTTCGATTCGTTTACGCAAAACGGGCAGTGGATGACCTTCTTCGGCGTGCTCGGCGGGATAACGACCCTCATGGGCGTGGTAGGCGTATTCCTGATCAAGGACAGCCCCGATCTGAAACCCAAGCAGGGCAGCTTTCTCAAAGAACTCGTGCACGGGTTCAGACCGTCCGTCGTAAAAAGCAACCGCGATCTCTACCTGATATATGCCGCGGTCTGCATCATCGGCATCGCCAACAACATATATATGTCCTACCTTATCATATACGTCGAGTATTTCCTGGGCATAAAGGACTACGTCCTGATGCTGGGCGCGATACTCGTGCTGTCGTCGGTGCTCAGCGTCGTATTCGGTTTTCTGCGCGGCAAGATCTCTTTGAGACTGCTTTTGCCGCTCGCTCTCGTCGTCTATACCCTCGGCGGGACGCTTATGTTCTTCGCCCGCAATATATGGTTTGTGTCGGTGGCGGGCATAATAATGATGACCGGCTATCTGTGGGAAATGGCATTGCTCTCCGCCTGCATGCGCGACAATACGCCGACGGACAAGGTCGGGCATTTCCAGGGTATCCGCATGGTATTCAGCGTGCTGATACCCATGTGCGTCGGACCGTTCATCGGCGCGTACGTCAGCTCGACGAGCAACGGAGTATACATCGACCCGACTACGGGTGCGGAACAGCCCGTGCCGACCAACTATATATTCCTCGCGGCGGTTATGGTCAATCTTCTCATCGTGATACCCATGGCGATCATGCTAGCAAAGCAGCCTATAAAAGACCCCGACGAGGACAAAGAGGTGCGTATAGGTTCGCCCGCGGACTACACGGACGACGCGGAGAAGTTCGGTGAGGATGAAAAGCGCGAGGTTGAAGACATTGCCGACGAATGCGCAGATCGCGATGCCGTATGCAAAGATGCGGGGACGGACGACGACCGCGACTGAGACGGCGGAATAAAAACGTATCCGATCCGGAGTGAAAAAGTCGGATTCGTTTGACGGGACGCTTTGAAAAACGGTATAATAAAAAGACGGGAGCGTGTGACCTCGTTGAGAGGAATAGCCGAAAGGGCGGAACAACGCTCCCGTTTCCTTTGTCGCGTTTTCGCATATATGAAGCAAAAGCCGTTGCGTTCGTTGACAAAGGCGACTTTGTTATGCTAGACTAACAATCGGTGAGGGAGTAGTCGGCGATACTCTCGTGATAAGTCAACATACTTGCCTTTTCGGCATGGCTTATATTAAATGACAAGACTCACACATAGCCCGTACTATGTGTGATTTTTTTATTGCACGGTACGAAGAGAGGTATTTATGACTGTTTGGGAAATCCTTTTGATAGGTCTCGGCGTTTCCGCCGATGCGTTTGCCGTGTCAATGTGCAAGGGCGTCGAAATGAAGAAGATAATCTGGAAGTACGCCTTGCTGATCGCGCTGTTCTTCGGCGGTTTTCAGATGATAATGCCGCTGATCGGTTGGGGCGCGGGTTCGCTTTTTCAGAAGTATATAACGGAGTTCGACCATTGGATAGCCTTCGGGCTTCTGCTCCTTCTCGGCGGCAAGATGATATACGACGGTATTTTCGACAAGGACGAAAAGAAGGAAGGAGATGAGGACAAACCTCTGAAACTCGGCTTGGGCACCCTTCTCGTAATGGCGATAGCGACCAGTATAGACGCGCTCGCGGTCGGCGTGACCTTCGCGTTCCTTTCCGTCAACATCTGGCTCGCGGTAGGCATTATAGGCGCGACCACTTTCACGTTCAGTCTAGTCGGCGTGGGCATAGGCGTAAAGGTCGGCGACAAGTTCAGGAACAAAGCCGAGATACTCGGCGGCGTGATACTTATACTCCTCGGCGTCAAGATACTTTTAGAGCATCTCGACGTGATAAATTTCTGAAAAGAAAAGGCGGCACAAAGCCGCCTTCTTTATTTGCCGTATTTTTTATTTTTCTAGCCCGTGTCTGTAAAACCCGTTAAATGCTGCGAGGCCTGACGGATATTTCTCCGCAGGAGAGCACTCTCTTTTCAGTGCTTCCGTCCTCGTCTATTATCAGTGCGCCGTTGTCGTCTATCCGTTCGACGATTCCGCTTTTCGCCTCTCTGTTTATCTCGTAATCCACTCTCGCGCCGAGCACGAAACAATGCTCGCGGTAGTAGTCCATATAGCTCTTGTCGGTCAGGTCTTGCGACAGATCGAGAAGGTTCGCGATCGCCGCCGCAACAAGCTCGTTGCGTTTCGGGGGCGCGTCCTTTCTGAACAGCGAGCCCGCCTTGTCCTTTATGTCGGCAGAGAAGTCGGTCTCGGCAGTCGCGTAGTTTATACCCGTACCTACGATTATTCCGCTGATCCCGCCTGCGGCAATGTCCGCCTGCGCTTGCGTCGATATGCCGACGACTTTGCGCCCGTTCATATATACGTCGTTGACCCACTTTATCGAGACGGGGAGTCCGAGGACGTCCGAGATCGCCTTGTGTACCGCGACCGCGGCGGCGGGGGTTATCATGACCGCTTTTTCTATCGAAAGCGTCGGGCGGATAAGCGTGGAAAAATATATCCCGCCTTTGGGAGAGCAGAAACTCTTGCCGAGGCGTCCCTGTCCGCTCTTCTGTTCGAGCGCGACCACCGTTGCGCCGTGCGGCGCACCGCTTGTCGCAGCCACGCCTACGTCTATATTCGTAGAAGTCGTGCTGTCCTTGACCTCGAGAGGAATGTCTTTGTATCTTTCGGGCAAAGCCGCGCGTATCCCTTCGACTGATACGATGTCGCTTTTGCCTGTCAGCATATATCCTTTGTTGGTCGTGGCGGATATCGAATAGCCTTCGCTTGCCAGACTTTTGACCGCCTTCCATACCGCCGCGCGCGAAACGCCCAGCCTGTCTGCGATCTGCTGACCGGACAAAGCAGTGGTCTTGTTTTCTTCTAGCAATCTGAGCACAGCGGTTTTCGTATCCATTTTTCACCTCTTTGACGCTAATATTTTACCCCTTGACGACGTAACAAGTCAAGTTTAGACGCGGATTCTACAATATAGAGAGAGTTAAAACGCGGCACGGTCTTGAAAGCAAGCACGGTTTATCGTATAATTTAACCGACAAGGAGAGTAACGGTTATGCAAAAGTTTTCCGACGAGGACAAAAAAACTATCGCCGTCAACATACGAGGACTGCGCGAACAAGCGGGGCTTACTCAAAGAGAGCTGGCGGACCGACTTTATTTGTCTGACAACGTCGTGAGTAAATGGGAAAGAGGGGAGAGCCTTCCCGACCCCGAAACCCTTGCCCGGCTTGCGGAGACGTTCGGAGTTGAAGTCGGGGCGATAGTGTACGAAAACGAAAACGCGCGTACGCAAAATGCGTCTGAGAGATCTCGTCGCAGACTGCCGCAAAATGCGTTTACGTTGCTTTGTATAGGATTCATTATAGCTTCAGCCGCAGCGCTGTTCGTTCTCAGCGTAAGGGCGTATATCAGTCTTCCCGACACGATAGGTATACATTTCGGCGCGGACGGGGAAACAGACCTCTACGGGAATAAAGCCATGTTGTTTATGTCGCCCGCCGTAAGCACATTTTTCGCAATAGTTTGTATGCTTTTGAATTTTATAAAAACGGAATGGAAAGTCAATATAGGCTTACAGGTATATATAGACGATATCTGCAAAGACGAAAGAAACCGCGATAAGATATACAAGATTCTGACTGCCGGAATAAATTCTACTTTGTCGGCGGCGCAATGTCTTTTTCTCCTTTTGGGTTGTTGTATGGCTTTGCAGACTTCCGTTCCCGTTGTCGCAATGTGGATTATAGTCGCGTTGGTGATCGCCGTTCCCGTAGCATTTACGGTTGCGGGATTTGTCAAAGCGGTGCAGATAAGAGAATCGGAAAATGGTGCGAAATGAAAGACAGACTTAAAAAACTCAGAGAAAATCGAAAACTTACCCAAAAGGATTTCGGCGCAAAGATAGGAGTGTCGGACAAGGTGGTCAGCAAGTGGGAAAGAGGAACGAGCGAGCCGGATATCGGTACGTTGAAGAAAATATCAGAAACGTACCGGGTAGGGATTGAGGAGCTTATAGGTTCGCCCAGGCGCGAAAACGTTGCTTTCCCCGCAAGAAAGGTAGAGAAAGGATTTTTATATTACACGGTTTTCGTCGTGGCAACTATGATTTTCGTAGCGGCGACAATAGCTTTTTGCGCGCTGTACGCAAAAACCCTTAACGGAAAGATCGCACCTGTCCTACCAGTCGGAGACCTGACGGTCGGTTTTGTGCCCGTGGTATTCGGCGTAATTCTGCTTTGCGTTTTTACAACGTGTTCTCAAATAAAATTCAGGGCATTTCCTTTGTTTACAAAAAATTTTACTGGAGGAAAAACGCTGAACGAATTTCTGCGCTTGCCGAGCAGTATACGGAAGGTCTATTCCGTATTCGGCAACTGGCTTGCCTTTTACTATTTCGTTTTTCAGGTCTGGAACTCGCTCAACGTCGCGGCATACTTATTCAAAGCAAGCGTTGTTTTGCGCTATTCGTCGCATTTGGCTTGCGTTGTATGCCTGGCGGTCGTTACGCTGTCCGCAGGCTTTGCGTTGAAACGCGTCGCAAAAAAGGACGAGGAGGCGGCAGCGGTATTTGAAGAAAACAGGGATTGAAAAGTCGCTATGTTTAGTTAAGAATTAAACCAACCCATCTCAAGGCGAACTTCTTTGCGCTCCAGATCGGCGTTCGAATAGTCGCAGGAAAGGAAACCGACCAGGTCGAAACCCTCGTGCAGATAAAAGTTTATCGCGTTGAAATTGCAGGACTGCGTTTCGAGTATCAGCATACGCGCACCGCGCTTTCTCGCCGTTTCCTTGGCAATATCCATAAGTCGTTTGCCTATGCCGTGTCTGCGATATTCTTCGTCGATCCACAGCTCGGTCACTCTTATTCTGTTCGCCCACTTTTCGGGATAAAGCTCTATCGCTCCGACGAATTTGCCGTCGTCGAAAGCTCCGTATGCAACAGCACCCTTCCAATGTTTCTGAAAGAGTTTGTCGGGGTAGTCGTATTCTTCGGGAGTGTGAGTTACGGGAGAGGGAAATTTCGCCTTTGAAAATTTCGTCTTCCAGCCGCTTTCGGTATGCGTCAGCGACACGTCGTAATATTCTTCCGTAGTGTATTTTATCGGCAATACGGTGCCTTCGAAGTCTTTTTTGTAAATTCGTTTAATGATCACGGGTGCCATAATTTTGTATGTTATCGTATTTTGGTTGCGGAATATTCACGGGTGGCGTTCGGCTTTAAGCAGAGCGTATTAACACGCGTCGCATATACCTTGATTGTTCCAATCGGAGCTGCGCAACGTGTCTTCGTATTTCATGCCGCATTTTTGCATTACTTTGCCGGAGTTCGGATTGTTCGGGTCGTGGCGGGATTCGATGCGGTTGAAACCGGCGACGTCGAAGAGGAAATCCGTCACGGCTTGGAGAGCTTCCGACATAATGCCTTTGTGCCACCATTTTCTACCGAGGCAATACCCTATATGCGCCATCGACGTCTTTTCGTCATAGTGTACGACCGATATGCTTCCGACAGGCTCGTCGCCGTTGTTTTTCAATACGATTGCCCATTGATAAAATTTATTGTCGGAATATAGATTTATCCAATCCGCGATAACGCCCTTGCTGACTTCGACGTCGGAATGAGGCTGCCACATCAAGAATTTCGTGACTTCGCTGTCGCTCGCCCGGTTTTCAAACATCGCAAGTGCGTCGTCTTCGGTAAATCTTCGCAAGACGAGACGCTCGGTTTCCGGTTTTTGTGTGCCGCAGTGATTCATGTTTCCCCCGTAGTATTCAGATCAAGTATAATATAATGATATAATGCGCGAGGGGCGTTGTCAACAATCGTTTTTGCGTCGGGGTAGTGCGGCAACGTCATAAAATCGCCGCCCGTTTACAATTTTCGCGCCGAATTTTAGCAACTTGTCTTGACTGCGCGCCCGTATTGTGGTAATCTTTTGATTAGACAATTCAATATTGCGCAGGTATAGTTCAATGGTAGAATACGGGCTTCCCAAGCCTGGGGCGCGGGTCCGATTCCCGTTACCTGCTCCACAAAGCCCTTCCGCATATTTTGCGGAAGGGCTTTGTCTTTATTTTCAATAAATAAAACACAAAAAACAATCACAACAATAAGAATTCAAAATAATCAAAAAAACAATTGATAATTATTAAAAACAATATAGAATAAGATTATAAAAATGCAACAAGGAGGCAAACTATGCAGTGGCAGATAATTAAAATAGGTAACACGAAAGGAAAAGACGATGTATATGCGAGCATAGGTTTTGGGCGCATTACAATGAGTAGTGCAGCATGTAAACTTATTGATAATCTTAATGAATATAAATATGTTATTCTCATGAAAGCTGTCGACAACAAAAAATTAAAAGTCGGAGTAAAACTCATTAAACAAAAAGAAGACAAAGCGATAAAAATTGGAAAAAGAAAAAGCAAAGGCGAAATCGTCGAAAACAGCATGATTATTGATAATAAAGTTGCAATAAAAGAGATATTCGGTATTCAGGGGACACAAAATAAGGCAACGAATTATCCTGTGGAATTGAGCGATACAGATCCTACGTTTTTGATAATAAACGTGGAGTAACATGTATTTCATCAGAAGGTGCATCGTTTTTCAAAAAAATCTCTCCTGCGACAATCCGTTGCAAGAGAGTTATCTTTATTGCTTATACTTTCAAGGGTTCCCGCAATTTTGGAAACGCAGATTTTACAGCAAGCACATAAATATCCAAAAGGTTACTACCAGTGCAAGCAAAAGAAGCGCGTTGATCTTCAGCCAGAAAAGTATTTTTGTCAGCAAAGTTTTTGAGTTTACGTCTTCTTTTTCTTTCTTTTCGTTGTCGTCCATGATACCCCCGTATATAGCAATAATATTTGCCGATCCGATTTTATGCACATTTGTGGCTCATCTCAACATTCGTATTCTATCATAAAGGCAGACGGTTGTCAATACGCATCAAAGTGGAGAAAAGTTGCCTTTGCTGAGACAAAGCGAGCGTAACGAGGCGTTGCGGTGACAGGATGTTCGCTTATATCTTCACTGCGAATAATTTGACGAGTGCAAGCCGCGAAAGAAACCGCAATGCGGAATGCCGTAAGGAGCTTGCGAAGCAAGCGACGGAATATCTAACGTTTTGCTCAGATACTTTTTCGTTGTTCGCAATAATCATCAACCGCAAAAGAACTCAAAAGAAACCGGTAGCAAAAATAAGTATTATTGCTTTAAGTGCCCACTATTTCGATATCGACGGCACGGAGACAGAAGAAAGCGAAGGCGTAAACAGGGCATAAAAAAGCACCGAGGGAATGAGGTGAACCCCAAAAGTTGGACAAAAAATTAATTAAATTGTATTTGAGTGAGTTCTGTATTGTACAGGACTCAT
>CALWHF010000024.1 GCA_944380305.1 uncultured Christensenellaceae bacterium
AAAAAACGGAGGTTTTTATGAAAAAGGCAAATCAGGAAGGCGGTGGCAACAAGGTTCTGGCGTTTTTCAAGCGCAATATTTATTTTGTGCTGATAATCGTCTGCGTGCTTGCTATCGGCACTATGATCACTATTGCGGCGGTCAGCGGCTCTGACGACAAAGAGCCTTCCGATCCCACGATCAACGACAACATCGACGGAGACGAAGACGTGAACGGCGATAAGGATGACGAGGACGATAAAGACGAAGACCAGGATGACGAGGACGAGACCAAGACGTTCGCGCTCGGCACCGTGCTCGACAACTATACCGTGGACATCGGTTTCAGCAATACCGAGCTCGTGTTCAATCCCACGATGCAGCATTGGGCGACTCACGAGGGTATAGACCTCAAGGCAAATGCTGGAGACGCGGTTTACTGTCCGTTTGACGGAACAGTCAAGTCGGTCGAGACAGACACGTTCTACGGCACAACGGTCGTCATTACGCACGAAGGCGGTTACGAGACGACGATGAGACTTCTCGACGAAGTGAGCGTAAGTGCGGGAGCAACCGTCAAACAGGGAGACAAGATAGGCGTGGTGAGCGATACCGCGCTCGCGGAAATAGCTCAGGGTGCGCATCTGCATCTCGAGCTGACGAAAGACGGCGTCAGAGTCGACCCCGCGCAGTATATGCAGGAGGGAGACAAGTAAAAGCCTGCAAAGCGACGGACTTTTTGTCCGTCGCTTTTTCAAAATTCACGCACCCGTGTTCATGCCGTGACTTAATTATTGAAAGTGCGGTCAAACGCGGTTTTTTTATTTCTTTGCTTTCGAAAAACACTTTGTCTTGACGAGTCCGTCTCCCATATTCACTATGTCGCCCGTGCATATTCTGTTTTTGTTAAAAATGCAGTCCGAGCAGTCGCATTGTATCAGCAGTTCTTTTCCTTCGTCGTAGTCGAAATCCTTTGCGGCTTCGATATTGACGCTGTTTTGCTGGATCATGCCGTAACGGCGTTTTTGTCTGGTTTCGCAAACTCCGCTTTTCGCGACTTTTATTACTCCTGCGTTGCAATGACAACCGCGGTTGAACTCGCAGTTACAGGTAGTGCATCTGAGTCCTTTCATATATTATACCTCCCGTTTTGATAGGATTAGTATGAGCGGTATTTAACAAATTATCAGTCGGGAAGGATTTTGGTTTTCGTCAGAGAAATCGCCGTCGTTTGTTGCAATCGACGCGGCTGTTATGTTATCATATAGAAAAAGACAAGGCAGGCAGGATATGAAAGTTTTACTTTTACAGGACGTTAAGGGACAGGGCAAAAAAGGCGAACTTATCGACGTCAACGACGGATACGCGCGCAATTTCCTGATAAAGAAGAAATTTGCCGTAGAGGCTACGGCTTCGGTCATCAACGAGACGAAACAGAAACAGGCGGCGGAAGAGAAGAGAAGAAAGGACGAATACGACAATGCTGTCGCTCAGTCGAAGATGCTCAAAGGACTCGCGGTGGACGTCAGGATACGCTGCGGCGAAAACGGCAAGCTGTTCGGCGCGGTGACGGCAAAAGAAATATCCGAGAGACTTGCCGAGATCGGTTACGACATCGACAAAAAGAAGATACTTCTTTCCGATCCGATAAAGGCGGTCGGCAGTTATCCCGTAGAGATACGACTGATGGCGGGAGTAAATACGCAGATAAACGTAAAAGTCTCGGCACTGTGAACAAAGAAAAAAGAAACGACCCTTTGCTGGGTCGTTATTTTTATGCTTGCGATAAGTTTATCTGTTGTTGCGGTTTCTCCTTATGAGCACTATCAGAAGCAGTCTCAGCATCTGCATCAGAGAGAATGCGAAACTGACGAGATAGGTTTTTGCCGCCGCGCTCAAAACTTTCGACGCGTAGGGCAGTTCTTCTTCGGTGAGGATACCGCATTCGACAAGCTGTTTTTTCGCTCGAGAACTCGCGTTGTATTCAGTGGGCAGAGTGATAAACGTGAACAGGCAGTAGCAGAAATAGCACACCACCGCGAGCCCGAGGAAGAAGGTCGACAGTTTCATCGAGAAATCGCTGAAGTAGCCGAGCATTTCAAATACGAAAGCTATGAGTATGAGCGGCATGCTGAGCCTTGACGTGAAATTGACGACGGGTACTAATTTGGTGCGTATCTTGACAGGAGCATAGTCCTCTTCGTGCTGAATGGCGTGACCAACCTCGTGTGCCGCCACGCCGATCGCCGCGACCGACGAGTTGTCGTATGTGCTCTGAGAAAGGGCGACCGTTCTCGTCGTCGGGTCGTAATGGTCGGTAAGAGAGCCTGCGCAGCGCACGATCTGTACGTCGTGCATACCGTTCGCATCGAGTATCGCTCGCGCCGCTTCGGCTCCCGTATATCCTTTTTGCGAGAGCACGAGCGAATATTTCGCGAATTGGGATTTGACCCTGAAGCCTGCGACGAACATCCATATCAGAAGAGGAACGAAACATGCCGAAACGATCAGCAGCGCAAGCTGAAGGTTGCCTATGTCCGCACCTAAAGCGTATATCATTATTTTCACCTCACTATATAGATAATACCATATATTGTTAATCAGCAGTTAAAAAATTATGTAAAATCGCAGAGAAAAGAGGGGAAAAGCGAAATATAAGCGTTCAGACGGGGATTAAATTTGCCGTCAACGTATCCGCGCGGTACCGGTCAGATGCACCTGACGTCTGTTATAAGTCCGTCGGATATAGAAAAACGGTAGTATTTCGCTTTGCAATACGCGGCACGTTTATAAACACCCGCGACGTAAGGCGTGTAGTGAAGAAAAGAAAAGTCCGCCACGCTGTCGAAGTCGCCAAGTATTTCTCTGACCGATTTTACGGGCAGGGAACGTCTCAGCAGTTCCTGCGCGCCCGCGTCGTCGCCGAAAATGAGTTTTTCGAGAAAAACGAAAGGCACGAGCTCGTCAGGATAGTCGTGGTCGTGTCGGTATACGAATCCCGTTTCTGTTTCGCGGAACGCGCCTTTTTCGAAACGAAGTCTGCGCGTCCGCACGCAGCCGTTGCAGCCCCCGAGATTGTCGGTGCATACGACCGACGCGCCGTCGAAGCGCAGATCGTCGGCAGTGGAATCGAAAAGACGAACGTAATCTCCGCAATAGTAAAAAAGCGCGAGAAATCGTTTGTCGTTCGCTTTTGCAGAGATCTTAAGCATCTGTCCTTTACCCGCGGCGACAGCGGATACGTTCAGGTCGCAGAGTTCTGTCTGTACGGGCAGCTCGTATATTTCGTCGGCGGTTTCGACGACGAGAAGATACCCGCTTTTTCTGCACAGGGTGACGAGGTGAGATACGTTGCCCGCGCGAAGTTCTTTCTGAGCGATAACGACCGATCCGTCGTTTGTCGGACGAGGGGAAAACGAGAGAAAGAATTTTCCTTGTCCGACGTCGCATACGTCGATAAAATGAGATATAGGGCGTGTTATCTTTTTGGGGATCTTTGCGAAAACGGGATCGAAACCGTCGTAAAAACAACCGAGGACGAAATCGCCCGCAATGCAAAATCCGCTCGACGACAACGCGCCGTTGACAGTGACGAAACCTCCGTCGTCGCAAAAATAATATTCAGCCATATTTCACCCGCTTAATCTTATGCACAGAGTTGCGGATATATACGAAAGGGCATAAAAAAAAGAGCCTCGCGGCTCTTTGGTTTTTATGATTTTCAGACGTTCGTCGTCGCGCTTTTCAGCGTATAAAGAGTTTCGCCTTCAGCTATCTGAACGATCATATTGCTGATCTTCGGATCGTCCGCGGACGGGTAGGGGGTGGTCGCTATCGCGCATTTGAGGCTTTCGCCGGATCCGGGGAAAGTGCGGTTGAGCGATATGCTGACGTAGTAGCAGACGTATTCGGTCTGATTTTCGTCAGAGCCTTTGAGAGTCAGAGTCTGACTTCTCGCGGAGGTTATTGATACGCTCTGCGTTTCGCCCAATGTTACGTCAGGTACGTCGAAAGTGAACGTCGATACGCTGTCGGGGATACATCTCGCGACCTGATAGAGCATCGCGTTGTCGATATACGGGGACTCTGAGAAATCGCCGACTTTTATTTCTCCCGAGCTCTTGTTTTCGCCCTCGGAATTAGAGTAGTAGCACTTCTCGTTTTTGTATTCCGCAGTATAGCCGCTTGTCACGCCGCCGTAAGTCTTGGTTTCGCTCGCGTATCTGACTTCTATCGTCGTGGTAAAGAAAACCGTCGAGGTCTTTTTGTCGCCGTTTTCCATCTCGAGATCCGTGGTTGCGACGTAGCCGACGGCATTGTCGAGAGACCAGTCGCCGATCGTGACTTTCTCTTTATTGTAGCTCTTGACGTTGACCGTCATGGTGCCCTTGAGCTGATCTTCGGTATTGCTCTTGTAAATTACGTCGTATACGAGGGTCTCGTCGGTGACGTCGCTTGTCCACGCTCTGCTGTTGGAGAGCAGTTTCTGCGTGGGGGTCGCACGGTTGCAGCCCGAAAGAGTAACGCCGAGCACGCAAACGGTGATTATGGTGATAAAAATAAAAATCGCTTTTTTCATAGTATTTTTATTATATCATATATTTTGTTTTTATCAATTAAATTAAGCTAATTATTTGCTCGCGCGCGCATTGAAACGTACGCCATAGTATTGCAAAGGGCGCATTTTGTCGGTATAATGTTTATATGGTAGAATTTTTTGTCGGCGACACGCTCGATTGCTCCGCCGTTTTCGCAAAGATAAAAGAGAGAAGAGGCAACGGAAAAAGGCAGATACTCATCGTGCCCGACCGTTTCATGCTCTATTACGAAAAAGCGGTGATGGATTATCTCGATCTGACCGCGTGTTTCGACGTCGAAGTCGTCAGTTTTTCAAGGCTCGCGAACAAGTCGATGGGCTCCAAGATGAACGACTATCTGTCCGCTCAGGGTGCGGTCATGCTGTTGAGAAAGGTCATCGAAAAAAACAAGGACAAGCTGTCATGTTTCAGAGGCGCGTACAATAACGCGGACTTTGCGAGCGAGATATACGCGGTCATATCCCAGATCAGGAACAGCGGAGTTTCTTCGGACAGGATAGAGGAGATCCTGCCGTCTCTTCCCGTAAAGATACTCAACAAATCCAAAGACATAGTGTTGCTTTACAAGGGTTACGTCGAGGAGTTGCAGAGCGGATATACGGACGGATCGTCCAAACTTGAGGCTCTGACCGAGGCGGTCGAAAGCCGCGGAATGCAGGATTCGGACGTATACATAAGCGATTATCTCTATCTCAGCAACGTACAGAGAAGGATATGCGAGAAGATATTTGCATCGGCAAATTACTGCGGAGTATTCATGGTGGGCAACGACGACGCCGACAATGCAAGGATATATCCTTCGCGTTGCCTTCAGATCCTCGTCGGCAGAGCAGAAGCGTGCGGCGCGCTTGCAAGAGTGCACAGACTTCCGTCGGTACTGAAAGGAGACAAAAAGGCGATAAGCCGCGAGCTTTTCGCTTACGGCGGCAAGACCTTCGAAAGCGACGGGTTTACTAAGATATACGTCGCGGACAGCGCGGAAGAAGAGGTCAGAAGAGTCGCGCGCGAAATAAAGAGAAAGGTCGTCGAAGAAGGGTACAGATACAAGGATTTTGCCGTCGTGTGCAGCGATTCGGCAGTATATTCGCCCGTCGTCGAAAGAATATTCGGGAACACGGGCATAAAATATTTCTTCGACAAGAAACAGTCTCTCGCTGCGCAGGCGGCGGCAAGACTGATACTAGGAGCGATAAGGACAGTCGCAAAGGGATTCAGACTGAAAGACGTGACGGAGTTTGCGAAGAACGCCGTTCTCGGTCTCGATTTCGACAAGGTGTGCGCGTTTGAGAATTTCTGCATAAAATACGGTTTGGATACTTTGAGATTTTCGGGTCCGTTCAAGGTGGGCGAAAACGATGCCGATTACGACGCGGCGGAAGAGATCAGAGAGGTCGTCTTTTCGCTGCTCGGTTGTTTCGCGTCGAGAAACGCGACTGCCGAAGAATACTACGGCGAACTTGCCGATTTTCTTGTCAAAGCTGATTACGACGCGCGTTACGAAAGCTACGTCGCTTCGCTTAAAGACAGGGGTGACGAAGTCGCGTACAACTGCGCTCTTCAGGCGTCGGACAAGGTCAAAGAGATATTCGCAAGAAGCGTAAAACTTCTGGGAGATTGCCGTTTTTCGCTGAGTTCTTACCTCAACATCATCTCGTCGGCGGTAGCTACGACCGAAATATCGCTGGTGCCGCTGTACGTCGACTGCGTATTCGTCGGAGAGGCGAGAGAAAGCCGATACGACGGGGTCAGGATAATGTACGTCGTCGGAGCGTCGGCGGGAACTTTGCCGCCCGAACACGGGGACAACGGCATATTCGCGGGAAAGGAGAGCAGAGAGTGGGCGAAACAAGGCGTCGTCGTCGAACCCGACGTAAAGGAGCAGAACAACGCCGAAAGACTGAACACGCTTATGTTCCTGCTCAAACCGTCAGAGGCACTCGAGATAAGTTACAGCAGATATTCCGCCGCTGGAGAACCGCAGAGCGAAAGCGTGGTCGTAAAACAGCTCTGCGAGCTGTTATCGCTCAAAAAACAGCGACCGCCGCGTACCTCGCCGACATGGACGACCAAAGAATACGCAGAATACTTTGCGGGCAAAGGAAACCTCGCGGACGAACTGATACAATACAAGCTTTCGACCGAAATGGGTATCTGCCACGACGACAAAAAGGCGTACGACGCGCTTTACGCGCTCGCCTGCGAAAAGTACGGCAGAGGTTACGTCGAGGCGTTGCTCAGAGACGTCGCCGCGGAGGAGAAGATAGATCCCTCTCGCGCAGCCGTCTGGAAGGGAGGACATACCAGTTCCAGCCAGATAGAAAAATACATGAAGTGTCCGTTCATGCACTACATGGACTATATACTGCGCGTGCACCCGAGAGATAAGGCCGAAATGCGGGTGCGCGATATGGGCAGTATAATCCACGAGGTGCTGCAACGCTTTTTCTCTTCGTTCGATTATAAAAACGCTACCCCCTCGGCGATAGAAAAAACGGTGCTCGCCATAGCGAAAAAAGTGCTCGAAAAAGAGGAGTACAGGCAGATGAGCGCGATACCTTACCTGAGGGGAGAGATCGCTGAAATAAAACAGCGTTGCGTATTTCTGATACAGACGCTTTGTCGGAGAATGAAAAACAGCGACTTCGAGCCGTATATCCTCGAGGAAGCTTTCGGCATGGACGGAAAATACGCGCCGATAAAAATAGACATGGGGAACAAAAAGGTCGACCTGCTCGGCAGGATAGACAGGGTGGACAGGTTTGGCGACTATATTTCGATAATCGACTATAAGAGCGCGGCGTCGATAACCTTTTCTCTGCCGCAGGTGATTTACGGCGAGAGGATACAGCTGTTCATATACATGAAAGCGTTGTCTTCTCAGCTTAAGCTAAAACCCGCGGGAGTGTTCTATCTTCCTATAAACAACAAGTTTTTGTCCGAGTCCAAAGGTGGAGGGCGTTTCAAATACGTCGGCTTTATCAACACGGATAAGGAAATTATTACGCATTTCGATCACATCTTCGCATCTCCCGTCAACGGGATCGAGAGCGAGACTTATCCGATCAGAAGATCGGACAAGAAGGGAAAAGAGGGCGAAGTCGAAGCGACCGAGACGGGCGTCGCCGCGTCTCCCGAGATTTTCGACAAGCTCTGCGACTATGTCGGGAAGCTGGTCTCGAAAGCGGCGGGAGAGATAGACGGCGGGTACATAAAAGCGTCTCCTGCGGGTGATGCGTGCAGATATTGCGAATACGGCGGCGTATGCATGTTCAAGGCAGGCGGCGGCGTTGCGAGAAAGAACAAAGACAGTAAAAATTTTGCGGATTATCCGTATTTCGGGGAGGCGGGAAATGGCGACGAAGTGGAATGAGGATCAGCTTGCCGCGATAGAGAGCGTGGACGAAAACACGCTCGTGTCCGCATCCGCAGGCAGCGGAAAAACTGCGGTCACGATAGAGAGAATAATAAGGATAATAAAAAACGGCACGCCCGTCAGACGCGTCGTTATGCTTGCTTTTTCCAATGCCGTGGCAGCCGAGCTCAAAGACAGGATCTCTTCCGAACTCGTCAAGGCAATAAGGGAAGACGGTGCGGATAAAGAATATCTCAGAGAGCAGATAGACGACGTATCCATGGCTGACGTCTGCACGGTGCATTCGTTCTGCGGCAATCTCGTAAAGGAATTTTTTGAAGAGGCGGGGATAGATCCGTCCTACTCGATATTGGAGCCTGCCGAGAGGGACGGCATGCTCGACAAGGCGGTGGACACCGTACTGAAGAGATACGGAGAGGAAGCCGATCCTCTCGTCTCGTCGCTCAAATTTACGTTCGGGTCGGATTCGGAATTCCGCAATCAGATCAAGAGAGTCTACGGTTTTCTCGAGGCTCAGCCCGACAGAAAAGCGTGGCTGAACGAGGCGCGTAAAGGATACGGGATCGACGATCCCGCCGCTGACGAATTTATCGGCAACAGCAGGATCGCGGTATCCGAACTGGGTGCGGCGGCGGATGAACTTTTTTCAAAGATGTCGCAATATCCGTCGTTCGACGGCGAAAACAGAGTGAAGATATATCTGACGGCTCAGGCATGCAAACAGGCGGCGGACATGGTAGGCAAGTCTTTCGTGGACGCGCTTGCGAAAGTCGATCTCTCTTTCAAGGCGGGCAGAAAGTCGGCAAAAGCGGCGGTGGCAAAAGCCGCGAGAGAAATGGGGCTGGACGAGACTGCGGCGTCGGTGATATACGAAGAGATAAGGCAGGACGAAAAGGAATTCGCGGATCTTTGCGAAAGAACGTCGGACAAGGTCGGCGCGCTTGCCGCGTATCCTTTGTCGGACTGGGAAAAATACGGAAAACAAGCTGTGCCTTACGCCGAAAAACTCGCCGAAATAGTCGCGAAGGTCGAGGCGGAGTACGGCGAGCAGAAACAGTCCGAAAACAAGATGGATTTCGCAGACTTGGAGTATTACGCGATAAAAGTGCTCAAAAACGACAGGATAGCCGAGGAGGTCGCGTCCCGCTACGATTACGTCTGTATTGACGAGTATCAGGATACGAACTACGTCCAGGAATTTGTGCTGAAGCGCATATCCAACGGCAGGAATCTGTTTATGGTCGGCGACGTCAAACAGAGCATATACCAATTCCGTCTGACCGAAACGGAAATATTCCTAGACAAGTACGACGGCTATTCCAAAGACCCGTCTAAGGGAAAGACCGTCACGCTCAACAAAAATTACCGCAGCGACAGACGCATACTCGATTTCGTCAACGACGTGTTTTCAAGGCTGATGACCAAAGAAAACGGCGGTATAGATTACGCAGGCACCGCCATGCTAGAAACGGATATAGACCCTTTGCCCGCAGACGACGGGCAGGCGGTCAGGATATGCCCGATAAAGAAAGAGAAAAAGAAGAGCTCCTCGGCATACGGCGAAGACGGCGTTTACAGCGTCGAAGGCGACGTGCCCGAAGAAGAGGACGCGAGCCTCGAGGCGCGCTGTATCGCCGAAAAGATCGCCGCGATCGTGGGGAAAAAGGATATTCCGTATTACGAGAACGGGGAGAGAAAGACGCGCAAGGTACGCTACGGCGACATCACTCTTTTGTGCGCCACGAGGAGCGCGAGAGTCAGATCGATAATTTCGTATCTCAGAGATGCCGAGATCCCTGTCGCGGGAGCGAACGTATCGGGCGGGACCGAGAATGTTGGCGTAGCCATGCTCACCGACTTGATGAAAGTCATCGACAATCCGATGCAGGACGTGCCGCTGATCGCCGTGATGAAGAGCGTGTTCGGCGGTTTCGATTGCAGCGAATTGGCAGAGATAAGGAAGAATTATCCGAAAGAAGAATGTTTCTGGAGCTGCACGCGCAAATACGCAGACGAAAAGGACGACGCGCTCGCCGCAAAACTGAACGCCTTTTACGGCGGGATACGGGATCTCAGAGAGGACTCGGGTCAGGTGACCGCGGCGAAACTTCTCGAGGACGCCGTTGCGAAATACAGCTTCGACAAATACGTTCTCGCGCATTTCGGCAAAGAGGACTGCGAGCGTATGCGCGCATTCATTTCTTCGCTCAGGGATAAGAGTTACGCGCTGACGCTCCAGTCGGTTCTGGCGTACGGCGAAGACGTCTCTATCGAGACCGATGTCGCCGAAAAGCCCGAGGACGAAGACTGCGTTCAGACTTCCACGATACACGCGTCCAAAGGACTGGAATATCCCGTGGTATTCCTCATCGATACCGAGACGTCTCTTGCGAGCAGACCCGCGGATCTTCTTCTCGACAAGGATCTGGGTATCGCGATGAAATGTCCCGAGGAAGAGACGAGACTCAAGAGAGATACTCTCAAACACGCATTCTGCGCGCAAAAACTCGCAAAGAAAGCTCTCGAAGAGAAGCTCAGACTTTTCTACGTCGCGCTGACGAGAGCGAAAAACCTGTTGTTTATCACGGGCGCGACGGGAAAATTCGCAGAGGGCAAAAAAAAGGGAGAATCGTTTATAAACTGGCTTGGCAATATCTGCTCCGGAGACGAAGAATTCCGCAAAAAATACGTTGAGAGATACGAGCCCGAAGACGGGCAAGAGGAAGAATCGGACGAAGAAATTCCGCTTGCTTTTCTTGCGCCCGATCCCGAAAAACTCAGGGAAATAAAGGAGTACATCGACTTCGAATACCCGTACGAAAAGAGCGCGGAAACGGGTATAAAGCATACGGTTACGGGAATAAATAAAGAAAATCCCGAAGATTACGGCACCACATACGTCAAGAACTGGTTCGAAGAGGACAGCGCGTCGGTCGGCACGGCGTACCACAAGGTAATGGAAAACGTCGATTACGACAGCCCGAGCGTAGAGGACGTGGCGGCACAGATAGAGGATATGAGAAGAGAGGGGATACTAGACGAACTTTCCGCCCGTGCGGTAAGTCCCGCCGTCGTATTCAGATGCCTTTGCAGCGATATTATAACTAAAGCGCGCGCATGCGTGCATATGCGCGAAAAACAATTTATGTTACGCGTGAGCGCGAAAGACGTGATCGAGGACGCGCCCGAGGACAAAATACTGGTGCAGGGGACCATAGATCTTCTGATACCCGACTATGCGAACAAGACTGCGACCGTGGTGGATTTCAAGATGAGCAAACTTCCCGCCGAGGCGATCGCGAAACGTTATCGCAAACAGCTGGAGCTGTACGCTCTCGCGGCAGAAAACGGGCTCGGGCTCAGGGTGGATAAAAAACTGATATACGTTTTGGGACAAGACGTGATTTTAGAGGTGTAAAACCCGGGAAACGGGCAATCCTTAATTAAGCGGCGGCAAAACGCGGCGTACATACCGTTACATAACAATATAAAAGGAGTATGTTAGCTGTGGAAAACATCGTTTTGCAAATCGGAGCCGCTCTCGACGAGATCCTGGATCTGCTTCCCGTGCAGATCATGACAGTAGTCTGTGCCGCGCTCAGCGTAGTCGCCTTTATTCTTCAGATTTTTTATATCCGTGCTTGCACCGGGAATATCAAAAATTACCGCAGAATAAAAAGGTTCGTAGTCAGAAGGGGAGACATAGATCTCGCCAATTCGCACCGTTTTTATAAAAAGTGCGTCAAACACATGCCTCGTTCGGTGAGAAAGGCGTGGAAGAATCACGCACTCGTCGGTGCGGAATATGCGGGCAGCGAGCTCAGACAGAAAATGAATAAGTCCCTGACGACGGAGAAACGTCCGATGATGTTCTATTATTATATTGCGTTTTCTTGCGTTGCCGCGTTGCAGACTCTTTTGCTGTGCAAGGGACTTCAATGGACGATAGCCGTCTGTTACACCGCGCTTGCCGCGGCGGCATGGGCAGGCGTAGGTCTCGTGGCAAAGCTTTACTCATATATCAGACGCAGAAGAAACGCGTCGGCTGCGGCGGGTATAATGCGTATTCTTGACAACAGACTGACTCTTGAGGACAAGACACGCACGAAAGTCTATTTCGTGTCAGCCGATCGTTGCGACGGAATCAAGAAAGTTTCCGACGTGCCCAAAGCAGAGGCGGCGTCAAAACTCGCCGATAGCGTAGGGGCTTTCGTCAAGGAGTGTCCCGATAAGGAGATTGCCAAGGTCGTAGAGAACGGACTGACAAGTACGGCTTGCGCCGCGACTCAGAACGAGCAGCTTAAACAGGCAACCGAGAGTTTGAAAAAATATACCGCTTAAAAGTTGCCAAAACCGTTTTGGCGGTGCTATTATAATGAATAGGAGTCGCGGATTTCTGTTATAATCTTCCGAGCGTTCGGCGAAAGGACGGAAATGCGCGACTTTATTTTCTTGAAAACCCGTGCGCGCTCGTCGCGGAAGGAGGTATCTCGATGATTGAAATCTTCAGGACTGACGAATTCGAAAAACTCCAACACCTGCAGGAAGAAGTGTTTTCCGCAGAAGGGTTTTCCCCAAAGGATTGCTGGATAAATCTCGTTAATCCCAGCGACAAAGAGATAGAGTACATAGCGGGTCTCGTAGGCATAGAGGCAGACGTGCTCAAGACCCCGCTCGACGACGAAGAGAGATCGCGTTGCGAAATCGAGGACGACTATTCCATGGTTCTCGTAGACATTCCCGTGATCGAGGAAGAGGCTGATTATTACAGCTATTTTACCATACCTCTCGGCACATTTATCAAGAAAGACTGCGTGATTACCGTATGCCTCAAGGATACGGCGGTGTTGCGCGACTTCGCGAGAAATCGTATAAAGTCTTTCGCAACATATAAGAAAACGAGATTTTTGTTTCAGATCCTGTACAATATCGCAACAAAATTTCTTAACTACCTCAAGCAGATAGACAAGGCAAGTCAGCGTATCCAGAACGAATTGCATAAGTCCACGAGAAACAAGGAGCTGATCCAGATGCTCGACCTGGAGAACTCGCTCGTATATTTCAGCACTTCGCTGACGGGCAACGACGCGGTCATCACGAGACTTCTGTCGACGAAGACGAGCGCGAACAGCGTCGTCAAAATATACGAAGAGGACAAGGACCTGCTCGAGGACGTCGCGGTCGAGACGAAACAGGCAATGGAAATGTGCTCGATATACAGAGACATTCTTTCTGGCACGATGGACGCGTATGCTTCGGTCATATCCAACAATCTGAACATCGTGATGAAAGTGCTGACGTCGGTCACTTTGGTGTTTTCGATACCCACGCTGATAGCGTCGTTCTTCGGTATGAATACGGGCGTACCGTTCGAGAACAAGACGTGGGGGTTCTGGGTTGTGGCAGCGATAAGCGCATTCATTTCGATAGTGCTCGCGTTGTTCCTGAAAAAGAAAAAACTGCTCTGATACATTCTCGGCAGCAACGGCGAGTCCGTGACATCAGGCATTTGCTCTCCGTGTTTTCGGGGAGCTTTTTTGTCAGGCGAAGGAAAGGAGAGAGTACTTTTGACGCGTATTTTCGGTCGTGGAACGGGGCTTTGAAAGTCTCAAAAAATTTTCTGGAAAATCCCGTAAAATTGTTTGACATCGTGCGACAGTAATGATATTATATAAAAGCTGTCGAAAAAACAGCACGAATACCTACCCGTGGGGGTGTAGCTCAGTTGGCTAGAGCACCTGCCTTGCAAGCAGGGGGTCAAGGGTTCGACTCCCTTCATCTCCACCACACGGGCTCATAGCTCAGCTGGTTAGAGCACACGCCTGATAAGCGTGAGGTCGGTGGTTCGAGTCCACTTGAGCCCACCAGCCGAATCTGATCGGCAATCGCACATTGACAACTGCATAGTAGAGAACACTATCTTGACGAGAGATAGATGTTCAGGCATGGTGAAAGACATGCCAAAGATTAGCGAAATATTATACGAGAAGA
>CALWHF010000025.1 GCA_944380305.1 uncultured Christensenellaceae bacterium
GTTGCAATTTAATTATACAACAGATTCATATGAACTCTTTTTTTGTTTGGGTGTTGCACTTGAAAGTATAATTCACCCCTGAAACAAAAAAGCGGAAGGAAAACCTTCCGCTTTTTTATCTTCGTTTCGGCACCGCGTCAGGCGTATGCCCTCTCGTATATCTTTATGCAGTCTTCTCTCGAAAGGTCGATCCTGTCGCGGGTGAACAGCCCGCCCATAGCGGAACGCGCGTTGTCGGCAAGCGTACCGAATTCGTCGGGAGTTATGCCGTAATCCGACATCTTCAGCCCGTATACTCCGCACGCTTTTTGCAGATCCGCGAGCGCGGTCAAAAAGTCTTCGGGACGCGTCGCGTCGCTCTTTCCCAGCCACTTCGCCATATCCACGAAACGCTCGTCGCAGACGTGCGCGTCTATAAAATGCTTGTAGTACGAAAGGCTGATCATGATAAGCCCCGCGCCGTGCGGCAGTTCCTGATGATACGCGCTCATAGCGTGCTCGAGCGAATGCTCGCTGGTGCAACCGCCTATCACCATCGCGTAACCGCTCATCGTATTCGCCCAGGCTACCGCGGTACGCGCTTTTATGTCTTTTCCGTCCTTGACCGCTTTAGCGAGATTCGCGCCTATGTTCTTTATCGCAGTCGAAGATACCATATCGCTCATTTCGTTCGCGCCCTTGACGATATAGCTTTCCGTGCTGTGGAAAAGCGCGTCGAACCCCTGGTATGCGGTATATGCGGGAGGAACGGTCGTCATCAGTTCGGGATCCACTATCGCTACGACGGGGAAAAGCCTCAGGTCTCCGCCGAAGCCTATCTTCTCGTGCGTCTCGGGGTTGGTTATGACTCCGTATTCGTCGACCTCCGAACCCGTGCCCGCGGTCGTCGTGATCGCTATTATCGGGAGAGGCGCGTTGCCGAGAGGCTTGCCTTTGCCCGTGCCGCCGCAGACGTAATCCCACAGATCGCCGTCGTTGGTCGCCATAGAAGCTATCGCCTTGCTCGCATCCATTACGCTGCCCCCGCCGAGAGCCACTATGAAATCCGCGCCGCACTTTCTCGCCGCTGCCGCGCCGCGCTCTGCCGTGAACTTGAGCGGATTGGGTTCTATCTCGTCGAAGACCTCCCACTTTACGCCCGCCTTGTCGAGCTGCGCGGTGGTTCTGTCCAGATAGCCGTTGACTTTCGTGGACTTACCGTTGCTGATCACGACGAGAGCTTTTTTGCCTAGCCCCGCATTTTCCGCAAGCTTATTGAGCGCGCCCGCTCCGAAAATAAGTCTTGTAGGAATATAAAAGTTGAACATATTCTCCTCCTTTTTAGGTTAATTTACCGTTTTTTGAAATAAGCGAGTTTTCGCCGCTGCCGCGCTTTGCGCGCTTTTCCTGTCTCAGCGGCAATTCTATTTTGAAATCCACATAGCTCGTCCCGTCGCTTTCGCAGTCTATACTGCCGTCGTGGTCGAGCACTATGCTCTTTGCCAGGCTGAGTCCCAACCCGAAGCTGTTGCCCTGCGTATTCTGCGTCCTTGCGTTATCGACGCGGTAAAATCTGTCGAATATCTTTGACAGATGTTCTTTCGCTATACCGATCCCGAAATTAGTGAAATGTATAGTCGCGTTCTTTTTGTCGCACGTCAGAGTCACTTCTATCTTTCCGCCCTCTGGAGTATATTTAAGCGCGTTGTCCATCATTATCGCGAAAAGTCTCTCTATATTCTGTTTTATGCAAAGCGTTTTGGCGTCGGGCTGAAGGGTCTGAGTAAGACTGACCTTTTTCTCGAAACAGCGAGCCTCGAAAGAAAGCAGCACTCCGTCTAGAAGCGCGGATACGTCTTCTTTCGTCTCGGGCTTGTTCTTCGCGTCGTCCGCACGGTGAAGCTCGAGCATATCTGTCACGAGCGCGCTCATTCTTCCCAGCTGCGATTCGATATTCTTAAACCAGTGCTCGTTATCCCTGACGGTAGCGTCAGGGTCCGACGCTATCAGCGACAGATTCGCCCCTATTATAGCGATAGGCGTTTTCAACTCGTGCGACGCGTCTGCAACCAGTTTCTTCTGCTGTTCGTAAGAACGTTTGACAGGTTCGACCACCTGTTTCGCGACCATATTGCCGAAAATGAAAAGAAGTACGAGGCACAGAAAATACACGAGTGCCGTGACTACGCCCGCCTCGGCGAGATCAGCTCTGTCGACAGTCCAGTCGTATACCGCATACACCGTTATCTCGTTGCCCAGCAAAACGCGCCTCGTTGCCTTGTAAAAACTGCCGTCGATGTCAAAACTCTCTTCCTCGTCCACAACCGCGCGACCGACGATCTCCTCGATCGTTTCTTTATCTATCGCATCCGCGTTGTATGCGGTCACAACGTCATCCTGTTTCACGAGGATAATACAGTTGGTGCGTTGCAACCACTCTTCGCGCTCGTCGAACGCGGGAAGCGGAGTCTTTTCCAGCACCGAATTCAGGTCGCGGTCTATCGCGCTTATTGTCTGGGTCACGTTCACAACGAAAATAGAACCGTAGGCAAGTAACAAAAACGCCCCGCCCACTATCATGAACACTATTATGAATCTTCGCCGCAGCTGATTGAGAACCTTATCCATTCGTCCCCTTGCACACAAGTTTGTATCCTACTCCCCTGACCGAGGAGATCGTGACGTCGGGATCGAGAAAATTGAGTTTCTTGCGCAAAAACGAGATGTAAACCTCGAGATTGTTGGACTCGAAATCGCATTCGAACCCCCACACCTTGTTTATGAGTTCGTCCTTTGTGAATACCGCGCTCGGATTTGAGAAAAAGCAGAACGCGAGTTCGTATTCCTTTCCCGAAAGAGCGATGCTCTTTCCTCCCGAAGAAAGCGTGAATTCCTTTATATTCAGAGTGACTTTGCCCACCTTTATATTGTTGTCCGCAACCGACTGCCCTCTCCTTCTCGCGATGGCGCGCAGACGTGCCTCGAGCTCGTCTATGGAGAACGGTTTCGTCATATAGTCGTCGGCACCTATATCCAGTCCTTTGACCTTGTCGTCTACCGACGAAAGCGCGGTCAGCATTATTATCGGGGTCGTGATCCCCCTTTTGCGGAGCAGCCTGACCACTTCGTAGCCGTCGATGACGGGCATCATTATATCCATGATGATGACGTCGTAATCGCCCACCATGCCCTTCTGCAATCCTTCTTCCCCGTCGAAAGCGCATTCGACCAGATATTTGTTCTTGCGCAGCAGTCCCGCGATCGCCTCCGACATCTGCACTTCGTCTTCTACGAGCAAAATTTTCATATGCACCTCTGATTGATTATACCACACCTTCGCGTCTTTTCGCGCAAAAAGCGGATTTTTTCTTTATCGTTAAAATTTTATTTGTTTTAGATTAAAGCACGATTAAAACGCGCGCCGCCGTACGCACACGCGGATGCAGAATACAAATACTTGTCCTCGCTGCTTTTACGCCGCATAGAGCTTTTAATGCGTTTTTCAAGCAAAAAGCAAATTTTCCGACTAATTTCGTTTTTTAATTCTCGTTTAATCAAGTGCGGATATAATGAAGTTACAAAAAGGGTTACCCCCATACTAGAGCCGGAGCACAAACATAAAAGACTTCTTCCAAACACCTATTAAAAACACTCCTCTTATCTCCCTCTAGTAAACACACTCCCGCCGTGAAAACGGCGGGCTTTTAATTTGTTTCTCCGTTTGTAAAATACTCGTAAAACCTCTCTTTTCGTCAAAAAAGCCGTTTTCTTTCACGTTGCTTTAATATGCCGACAATATAATGAACTTACAAAAACAAAGCCTGTATCGAATATCGGAGTCTCTCTCTCACGCAAAACACTTCTTCTTTGTTTGAAATCATAAACTCTCCTCCGGGACTCCGTAAATAAAAAAATCCTGCTCCGCAAGGGGCGGGATTTTTATTCAACGCATATAATAAAGCGTGCATATCTGTATTTCTTGCGTAACGCCCGAAGACGCGCTCGGGCAAGCCTTCGCCAAAACGAAACGGGGCGACGTCCTGTGCCTGCACCGATCCGTAATCGGCAGACTTGACATGAACAAAGAGTTGGACGGCGATCAACGCACCGTACTGTCGCTGCTACGCCTTTCTGCTATTACGCGCTCCGCGGTTTTGTGTGCCGCGAGAGCTCTTGTCGACGACGACCGCTACGACAGCGTATTCGCTTTCGGCAACGGAAAACTGCTGGGCGTCAGCGACCGTATCTCTCCGCGCGCAGGCTTTTGCGAGGGAAACAACCTGCGATGTTACGACCTTGCAGGAATCCGTACCGGCGTTCTTGTCGGTCGCGATTTCGAGTATCCCGAACTCTGGCGAGCTCTCGCGCTTTCGGGCTGTGATTCATGCATCGTCTTCGACGAACGCAAACTCACCTCTCTTTGCGAAAACCTGCTCTCTTCTTTCGCCTACTGTGCGGGACTGACCGTCTTCGCTCATTTTGCCGATTCGTCGTTGAGTTTCTTGCCCGACGGATCCTTGCGCGATAAACAGTACGGAACGTTTCGCTCCCTCGACGGTTCTACCGAGTCCAGAAAACCCAAGATACTGTCATCAAAACCCGGGCGTGCTTTCTGATGTAATTCGATAAAAGCTTTTTGTCTACACGGGCACGGATTTTTAACCTGGCATCTTCCCGACGGGTTTTCCGCTCGTCGATTGTTTTCTCTATTACAAAAGACGCTCCTGATCAAAAATCCGAACCGTTTTTTCCTTTTGGAAGATCACGGGGATTGTTGTAAACACATTGCCAAACGGCAGGGCGGCTTTGTATGCGGGTATAATAGCTGATAATACGAAAAACCTCGCTTATGAAAAGGACTGCCCTTTTGAGCAGTCCTTGATTCGGCAATTTATTTTTTACGTCCCCGTCGATCCCGTTATGACATTCTCGAACTCAACGCGCCGATGTTGTCCATATTTCCGCCGACGATAAGCTTGCTGCCCTCGTCGAGCACGGTCGCGCCGTACGGGTTTGCGTTTACTTCGCCTTTCTTGTTGATGACGACAAGCACGTTGACCGCATATTTGTTGCGAATGTCGAGATCCATGAGCGGTTTCCCTATCCATTCTTTCGGTATGTCTATCTCTGCCAGACTGTAACCCGCGGCTATCTCGATAAGGTCGTTTATTTTCGGATGAGTCAGAAGTCGCGCCGTCTTTATAGCCGTATCCGCCTCCGGAATAACGACGTAATCGACGCCTATCTTCTTGAGCACTTTGGCATGTTTGCTGTTCTGCGCCTTTGCCACGATATAGTTGACACCCATTTCCTTGCATATCAGAGCCGTTATTATCGATGCCTGGATGTTGTCGCCTATCGCGATTATTACGGCGTCGAAATCGGTGATGCCGATTGATTTGAGATTGCTTTCTTCGGCAACGTTCGTCGTAACGGTATGCGTAGCAAAATCGGCTACTTCGTATGTTTTTTCCTCGTTTTCGTCTACTGCCAAGACTTCGCATCCGAAATTGTAAAGAGCCTTCGTAACTTCGGTCCCGAATCTGCCGAGACCCAGCACTGCGACCTGTTTCATATTCGATTTTGGTAAATTATTGTCCATAATTCCTCCTGATTACAATACTATACCCGCTTCGGGATACTTGACGCGGGATTGAGTCCTTGCTCCCGACGAGAACGCCATGAAGAAACCGAAAGACCCGATCCTTCCCATATACATATTAAGCGAAAGTATCAGTTTAGCCCCCGTATTGAGTTCTGTGGTTATGCCTTCGGACAAACCGACCGTAGCGTACGCGCTGACCTGTTCGAAAAGCAATTGTGACCACGGAAATCTGCCCTGCATACATATCTCGAGACCCATAAGGCTTACGACCGCGACGGCTAACGCCAGAGTGAGTATCGTTGCCGCTTTTGCAAGCGTTTCGGTCCCCACGCTGTGCATATCGATAATTACTTCCCTCTTCTGTCGGAGCGTAGCGAATACCGTTACGAGAAGAACGAAAAGCGTCGTGGTTTTGATACCGCCGCCCGTACCGCCGGGGCATGCGCCGACGAACATCAGAACTATGGTGGTCGACTTAGAGAAATCCGTCATTTTTCCCTGATCTATCGATGCAAACCCTGCCGTTCTCGCCGTGACAGACTGGAAAAACGAATTGACCAGCTTGTCTCCGAAATTCATCTTTCCCAAAGTATCGGGATTGTTGTATTCTGCCGCGAGGAAACAGCATGTTCCCGCTACTATCAGTGCAAGGGTCATCGGCAAAACCACTTTGGTATGCAATCTGAGTTTTCTCCAGTTTCTTGTGCGGAAAATATCGCTGACAGCCATAAAACCGATACCGCCTACGATGATCAGCAATGCCAGAACTATCAGAATATACGGATCGGAATAAAATCTCTGCACCGAAGTGCTGCCGCTGACAATGTCGAACCCTGCGTTGCAGAATGCCGTTACGCTGTGAAAAATACCGTACCACACCGACGTGCCGAAATCGTAGTACCTTGAAAAACCTATCGCGAGAAGTATCGCTCCCGTCGTTTCTGCGGCAACCGTCAGCTTTATGACGTCAAGCGTCAGTTTCTTCAGGTCCGCCATGCCGGGCTGAGAAAGATCTTCTTTCATGCTCAGACGTTTTCTCAACGAGATCTTGTGTCGTATCAATATATAGACTGTGGACGTCAGCGTCATGAATCCGAGTCCCCCGAGCTGTACGAGAAGCAATACGACGACCTGTCCGAAAACCGTGAATTCGTCGTGCAGACTCGCCACCGAAAGCCCCGTAACGCAAGTCGCGCTCGTTGCCGTAAACAGCGCGTCGATCACAGAAAGAGAGCCCTGTCTCTTAATCGCGAACGGCAATAACAACAGCAACGTTCCCACCATGATAATAACGAAGAAACTCAGCATCACGAGTCTGATCGGGGTGAAAACTCTGTCTTTTACGTTTTTTACGAATCGCTTTGTATCCATAATCTTCGACTAAAGCCGAAAAACTCTCCTTTTTTAGCGCGCGGGCGCAAACCGATTTATGTTATTATACTATAAATTTCGACTGTTTGCAAACTTTTTTTGTCAGAGCATAGCGAAACAATAATTTGCGCCCTGAATCATTAATGTTTTGCCGAGTCGTTTTTCACGATATGTATCGGTTTTTTCGGTACTCTTATCCTTTTCTTCTACGGTCGGAGAGGCTTTTGTTTATCTCTTTCGCACAACGCTGAGAATATCTGCGACGACCTCTCGATTCATGACGTAACGGAATAATACGACCCCGTCCCGAGACAAACGTTTTCGGTGCGGCTCGTTTAAGACAATATGATATTACCGAGAAAATAACGCGGCGGCTAAGCAAATTTGACGCATATAACTCGATCGTGCCGTTCCGATCCGATAGCCTTATCGGCTTTTCGGTATCATTTTAGCTTGCTTACGCATAATAAAATCATGAAAAAAACTGCTTTTGCCGTTATTTCGGCAATATTTCTGCTTGTCTGCTCTTTTGCTTTATCTTCATGTACGGCTTACGACGAAACTTTCACCGAAATATCGGAAAATTATTACAACGTTGCCGATAAAGCGACTTTTTCCGCCCGTAAAGGCAGTTTCAATTGCGAGATCACCGTCGACTTCGGCAAAACGCAAACTTTCAATCGCCTCGTATTGCGCGAAAAAACAAATTCCGTCCTTTCTTTCAGTCTCAGACTACCTGCTTCTTCGTCTCCGTTTTACGGCAACGACTTTATCGGGCGGTACAGATACTGCTCTTTTCCCGCAGTAACAACCGACAAGCTTGTAATCTCGGTAAAATCCGACACGGGTTGGGAACTTGACAGGATCGAAGCGTATTATATCCCGTTGTCCGACGCGCCTTTCGATACGACTGCCTACATCACGGCGAAAAGCGCGTACTCTCTGTCTCATTCGGCAAACGCTCCCGTCGATACTTTCAACATTATTTATTCTGCCTATCTCGATAAAAACGCAGAGATCCGACTTCCTTCGTACTACATCGACGACGTAAAGATCTCAGGCGAAGATATACTCTCGGGGAGCGTTCAAAACATACGCAAAACCTACCCCCGCGCCAAAATTTTAGTTACCGTACTCGGTGACAGAGAATTCGACGGAGACGGACTTTCGCTACAGCAACGCCATTCTCTCGCTTTTTCCCGCAAAGAAGTTCTTTCGGCAAACCTCATTCGTCTTATAGAGGACCATTCTCTCGACGGCGTATCTTTCGATTACGAATTTCCTCTGACAGAAGAAGACTATCGGATTTTTGCCGATTTTTCTCTCTTCTTTTCGCAAACTCTGCCCGAAAGCAAGCTTTTCACCGCTGCCGTCGCCGCCTGGTGCGTCGATGAAAAGAGATTGTCCCCTTCTGCCCTTTCCTGTTTCGACCGCGTAACGCTGATGGCTTACGACGATCCCGACGAGCGCGGCTGCCATTCCACTTTTTACACGGCTTTTTCCCAACTCAAACGGGTAAAGGCGAAAGGTTTGCCTTTGAGCGGTATCCTGCTCGGCATCCCCCTGTACTCGAAACCTCTCGACGGCTCTTCTTTCGCCGTTCCGTATTCGGAATGCGCCGATTCCATCCCGATGTTCTCAAACTGCGCAATCTCCGAAAACGGCGGCGAAGAGAAATTGTGTTATTTCAACGGCAGACAGCTCGTTGCGGACAAGACATCTCTCGCCCTCGATCTGGGACTCGCGGGCGTAGCCGTATGGCACTACTCTCTCGACAGTCAGGACCCTGCACTGTCTCTTATTCAAACGATTCGTCGCACAGTATATCCGAGAGCCTTATAGAAACCTCTTTTGCAGATCCAGCGTTGCTTTTCCGATATACACGCCTTTACGCCGCACCGTATCTTCGACAATTTTAAGGACTTCGGCATAAAAAAACGGGCGGTGCCCGTTTTTTTATTATACGTCCGTCCTTTATTCCGCGACGGCGACCTCTCCCGCACGCAACGCGTTTTCTCTCTCGCTCTTGTTCTCCTCCGCCGTTTCCGTCTCGGGCATAGGAGTGACCTTGCCGTCATTCGGCACGCCTTTCTTTTCATAGACCAGCTTGATCGGGTTTTCCGCTCCCGAGCGCATTGCCTTTTTTATGACCTTGTGCATAATAACGAAATACGCTATGAGCAGGAACACGTCCGCGCCGAACCATGCCGACGGACTGGAAAAACATATCCCGGTAAACCCGAACCACTTGGCGAGGAATATCGATGCGAGCGATCTCATTACCAGCTCCGTCGCACCGGCTATCATCGTCAGCGCGCTTCTCCCGATACCCTGCAATGCGTTGCGGTATACGAATATAGCCGCAAGTGCTATATAACATACTCCTTGCCACAAAAGGAATTCCTTGCTGAGCGAAATTATTTCCTCGGAAGGATCTTTTACGAACAACATCGTCAACGGCTTTGCACAAACCACGACAAGCACCAGACTGCCGAGCGCGCATATCGCTCCCATGATCATGCTCTCGTTTACGCCTTTGCGTATTCTCGCAAACTGCCCCGCACCGTAATTCTGCCCGCAATAGGTCGCCACAGCCGTACCCAACGCTGCCATACTCTGCTGCGCGAGATTATCCGCCTTTGACGCTGCCGTATATGCCGTAACTATCTGAGTACCGAGCTTATTCAACGCAGTCTGCTGTACCATCATTCCTATCGCGGTTATCGAGTACTGCAAAGCCATCGGCACGCCGATAGCGAGATGCTGAAGATAGAACTGCGGCTTGTTGACCAGATGACGCAGTTTTACGCGACACACGGGGAAACGTGCGAACATATATACGAAACATCCTATCGCCGAAAGCGACTGAGAAAGCACCGTCGCCCATCCCGCGCCTGCTACGCCGCTGTCGAATCCCAGGATAAACAAAAAGTCGAATCCGATGTTGAGCAGTGCCGCGACTATAAGGAATACGAGAGGAGTCTTGCTGTCACCCAGAGCGCGGAGCACGGACGACGCGAGATTGTAAAATACTGATGCCGCCAGTCCCCAGTATATCGTCACTATGTAATCGTAAGAATATCCGATGATGTCTTCGGGTGTCTGCATAAGTTTCAGAAGAGGCATTGTCGTAAATACGCTGACGAATGTAAGCACCACCGACAAAACTACCGACAAAGCGATCGAAGAAGCGATACTGCGCTTAATACCCTCCTCGTTCTGCGCGCCGTAAAGCTGACTCGTCTTGACCGCAAAACCCGCCGTCAACCCCTGTACGAAACCTATAACGAGGAAAGAGATCGCCCCCGTTGCCCCTACGCCGGCAAGAGCAGCGTCGGATATTGTCTGCCCGACTATGATCGCGTCGATCATACTGTATAACTGCTGAAAGACGTTTCCTATAAATATCGGCAACGTAAAGAATAAAATGCTTTTGAACGGTTTGCCTGCCGTCAGATCCTTTGTCATAGAATAATTCCCTTTGTAATTATTCTCACAATTCCGCCCCCGCGAAATTCTCACCCTTTCTCTGTTTCCCGCGACATTATAGTACATATAAATAAAAAGCGTATCTTTTTTGATGTGCACCCCAAAAGTTAGACACTTTTGGAGGTGCATATTTTATGGCAAAAAAAGGGCAAAAGCAAAAGAAG
>CALWHF010000026.1 GCA_944380305.1 uncultured Christensenellaceae bacterium
GACACCGTCGAGACCACCATCACCGGTCTTGAAATGTTCAGAAAGCTCCTCGACGAGGCTTACGCAGGCGACAACATCGGCGCACTTCTGCGTGGTATCGACCGCAAGGGTATCGAGAGAGGTCAGGTCCTCGCTAAGCCCGGCACCATCAATCCTCACACCAAGTTCAGCGCGCAGGTTTACGTCCTGAAGAAGGAAGAGGGTGGCCGCCACACCGCATTCTTCAACGGCTATCGTCCTCAGTTCTACTTCAGAACGACCGACGTTACCGGTTCCATCAAACTTCCCGCTGACGTTGAGATGGTTATGCCCGGTGACCACGTCACGATGGAAGTCGAACTCATCACCCCGATCGCTATCGAAGAAGGACTCCGTTTCGCTATCCGCGAAGGCGGGAGAACGGTCGGCTCCGGCGTCGTTTCCAAGATCCTCGGCTAATCGGATAAAACCAAATACAAACGGGAAAGGCGAAAGTCTTTCCCGTTATTTTTATGCACAAGAAAGGAGTAGCTTTGTGTCGGGGTACGGAAAACCCGAAGTGATTTGAAAATATTGCGTAGAATTGACAAATTTTGCGTTTTTTACCCCGATTTCGTTTTACAAAAAGATTTTTTTGATATAGAATATCAATGACAAAGATTTAACAAGCAAGAGGATCGAAATTATGTCAAAGAAAAACTGGATTTACGGCAGAAACGTAGTTATCACCGGTTGCAGCACCGGTATCGGCAAGCAGCTCACGCTGAGTCTCGTAAAAGACTTCGGATGCAACGTCATGGGCGTTGCGAGAAACAAGCAGAAACTCGACGCTCTCAAAGAAGAGCTGGGCGACAAGTTCGACTACCGTCGTTTCGACATAGCCGACGCAGAGGCGTGGAACGGCTTTGCGAGCGAGCTCGAGTCCATCGGTTTCAACACCGACGTGCTCGTCAACAACGCGGGCATGATACAGGATTTCTGTCAGTTCTCCGATCTCGATACGGCTATGCTGAACAAGATCGTCAACACCAATTTTTACAGCGTTCTTTACGGCGTAAGCGCGTTCCTTCCGCAGATAAAGAAGAGCAATTTCGGCTACATAGTCAACATTTCCAGTGCGTCCGCGATACTTCCCGTAAGCGGCGAGACCATATATTCCGCGACCAAAGCTGCGGTCAAAGCGTTCAGCGAGAGCCTCTATCAGGATCTCGCGGGATACGGTATCGGCGTTTCGTGCGTTATGCCCGGACCCGTCAAGACCGACCTTTATAAGACCAGAGACGCGGGTAGCGCAGACACCGCCAAGAAGAATTACGAGCTTGTCGAGAGCATCGGTATTACCGCCGAGACTGCGGCAAAGCGCATAATCAAGGCTATGAGAAAGCGCAAGATGAGAGTGCTGATCGACTCCGTCGCGGGTCTTATGGACTTCGGCGTAAGAGTAGCACCGTCCGCTACTTCCGCTATCACGGGAAAGGCGATGAAGGCTTTTTGCGACAAAGTTCCCGCTTTCGCACCGATATTCAAGGATCAGATCGACAACGATGCCGCTATCAAAGAGAAAATCGCTGCGAGAAAGAGCATGACCTACAAGTCGCTCAAAGACGTTCCCGCAGGCGGACCTTTCGGCGCGAAGAAGGACGCAGAATAACGAAAAACGCAAAGGTATGCGACGTTTGATCGTCGCATACCGCCAAAATATGGCATATTATCAAAAAACACTCTTTTTGTGCTTGTTTTTGTTTGACATAGCTATTGCGCTATGATAAAATGATAAAGCACCTAAAAGGGTGTAATTTTTTTGGAGGTGTTTACCGTGAGAACAAGAATTACCCTTGCTTGTACCGAGTGTAAGCAGCGCAATTACGACACATATAAGAATAAGAAGAATACTCCCGACAGACTGGAGATAATGAAATACTGCAAATTCTGCAAGAAAACCACTTTGCACAAAGAATCCAAGTAATTCGGAGGGAATATGTCCAAGAAAAACAATACCGTCGAGGAATCGGGCGTTATCAATCAGCCGCTCAACAACGCTGAGCTCGGCTCCGACAACGCGAATCTTCCTGCGAAGCAGCCCAAAAAGGGTAAAGTCGGAAAGAAAGGCGGCGAAAACAAGGTCGGTTTCGGTACCCGTGTCAAAAACTTTTTCAAAGGTATCGTATCCGAACTCAAGAAGGTCACATGGCCTACGGCAGGCAAGGTGTTCGCACAGTTCGGCACGGTCTGTTTCGTCGTTCTGATATTCGTTCTGATCATCATGGGCTTCGATTCTCTTTGCAGCTGGTTGCTCAAACTGCTCGTCGGCGGCGGCGTGGCTTGATAGGAGGACTGTTATGGCAGAAGAGATAACGGGTCAGCCTAAATGGTATATCATCTGCACGACGTACGGCTATGACTATATCGCGAGAGACAACATTCTGCGTATGGTCGAGACCAGCGGTTTGCAGGATTATATTTTCGACGTAGTAGTTCCCGAAGAGGAAGAGGTCGTCGAGCGCAACGGCAAAAAGAAGTTCGTCATGCGCCGCAAATACCCCAACTACGTCTTCATCAAAATGATCTATACCAAGCAGATATGGTACATGGTCAAGCAGACGAGAGGCGTCAGAGATTTCTGCAACAGCAGTGACGGCAAGCCGCTCCCGATGTCCGCAGAGGACGTCAAGAGAGCGCAGCTCGAGAAGGTAAAGGTAGAGGACCTTCACGTCAACGTCGGAGATACCGTTCAGGTCATTTCGGGTGCGTTGCAGGGCTTTACCGGAGAAGTCAGAGAGATCAAGCAGGACGTTCAGAAGGTCAAAGTCGTCATCTCGATGTTCGGACGCGAAACGAGTGTGGATCTCGAGTTCGGACAGATAGAAAAAATAGGTTAAAACCCGAAAGGGTCTGGGAGAGCCGCAAATCTTTCATACGGCTCGTCAATACCACGATTGCTATAAGGAGGTAGTATTATGGCAAAGAAAATTTCCGCAATAGTAAAGTTGCAGCTTCCTGCCGGCAAAGCTACTCCGGGACCTCCCGTAGGCTCCACTCTGGGACCTCACGGTATCAACATCCCCGGCTTTACCAAGGACTTCAACGAAAAGACCAAGGACAAGGCAGGACTCATAATCCCTGTCGTAATGACGATCTACACCGACCGTTCGTTCACGTTCGAGCTCAAGACTCCGCCCGCACCCGTCCTCATCAAGAAGGCGTGCAAGATCGAAAGCGGTTCGGCTAAACCCAACAAGGACAAGGTCGCTACGATAACGACCGCGCAGATCAGAGAGATCGCTACGATGAAGATGCCCGACCTCAACGCAGGCAGCATCGAAAGCGCGATGAGCATGATCGCAGGCACTTGCCGCAGCATGGGCATCGTCGTTCAGGACTAATGAGGTTTGAGTTATGAAAAGAGGAAAGAGATATATCGAGGCTTCCAAAGTCGTTGACAGCAGCAAGGCATACGACGTTGCAGAGGCAATGAAGGCAGTCGTCGACAGTGCAACCGCTAAGTTCGACGAATCCGTAGAGATCCATGTAAGACTGGGCGTTGACTCCCGTCACGCGGACCAGCAGGTTAGAGGCGTAATCGTTCTGCCTCACGGTACAGGCAAGACGTCGAGAGTGCTCGTCATCGCTAAGGGCGCGAAGGCCGACGAGGCTGAAGCGGCAGGCGCAGATTACGTCGGCGGCGAAGAGCTGATCAACAAGATCAAGAACGAAAACTGGTTTGACTTCGACGTTTGCGTCACCACTCCCGACATGATGGGTATGGTCGGTCGTATCGGTAAAGTGCTCGGTCCTAAGGGACTCATGCCTAACCCGAAGAGCGGCACCGTCACGATGGACGTAACCAAGGCTGTCAAAGAGATCAAAGCTGGTAAGGTCGAGTATAGACTCGATAAGACCAACATCATTCACGTCGCTATCGGCAAGAAGTCCTTCGGCGCAGAAAAGCTGACCGAGAACTTCAACGCGATCTTCGATGCGATCCTCAAGGCGAAGCCTGCGGCTGCAAAGGGACAGTACGTCAAGAGCGTTACCGTCGCCAGCACGATGGGCCCCGGCGTAAAGGTCGCTGTCAAAGCGTAATTGCTCAAAAACGCTTGACAAACCGGCAAGTATAAAATATACTTGTCTTACAAGTAAATATTCGAGCCGAAGACAGCAAGTGCGAAAGCTTAATATCTTGCCGAGGCGGAGATCAAAAGGATTCCGATCCCTCCGTGTCTTTGGCGCGGAGGGATAATTTTATAGGAGGTAGAAATGGCTAAGAACGAAAACAAGGTCGAGAAAATCTCCGAAGCTAAACAGCAGAAAGCCGTTCAGATCGAGGAAATCAAGTCCAAGATCCAGAACTGCAAAGCTATGGTCATCGTCGACTACAAGGGTATTTCCGTTGCAGACGACACCGCGCTTCGTGCGAATTTCCGCAAAGAAAACGTCGAGTACCGCGTGCTCAAGAACCGTCTCGTTCAGATCGCTCTGAATCAGCTCGGTATCAGCGGCTTCGACGGACATCTCGAAGGCCCTACCGCAGTAGCTTTCGCCAACGGCGACGCTCTCGCGGCGGCAAAGGTCGTTGCCAACGCAAAGAAGACCGTCAACGCGCTTGAAGTAAAGTGCGGTCTGATGGACGGTGCGTACATCGACGCAGCAACAGTAGATAAGCTTGCATCCATTCCTTCCAAGGAAGTTTTGCTCGCGCAATTGCTTGGCTTGTTGCAGAGTCCTATCAGCGGGCTTGCAAGAGCATTGCAACAGGTTGCCGAAAAGAAGGCAGAATAATCACAAAAAAATTCGTTTTATAATTGGAGGATACAACAATGGCAGATATTGCTAAAATCATTGAAGAAGTAAAGAGCATGACCGTTCTCGAGCTCAACGAGCTCGTAAAGGCTATCGAGACCGAATTCGGCGTAAGTGCCGCGGCTATGGCTGTCGCAGCTCCCGCTGCAGGCGCAGAGGCTGCTGCTCCCGCTGAAGAGAAGACCGAATTCGACGTCATTCTCAAGAGCGCAGGCGCAAACAAGATCGCCGTTATCAAGGTCGTCAGAGAGGTTACCGGTCTCGGTCTCGTCGATGCGAAGAAGATGGCAGAGGAAGTTCCCAGCAAGATCAAAGAGGGCATCAGCAAGGATACCGCAGAAGAGATCGTCAAGAAGTTCAAGGAAGCCGGCGCAGACGTCGAGCTCAAGTAATTTCTACTCGTGCAATAACAAAAAGACGCGTGAAGACGCGTCTTTTTTGTTTTTTGCGAAACCTTGTGGCAAATTGCGTTGTTTTAGAGATTTACGTTGTTTTCAAAGCCTTTTTTGCGAAAACGAGCAGATCGCGGGTCCCCGTCGTAGGTTCGGCATAGTCGGTATCTTCCCGCTGGATCACGAACCCGTTGTCTTTCAGATTGCTTTCGACTTCACGGAGAGAAAGTGCGAAATATACGAAATCCGCGCCGAACATCCCGCCTTGCACGCTGCCGTGCTCCTTGCCGTGCGAGAACATGAATAATCCGCCGTCTTTCAGAAGAGAAGAGGCTTTTTCGTATATCTTCGGCTGATCTTCGACGGGTATGTACCACAGAGAATCGAACGCTATAACGGCGTCGAATTTTTCCTCGGTTTCAAAGTCGAGAAAACCGCATTGCGTAAATCTTGCGCTTTTCAGGCGAAGAGCGCGGGCTCTTTTTATCATTTCGGAAGAAGGATCTATGCCGACGACCGAAAAGCCCCTGTTCGTCAGATATTTCGCTATCGGAACACCGGTTCCGCAGCCCGCGTCGAGTATAACCGCGCCCTCGGGCAGCAGGTCGGCGAATTCTTCCACGCACTTGTTGATGTCGCAAGTCTTTCTGAAATCGTCCCATTTTGCGGCTATCTTGTCGTACGATGCCGTGTTGACGTCATAATATGCGTTCATAACGTTATTTTACAAAAAAAGTCGCCGCCAGTCAATTAGACGTTGAAAAAAGACGCGTTCGGCGCGTCTTATATGCGGATTTTCAGTTAAAACGTAGAAGGAAAGTCGGTAATCTCGGACAGCGCGCCCCCGAGTACAAGAGACGAAAGCAGACCGTCCGCAGTTGCGGCGTATGCGGCGCAGACGGTCCTGAGCGCGCTCTCGACCGTGCAGTATGAGCCGAGCCAGTAACCCGCGTCGTCGTACAGCCTTCTAAATTGTTTTGCAGAGCCTTTCAGATTCCCAAGCAGGGAGTGCAGCTTTTCGTCGAGATCTCCCGCGTATTCCTTGAGAACGTAAATGTTTGCCTCTTTTGAGGTATTGCTCTTTGCCGTACGGAGCAATGAGACGTTGGAAAGCCCGCATTGCTTATCGAGGTATCTGAAATATTCGGACGCACTTGCGGGAACGTACAGGTCTTCAGGGGAGGTCTTCAGATAACTGTCGAGAATACAGTATGCCGTCAGGGTACATATCATGGCGTTTTCTCCGATAAGCCGTTTGTTTCCCGTCTGATACGCGAGGCACCTCGCCGCGAAATATTCGCCGCCCTGGCAGAAATCTCCGTCGTCCGCGAGTTGTGCTATCAATCCGAGTCTTATCAAAGTGCGGCAAATCCTGGGAGCGAGGCTTTCGCAGGACTGCGTGTTGAAAAATTCAAGCAGATTGTCGTTGAATGCTTCAGTAAGGTAAGAGCAATGCTTTTTATCCGTCAGAGCGTCGAAATACAGGTCGAACGCGCGCATAAGTTTGGACATAAGCGTTCCCCAGCCTGCTGCAACGGTAAATTTCGGCGCGTGTTCCAATACCGTGTAGTCTGCGACAACGGCGATCGGAGGAATTGCTTTTGCAACAGTTCTGACACCGTTTTCGAAGTAATCGCATTGAGGATAGAGCATTGCGTCGGTTGTGGGAGCGGTGGGCACCAGTACCCATTCGTTTCCGCGGCAGGATGCCGCATAGCGTACCGTATCGGCTATGCTTCCCGTGCCGACAGCTATCCAGAGTCGCAGGTCCTCGCTCGATTCTGTCAGTTTTTTCGATTGTTCGCGCGTGCTTTCAAATCCTGCGGGATAACAGAACGATCGCGTACGGTAACCGACTCTGACAAGCAGGCTCTCGGCGCGTTCGGCGATCGGTCGAGTATTTTCGTCAAAGACGATCCCGACGCGGCATTGCGCGATGATGCTTTTGCATACTTCGGGAAGTTTTTCGATTGCATTGTCGCCGAGCTCGATCGTTCTCGTATAGGCGGCGTGAGTCTTGCCGCATTTACAGTTCGATACGGGTGCGGTGTAATCGTTCAGATCTATCATATCGTTCTCCGCAAATTTTATCGATAATATATTAACACGCGCGAGAAGGCGGAAAAACGCGGATAAAGGCGAAAGTTGCCGAATAAAATAAAAAACGCTCCGACGGGCGGAGCGTTGAGCGTTTTATATCAGTTTCTGTTCTTGACTATCTTTTTGACTTCCGCAAGCAGAGTCTTCATTTCTTCTCTGGTGCCTATCGTAATGCGTACGAAGTCGCTTATCCTTTCGCCCTTGAAGTGCCTGACGAGCACTCCGTTTTCCTTGAGGCTGAAGTAGATCTCGCTGCCCGAAAGCTTTTTGTGCCTTGCAAATATGAAGTTGCTCGAAGAGGGGAGCACTTCGAAATCGAGTTCCCGCAGAGCGTCGGCGGTCTCTTCGCGTTCGGCATTGATCTTGTCAACCACTCCCGCATAATACTTTTTATCCGAAAGCGCGGCGATTGCTATCGCCTCAGTCAAGGCGTTGACGGTATACGAATTCATCGAATTCTTGACCGCTTTGAGCCCGTCTATCAGTGATTTGTTGCCGAGAGCGTATCCGCATCTCGCGCCTGCAAGAGCGTAAGCCTTGCTGAGCGTCTTGACTACAAGCAGATTGGGATAGTCGTTCACGCGGTTGGCAACGCTGCAGGAGGCGAATTCTCCGTACGCCTCGTCGACGATGACGATCTTGTCGGGGTTGCTTTCTACGATCCTCAAGAGATCGAGTCTGCCGAGAGGCATGCCTGTCGGCGCGTTGGGGTTGCAGATCATAATGCCCTTTACGCCTTTGATACCGACGTAATCTTCGGGTACGAGTTTGAATTCGTCGTCGAGAGGTATTTTTACCGAATTCACGCCGTACATATGAGCCCACACCTTGTAGAAAGAGTAGGTCACGTCTGCGTATGCGATGCCGTCGTTTTCGTCGAAGAAAGCGGGAAAGCACATGCAGAGCACTTCGTCGCTACCGTTGCCGACGAATACGTTTTCGGCATTAACTCCGTGCCTTGCCGCTATCGTAGCAACCAGTTTTGCGTTTTCGGGGTCGGGATACCGGCGAAGTCTGCCCGCATCGAATTCTTTCAGAGTCTTTTCGACCTCGGGAGAAGGCGGGTAGGGACATTCGTTGGTATTCAGTTTGACATACTTTTTATCCTGCGGCTGTTCGCCCGCGATATAAGGCTGTATCGATCTGCAACGTCTTGACAAATAGTTCATAATAACCTCACAAATCAAATATAACACACGCCCGCACGCGAGTCAAGCAGAGACGCGATTAAGCGAAATTTAGTAAAAAACGGCGGTATAAACGGCAAAAATCGGTCAACAATTCTTTGCGAGGAAGGTGAGAGTATGAAAAAGTTTTTATTGATATTGCTGGTAGTGGCGTTCGCTGCTGTATTGACGGTGACTTCGACGGGACGCTCTGCTGAGGGACTTCTGGACAAGGCAGAAAAAGCGTCGCTAGGTACGGGAGTAGCCAGGGTGGAAGTTTATGCGAAGGACGTCAGAGAGAATTACAGGTACATATCGGTCGGCTCCTTCTGTATTTACGGATGCAATCTCGCAAACGCCGGTATAATTGCGGCGGATATGGATACACTTCTCGGTACGGCGGTATTCTACGAGGAAGAATTCGCGCTGACGGATATTCTCGAGGCATACGGAGCGAAATCGCTGATAATCCAGAGCGGAGAGAACTGCATCAACGTATACGCTTACGCAAAGGGTTGCGGTTACGGGGTAGAGATGCAGGGCGAGCGCGTAAATATGCAGATAGTTCTGAAGGACGGAGAGACTGTTATCGGTTCTCCTCTCGTAATGGGCAGTTATTGAAATCGTAAGCGCAGGCTTGTACGAAATAAATAAAATCAAAAAACGGAGGTTTTTATGAAAAAGGCAAATCAGGAAGGCGGTGGCAACAAGGTTCTGGCGTTTTTCAAGCGCAAT
>CALWHF010000027.1 GCA_944380305.1 uncultured Christensenellaceae bacterium
TTGCAATTTAATTATACAACAGATTCATATGAACTCTTTTTTTGTTTGGGTGTTGCACTTGAAAGTATAATTCACCTTAAAAACAAATTAAAAAAATACTTAAGTTTTTTTTAATAAAAAATATTGTTTTTTCGTATATTATATGCTATATTGATATTACCACAAAATCTCAGGGGGATTTTATGAAAATTACCGACATCAAAATAAGACTGGTAACTAAAGAAAACGACAGGCTCAAGGCAGTTGCCTCGGTCGTATTTGACGAATGTTTCGTTTTGCACGACATCAAGATAATCGACGGCAAGCTGGGGTTGTTCATTGCCATGCCAAGTCGCAAAACGCCCGACGGCGAATATAAAGACATCGCGCACCCTCTGAACACCGAAACACGCGACACGATAAACCGCGAAGTGCTTGCAGCTTACGACAAGGCTCTCAAAGAAGGTTCCGACGCGTCTTCGGCAGAATAAACAGCAATTCTCACTTTATAATACAACACCTCAAAAAAAGACAACCGCCGCAGGGAGGTTGTCTTTTTCAGTATCATCTTCAGGCTGGTCTGCTCGTCTCGCCGCAACGGAATTTTGTCCGCAGGCACGGGCATCAGAGCCTGTCCTTTTCCATCATCTTGTAAAGTTCGTTGTATATCGGCAGATTGCGCTCGTATATCTTTTTGTAGACGCGGTTGTAATACTGCATATATTTCGAGTGATTGTCCGCATCGGGTTTGAATACGTCCTTGATCCGCACCATTTTCGAGACTGCCTCTTCGATGCTGCCGTACTTACCGAGAGCGTTGAACGCCACAACTGCGCAACCGAGGCCGCTCGTCTCGTAAGTCTGCACCCTGTACACTTCCCTGCCCATTATATCGGCGGTTATCCGGCAGATTATATCGCTCTGAGAGCCTCCCCCCGCGACAGCTATGCGTGTTATTTTGTTTCGCGAGCGTCTCTGCAGATTTTCCAGTCCGTCAAACAGCGCGTAACCCAGCCCTTCTATTATCGCTCTGTAAACGTGAAGCCTGGTGTGTATGTCCGAAAAGCCTATCATTATCCCCTTAGCCTGAGGTGTTTTGAGCCCCGGTCCCCAGTACGGCTGTATCACGAGACCGTTACTGCCGAGAGGTATGGACGCGAGTTTTTCGTCCAACAACTTTTCGGGAGATATGCCTTTCTCTTCCGCCTCTATCTTTTCGTTCAGCGCAAACTGATCTCTGAACCACGACACCATCCAGAATCCTCTGAATATCTGAATTTCGGGGTTAAATTTGCCGTTTGCGACCGCGGTATAGGCAGGCATGAACGTCTCGGGTTCGACATATTTGTCCGTAGTTATCTCGACAGATGCCGCCGTACCGAGACTGACCGACGCAACCTCTTTCGAAAGACAGCCGTTGCCAACCGTTTCGCACGCTTTATCCGCGCCGGTTGCGATCAAAGGCAAGCCCTCTTTTATGCCTGTCTCCGAACTGCATTTTTTTGTAATTTTTCCGATTATTTCTCCGGGTTCGACGAGTTTGCACATTTTATCGGTCGGACACCCGAATACAGGAAAATTGAGCGCGTGTTTGCTCATCCAGTCGCGTTTGCGGTAATCGTAAGGGAATTTGGCAGCCTGTCCAGCTTTACTGTCTGCAAGCACACCTGTAAATTTGAAATTATACCATGCGGTCGGCATTACTATCTTTGACGTGCGCGCCCATACGTCAGGCTGATTTACCCTTACCCAGTTTATGTAACAAGTCTTTCTCGAAACTTTCGCCGTCTCGCCCATACCGACGACTGCGTACAGAAATCTGTTGAACAGAGGCATAGGATCGGGGCATTTGACTTCGCGTTTATCCATCCAGAGAATCGCGTTCCGTGTAGGTTTTCCGTCTTTATCGAGGAAGAACAGAGAATTTCTTATACTCGTTACGCAGACTCCGACGATGTCGTCCCATCTGCTTCCGACGAGTTTCTTCAGATCTTTCGAGACCGTACAGATACCCTGCCAGCTCTCTTCTGGATCTTTTTCCGCCCTGTTGTCGTTTTGGGAAATATAAGGCGGCTCGTCGTGTTTTGTCTTTTCGATCAGATTGCCGTCAGAATCGAAAAGAAGCGCGCGGGTGCTCTGCGTACCCACGTCGAACACGAGAATAAGCGAATCACTCTTCTTCATTTTCTCCTCCTTCTTCGAGCTTGCGGTAATCCACTTTGCCTATCTGTGTCAGCGGTAACTTATATCTGAATTCCACCGCTCTCGGCATAGCGTATTTCAACAGCTTGTCCGCGATCTCGCCCAGTACCGCCTTTTTCAAAGCGGTCTCGTCGACGCCCTCTTCGGGCTGGACAATCAGTTTTACCGCAGGCTTGCCGTCAGCAGTCATCGCGACTACACAACTGCGTTTGACCCCCTGCACCTTGTTTACCACGTTTTCTATCTCTTGCGGAAACACGTTGTTTCCCGCAATCTTTATCACTCTTTTTTTGCGATCGACGAAATAAACGAAACCGTCGTCATCCATTTTACCCATATCGCCGGTGCGTACCCACTTGTCTCCGCCGCAAACGAAAAACGCGTTTTTCGTTGCCTCTTCGTCGTCGTAATAGCCTGTCATAAGCGTATTGGCGGCGATACACAAATTTCCCACCGTACCTGTCGGCAAAGGCTTATCCTCGTCGTCGAATATGCCGAATTTCGTATTCTTAAGCGGTTTTCCGATAGAGCCTTCGCGATAATTCTGAGGCGTGTTAACACAGCATATCCCAGCCTCTGTCAATCCGTATCCCTCGTTAAGTCGAATAGGATTGCCTGCTGCCGCGGTCGCCTCGTAAAATCTCTGTTTGATACTGTTGCTCAGCTTGTCCCCGCCGCAATAACAATGTTTGAGTCTTGCAACGTATTTACCTCTGAACAACCCGCAATCTAGCATCTTGGCATACATATTCGGCACTCCCGAAATGAATGTCGCAGACGATCTCCTGAGCAGTTTGCATGCGAGTTTCGGGTCGAATTTCGGCATCATAACGACCTGACCTCCCGCGCAAATGGTCGTATGCATACATATTCCCAACCCGAAGTTGTGGAATATAGGCATGACCATCAACATTCCGTCCCTGTCATCCACCTGTTTGCCGCCTATCAGATCTAGCGCGTTGTCGGCAAGACAGTTGAAAGCCGAATTGTCAAGCATGACCGTCTTGGATTCGCCCGTGGTACCTCCGCTGTGCATATAAACCGCGATGTCCGCACCGCGGATCTCGGGATAAGCGTCTTTCGATTTTTTGAACGTTATCTTCCCTTTTGTCACGTCTGCGAACCTGACCGTCTTATCGTCATACTTTACCAATCTCGATTTTTTCAGATTCGCCAGCCTGTAAAACGGTTTATACGACGTCGGAAGATAGTCTGACGCGCTCGCCACTATCACGGGTATATCGGTATCTGCCAGATACTCTTCGTATTTATGAAAAAAGTCCTCGAAAAGTATCGCGGCGCACGCGTGCATTTTGTTTATAAAGCCTGCCAGCGTCTTGCCCGTTACCAGAGGATGCACCGCATTGACCACCGCGCCCGTCTTGTTTATCGCGTAAAACGCAATTACCGCGTCAGGTATGTTCGGAAGACACAGCACGACGTTTTTGCCCTTCTTAGCTCCGAGCGAACGCAGATAGTCGGCAAGCATATCGCAATCGGCAAAAAATTCGCCCTTGCTCAGCTTCCTCCCGTAAAAATATATGCACTTGTTCGTATCCGGCAGTTTTGCGGTATTGTCCGCAAAATGCCGATACATCGATTTATCAAAATATTGCATCGAGTAACCTTTCGATTTTATTATTATCCTTGTTCAAAGTCATTTTGTCGAGCTTTTTGCCGTAAGAAACTCTCATCACGATTACTTCGACAACAAAAGCTATACCGAATCCCGCCGCAACGTCGCTGAGATAATGATGACCGTCCGAGATCCTGGAAATCATAACCACCGCTACGAAAACGAGCGCGACAACGAAAATCGATTTTTCCTTTCCTTTGAATTTATCGAGTATTCCGCAAAGAGGCAACAGCAAAAACAATGTCCCGCCTAATGCAGCGTGACCCGACGGAAAAGAATCCCCTCCAGTACGAACCAGCTTGTACCACGGAGTAAAACGAGCGTCTCCCGTCTGCGTATCCACATAGCGCGCTCTGCCCCATATCGTCTTGAGTACGAAGACGAGCACGGCTATCAATGCCACCGTAAACAGTACGACAATTGCCCATTTCTTCAAAGTCAGCAGCTTATCCGAAGGCAAGTCTTTAAGCGCGAAAAAAGCCGTGACGCATAACGGTACCGAAAGTACCGCTCCGACCGCCGCCGCATACAATTTGCTTCCCAAAAGCATTTCTCCCAGATCTATGAAATTGAGAATGCCCGCAAGATAAGCGAGAATGTAAAATACTATTTTTTTAGCATTGTTTTTCTCGTTGACTTTTGCGTTTTCGCCTAAAGCGAAACAAGCAAATACGGCTATGACGAACGCAGGCATCTTACCTGCCACTTCGTATATCTTTCCGAACGCATTGTCGCGGGCGTACAGAATTTCTGAAACCTTAAGATCGAACAACGTACCTATCGCAAACAATACAAATACCGCCGCAACGACGAAAGCAGACCAGATATACAGCTTTTTGCTATTCACGTTTCTCCACTTCCTTATTGTTATTTTCCGCAATACGGAAATTATAGTTGCCTTTGCCGAAAAAAACGTATCGACACAGGACGCAGATCAGATATGTGACGTAACCGCCGACAAGCACATCCGACAGGAAATGCGCATCGTCCACAATGCGAGCAACGGCGACGACGGCGGTAAAAACGAAACATGAGGCATTAAATGCGACTCTCACCGTTTTTTTGTTCAGCGCGGGATACATATCGCAAAGCACGCACAGTACGAAGACGTGAGCCGCACTCGAAGTGTGCCCCGACGGGAAAGACGTATAATGATAATCGGGATTCGGGTCGACTCTGCCGAGATTGATCTCGTACCAAGGTGTAAACCCTTCGAAATTGCCTTCGGCGAGCATATCGCGGTATCTCATCCTGCAAAATATGTTTTTGCTCGTCTGAATGACAGCAAGCGTCACGAGTGTGAATACTATGAGAAACACACCGTATTTGAAAAGCTTGTTCATCGTCTCGGTTTTCACGAGAGAGCCTACCCACAATGTCGTCGCTCCTATACCGACCGCGCCCACGACGGAAAGACCGACGAGATGCGGAGGCTCGACAAGCTTAGTACCTGCGTACAAGAAAAAGAACCAACCACCGAATACCGCGAGACAACCGACGATGCGAATAAGAACTCGTTGCTGCTTTTTCTTGAAGAGCGGTGCGTTGAAAAACACTATCGCCCCTCCGACCGGAACAGCAAAATAAGCAGGATACTCTCCTATCAGAGCAAAAAGATCCGCGAAAAAGCTATCGCCGTCAGACAAAGCGTGATTTATCTGAAGGTCGAACTTCGTAGCGACAGCCATCAGCGCGATAAAACACGCGAACACCGCTGCGTTTAGAATCCAAAAAAACTTTTTCGAAAATCTTTCTTCCTGTATCATGATAATATCCTGCGCGCACGACCGCACCCTATATTATTATATAATTTTTTATTACGATAATCAAGTACTTTGGAAATTTAGTTATTTATAACCGCGCGCGCCCGTCTGCACGGACGCACGCACAAATCCCGACTTTTTCGATACAGCCGCGCCGTCCTGTGCCGACCTCTGACCGCAAAACGCAATACGGCGGCTGCCGCCATTGCGCCGCGCTTTTTGCGCAAAAAAAGCACCCGATTTCTCGGGTGCCCGTTATAGTCGTTTACGGTATTACTCGAAGATCTTATTTGCGAGATCGGTCGAAGTGAAACCTTCCTCGGTATCGAAATAGGTGTAAACGGTGTGGCTGTTGAGAGTAATGGTAGTCTTGAGCTCAAATATCTTGAGGTCGATCTTCATGAAGTAAGACTCGGTAAGATCGAGGCTCTTGATGTAACCGTTCTCCCACATAACAACGTTGAGTTCGATGGTCTGGAACGCGAATTCGGAAGGATCGAAACCGGACTGCTCTTTGAGCATGAACATCATCTGTTTCTGATATTCGGTCGTAGAAGTGTCGGGGTTAGCAACGACTTTGAAACTCCACGTCTTGGTTGTCTCATCGTAAACAGGCTTGGTGCACTTATCAGCAATAACGGTATCTTCGTTGATCTCGTACATCCAGATCAGGCTCGGGTTAGCAGCCTTGGCATCCTGGTAGTCGGCGAAGTTGTCGAACTTCTCGGTTGCCTTGAAGGTCTTGCCGTCCTTGATGTTGACGGTGGTGTTCTTCTTATCGACGGAGAGGTCGTTCTTGTCTACGCTGCGGTAACGGATGTCTTCGCCGTTAGCGTCCTTGATGATGTAGGTCTCTTCCCAGATCTTTACGAGATCTGCGACACCGATACTTCCGGATAGGTTGTTGCTGAACTGAGTGTATTTGCCGCCTGTAACGCTGCCCTTTCTGATCTTGTCGGAATTGACGAACTGCGTGAACTTCATGCTGAGAACTTCGGTATCGATCTTACCTGCGCCGGTAGATGCAACGAAGTCTGCATTGTAGTAATTTTCAGCCGCAGCCATGATCATCTGCGTAGCGGTCATATCGGAAGTGATTTTGACCTTTGCCTCCTGGGTGGGCATCTGTTCGCCGAAACCTTCAGGCGCGCTGAGGTCGACATCTCCGCCGTCGCAAGCGATGAACGAAACGCCGAGTACTGCTACAAGCATGATAGCGATGATTGCCGTGATAAACTTTTTCATATTCTTCTCCTTTACAATAACTGCCCCTTAGTTTTTACGGGTCAATGTATATTTTATCTTATATTATTGTAAAAATCAAGTAAAATCCACTCTAAAATATGTACACTTTATGCTGAAATTTTACAAAAAAATCCATAATTTTACATTCGTTACGCTTTTTCCGCAAAAACCTCGCGTTTGACGCGTCCGATTTCAACCTTTGATCAGAAAGTTAATTACTCATGCTTTTCATGTAAAAAAATATTTGACTTATACTGTTCCTTAATGTATTATGATAATGCGTTTATAATTGTACGAATTTTAGAAAAATGTAGAAAAAACAACAAGGATATTTATTATGAGTAATTATTATATTACAACGGAAGCCACGAGCGATTATCCGTCGTCTTTCGATGAAAAAGACTTCGCGGTCATACCTATGTCGTACAGCGTGTGCGGAAAAGACTATGACGGAAAGCGCGAAAAACTCACCCCGAAAGAGTTTTACGACGCGTGTCGCAACGCAAAGACGAAAGAAGACCTGCCGACGACTGCAATGGTTACGGCATACACGGCAAAAGAATTTTTCGTTCCTATTCTCGCAGCAGGCAACGATATAATTCACATCGGTTTCTCTTCTCAGCTCAGCGGGACCTACGATCAGCTGTGCGCAGCTGCCGAAGAACTCAGAAAAGAATTCCCCGAGCGCAGGATAACCGTAATAGATTCTAAGGCAGCTTGTTTCGTAGAAGGTCTCATAGCGTATTATGCTCTGCGCGCCCGCGATAACGGTGCAAGCTACGACGAATGCGTAAAGCTCGTTGAAGACCTTTCGGGCAAATCCTGCGGGTTCTTCACGATAGAAGACATAAATCACCTTTGCCGTACGGGACGCGTAAGCAAAGCCGAGGCGTTCATAGGTTCTACCCTTCACATCAAACCCATTCTCCATATCGATGCCGAAGGAAAGCTGATACCCGTGACCAAGGCAATATCCAAAAAGCGCGCGATGCACGGAGTGATCGACCTCGCGAAGAAAAAGATGCTGCCGGCGAGCGAACAGAAAATCGTCGGCATAGGTCATGCGGACGCTTACGAAGACGCTCTGGCTCTCGAGCGTATGGCAAAAGAGGAACTCGGCATTTCCGAAACAGTGATATTCGACGTCGGTTCTGTCATAGGATCGCATGTCGGGGCTGGTATGCTTGCCATCGTCCTCCTTTGTTCGGACAGAGGGCTGTAAACCGACGTATACCAGACCAGAATAATACGAACAAGGTTTTAAGCGGCATATTTCCGTCGCTACTGCGTTAAATGCCTTGATA
>CALWHF010000028.1 GCA_944380305.1 uncultured Christensenellaceae bacterium
TAAGTCAGACCTCTGCCGGTAAGAACGCCGACGTGCTCGTTGACCAGTTTCTTGTAATAACCGAACATATAACCGATCTCTCTGCCGCCTACGCCGATGTCGCCCGCGGGGACGTCGGTATCCGCGCCGATGTGACGGTAAAGCTCGCTCATGAAGGACTGGCAGAATCTCATGATCTCCATATCGCTCTTGCCCTTGGGGTCGAAGTCGCTGCCGCCCTTGCCGCCGCCTATCGGGAGACTCGTCAGCGAGTTCTTGAAGATCTGCTCGAAGCCGAGGAACTTGACGATAGACAGGTTGACCGACGGGTGGAATCTGAGGCCGCCCTTGTAAGGTCCGATCGCGCTGTTGAACTGAACTCTATAACCCTTGTTGACATGGATCACGCCGTTGTCGTCCGCCCAGGGGACACGGAACATAATCACTCTTTCAGGCTCGACGAGAAGCTCCAGAAGACCTTTTTCTTCGTATTCGGGATGCTTATCGAAAACTACGGAAAGAGAATTGAGTATTTCGGTTGCCGCCTGATGGAACTCCTTTTCGCCGGGGTTGCGCTCGATCAGGTCGTTCAACACTCTTTGCACATAAGCGTTCATAGTTGTATACCTCGTGTATATAAATAAATTTATTGTGCATATTTTACCACAACGTTTTTTTATAGGCAAATAATATTGTGCACTTTTTTCAATTTTTTTATATTTTCTCCTCTACGCACGCGTATTAGTGGGATTACGCGCTTTTCACGCCGCGCCGCAGCTGCTTTTATCCCCTCCCGTCCTTGCCCGTTAATACTCTGTTCTTATGTTTTTGTGTATCTTAAAATTGTGAATTTTATGCAATATCATACTCAAAACTGACGCAATATGTCATATTTATATTGACTTTTTTGCATAATAATATTAAAATATTCATAAAGGAGCGTATATTATGATCGAAAATCTTTTCTCTATGCTTATAGAATTGTTGTCGAGCGACGTCATGACTGCCGACGAGCTTGCGGCAAAACTCGAAGTCAGTCCCCGCACCGTCTACCGCTACGTTGACGTGCTCAGCGGTGCGCACGTCCCCGTCTACTGTCAGAAAGGGCGCGGCGGCGGCATAATGATAGGCGACGACTTCAAACTGAGCGCAAATTATTTTACCAAAGAGGAACTTCAGCTCGTCGTCACAGCACTCGACGCGATACAGCCGAGGACGGACAAGATAAACGCCGTCGTAAAGAAACTTTCGGCGATAAAAAACGTCCGTTCTGCCCCTCACGGCTTTTTCAACGAAGACTTCGTCGTAGACAATGCGAATACTCTGCTTTCCAACCCCAAACTCGCCGCTAAATTCGACGCCTTAGCAACAGCTAAAAAGGAAAAACGCACGGTCAGGATATGTTACCACAACCGCGCGGGCGAAGTCAGCGAACGCGACATCCAGCCGTACGCTTTCGTGCTGTCCAACAATAACTGGTACGTCTATGCGAACTGCCTGAGAGACAAAGCCCTGAGGCTTTTCAAGATCTCGAGGATCACGCACGTCATTCTTCTCGACGTCAGGTATCAGATCCCCGCCTACGAAAAAGAATGGAATCTGTTTGACCCGACCCAGAAAAACAAGGTCAGGATAACGCTCAAAGTACACGAACCCGCTCGCTACGACGTCGAAGAATGGCTGGGGATAGAGAACGTCACCCGTTCGCAGGACGGCGGTCACTACATAGCGCAGGGCGAAGTTTACGACAACGAGACCACGATGCGCAGACTCGCGGGATTCGGATCGGACATCGAAGTGTTGCTCCCCTCTTCGGTACGCAACGCTCTCGCGGAGATATTCTCAAAGGCAAACTCCGTTTACACAAACAACGACATCTCCTCCAGAAAACAGTGAACAGCCTTTCGTAATGCAAAGAAAAGACCCTCCGAGAGGGTCTTATTATTATTTATCATATTGTATAGATACGTTTTCCGTCCTGTCGGCATCCGACCGAGACTTGTCCCGCAGATTTCAGTCGAGACGCTTTTCGGCGATCTCCTTCCTTAGTCTCGCTATGAAGTCGTCAAGGCTCATCTCGCCTATGACTCCCTCTCCGCGACGGCGTACGGATACGACGCCCGTCTCAGCCTCTTTGTCGCCGATAACTATCATATAGGGGACTTTTTCGAGCTGCGCGCTCCTGATCTTGTAGCCGACGGTCTCGCTTCTGTCGTCAAGCTCTGTCCTTATGCCGTAGTCGTACAGCTTGTCGGATATTGCCTTCGCGCTCTCGACGTTTCTGTCGGTCAGGCTTATCACCTTGACCTGCGTGGGTGCTATCCACAGCGGGAACGCGCCCGCGTATTTCTCGATCAGCAACGCGATCGTGCGCTCGTAACAGCCTATCGACGTGCGGTGTATGATATACGGTCTGCGCTTTTCGCCGTTCTCGTCAACGTAGCTCATATCGAAGTTTTCGGCGAGGAACATATCCACCTGTACGGTGATTATCGTATCCTCTTTGCCGTGCACGTTCTTGATCTGGATGTCGAGCTTAGGTCCGTAGAACGCCGCCTCGCCGACCGCCTCGGTGTACTGTATGCCGAGATGGTCGAGTATCTTTCTCATCGTGTCTTCCGCCTTGTTCCAGACGTCAGGCTCGTTGATATACTTCTTCGTATCGCTGGGGTCCCACTTCGAGAAACGGTAGGTCACGTCGTTCTGAAGTCCGCAGCAGGTCAGCATATATTTGATCAGATCGACGCATCCCTTGAACTCCTCTTCGAGCTGAGACGGCGTGCATACTATGTGACCTTCGCTTATAGTGAACTGTCTTACGCGGATAAGCCCGTGCATCTCACCGCTCGCCTCGTTTCTGAACAGAGTCGAGGTCTCGCCATACCTTATCGGCAGGTCGCGGTAACTCTTCAGCCCGTTGTTGTATATCGTGTACTGGAACGGACAGGTCATCGGACGCAGCGCAAACACTTCGTCGTCCTTCTCCTCGTCGCCTATCACGAACATGCCGTCCTTGTAGTGATCCCAGTGGCCCGACACCTTGTAGAGGTCGGACTTCGCCATATACGGGGTCTTGGTGCGGACGTAGCCGCGTCTTTCCTCCTCGTCTTCGACGAAACGCGTCAGCGTCTGGTATATCTTCGTGCCTTTGGGCATAAGGAGCGGCAATCCCTGTCCTATCTTTTCGTCGGTCATGAATATGCCCAGCTCTCTGCCCAGCTTGTTGTGATCGCGTTTCTTCGCCTCTTCGACCGCCGCGAGATATTCGGTCAGCTCGCTCTTCTTGTCAAAGCAAGTGCCGTATATTCTCGAAAGCATCTTGTTCTTCTCGTTGCCGCGCCAGTACGCGCCCGTCAGACTCGTCAGCTTGAAAGCCTTGATCATGCCCGTGGACGGCAGATGCGGTCCAGCGCAGAGATCTGTGAAGTTGCCCTGACGGTAAAAGGATATTTCGGCATCCTTGGGAAGATCGTTGATGAGTTCGACCTTGTACGGCTCGTCAAAACCCTTCATCAGCTTGAGAGCCTCTTTTCTCGGCAGAACGAATCTCTCGAGAGGATAATTCGCCTTGATTATGCGTTTCATTTCCTCTTCGACCTTGTCGAGCTGCTCGAGAGAAATCGGGGTCGTGAAGTCGAAATCGTAATAGAATCCGTCGTCGATCGCGGGTCCTATCGCCAGCTTGACCGTCGGATATACGCTCTTTACCGCCTGAGCCAGAACGTGTGCGCAGGTATGGCGGTATATCTTCCTGCCCTCGGGATCCTTGAACGTCAATATCTGCAAATTGCAGTCCTTGTCGAGCACGGTGTTCGCCTCGACGACCTTGCCGTCGACTATCGCGCCCAGCGTGACTCTGGCGAGACCTTCTGAAAGGTCCTTCGCTATCTCGAGCACGGTCTTGCCGTTCTCGTACTCTTTACTGCTTCCGTCTTTGAGTGTGATTATCATAATACTGCCTCCGTTTTGCGAATAAAAAAACGCCCCTACATGCTTGCATGTAAGGACGACTGTATGTCGCGGTTCCACCTTACTTACGGCTTTCGCCGTCTCTCGTTTCGCGCCGTATCGTACGGCAACGCGCCTGACAGCGGCGGTACAGTCAACGTCCGTTTGCGCTTTCTTCTCAGCTGCCGAAAGCTCTCTGTGGCGCGTATGCGTTGAAGCGTGTCCTCTGTCTGCCCTTGCGGGCACGGCATTCGGTTATGAGTTAATTATAATCCCGCGAGACCGCGTTGTCAACGGTTTTGAAAGGCATTTTGATCATATCCGCCTGACCCTGGCAAAGCGCGACAAAGCCGAGATCAGCGTCTTGTCCCTGAAACTCGCGTCGAGAGTCACTTCCGCCGCTCCCTTGCCAACGACGCAGTTTATCAGGTCGAGCACTTTGTCGCCGTAAAACTCGTCCACTCCGACGAAACAGCCCTTTGCGATGTCCGTCACCACGGGGTTCTGAGCGTCCGCTATCAGCAACCTCGCCCTGTCCGCTTTTTCGTCCACGACATAGCCCGCCACTTCGTACAGATCGTCGTCGCCGTATCCGTCATCGAACAGGTTTTCGGATATTGCCGCCAGTTCGCGCCAGTCCTCTTTTATATCCCGCATCGCGAAATTGAACACTCCGTCCACGCTTATCACTTCGTATTCCTTCAGCTTGTCGAATATCTCGGCGTAATCGCTTTCGCAGTCGTAATATACCATGACCGAGATCAGGCTCGCCTGCGCCGCGCTCACCTTTCTCAGCCCCAGTTCGCTCATCAGAAACGAGTGTTTGAAATAGGTCGTTAGAAGTTTCGCGACGCGGTCGCAGACGTAATCGTCGGAAATGCCCGCCTCCGTCTCGCGCGCGGCGACCGAGATCGCCGTCCTGCTCTTGCTCTCCTCCACGGCGTACATCAGAGACTTGTTCTTATCCAGTTCTTTCAGCAGCGCGCGACGCTCTTTCTCGTACGCTTTGTCTATCGTGACCGTCTTCTTCCACATACCGATATTCTATGAGCGAAAACGGCGGTATATACGCCGCACCGCGGCATCTTCGTGCCGTATTTTGTCGCGTCGAAATAGTCAAGCCCTATCCTGACTTTTTTCTCGGCGTCGTTTCTGATTATCTCTTTCGCGATTTCCTTGAGTTCATCCTCGTAGAGCACGACGTGATCGCTGTCCCATCTGACGGGTCTCGTGACGTGCAGAGCGACCGTGTCGTAGAACGCGAACATGGACGGTATCTTATCGGACACGACCTCGGTCGGATGATAATGTCCGTTGTCGAGCAGACAGCAGATGCCGTTTTTCGCCGCGTAATTCTGATAAAATTCTGAATTGCCCACGGTATAACTCTCCACGCCTATGCCGAATACTTTGCTCTCCACGCATACCGTAACTTTGCTCCTGTCGTAGCCGCACGCGAGTATTCTGTCGAGCGACTCCTTGAATCTGAGTCTCGGGGTCAGTCTGTCGGCAGGCACGTCCTTGAAAACGTCGGGTATCCAGATATTCACGAGGCAGTTGCTGCCCGTCTCGTCCATACCGACAAATCCATATCCGCCGTCGGCGAATACCTGGGATTTTCCTCCCAGAGCCATTTCAACAACACTTTCAAAAAATATACGGGCATGACTCCCAAAAAATTCAGAATGCGTAATTTATGATGTTTTCCGATATTTCGGATTTCCTAAATGCGCGTGCGTATATCGCCGCACTTTTTCGTTTCGCTCGAAAAACGCCTTGATTTCCTTGCGCTTTCCGCGACGTTCCCGATCGGTTTTTCACCTCTGGCAGCATTTCACTCATATAATGAACGACTGCCATTGCAGTATACGGCATCGGCATAATACGAACGCCGCGAAAGAGCTCTGCATTACGTCACGACTCTGCTCCGTTTGCGCGCCGAGGCGATCTCTAATAACGGGTATGCCGCCCGATATTCCGATCGCAAACCTTCGGCATCAAGTTACTCTGCCTGCTCTGACGCACGGATACCCCGCTGCCTGCTCGTTCGGAGTTTTGTCAAAAGCGCATATCTTTCGACTCTGACGCGTTCGTGCCGTAAAGGTTCGGTATAAAGGAGATAATATGCGATATTTTATCAGCAACAATTTTTCAAACCGCTGTCATACGCCTTATTATATGCTGTGCGGGCTTCCACTCTCCGCGCTTAAAGGCGCGACGGGCGCAACTGGTCCCACAGGTCCTTCGGGCGGTCCGACAGGTGCAACGGGCGCAACGGGCCCCACAGGTCCGACAGGTGCGACAGGTTCTTCGGGTGCAACAGGTGCGACAGGTTCTTCGGGAGCGACGGGTGTAACGGGCGCAACAGGTGCAACGGGCGCGACAGGTCCGACGGGGCCTACGGGAGCTACGGGTGCGACGGGTTCCACAGGTCCGACGGGACCTACGGGCGCAACAGGTGCAACGGGCGCGACAGGTCCGACGGGGCCTACGGGAGCTACGGGTGAAGACGGTCAGGCGGCGACGGTATCGGTCGGAAACGTAACCACGGGAGATCCCGGCACTCAGGCTTCCGTGACCAATGTCGGCACTCTCAACAAAGCGATACTCGATTTCGTCATTCCGCAAGGTCCGACAGGTGCAAAAGGTGCGACAGGTTCTTCGGGAGCGACGGGTGTAACGGGCGCAACAGGTGCAACGGGCGCGACAGGTCCGACGGGGCCTACGGGAGCTACGGGTGAAGACGGTCAGGCGGCGACGGTATCGGTCGGAAACGTAACCACGGGAGATCCCGGCACTCAAG
>CALWHF010000029.1 GCA_944380305.1 uncultured Christensenellaceae bacterium
TATCGTCCAGGTGACTATCGCCACGTCGGGATCTTTTTTCTGTACGCTGCGGTAGAATTTGCTTCTCAGAGTTTTTATGCTAGCCGCAAGAAAAGCCGCGTTTTCGTGAGTTTTCATTCTGTGGCAGTAGAACCTCTGTATAGGGTTGGGATCGTACAGCTGACCTACGAGCAGGTCGGGTCTCTTTTTTTGCATGTAAGCGACGGCTCGCGGGTCGAAAGATTCGAGGCAATATTCGCCTTTGTAATCCTTGAGCGCGTCGAATACGGCAGAGCAGGTCTGTTCGTATTTTTTGGTGACTTTAATCTCTATTATGAGCTTTGTCTTTCCGTCCACGAGAGCGAGCACGTCCCTGAAAAGAGGTATTTTCTGATCTGTGCCGAAAAGTCTGTATTTATCGAGATCCCGATTTTTTATCTGCTCGGGATGGATCTTCACGCCGCAGGAGCGTTTCAATGACGGATCGTGGTGTACGATCAGAGTGCCTTCATCCGTCAGATATACGTCGAATTCTATGCCGTAGCCGTGTTCGACGGCTTTAGCGAAAGCGGCAAGAGAATTTTCGGGTACCGTCTTATTGTCGTGCAGTCCGCGGTGAGCAAAAGGAACTCCTTTGAAAAAATTTCTGTCTTTCATATCAATACCCCAGTTCTTCGTCTATAAGGAGGACGTAGACTTTTTCCTGATAACGCGTCGGATGGTGTACTATCGTCGTCACGTTGCACATACATTCTTTGCCCGTGCAGTTGCCGCATTTTCCCGTGATCGCACAGGGCGTGGATTTGCCGAGACGTACCGCGTTGAGATGGCAGGTGTAATTGCGTATCCTGTCGATTGCGGCGTCGAGATCTTTCACGATCTTGTTTTTGCCTATCGCATATATCACGTTCGTTACGCCAAAGATGAGGGAAGAGACGCGGTTTGCAGAGCCGTCTATGTTCACGATGTCGCCGTTTTCGGTCAATGCGTTAGCCGAAGAGAGAAACCAGTCTGCGTGCGCGGCGGATTCGTATGCATTTCTGTCGAAGAATCTGTTGCCGCGTTCGGCTAGTTTTGTCTTGACGTCCAGCTGCGAGAGAGTAACGCTGCCGCCCGTTCCCACGGTTTCGTTGACGGGAATGAGCGAGAGGATCTTGTCCGCCGCTTCTTTGCCGTTTCTGCACTTCACGGGTATAAATCCGCGCCATGAGAGTTTTTTTGTGAGATCGGTAAAATCCATATAGCCACCTCGTTCGTTTCTTATTATATTATATAAAATCCGTTTGCTAAAATCCAGTTATTTTTATATAATATTTGTAACGGCGCGCGATATGTGCGCGAGAGGTTTCTATGATTTCTGAAAAAATGCGTAATATGGTGAAGAACAGTTCGGCGATCCGTGCGATGTTCGAAGAGGGCAAGAAACTCGCCGCCATGTACGGCGCGGAGAACGTCTACGACTTTTCTCTGGGCAATCCCAATCTGCCCGCACCCGATGCGGTAGGCAGGGCGATCGTCGAAGAGGTGAACACCCGCGACGCGCTGACTCTGCACGGGTATATGTCCAACGCGGGATTCGAGGACGTAAGACAGGCGGTTGCCGACAATCTGAACGCGCGTTTCGGCACTTCGTACGACGGTTCTTGTATAGTCATGACGGTAGGCGCGGCAGGCGGGCTGAACGTGTTTTTCAAAGCGGTTTTAGACCCGGGCGACGAAGTGGTCGTCATAGCTCCGTTTTTCGGCGAGTACGCGAACTATGTCGCGAATTTTGACGGAAAGCTGGTCGTAGTCCCGCCCAATCCTCCGACTTTTCAGCCCGACCGGAAGGCTTTTTCGGAGGCATTGAGCGCAAAGACAAAGGCAGTTATAATCAATACGCCAAACAATCCGACGGGCGTCGTGTACGGCGAAGAGACTTTGAAGGCACTTGCCGACGCGATGAGAGCTGCCGAGGAGAAATACGGCAACACTATATATCTGGTGTCGGACGAGCCGTACAGAGAGCTCGTTTACGGCGGAGCGAAACAGGCGTACCCCGCGCTTTTTTACGAGAACACGGTCAGCGGATATTCGTTCAGCAAATCGCTGTCTCTCGCGGGCGAGCGTATAGGCTATCTCGCGGTAAATCGCGGTTGTGCGGATTTCGGAGATCTTACGGGCGCGCTCGCGGTAGCGACGAGAGTGCTGGGTTTCGTCAACGCGCCTTCGCTGATACAGAGGGCGGTCGCAAAGTGCCTGGACGAAGTGGTGGACGTGGGCTTTTACGAAAAAAACGGCGCGGCTCTGAAGAGTATAATGGACGAATGCGGTTTCGAATACGTTGAGCCGGAGGGCGCGTTTTATCTTTTCGTGAAGGCTAAAGGAGGCGACGACGCCGCGTTCTGCGCCGCAGCGAAAAAGCACAGGCTTCTGCTCGTGCCCGCAAGCGGATTCGGTTGCAAAGGCTGGGTCAGGATAGCGTACTGCGTATCGCCCGATACGATCGCATCGTCGAGAAGATCTTTTCTCGCGCTTGCGGAAGAATACGGCGATAAGGCGTCGGAATAAGGAGTATATATGCCCAAAGATCAAAGCAAAATCAGGAATTTCTGTATAGTCGCGCATATCGATCACGGTAAGAGCACGCTCGCCGACAGGATCATGGACGTGACCGAGACCGTCAGCAAGAGAGAGGCAAAAGAACAGCTCCTCGACAGTATGGACATCGAGCGCGAGCGCGGGATCACGATAAAACTGACCCCCGTCAGAATGAATTATACCTACAACGGGGAGAACTACGAATTCAATCTGATCGACACCCCGGGTCACGTCGACTTCACCTACGAGGTGTCTCGTTCGCTGAAAGCGTGCGAAGGTGCGATACTCATAGTCGACGCGTCGCAGGGCATAGAGGCGCAGACGCTGACCAACGTATACCTCGCGCTGGACAACGATCTCGAAATAATACCCGTCATCAACAAGATAGATCTGCCGTCGGCGAGACCGCAGGAAGTCAAGAAGGAGATAGAGGACGTGATCGGGCTCGACGCCGAAAACGCTCCGCTGGTATCCGCAAAAGAGGGCATAGGCATAGAGGACGTCCTTAAACAGGTAATAGAACTTCTGCCGCCTCCGAGAGGGGATTACGACAAGCCGTTCAAAGCGTTGATATTCGACTCGTATTACGACAGCTACAAAGGCGCGGTATCGTTCATCCGCGTATTCGACGGCAAGGTCAAAGCGGGAGACAAGGTCAGATTCTTCGCTACGGGTAAAGAATTCGACGTGACCGAAGTGGGCGTATTTACTCCGCGTTCCACCCCTGTCGAAGAGCTGGGCGCGGGTGACGTCGGCTATCTGTGCGCGAGCATAAAGAACGTCAGCGACACAAAGGTCGGCGATACCATAACGCTGGCAGTCGGAGGAGCGAAAGAACCTCTCGACGGTTTCAAAGAGGTTTCCCCGATGGTGTTCTGCGGTATATATCCGACTGACGGCGCGCGATATAACGACCTGAAGGACGCGCTCGAAAAACTCAAGCTCAACGACGCGTCGCTGATGTACGAGCCCGAAGTCTCGACTGCGCTCGGTTTCGGTTTCAGATGCGGTTTTCTCGGACTTCTTCACATGGAGATAATACAGGAGAGGCTGGAGAGAGAATTCGATCTCGATCTGATCACGACGGCACCCGGCGTATCGTACAACGTCGTCAAGACGAACGGCGAGACCGTGCTGGTATCCAACCCGTCCAATCTGCCGCCGATAGGCGACATAGACCATATGGAAGAACCCGTCGTCAAGGCGTTTTTGTACACGCCGCCCGAATACGTCGGACCTATTATGGAACTGTGTCAGGACAAGAGGGGCACTTTTATCGACATGACCTATCTCGAAACAACGAGAGTAAAGATCGAATACGAAATGCCGCTCAACGAGATAATATACGACTTTTTCGATTCTCTCAAGTCCAGGACGCGCGGCTATGCGAGCCTCGACTACGAGATAATCGGATATAAAGAAAGCGACCTCGTAAAACTCGACATGCTGCTCAACGGCGAGATATGCGACGCACTCAGTCTTATCGTGCACAGAGACAAAGCGTACGCGCGCGGCAGGGCGATAGCCGAAAAGCTCAAAGAGGTGATACCTAGACAGCTTTTCGAAATACCGATACAAGCGGCGATAGGCGGCAAGGTCATCGCCCGCGAGACGGTAAAGGCCATGAGAAAAGACGTCCTCGCCAAGTGTTACGGCGGCGACATCACCCGTAAGAAGAAGTTGCTCGAAAAGCAGAAAGAAGGCAAGAAACGCATGCGCCAGATAGGCTCGGTCGAAGTGCCCAGCGAAGCGTTCATGACCATACTCAAGTTCGACAAATGAGTGCGGCGGGGATATACGTCCATATACCTTTCTGCCGCAGCAAATGCAGGTATTGCGACTTCGTATCCGTATGTGCAAGCGACGGAAAGCAGAAGAGATACATCGACGCATTAGTGCGCGAAATCTACACGGGCAGGAAAATTTTTGACGGCGAAGCCGATACTTTGTATATAGGAGGAGGCACGCCGTCATGTCTTTTCGAAGGCGCGGTGAAGAGGATCGCAGACGCGGTCGGAGAGACCTTCGGCGGCGGGATAAAGGAGTTTACCGTAGAGTGCAACCCCGACTCTTTCGACGACAAAAAAGCCGCCGAGCTGAAAGCCGCGGGAGTGACGAGGATAAGCCTCGGGGTGCAGTCTTTCGACGATAATATACTCAAAGCCCTCGGCAGACGGCACGACTCGTCTCAGGCAAAAGACGCGATAAGAAGAGCCGTAGGTTTCGGTTTTGACGTCAGCGCGGATCTGATGCTCGGGCTTGCGGGACAGGACGAAAGGGATATAGACGCATTCGTTTCGTTCGTATCCGAGGCAGGTGTCGAGCACGTCTCGGCGTATATGCTCAAGGTGGAGGAAGGCACGCCGCTCGCTCTAGACGTGAAAAACGGGCTGGTATTGCCTGGCGACGACGACTGCGCCGCGCTTTACGATCATGCCGCGAAACGTCTTTCCGACAACGGATACGTCCGCTACGAGACCAGCAATTTCTGCAAAGACGGAAAGCGTTGCCTGCACAATACGAAGTACTGGACGATGTGCGACTACCTCGCTTTCGGCGTTGCGGCGCACGGTAAGACAGGGAAGAAAAGATACTATAACGGCTCTGATACGGACGGATATATAAAAAGCGTAAACGACGGCACTCACGTCTACGAGACAGAGGAGATATTGTCGGACGAAGAGGAGCTGAAAGAATACGTTATGCTCGGGCTCAGGCTCGACGACGGCGTCGATGTCAGAGAAGTCGAAAGAAGATTCGGGATAGATTTTAGCATTTATTTCGAAAAAGGTCTGAAAAAAGCCGCGCGCTACGTCGTTTTCGACGGAGAGAAACTTGCAATAAGACCGGAATACGCACTCGTCGCTAACAGTATAATCAATATGTTCGTATAGTGCAGGGAATTTATTGTCTGACTGAAAAAGAAGATCGATGGTGAATTGTCAAACCAAGTGCAACACTTTTTGCAATTCCTGTTCAAACAAATCTGCCGGTGTTTTGTAACCAAGCA
>CALWHF010000030.1 GCA_944380305.1 uncultured Christensenellaceae bacterium
TAAAAACTCTGAGAAGCAAATTCTACCGCAGCGTACAGAAAAAAGATCCCGACGTGGCGATAGTCACCTGGACGATAAGGACGCCTGATCAGCTCGCTCTCGCAAACGAGATCGCGGACAATTTCATATTCGAGTGCAACGCGAAAAACGATGCGTATATCGAAGCCCCGAAGATCTGAATATCCTGACGACGTAAAACCCGATCCCTCTAGCAGGAGGGATCTTTTTTTATCCTTAATTTTCCTGCGTTTTACCGAATAGTCGCAGCTATCCTACGACACAATAACTGCGGGAGGTGATGATATGAAACTTTCTACTCTTATGGGGTTCGGCGTCGGAATGGCAACCACCCTCATAGCGGCAAAAGCCGTTGCAAACGGCGAAGTCAAGTCGCGCGGCAAAGCGATCAAGAAGAAGATTGTGCGTCTGCTCGACTGATGCAGCCGCTTTCTTCTCAAGGCGTTTCACCCGCCGTGTGTACTCGCCCGTAACGTGCATTTAACTTACACGGGCACCAAAAAATCCGCCCGAGAAATTCTCGGACGGATTTTCGTTTCCTGCAAATATGCGACCTTGTCACTTGCCCTGTTTTTCGCTCTGTCTTTTGCGGTAATCCTCTATCGCCGCCTTGATGGCTTCTTCTGCAAGCACGCTGCAATGTATCTTCTGCGGGGGCAGACCTTCAAGATATTCGACCACTCTGGCGTTGGTCAGCTTGAGAGCCTCGTCCACCGTCATGCCGATGACCATGTCGGTCGCAACGCTGCTGGTCGCTACAGCCGCAGCGCAACCGAACGTGCGGAACTTGGCATCGGTTATCACGTCGTCCTTGACCTTGATGGTTATTTCCATTATATCGCCGCAGGTAGCGTTTCCGACTTTGCCCGCGCCGTCGTTGTCCTCTATATAGCCCACATGCTTAGGGTTTGCAAAAGTGTCCATTACCTTCTTGTTATACATATTTCTGTTCTCCTTCGAATTTTTTGAAAAGCGGCGACATTTCTCTTAGTCTCGCCACAACTTCGTACAATTTTTTCAGCGTGTATTCCACTTCTTCCTCGGTATTGCTCTTGCCGAAACTGAAGCGTATCGACCCGTGCGCAAGTTCGATCGGTACGCCGAGCGACAACAGCACATAGCTGGGTTCGAGCGATCCGCTCGAGCAAGCCGACCCGCTGGATACCGCTATCCCCGCGAGATCGAGACTCATCAGTATAGACTCTCCCTCGATGTACTCGAACGAGAAATTGGCGTTGGACGCGAGCCTCCTGTTCATATCCTTTGTGCCGTTGAACCTGACGTCGGGGATATTCTTCATCACCTCGCCGACGAAACGGTCTCTCAGCTTCGCGATATGCGTATTGTTCTTGTCCATATCCGCGACCGCCTTTTCTATCGCCGCACCCATGCCGACGATTCCCGGGGTGTTCAGCGTCGACGCGCGCATATTCCTTTCCTGCTCGCCGCCGTCCATAAAACGCTCTATCCTGACGCCGTTGCGCTTGTAAAGCACGCCTATGCCCTTCGGACCGTAAAACTTGTGCGCGCTCATGGACAGCATATCTATATTGTCCTTTACGACGTCTATCGGTACGTTGCCGACCGCCTGCACAGCGTCGGTGTGGAAGAGTATCTTGTGCGCCTTAGCAACCGCGCCTATTTCTCTTATCGGCTCGATCGTGCCTACTTCATTGTTCGCCGTCATCACGGTTATGAGCACAGTCTTGTCTGTGATCGCATTTTCGACCTGCTTTGCTGTCACGAATCCCTCTTCGTCCACGGGAAGATAGGTCACCTCGAATCCCTCTCTCTCGAGAGACTTACAGGTCTGAATGACCGCGGGGTGCTCGATCACCGTAGTGATTATGTGATTTCCCTTGGCTCTGAGTGCGCGTGCCGCTCCTTTGATCGCCCAGTTGTCGCTCTCGGTGCCTCCCGAGGTGAAGTATATCTCGGTCGGTTTCGCTCCGATCGCCTTCGCGACCTTTTCTCTCGCCTCGTCTATCGCGATGAGCGCGTCTCTGCCGAAGAAATGCTGAGACGAACCGTTGCCGTATACCTCGGAAAAATACGGGAGCATTTTTTCGAGTACGTCTTTATCCGTATATGTGGTTGCCGAATTGTCCAGATATATCCTGCGTTCCATTTATTCTCCTTCAACAAGCTCTTTCAGACTGATGCCGTCGAGACACTTGTTTATCGCGCCGTACAGTTTCGCCCATACGCCGTACGTCTGACATGTGGATTTGTTCTTGCAGTCGCCCGAAAGACAATCCACGATCTCGAGCCCGTTTTCGAGACTTCTCAATATCTCGCCGACGCTTATCTCCTCGGGCGGTCTCTTGAGGAAGTACCCTCCGCTCGCTCCGCGAGTCGCGTCGATCAGATCGTCTTTCTTGAGCACTGACAAAAGCTGCTCGAGATACTTCTCGCTGAGAAAAGTCTCGCCCGCGATATACGGCAGGGAAAGCGCGCCCTCTCCGTAGTGTTTTGCAAGCTCGCACATCGCTTTTAATCCGTATCTGCCCTTTGACGAAAGTTTCATTTTTAATCCCTATCAAATTTCTAGGTATTATCTTACTATTATTGTCTGTTTATGTCAATCGTTTGATACGCGTTTGAAAAGAATTTTCGCCAAAATATCGTTTTCCTGCAATTTACCTCGTAAAAACGGAGGACTGCTGGCTTTCGGGCGGCGTCGCCCGCGATCGGAAAGTCTGAATCCGGTGAATTGTCAAACCAAGTGCAACACTTTTTGCAATTCCTGTTCAAACAAATCTGCCGGTGCTTTGTAACCGAGTACTTTTTTAGGTCTGGCGTTAATCAACGCCAGATTCTTTTTCAGGGTTTTCTCTCCCACGTGGGAGAGATTGCGCCCTTTCGGATAAAACTCTCTCAGTAAGCCGTTGCTGTTTTCATTTGTTCCTTTTTGCCACGCACAATACGGATCTGCAAAGTAAACCTCGCATTTCAGCTTTTCCTCTATGTTGCGCCAGTTCCCGAATTCGCTGCC
>CALWHF010000031.1 GCA_944380305.1 uncultured Christensenellaceae bacterium
TGTATCCAGATCGGATTCCATTTCACGTTCGCCTTTTTCGCGCTCGTGTTCCATAATCATCTTCTGTTCTTCGAGCCAGCGCTCCCGGCTCCAGATTTCGACGCCGATCTCATTTCCGACGACCATTACGTCGCCGCCCGGAACAAGCCCCGCATGATCTCTGTATTCCTGCGGGAGCGTGATCCGCCCCTGCGCGGAAATCTTTTCCGACTGACTCCATGCGCCGAATCTGCGCAGAGTCCGGCGAAACACCATGCTTCCCGCCGCACGTTGAGCCGGGTCCGGAACGGAACGCCTCATTTCGAGGTAAATATCCTCGGGGTAAACAGCCACGGCACCTTCCGGCAGACAATGGAGAACGACGTCACTTCCCCGGCGGGCAAAATCTTCAATGACCCGGGGACTGAGTTTGATTCTTCCGTTGGCGTCAACAGAACACCTGTCAAGACCGCAAAATGCCAGCATTTGCTTCTCCTTGTTCCATTATAGACCATTATATTCCATTTTCTTCCAAAATCAAATCGTTTTCTCATAATTTTCCGTTTTTTTAAAGATTCCGGTGGAGAGGAGGGACCGGAAGGGCAAGAAGATCGGTTGCATTTTTATTTGCCTTCGCCCTGTTCCGAACCTTGGGCAGAAGCATCCTCGCGGTCGCAGATAATTATTTTCAAGATTTTTTCATGATCGGGCTTGTAATTTCATTTGGGAAAATATATCTTGTATATACAAGGAGAAAAAGGTGGAGACGAAACATCAGAAAATTCTGCGGATACTTGAGGAACGGGCCAGAACTTCCGTGGTCGGAAGCTGTTTTGCCACGGAGGAAAAGCTCTGTTCCGAGTTCGGCGTTTCCCGCATGACGGTCAACAAGGTGATCTGCGCCCTTGTGGAAAAAGGGCTTTTGTACCGCATTCCCCTGAAAGGAACGTTTGTAAAGGAACCGCCAAAGAAATCCAGACACCTTGTCTACCTGATTCCGTGTCCGGACGCCATGGTTCTCGACAGTTGGGAGGCAGCCCGGAACCGGATCGTTTACAGCGGAATTCTCCGTGCGGCGCGGCAGGACGGGATCCGGCTGGAAACTCTTTCCATCTCTCCGGTGAATTCGCCCACGGAAATCGACTTCAGTTTTCTCGACCGGATCGGCAGGAACAGTTGTGTGATTGTTGACGGTGCGTGGTATGCGCATGTGTATGAACGGCTGAATCAGGTGTCGGATCATATTCTCCTGATCGAATCAGGAGTGGAGTATACATGGAAAGAACAGTACCGGCATACTGCCTCCTGGCTGATTTCGCGTCTGGATTACCGGATGGCGGCATGGGGACTTTTCATGCGGTTTTTTAATGCGGGCTGCCGGAGAATCTGCCTGATGTATCCCTGGCTGTATGATACCGATCCGTGGTGCCGGGGATATCGCGCTGCACTGGAGGAGACCGGATGCCCGGAGCTGCTTTGCGTGCAGGGGGATGGATTCGGAGAGCGTGAGCGGGATTTCCTCCGCATCAACCGTTGCGATGCGGTGATCATGGGGGGACGCTGGATGCGCCGGATTGCGGCGCAGGATATTCATGCCGCCGCCGGGCTGGATCCGGGTATTCAGGTCGGGGTGTTTGATTATATCGAGTCGCTCAATTATATCGTAAGGAAACCGTTGTGCGCCTGTTTCGATCTGGCTGCCATCGGCTGTGATTCGGTGCACCGTCTGCTTCAGTGCGGCGGAGAGCCCGGAATCAAGGTGTTCGGGCCGGAGATCTGCGGAGACGGCGCGCAGACGGGAACTGGAAAAGATTTTTTATTCACCGGAACGGAAGAAAAACAGGGCAGATTATTTTGAAAGGAGTCATTATGAAAGATAACGATGGAAAACGGCTTAATAGAGGAGGAATCGAAATGCGCATTGCTTGAATTTTTTCATACTGCTTATTTTCCCGGAGAGTGGTCGTCAGAAATGATTTTGAATTGAGAAAGGAGAAAAATGAAAAACGTTGAACGGAGTGAAAAACAGGTTTCCCGCGGAAAAATATTTCCCTGTGGAAAGAGCGGCGGATCATGCAGGATGCGGAAACAGCGTTACAATATGAGTTGTTTTACATTGATGGAACTGTTCATGATGAAGACTTGCAAAAGAGGGATTTCATTCCGGCACAGGCAATTTGCGACCGGTCTTCTTTTACCTTTCTTCATTCAATTATTCAAATGTTTTCCCGCTCCTTCTTACTTTCCTGTTCCCTGTTCCCTGTTCGATATTCTCACTCCGCAGGGTGAAAATAGGTATTTTCACATTGATCGAGCTTCTTATCGTAATAGCGATCATCGCGATTCTTGCCGGTATGCTGCTGCCCGCTTTAGGCATGGCGAAGGAAAAAGCCAAGCTGGCGAACTGTGTCGGAAATGTGAAGATGAATCTTCAGACACTGGCAATGTACACAATGGATTATAACGACTGGCATCTCGGCGGAGAAGTTTACTGTAATCCCGGCCTGACCGGCGATGATGCCGTTTATGCGCACGGTTTTCTGGCTTTCCTGATCCGGGGCGGTTACGTCAAGGCGGTTGATCAGAGAAACAAGGCTCCGTGGACTTATCTGCTTCCGAAAAGCTGGGGATGCACCAAAACATCGGATACC
>CALWHF010000032.1 GCA_944380305.1 uncultured Christensenellaceae bacterium
TACTTCTTTTGCTTTTGCCCTTTTTTTGCCATAAAATATGCACCTCCAAAAGTGTCTAACTTTTGGGGTGCACATCAGATAAGCGGAGTTTTTCAAGTTTTGCAATAAAAGTCAATTTACATGGTAGTGATTGCTCTTATAAAGCCTGTAATATATCGCTATGCCGATAGGGATTATAAGCAGGAAAATCAGCGGGATAAATACAGGGCGTACCATCGATCCTGCGTCGTCGATCCTTGCGCCGCACGCGAGAAAACCAACGAGAACTATAAGTATTATCGCGTTTATTATCACTATCAGTGAATTGATCACCGCGTTTTTAGCGTTGAAATTCGCTTTTATACGCTTTTTGGGGTCTACGCAGTAAGCTACGAACATGACGATAGGATAGAGAAGCCCGAGCGCGAGGAAACCGAACAACGCGCCTACGTTATGTCCGTACGTCACTGCGGTCGAGAAATACGCTATGATCACACCGATCGCGTAAACGAGATAGGTGAGTATCGAACTGTCACGATTGAGCTTATTGCTGAAATAATACTGATTGATGTAATATTCGCTGGTATTCTTTTTGACGTACGGGCGCAGATTGTAGCCCTCTGCCATCATTTTTGACTTGAGTTCGGAAGTGGACAGATAATCTATTTTTTCATCGTCCTGAGCCGAAGTGACGGCATTCGACGACGGCGTGACCTGAGTCATCGGCACGCTGTAAATACTGTCGAAACTGTCTATATAATTGACAGTCTGTCTGTTCGCGTAATCGTCGTATCTGCGATCGTCGAGGACTTCGGTCGAATACGTCTTTTTCTCCTGAACAGGTTTAGGTTCGGGAGTCTGCCTTTCGTAAAGCCTGTCGAAAGCGGCGTTTTTGACATCTTCGTCTCTCTTGTCGTTACCGTCGTCGACGTATACGGAATAAGCGGGGGTTTCTTCCGCTTCTTCACGGGTGTCTTCCACGCGTTCGTCGCCATAAAAGACGGCTTTAGGCGCGGGAGTAGGCTCGTTGTAAATTACGTCGTCTTCGACGTCTTCGGTTCCCGCGTCGTATTCTTCGGATACGTTGTCTTCGGGATCCGACGAATATTCTTCATAGCAGTCGTCGGATTCGCTTGCCGTGACATCGGCATCGGAAGAAGTTAAGTTCGTTTCTTCATCCCCGTAAATACCGCGATAATCGCGTTCTCCGTTGAATTCGCTCGTATATGCCGAATATCCTCTCTCGGACGGCACCACGGGTTTCTGATCGGGATAGGTCGTGCCGATGTAATCGTGGGGGATTTTGTCGTATTCGTCCACAGGGGGAGCGTCTGTTTCGGGAGGAATAGAGTATTCGTCGGGAGAAACCGACGAGTCGTCGGAATAAATGCGTTCACCTGGCGAAAGCTGCGGCGCAGAAACCGTATCGGAATCGTCGAAATCGTCGTCGGAAGAAGATTTACTCCTTCTTGTCAAAGGTCTGAAATTGGAAGGATCGAAAGGCGCGACGTGTTTTTCGGGGTCGAATTCTTCGCTGGAAAGAAGGCTGTCGATTATCGTGCGACTGAACTCCCATTGATGTTGATCGCTTTCTAGGAATGCGCGACCCGCGGGCTGAAGGGAATAATAGACTCTCTGCGCGCCGTTGGACGTATCGCCTTTATAAGAGCGAATGTATCCCTGTTTCTCCAGTCGCTTAAGACAACTGTAAAGGGTAGGCTGCTTGAGAGTATACATACCTTTGCTTTTGTCTTTGATCTCGTTGAGTATCTCGTAGCCGTATTTATCCTCGTAGTAAAGCGACTTGAGGATGATAGTGTCTACATGACCTCTTATCAGATCTATATTTACGTTGGAATTATCCATGTCGTATCTCCCGATTTTCTCCTATAAATTAATAATACTATAACAGAGTAGTCAAGTCAAATGAAACGTGATTTTTATTATAAAAATAAAAAAGATTTGTAAAAATAATTATAAATTAATCGTGAAAATATAACAATTTAGCCAATTTATCGCTTATAAACAACAAATAGATATAGAACACGGTGTTATCGAAAGGAAACTGGAGAAACTGTTTACATACAAGCGATAAAAGCAAGAATAATTCGTCGACAGTAAAATCAATTCGATAATATAATTATATATTGTCTTATAAATAAGACAGACTGAAATGCAGACATATCCGTCATACGATCGGCAAATAAAGAAAGACAAAGCAATGAAGAGCATACGACTGGCTACGGTCAAACCGTCTTATATTAGCCGCGGCAATTATCTGAAAAAGATCAAAATGCACGCTAAAAAACGGCAAAATAGACGATTTGGCGGTGTTTTTTGTATATAAAATCGCAAAAGGTATTTATCGCTCTGAAGCAATATTTCGATGCTACGAGATTCTCAACGGAAATCATTTGATAAATATTGCTTGACGTTGCAGCTTGAAAAATATCTGCAAGAGAGAAGGTCGAAAGAGAGCGGAATACAAAAAGATAATGGTAGAAGAAATAAGAAAACAGACGCGTCTTGGTTATCCGAACAAGGCGGGCATAAGAAAAGTAAACGAAAAATATATGGACCAAATAAGATATTATAGGAACGTTTTTCATTGAATTTCCTGAGAAAACAGAGTATCGACTCTTTTCTAAACTATTCGCAAAACACAACTTTTGCGAAATGATAGCGGTAAAATATCAAGAAAAAGGGGTTATTTCGACGAATTTTGCGATTTATTGTAATTTATTGCGAAATCTTAATTATCAGAACAAACGATGATTCGAATAAATTTTTTCGCTGAATTTTATTGACGATCCGTATTTCGCGAAAATCGATTCGTTTTAATATGTCTCTGTCGCATGACGAATTTTTCGATCGTATCGCGCTTTTACCGATATACTGTTTCAAATAAAATTCTTAAAATGATAAGGACGCACGATCGCCCGTTTTAATATTGAGCGCGAATCGACTGTAAAATCGACTCGACCTGAGAAAATTAGACGCACAATTTACCGTACGCGTCTTATTACTTACTATATCGGGTCAACTTCAGCCTGAACTTTGTCTCGGATATATCAAATCGTCGCAGCCGATCCGTCTTATCGAATGATTTATTCGAATTTTCTGCAATGATTAACGTTTTATTTTCATAACGACCGAATTCTTATGCATTATGCTCCGCTTTATCAACGGTTTGAGTCAGTCCGAGATGCTTTGACTTACGTTAATTCAATGCTATTTGTTCGCATAATCCTAAATCCGTTGATTTCACGCCCTGTCGGTGTTATAATTTATTCAGATGGGACATGAACGCGTTTCTGATTTGATATATAATCGAACTGCACGTAAAACGTAATGATCCTTACGGTGAAAAATGGCTGAAAAGACTTATTTTGATCAAAGAAACATAGACAATACGCGCAAACTCCGAGAAATACGCCGAGATCTGCCGCCCCTTTGCAACGAATTTTTCGTCGGTATCGAAAACAGGACGTCTGTCCTGACTCGTCTCGCATACGCATACGATCTCAGGATATTCTTTTATTATCTCTTTACCGAAACTACGAAATTCGCCTCATACGACGCCAAAAACTTCGATTTTTCGGCTCTCGAACAAGTAAATACCGCCGACATCGAGCTTTTTATGGAATATCTCAGTTATTATAAATTCGGAGGCAAAGAATACGTCAATACCGAAAAGACAAAGGCGCGTAAACTTGCATCGATAAAGTCGTTTTTCAAATATTTTTACAACAAAGACAAACTCCCTGCCGATCCCGCATCCAAGGTTTTGACGCCTAAAATCCACGACAAACCGATAATAAGGCTGGATTCGGACGAAGTCTCGCAGCTCCTAGACGAAGTGGAAACGGGCGCGAATCTGCCTTCGAGACGTCAGGAATCCTTCCACGACAAGACGAAACTGCGCGATCTCGCTATAGTTACTCTGTTTCTCGGCACGGGAATCCGTATCAGCGAGCTTGTAGGACTCGACGTAAACGACATTGATTTCAATATAAACGGTTTCAAAGTGACGAGAAAAGGCGGCAATCAATCGATATTGTACTTTTCGCAAGAGGTCGCAGACGCTCTTATCGCTTATCTGGACGAACGCTCCGCCGATCCTGCGCTTGACAACGAATCTGCTCTTTTTCTCTCTCTTCAGAAGAAACGTATGGGCGTCAGAAGCGTAGAAAAACTCGTCAAGAAATACGCAAAACTGATCACACCTCTCAAGCACATCACTCCGCATAAACTGCGCAGCACCTACGGCACCGAACTTTATCAGGAAACCGGCGACATTTACGTCGTTGCCGAAGTTCTCGGACATCGCGATATAAACACAACTAAACGCCATTACGCCGCTATCAGCGACGATATAAAACGCAGTGCCGCGCAAAAAGTCACTCTAAGACACAAAAAGAAAGAAGATTAAAGCGACTTCTTTATTAAAATGATAGTATTTTCTGTTGCAAAATGTGAACATATGTGCTAAAATATACTCAGAACAGTTCTGAGGTGTATTATGGCAAACGCTAAAACACAGGAAAAACTCGATAAAACGCTTGCGTTTATCAAAGAATTCGTCAAAAGCAATAGCTATCCGCCCAGCGTGCGCGAGATATGCAAAGCCGTAGGTTTCAAATCCACGGCATCGGTTCAATACTACCTCGACAAACTCGAAGAACAGAATCTGATAAAACGCTCGCTGTCAAAAAACAGAACGATCGAGCTTGTAAACAACGATGACGACGATGCGCCGTCTTTCGCGACACTCCCTCTGCTCGGCAATATCGCGGCAGGTCAGCCTCTTTTTGCAGGCATAAACAACGACGAAAGCGTACACGTTCCCGCCGATTATTTCAATCTGGACGACGAGATGTTTTGTCTTACAGTCAAAGGTGAAAGTATGCGCGACGTCGGCATTCTAAACGGCGATTGCGTACTCATAAAGCGTCAGAGCACGGCACGCGAAGGCGAAATAATCGTCGCACTCATAGACAACAACGAAGTGACTCTCAAGCGTTTCTATAAAAAGGACGGCAAGATAGTCCTCCACCCCGAAAACTCCGCAATGGACGACATTATAGTCGACAACACTCACGATTTTGCAATCCTGGGTGTCGCAAAAGGACTTATGCGCAACAGGATATTCTGACGTCAACCGCACTTTCAACGAACAATACGATCCGTCGCTTTTCGCGACGGATTTCTTTTGTCGAGATATAACCTACTCTTCTACTGGCTCTGTAGAGTGTTTTTCTTTTTTTTTCGCAATTAATACCGTATGTCGAAACAAAATTATACGTTTTCTTGTTGAAATTAAAATCACAATGACCGTCAAAAGCACGAAAATGCGATTTTGACAACACGCCCGTGTTCGTTATACGTCGAAAATACGTTCGCATTTTGCCGCATCACACACATATTTGCAGATATATGAACAAACCGATCGTCACAGCGTATTACCCGTGTAGGTTTTGCATCGAATATACGTTCGCATTCAGTATCGCGACCACGATTTTTCATCGGGCATTTATTATAGAAGCGTTTTTCGGATACGACGAATATACGTTCGCCATCGCTAAAACCTTATAAAAAACCGTACGAATATACGTTCATATTATATTTTCAGCCGTAAACCGAAATAAGAATCGGTCTCGTTAGCGTATACTGTCATATTCGGATTGCTAAAAACGTATGTTCGGGATAAAAAAATCCGACGGTATGAACGCCGTCGGTGAATGTTTGTGTCGATTGACAGATATACGAATAATATCAAAACAGACATCGCCTCAATATTTGCAAACAAAATTATTATGACGTCATTTGTTTTCAAGCACGCTTTGCAGGCAATACATCGCCGCGAGTTTGACGTGTTCGTACGTCAGACCTCCTTGCAGATAAGCGATATAGGGCTTTTTTATCGGAGAATCGGCAGAAAGCTCGATCGACGCGCCAGCGACAAACGTGCCTGCCGCCATGATGACCTGATGCTCGTATCCCGGCATATCCCAGGGGAACGGCGTGACGTTGCTGTCTACGGGAGACGCTTTCTGTACCGCACGGCAAAACGCGATGAGTTCGTCTTCGGTATCGAACATTATCGAGCGGATGATGTCTTTACAGTCGCTGTCGGGACGAGGCATGGTTTTGTATCCGACGCTGTCGAAAACTTCGCCGAAAAGCACGCTGCCTTTCAATGCCTGCATTGTAACGTGCGGAGCGAGGAAAAGACCCTGATAAAATTCGCGGTAACCGTACGCATACGAGCCTACCTCCATGCCTATCGACGGAGACGTGAGTCTGTACGCGACCTGATCGACGATCTCCTTTTTGCCGCAGACGTAACCGCCGCTCGGTGCGATACCGCCGCCTATATTTTTTATAAGCGATCCCGCAATGACGTCGACACCGACTTCGGTCGGTTCGACGGTGTCTACGAATTCACCGTAGCAATTATCGCACATTACGACGACGTCTGACTTGAGCTGCTTGACGAATTTCGCCATCTTGCCTATCTCACGGACGTCAAGTGCGTCGCGCCATTCGTAGCCTCTGGATCTTCCGACGAAAACCAGTTTCGTTTTGTCAGTGATCGCCGCTTTTATCGCATCGTAATCGAAAGCTCCGTTTTTAAGCCCGACCTGCCTATAAGTCACGCCGAAATCCTTAAGCGAGCCGATATTGTTGCCTAGGATCACCTCTTTCAAAGTGTCGTAAGGCGCGCCGCTGACAGCAAGCATTTCGTCTCCCGGACGCAAGATCCCGTAAAGAGTTACGGTCAGCGCGTGCGTACCCGAAACGATGAGCGGCGAAACGATCGCCGAGTCTGCACCGAAAACTTCGGCAAAAAGTTTGCACAGCGTGTCTCTGCCGATGTCGTCGTAGCCGTAGCCGTTGGTCTGAGCGAAATGTCTCTGACCTACGTTGTGGTTGCGAAATGCGTCCAGAACTTTGTTTTGATTTTCAAGCGCGGTGCGCTCTAGTTTCGCGAAAGCGTTTTTGCAACGCTCTTCCGCGTGTTCAACAATTTCGATTATCTTTTCGTCAAACTGCATATTTTTATCCTTTTATGAATTCCTGTACCGTTTCAAAAATTATTTCTCTGTCTTCGGGGGCTATCCAATGCGCGAACGGATAACGCCTCAGCCAAGTTATCTGTCGTTTAGCGTATCTGCGCGTATTGTGCTTGATAAGTTCTTTGACTTCTTCAAGCGACGCGTTGCCGTCGAAATAGTCGAAAAATTCTTTATATCCGATGGCTTGCATGCTTTGAGAATTTTTATCGACGACGCCGCGATCGACGAGATCTTTCACTTCACGCTCGAGACCCGACGCAAACATACGTTCAACTCTTTCGTCGATGTTTTCGTACAGCTTTTTTCTGTTCGTATCGAGAGCTATCAGGCAGACGTCGTACTGCGGTTTTTTCAGTTCGTCTTTATTTTTCGTATCTCCCGAGATCTCGATTATTTCGAGAGCACGTATCAGTCTTTTTGTATTGTTGGGATGTATCTTTGCCGCGTCGACGGGATCGAGTTCGGCAAGTCTCGCGTGCAGCTTTTCAGCACCGCATTCATCCAATTCTTTCAAAAGTCTTTCGCGCACTTTCTCGTCTTTGTTGACGGCAAAATTCAGCGGATATATCAGCGATTCGATATATAACCCCGTACCTCCTGCGACGACGGGAAGTCTGCCTCTCGAATATATATCGTCGATAACGCGTTTTGCCGCTTCGGAATACTCGCATACGCTGTATTCTTCTCCCGCGTCCGCAACGTCAAGCATATGATGGGGAACGCCCTGCATTTCGTCTGCGGAGATCTTTGCCGTTCCCACGTTGAGATCTCTGTATATCTGCATGCTGTCGCAGGATATTATTTCACCGTTGAAACGCTTTGCAAGTTCTATGGCAAGAGCGGATTTCCCCGACGCGGTCGGTCCCGCGACTATCAGGATCTTTTTCATACTATCCTCTTGAACAGCTTGTCGAGATCCTTGCGCGTAACAGCTACGATCGCGGGTCTGCCGTGGGGACATTGGAGCGGCACGCCGTTTTTCATCTGCGAAAGAAGACTTCTGATCTGTTCTTCGCTGAGTCTGTCGCCAGCCTTGATAGCCGATTTGCAAGCCCATTGCGCGAGAGAATCGTTGATAAGATCGGAATTTTTCATATTGCCTAGCTTTCCTCTTTCGGAGAATATCTTAGAAAAGAATACGCCGAGGTTCATTTCTCCCAGCACTTCGGGAACCGCGCCTATCCTGAAACTCAGCCCGCCGAAATCTTCGATCTCGAAACCCAGCGCGCGGAGATTGTCTATGCAACCGTTGATGAAATCGTACTGCGCGTTGTCGCAATCGAGGACGTACGGCACGATCATCAACTGACTTGCGACTTCGCGTTTGTCGATGCGCTCGATGAGTTTATCGTATAAAAATCTTTCGTGAGCCGCGTGCTGGTCGACGAGATAAACGACTCCGTCCTGTTCGAGTATCAGATATGTGCCGAAAATCTGCCCCACGACGTCGTATCCTTGCGTCAGCGTGCGGTCTATCTCGGCAAAAATTTCGCCGTCGTCGTATATCGACGGCTGAACGACGTCGGACACTTTGCTCCCGAAATCACTCACAAATCTGTTTTTTCTTGCCGCGGAAACGCTTTCGACGCCTGCGTTTACTTTAGCCTGTTGTCTCGATATGACTTTGTCAAGACCTTTCATATCGTCGTTGCTTTCTTTGAAAAGCGCGCCGAATCCGCCTTTTGACGCTTGTCTGATAACCGAGCCGTTGTCCGTATTCGATACTGGCGCGGCAACAGGTTTCTCAATGCGCAACGAGCCTTCGTTTTTGTCGGGTAAATCATCGGATTTTTCAAAAGAAGTCGGCTTTGAGACGATCTCGTCTTTGTTTTTCACTTCGTCCGAAGGAATACGAACGTCTGTTTGCATTCCGTTCAGTCTTACGCTTCCCTCTTCTCTCGCCAAGGCAAGCGAGATCGCGTGATAAACGCACGAGAATATTTTGTTGGTATCTCTGAAACGCACTTCGCTTTTGCTTGGATGTACGTTTACGTCGACTTCGTCGAACGGCATTACGATGTTTATCACGAACACGGGAAAACAGCGTTTCATCATAGCGTTGCCGTATGCCTGCGAAGCGGCGACGCTTATCGTCTGGTTCTGTATTATTCTTCCGTTTATGATCGCCGTCTGATAATTCTTGTTATGGCGCGAGAGATCGCGTTTGCCAGTATATCCGTAGACCCTGTATCCTCCCGGAAAATTCTCGTCGAAATATATCAGATTGTTTGCTATTTCGTTGGAATACACCTGAAAAACGGCGTCCTCGAGCCCGCCTACGGTATTGAACACAGCCTTTCCGTCCACTATATATCTGAACGATATTTCGGGATTAGAAAGTATCAACGCAGAGACGGTCTGCGTCACGAACGCCTCTTCCGCCTTCGGCTTTTTGAGAAAACGCGCTCTTACGGGCGTATTGTAAAATAAATTTTCCACCTTTATCAGCGTTCCGTCGTTGCAACCGCAGGGAGTTATCTCCTCTGTTTTGCCTGCGTTCACGCTGATCTCGCATCCTATCTCGGAGTCGCATGTCTTGGTCTTTACTGTAACTTGCGATATTGCCGCAATCGACGCGAGAGCTTCGCCTCTGAAACCGAGCGTGGAAATACAGTCGAGATCGTTCGCCTCTTTGAGTTTGCTCGTAGCGTGAGGAAGAAACGCCTTCGCGAGGTTGCTTTCGTTCATACCGCAGCCGTTGTCTGCGACCGATATGGACCTGATGCCGCCCTCTTCGATCTGAAGGGTTATTTTACTCGCGCCTGCGTCTATCGCGTTTTCGACGAGTTCTTTGACGACCGAAGACGGTCTCTCTATGACCTCGCCCGCCGATATAAGATTGTATACGCTGCTGTCAAGTACGTTTATATCTGCCATATTCCACCTTAAGAGAGAGCTTTCTTGACGAGTTCGCTCAGCGTCGTCAAAGCCTGTATCGGCGACATATTGTTGACGTCGAGCGACTTCAATTCGTTTATGACGGCGTTTTGTTCGATCATGTCGACCATATCGGGCACTCTTGATTCGGCTTTCGCCACTTTGGTCTTGTGAGCCTCCTGCTCGAGTTCTCTCGATACCGCTCTGGCTCTCGTGATCACTTTCTGAGGAATGCCTGCGAGCTTTGCAACCTCTATGCCGAAGCTCTTGTTCGTGCCTCCGCGCATGATTTTGTGCAGGAATATTATGCCCTTGTCTTTTTCCGCGGCGACTATCTTATAATTAACCGCGCCTTCGAGCGTACCTTCTAGTTCGGTCAGCTCGTGGAAATGCGTCGAGAACAGCGTCTTGCAGCGCAGTCTCGAGGTCACGTCTTCGAGTACGGCTTTTGCGATGGAAAGCCCGTCGAACGTAGAAGTACCTCTGCCTATCTCGTCGAGTATCAGAAGACTTCTCATCGTCGCGTTCTGAAGTATCGTCGCGACTTCGACCATCTCGACCATGAAAGTGCTTTGACCGTACGCGAGATCGTCGCTCGCCCCTATGCGTGTAAAGATGCGGTCGGTTATCGCGATCTCTGCCGATTTAGCCGGTACGAAACAGCCGACGTGAGCCATAAAAGTTATCAGCGCGACCTGTCTCATATATGTGCTCTTGCCCGCCATATTCGGTCCCGTTATGATCATCGTCCTGTTCTGGTAACAGTCGAGTTCGGTATCGTTGGGGACAAACTCGTCCGATTTCATCAGCGATTCGACGACGGGATGTCTGCCGTCTTTTATGCTGATGCCTTCGATGTTGTCGTTTATCACGGGTTTGCAATAATTCGCGGCTGTCGACAGCTTTGCGAAAGCAAGCAACGTATCGCATACCGCTACGGCGCGAGCCGTTGACTGCAACATCGGGATCGCCTTGAGCATCTCGAGTTTTATCTGCTCGAACAGCGCGAGTTCTAGTTTTATTCCCTTTTCGGACGCGCCGAGTATTTTGTCCTCTATCTCTTTGAGTTCTTCGGTTATGTATCTCTCACCCGTCGTCAGCGTCTGCTTGCGGACGTATCTGAAAGGGACTTTATCCACGTTGCCTTTGCTGACCTCTATGTAATATCCGAATACCTTGTTGTAACCGACTTTGAGATTTTTGATGCCCGTCGCCTCTTTCTCGTCGTTTTCGAGTTTCGCAAGCCAAGTCTTTCCGTCCGTATTCGCACTTCTGTATGCGTCGAGCTCTTCGCTGTAACCGTCTCTTATGAATCCGCCGTCTTTGGTCAGCGCGGGAGGATTGTCAGACAGCATATCGGACAGCATGTTGTATTCGCTCTCTAATTCAAACATATTGTCGTAGAGCGAATGCAGCAAAGCGTTTTTGCATTGAGCAAGTTCGGCTTTCAGATGAGGTATCACCTCGAGCGACTGTTTGACGGATATGAAGTCTCTGGGCGAAGGATTGCCGTAAACCATCTTCGTGCAAAGTCTTTCAAGATCTTTGACCAGACCTATTGTTTCGTCGAGATTGCTGCGTATCCTGCTCGAATTTATAAGTTCTTCGACTGCGTCGAGTCTGCTGTTGATCTCCTTTTCGTCTCTTAAAGGTTGCTCGAGCCAGCGACGTAGATTTCTAGCACCCATAGAAGTTTTCGTCCTGTCCATGACCTTGAGAAGCGTCGCGCGCGTCGAACCGTCTCTGGCGTTCTGCGTTATCTCGAGATTTCTGCGCGCCGTCGCGTCAAGTACCATATATCTCTCGTTGCGGACGTACTTCAGCCCTGATATGTGTGAAAGAGCGCGTTTCTGCGTTTCTTTCAGATATGTGCAAAGCGCGCCTGCAGCCATAACGCAGGTTTTTTTGTCGTTTATCTCGAACATATCGAGGCTTGCGACCCCGAATTGCTCCTTGAGTGCCCTTTCGGCGTTCGACGGCTCAAAACTCCACTCGTTGTAATTCTGGAATTTAGGAAGTTTCGAAAGTCTCATCTGAGAGACTTTTTCGGTGAGTGCCGCAACGGGAGCGTTGCATATTATCTCTGCGGGAACGACGGTGGTGAGCGCGTCCTCTATGTCGGAAAAATCGTTGAATTCCTTTTCGAGAGTGTTAAATTCACCCGTGGATACGTCCGCCCACGCGAGTGCGAATTTGTTTTTTACCGCAGCTATCGCTACGAGGTAATTGTTCTTTCTGTCGTCGAGGATGTCGTCTTCAATGACCGTACCCGGCGTTATCACTCTGACGACGTCGCGCTCGAGCATCCCTTTGCTCTCGTCGGGAGACGTAAGCTGCTCGCATATCGCGACCTTATAGCCTTTCGCTATCAGCCTGGAGATATATCCGTCAACCGCATGGTAAGGCACGCCGCACATCGGCGCACGCTGTTCGAGCCCGCAGTCCCTTCCCGTAAGCGTGAGATCGAGAAGTTCGCTGGCGAGCTTTGCGTCGTCGAAGAACATTTCGTAAAAATCCCCGAGTCTGAAAAGCAGGATCGCGTCTTTGTAATTCTCCTTTACGCTCAGGTAATATTTCATCATCGGTGAAAGTGCCATTTTATACCTCCGTTTCGCCGAAAAGCGACGCAGACTGAGAACGCGTTATCCTGACGTCGCAGAATTTTCCTATCAGATTTTCGTCTCCCGGGAACGTAACCAGTCTACCGCTGTCGGTCCTGCCGCAGACGAAGCCTGTTTTCGACGGAGACAGATCTTCGCAAAGCACTTCGAAGACTTTGTTTTCATAGCCTTTGGAGAGCTCTTTTGTTATGGAATTCTGTTTCGCGATAAGTCTCATGATGCGGTCTTTCGCGACTTCGGGATCGACCTGCGGCATGCTTGCGGCGGGAGTGCCGTTGCGCATAGAATATACGAAAGTGAACGCGTTGCTGTATCTGACTTTCTCGACGATGTCCATCGTATCGAGAAAATCGCTTTCCTCTTCGTACGGAAATCCTACCATAAGATCGGTCGTGATCCCGCAATCGGGCAATTTCTCGCGTATCGCCGCAATGGTGTCGAGATAATATTCTCTCGTATAATGTCTGTTCATCAGCTTCAATATCTTGTTCGACCCCGACTGTACTGGAAGGTGGATATTGTTGCAGATATTGGGATACTCTGCTATAACGTCGATGAGTTTCCTGTTGAAATCCTTAGGATGAGACGTCATGAAACGTATGCGGCGTTTTCCATCTGTTTTAGCGAGTTCTTCGAGAAGATCGGCAAAGCCGTATTCCCCGTCGTACAGATCTTTGCCGTACGAATTAACGTTCTGCCCGAGAAGAGTTATCTCGGGATAGCCTTCATCGACAAGACGCATGAATTCGTCCTTTATCGCTTCTTTCGTGCGACTCCTTTCTCTTCCTCTGACGTACGGGACTATGCAGTAAGTGCAGAAATTGTTGCAGCCGTACATGATATTGAGCCATGCGTTTGTCCCGCTGGTGCGGTAGAAAGACTCGTTTTCTCTGACCTCGGGACGCTCGTTTTCGTCTATGTCAACGAACTTTTCACGAGACGCCGCAACCTGAGGTATATATGTTTCGAGCATCGCGAGATTCGACGTGCCGAGAACTATGTCTATAAAAGGGAATTTTTCTCTGAGAGCCATTGCCTTGCCGCTCTGCTGTGTCATACAGCCGACAACGGCAACGATCATAGATGGGTTTTTCTTTTTTTCGGTCTTTATCATGCCGATATGCCCCGCGGCTTTTCTTTCTGCGTTGTCGCGTATGCAGCATGTATTGAAAACGACGACGTCGGCATCCTCGCCTTCAGCAGCCTCGCCGTATCCGAGTTTTGACAGTATGCCCGCGATCTTTTCGGATTCGTGCACGTTCATCTGACATCCGTAAGTAATAATCCTGTATTTTTGCATATACCAATTATATCTAAAATCGGTAGAAAACTCAAATAAAAAAAGGAAAAATAATAAAATGCGTGCAAATAAAGAAAACAACGTATCTTTCGCAAAAAAATTCGTTACCGGCGTAGCGATCGCTCTCGGCGTCATCGTGTTTTTCGCGTTGATGACCGCGGCGGGTCTCGTCATATACGTCAATACGGATACGGACGTTGACGAAAACGCTCTCGTGTTCGAAAACTCCGTACCCGAAGTCTACGACGCGAACGGCGAGCTGACGACATATTGCTCCGCAAACGAGATCAAGGCTGAATCGGGAAAGATCCCCGATCACCTGAAAAACGCTTTCGTAGCTCTCGAAGACAAGAGATTTTACGAGCATAGAGGCGTTGATTATATCCGAATACTCGGAGCTACCGTTGCCAATCTGAAAAGCGGAAGCAAAGCGCAAGGAGGTTCTACCATCACGCAGCAGATCGTGAAAAACGCTTTTCTTTCGGGTGAAAAAAGCTTTTCGAGAAAACTCCGTGAAGCCCGCCTTGCCGTGTCTCTCGAGCGCAGAATGACAAAAGACGAAATACTCGAAACGTACCTGAATATGCTCTATTTCGGATCGGGGGAATACGGTGTAAAGAACGCGGCGAGAAGGTTCTTCGGTTGCGAAGTCGAAGATCTGACGATCGCTCAGTCCGCCATGCTCGCGGGGATAGTCAAAAGTCCGACCAAATACAATCCTATAAACCACTTCGACAACGCGTTCGCCCGCTCGAGACTTGTTCTCGGACTCATGCTCGAACAAGATATGATAACAAAGGCGGAATACGACGAGGCAACTGGCGAAAATATTGCGATAGTTGACGATAAAAGCGCGTACGAATTCGACAAAACCTACGTTGTCAACGCTCTCGGAGAGGCTTGTTCAATTCTCGGAATCGACGAAAAAGAACTGCGTGTCAGAGGTTACAAACTCTATACTTTCCTGGATCTCTCGCTGCAGTCGGCACTCAAAAACATTATCGACGACGACTCGATGTATAAAACAGACGATACGCTCTCTGCGGCTATCGACGTCGACGCGGCAAGCGGAGGCATACGCGCCGCATATTCGAATTTATATATCGATTTCTTCAGTTTCAGAAGACAAAGCGGTTCCGTACTAAAGCCTCTCGCCTGCTACGCGCCAGCATTCGAAAGCGGTTTGTATTCGCCTGCCAGCATTCTGAACGACGAACCCACCGACTTCGGAGGCTACGCACCCGAAAATTACGGAAAAAAATACTACGGAAAAGTATCCGTGCGCGACGCTCTGTCGATGTCTCTGAACGTACCGGCGGTATCTGTTCTCTCGTCGATCGGCGTTCAGAACGGATACAACGCCTTGAAAGCGATGAATTTCAGCCTTTCGGACAGCGACGACAATCTGTCTCTCGCTCTCGGCAGCAGTTATAACGGCACGACTTTCATCGAACTCCTCGGCGGTTATCTGACGCTGGCATCGAACGGAGAATATAAAGATGCGACTTTTATATCGAGAATAGAAGACGCGGACGGAAACACAGTTTACGAACGAAACTCAACAAAAGCAAAAAGGATATTTTCTGAAGAAAGCGCGTATCTGACCACCGACTGCCTTATGCAGTGCGCAACTGACGGAACGGCGAAAAAACTTTCTTCTCTGCCGTTTCAGGTCGCAGCCAAAACAGGGACGGTCGCGTCAGGCAACGGCAATGCAGATGCATATAATATAAGCTACACGACCGACTCGTGCGTTTTGTTCTGGCAAGGATCCGAACGCTACGACACCCCTCTGCCTTCTTCCGTCACGGGCGGCGGTCTTCCTTCGCTGATGGCAAAGACATATCTTTCACAAGTCTTTACAGACGAAAAGCCGTTTGATTTCATCGTTCCCGCAGGGATCAAAACCGAGAAACTTGACAAAATCGCCTACGAAGAAGGAAACCTTGTCCTCGCCTCGGACAATGCTCCCGACAGATTTACCGTAGAAGATATTTTTGCCGAGCGGTTTTTGCCGACTGAAAAGGATAATTCTTTCGACTATCCTTCGGCAGACGGCGTAGACGCGTCCGTAAACGGCAAAACGGTTACGATAAACTTTGCCGCAGATCCGCATATATGCTATAAAGTTGTCAAAAAATCTCTGTTTGCCGACGACGAGATAATCCTCTGCGTTGAAAACAAAGAAGGCACCGTCTCCGTCACCGACGAGGCTGACGGTCTGCTGGGATATAACCGATATGTTATTGTTTCGTATTACTTCGACAACGACGGCAGAGAGACTATAGGAGAGATAATTCAGATACCCGTCGGTTGGTGATTATTATAAATTGTTGAATATTTTATAATAATTTACAAAATTTACGGCTAAAAATATCAAAACTAATACGCGGATCGGAAAGTCCGCGTATTTTCGTTGCAAGTTGCTTTTTTCAATATGTTGCTTTTTTTCAATATTTGGACTGCTTTCAGATGACCGTACGACGTGGTTCACAAACGATTGTCTTTCCGGCAGATAACGCCGACTTTCCTATTTCGAGCCACCATGATTTAAGACAGGCACCGCTCCCTGACGCTTGCTGCGGAATATACCGCGTGTTTCCTTTAGGACTTTTGTCATGCTCTTTTACAGAACGCAGTACTTTTAAGTTTGTTATTTTATTGCCTTTATTTCGATTACCTCGACGTTCTTTATCGCGGTTTCGATAAGAGTTTCGAGATCTTCTATCCTCGCCTGTTCCTTTTTCGCTATCTCTACCGACGGCTTGATGACGGGATTTTTAGGCAGAAATACCGTGCAACAGTCCTGATACGGCAATTCGCTGAGTTTATATGTGCCTATCTCCTCGGCGGTCTTCATTATTTCGTATTTATCCATGCCGATAAGCGGTCTGAATACGGGAAGATCCCCGACCGCTTCGTTTGTGACGGTAAGACTTTGCAGCGTCTGGCTGGCTACCTGTCCGAGACTTTCGCCCGTGATCAATGCTCCCGCGCCGTTGTCTAGGGCAAGTCTTTCGGCAATATCTATCATTATCCTGCGCATAATGGTTATCATATAGTCTGCACGACACTTTTCATGTATCGCGAACTGTATTTCTGTAAACGGTACGACAAACAGCTTTATATCTCCCGCGTATCCCGTCAGGATTTCGGCAAGATCTATCACTTTCTGCTTAGCCTGCTCGCTCGTATACGGAAAGCTGTGATAATGCACGGCGCATATCTGCATTCCGCGTCTTGCCATGCGGTAACCCGCTACGGAAGAATCGAAACCGCCGCTCAGAAGCAACATTCCCTTTCCCGAACAGCCCACAGGCATGCCGCCCGCACACTCTTCGACTCCGCTGAAAACGTACGAATACCCTTTTTCTCTTATATCTATCTTTATCTCGAGAGCGGGTCTGCGCAAGTCGACCTTATAGCCGCCGCGCCTTTGCAGGATGTATGCCCCGACGTCCGCGCCTATCTCGGCGGAATTTTTGTCGAGAGACTTGTCCGCGCGGTTTACCGTAACGCGGAAAGTCGTATTTATATCGGGTGCGTATTCGAGAGCCGCCTCGTTCAAAAGATCGTAATCGGTCCTGATTTTCGTCGCAATACTGAGCGAATGCAGACCGAACACCTTTTTCATTCTCGATACGATCTCGTCTGTCAGACTCTCGTCGTAATTTTCGATATAATATCTGTTCTGAGTCCTGACGAATTCGCATTCAATGTCGGAAAGCTTTGCTTTTATATTGTCTATCAGTAGCTTTTCGAAATAACTTTTGTTTCTTCCTTTGAGAAATATCTCGCCGTATCTCAATAAGATGACTTTGCTTTTCATTTATATTCTCCTGTATTTACCGAGCAATTTCGCGCCTTCTTCGAGAGCTTTCTCAAGCGCGTCGACGTCTTCGACAGTCGTATATTCGCAAAAACTTATCCTCAGCGTGCCTTCGGCAAAAGTACCGTTTAGTCCCAGCGCGGCAGGGATCCTTTCCGCCGCTTTTTTCGACGAGCACGCGCTGCCCGTGCCGACCATTATGCCTTTGCTTTCGAGGTAATGCAGCATTACCTCTCCTCTTATGCCGTCGAAAGAAAAACTGACTATATGCGCGCCGCTGTTATCGGGATCGGTATTTATCCTGACCGATTTGCCGAATTTTGCCGACAAAACGTCTATCAGCCTTTTTTGCAGCACTTTTTCGGCAGCATATACTTCGTTGACCTGAGCACATACTCTTTCGGCAGCATAGCCGAACGCACAGATACTCGCAACGTTCTCTGTGCCCGAGCGCAGGTTTTTCTCCTGTCCTCCGCCGTATACGAAAGGTCTGACGCTCGTCTTCTTAGATATATAAAGCGCGCCGATGCCCTTAGGCGCATGTATCTTGTGCCCGCTGACCGAGTACAGATCCACTCCGAGATCTCTCACCGAAAAGCGGAATTTGCCGAAAGCCTGAACGCCGTCGCTGTGAAATATCGCGTCGGGGCAATGCTTTCTGACTTCGGAAACAAGCTTTTTTACGTCGTTGAGCGCACCCGTCTCGTTGCAGACGTGCATGACGGATACCAGAACGGTGTCTTCTGTCAACAGCCTGACGAATTGTTCTTCGACGACTCTTCCGTATCGGTCGCAGGGCGCGACAACCACTTCGTACCCTTTGTCCGCCATCGACTTGGCGCAGTTGAACACCGCCGCGTGCTCGGTAGCGGAAATTATTATGCGTCCTTTTTTATGCCGCGGCGAGCATGTTATCGCAAAATTGTCCGCCTCGCTGCCCGATGCTGTGAATACGATTTCGTCCGAGTCGCATCCTAGAGCCCTGGCTATCTGTCCGCGAGCCGTCTTTACTGCTTTTGCCGCAGACAAAGCGGGCGCGTACAGTGCCGACGGATTGAAGTATTCGTCGACCGCATAGCGTTTTATTATGTCTGCGCATTCGGGAAACATAGCCGTAGTCGCGGCGTTGTCGAGATATATCATATATTCTCCTTGCGGTTTTTCTACCGCATAATTCTATCATATCGGCGCGACCGCCGCAAGCAAACACGCGCGCATAATAAAGCAAATGCAAAAATCGCGCGTAATTACCTAAATTTCGCACCGTCAATCAGCTAAACTTTTACCGTAAAACGAAAGTATCAACGCGAGCATGTAATCGTCAAGCGCGACGGCATAAACGCATTCTATCGTCTTCAACAAATAAATCTCCGCGTCGCCTTCTGCGGTATAAAGCTTTTTGACGTTTTCGGGCAAAACGTCCTTTTCTTTATCGAAAGGATATATTTCGAAATCGGAAAGAAAGAATACGAGTTCCTTTTTGTGCGGATATATACTGTACACGGCAAATCCGTCCTTGAAAACGTACTCAGTCCTGAAAGTCAGTTTCAGCGTCGGCAATCTCAGCGCAAGCATAACGACGATGCCGACGGCAAGATATGCGAATTGTTTGCAATCCCCGTTTATCGCGGCCATCAAAAACGTCAAATTTGCAATATCGATCCCGAGCGCAATTGCGAGCAACGCAGTCTTAAGAGGCTTTTTTTCGTCGAAAGAATACGAAAGTTTGTAGGAGTTCATTTAAGCTCGAGCACGGTCACGCCGTCTTCCCCTTCTCCGTATTTTCCCAGTCTGAACGATCTGATACACGGATTTTTTGAAAAATACGCATGCAGTCCCGCTCTGAGCGCGCCGCTACCTTTGCCGTGCACGATCCTGACTTCCTTAAGTCCGCAAAGCAACGCTCTCGACAGATAAGAGTCGACGCTGAACGTAGCTTCGTCCACGGTCTGTCCGATCACGTTGAGTTCGTGAGGACAGCCTTCTGTCGTATCGGGCAAAATACGTCTTTTCAGATTCTTTTTCTCCTGAGTTATCCTTATCTTGGATACGTCGGTAAAATTCACGACCGTGGTAAGATTGCCGCAGGATACGGTATATTTTTTCTTTCTGTCGTCTATCTTTTCCACTTTTGCGGTCGCGTTGAGTTTTTTCACGAACACGTTGTCTCCGACCTTTATTTCGCCTTTTTCCTTTTCGAATTTTTCTTCGTCGTTGCTCAGATTATTCGCAAAACGTAGGTTTTCAAGCTGTTTTCTCTTCTTTCTCGCCTCGAATAAAGCCTGTTCGTCTCCCTTTTTCAAAGCCTCTTTCATCTCTTCGACGATGTCGTCGGCTTCGCTCATGTAATCGCCGAGGAGTTCGGTCGCTTTCTTTGCAAGCTTCTCTTCGAGTTTTTTGTTCTTTTCTTCGGCTTGCGATGCGAGTGCCTGCGCTTTAGCGTACTGTTCGCGGGCTTTCGCCTCGTATTCCGCGGCCCTCTTCCTGCTTTCATCCGCCTCTCTTCTGCTTGCCTCGGCAGCCGCGACTATACCGTCAAAACTGACTTTTTCGTCGCTGAGAAGTTCGTTCGCACGGGCGGTTATCGAGTGCGGCAACCCCAGTTTAGACGCTATCTTTATGGCGTTGGAACTGCCCGAAACGCCTATGAGAAGTCTGTATACTGGCGCAAAGGTCTCGGGATCGAAGTCCATAGACGCGTTCGATACGCCTTCAGCTCTGTACGAATATTCTTTGAGTTCGTTGTAATGCGTTGTGGTGATGCAACGGCAGTTTCTGGACAAAAGATATTCTATCACAGCGATCGCGAGCGCGCTGCCTTCGGCGGGATCTGTCCCGGCACCCAGCTCGTCAAGGAGTACGAGGCTGTTATAGTCGGCTTGTTTGGTGATCCTTATCAGATTTACGGTGTGTGACGAAAACGTGGAAAGATTCTGCTCAATGCTCTGCTCGTCGCCGATGTCGCAATAAACGCCGTCGAATACCGCAAGTCTGCTGCCTTCTTCGCACGGTACGAACATTCCCGCGCTCGCCATAAGCGAAAGCAGTCCGACAAGTTTGAGCGTAACCGTTTTTCCTCCCGTATTCGGTCCGGTTATGAGCAATACCTTAAAATCTTCGCCAAGTCTCACGTCTACAGGTACGACTTTTTTCGCGTCGATCAGAGGATGTCTTCCTTTGCGTATATCTATTATTCCGTCGCCGTTAAGCAGGGGTTCTACGGCTTTTACGTCACGGGCATATCGCGCTTTTGCAAATACGACGTCAGCGCGTGTTATCAGATCGAAAGACCTCTCTATACCGTCGACTATCAGCGAAAGCATGAAAGACAGCGAACGCAGTATCTCGGCTATTTCGTTTTGCTCATCGCTGAGAAGTCCTCTGAGTTCGTTGTTGAGTTCCACTATCGCGAGCGGTTCGATAAACACGGTCGCGCCCGTAGACGATCTGTCGTGTACGAGCCCCGGGATCTGCCCTTGACACTCGCTCTTTACTGGTATGACGTATCTGTCACCCCTCATCGTGACGATATTGTCCTGAAGATATTTGGAATATCCGCCGCTGATGTAACCGTTAAGTTTCTGTCTTATCTTGTCATTGGTTCGCCTGATCGCCTGTCTTATCTCGCGAAGACGCGAAGACGCGCCGTCGTAAAGCTCGTTTTCGTTCATCACCGATTCGGATATACGGTTTTCTGCCTCTCGGTCGGTAAACATATTCAAGGCATATTCCGCGATCAAGGGGCATTCACCTTCGGGAAGCTTAGAAACGGAGATCTTGAAGTTTTTTGCGCAAGAAAGCACTCTCGAAATCTGCAAAAGAGCCTTGCAGTTCAGCGTTGCGTCTTTTCTGAGAGCTTCGATGTAGTCCGAAACGTCGTCAATAGAAAAAGACGGCGAACAACCGAATTCGTACATCGTTCTGTCTGCCTGCGCTGTACGGTCGAGCAGATCTCGAGCCTCTTCAAGCGTATTTACAGGCTTGAGCGCGGCGACGAGTTCTCTCGCGGGCGGCGAAGAGACGTATCCGCTCAGGATTTTGAGTATTTTGTCGAATTCAAGAGATTTTAATTCTTTTTCTGAAGTCATCGCAAATTCCGAATGCGACGCCTAGGGCGACGCTGTTTATTTTACTCCCCTGAAAAGATGAGCGCAATTCGATCCCGGCTGAGATTCGCCGCCTAAAGTCACCGAATGCACTACTTCGAGTGGGTCACGTTTACAGTTTACCATATTTACATATAAATTGTAACGTATTTTATCGGCTTTAGACGATATATCGACGACAGACGCGTTGTGCATTTCGAAATAACAGCGTTTTATTTTGGTACGCTTTATGAGATAATCGGCTTTTTTGTCGTGATAATAAAAATCTCCGCGATACGCGCAATCCGCGCACCTTTTGTCTGAAGACACCTGCACGGGGCAATGGCAGAAAGTCATCACGGGCAAAATGCCGTATGCGTAGACGTAACAATCCTGTTTCATATCGTCTATCTCTCTCAAAGTGAGTTCGGGCGAACAGATATACCCGTTCACGCCCGCATGCTTGGCAAAATGAGAATTGAACGCGTTCAGTCTGATGCCCGCAACAGTTTTGAGTCCGATTTTTTCGCCAAGGGTCAAAGTGTAATAATTTTCACACAATATGCCGTCGATCCTGCCACGGCATTTTTCGAGCACCTCTTCGATAATGCGCATTTCATCGCCTCTGACCACGGGAGGAAGGTGCAAATAGACGCTAAAAGTATTCTCAATTAAGCCTAAAAATATATCTATTTGCGAAAGAAAATGGCTAAAATCGTAAATCTGATAACTAATAATGATTTTTTCGCCTTTTAACCTCTTTATAGTGTCAAGATTGTCGGTATTGACTATAATTTGTCTTTCGGCATGGTCATCAAGCTTGACGGCAGCTGTATTACAGTTTGAATAATCGCACCTTTGCATATGACCTTCGTATGCCTTCAAAAGCTTCTCCGTCAACATTCCGACGACTTCTCTTCTCATTGCGTTCAGAGAAGATCTAGGCATAAAGACATTCTTCGTCCCGAGTTCGGCACGAAAATCCGTGCAGACGTAAGGAGTGTCTCCCAGTCTGGAAAACGCTTGCATGAAGTCCTGCTCGTAAAGCGGACTGCTTACTGCTTCGGATGCCGACGAAGCGACTGTCGCGGATATATCTCCTCTTTTTGCGGTTGCAGTTACCGCATAGTCGTCTCCTACGCTGACTTTCAAAGATATTTTGAGTTTGTCGGGCACGATTTCTTCTTCCGCATCGCGAACGTCGAGTGTTTTTCTGACGTCAGTACCCTTGGGATATTCGCCTTTTGCGGCAAGAAGATATATATTTTTATCCTTTTTTATTATCTTTGCCGCAAATCCGCCTGCCTCTTTGCCGTTAAAGAGAAGTTTCAACCCGTCTCCGTCTGTCAGCGCGTCGGTAGCTCTGACGGTAATTCCTCTTTTGTCGGATGCTATTACCGTGCCGACAGATACGCCTATATTGCTCTGTACTTTGGGCGACATTATCTCTTTTGTGTCGTCATAGATATATCCGCAGGTAAATTCACCCCTGTTGAACGCCTTTTTCAATTCGGATACTCTGCCATAATCAGCCTTCGTACCGTCGAGAACGGCTCTGTATTGCGAAACCACCGTAGAAACGTAATGCGGTTGCTTGAGTCTACCCTCGATCTTCAGGCTGTCTACGCCGAGTTTTCCCAGATCCTCGAGTTTAGTAATCAGGCACTGATCGGACGGCGAAAGCAGATAACCTTCTTTGCCGCATATACCGCTGACGTACGGCAAACGACACGGTTGATTGCATCTGCCTCTGTTACCGCTGTCTCCGCTCATCATAGAAGAAAGCAGGCACGAACCGCTGTAACTGACACACAGCGCACCGTGCACGAAATACTCGAGCTCCAGCGAAGTGTTTTTCTTTATCGCGACTATATCTTCTTTTGCGGTCTCTCTTGCCACTACTACGCGCGAAAAACCTTTTTTTTGTAAAAACAATGCTCCCTCGAGGTTGTTTACGCCCATCTGAGTGCTTGCGTGCAGAGGCACGTCGTACTTGTAAAACACGTCGAGCGCGCCGAGATCGGCTATTATGAAAGCGTCGGCACGGGTGCAGGCTGCGACGTAATTGTCGAGCTCCTCAAGTTCTTTTTCTTTAACAGCCGTATTGAAAGCAATATAGACCTTTACTCCGTATAGATGGCAAAGGTCTATATATCCGTCGATATTCTGCACGGTAAAATCCTGCGCTTTCGCGCGCGCGTTGAAACAGTCCAGACCGAGATAAACGGCATCCGCGCCGCTTGCTATCGCGGCGTACAATGCGCGTATGCTACCTACCGGTGCCAACAATTCCATAATCTCACCGTTTGCGGCAGATCGCCGCTTTGTTTTTATTATTATGTCGATATTTACCGAAAGACCGCAGAGTCCTTTTTAAGACGAAACTGTGCGACCGATCGCGATGTTCGAGCGAGAGACTCTTTATCTCAGCACCGCGCCGAGCTGACTTGTCAGCTTCGTCAGCACTCTTTCTACTTTCGCTCCGACTTCTTCGTCGGTCAGCGTTCTGTCGGTCAGTCGGAACACCATGTTGACCGCGACGCTCTTCTTGCCCTCTCCGATCGCATCGCTGCGGTAAACGTCGAATATGCGCGCGCTCTTCATCATAGAACCGCCCGCACTCGTAACGCAAGCAAGGAGATCAGCCGCCGACACGTTTTCGTCAACGGTTACGGCTATATCTCTTTCCATAGGCGGATATTTGCCTATTTCTTCGAATTTATAGCCCTTTTTACGGTATTTTTCTATGCTTGCAAGGTCTAGTTCGGCGATATAAAGCCTGTCTTTGACGTCAAAAGACGCCGCAACGGTCGGATGAACTTCGCCGATGTAACCTATGCTGAATTTACCGATGAAAAGTTCCGCGCTCCTGCCGCTGTGAAGATACGGACGGGTCGAACGCTTGTATACGACGTTTAGACCGAATTTATATGCAATTTTTCTTACGACATCGTTTACCGTATAATAGTTTTCGTCCTTGCCGTACGCACCTATCACGAGTCTTTCTCTTTCTTCGGGCTGTTTGTCGACGGGCACGCTTTCGGGCAGATACACGTTAGCCACTTCGAAGAAACGCGCAGCTTTGATGTTTTTAAGCACGTTGGACGCAAGCACGCTCATCATGCTGTACGCCAGCGTAGTTCTCATAACCGAAACGTCTTCGCCGAGCGGATTGAGTATCGTCACGCACTTTCTCGCAGGATCGTCCGCTGCAAGGCGCAACACGTCGAAACTCTTGGGCGACGTGAAAGAATAGGTCAGCGTCTCGCTGTAACCGTCGTTCACGCAGATGTTTTTGACGGTATCGACCGCTTTCTGCTCCTCGGTCTTTCCTCCTACGGTCTGCTTACCCTTGTCCATAAGGGTCTCGGTTATGTTGTCATAGCCGTAGAGCCTTATTATCTCTTCGGCGAGATCGTTCGCGTTTTCGATGTCATCGCGGAACAGCGGTGCTTTGCATACGAGCGTATCGCCGTCGAGAGTCGTCTCTATCTGCAGGCTGTTGAGTATGGATACCATCTTTTCGCGCGGTACGACGATGCCGAGTATGTCGTCTATCCTGCTTGCCTCGACGCGCAGAGTCTTCTGCGTGAGATCCGCGTTGCAGCAATCGACGACGCCTTTTGCGATCTTGCCGTAACCGTATTTGTATACGAGCGTCAGAGCGCGCATAAGTCCCAGTCTCTGGCTCTCGAGGTCTATGCCTCTTTCGTATCTGAACGAAGAATCGGAATGCAGATTGAGTTTTCTTGCCGTGCGACGTATGTTATCGCGTGCGAATTTCGCGCTCTCGAAAATAATATCCTTGGTATTCTCGTCCACGCAGCTGTTATTGCCGCCCATGACGCCGCCTATCGCGCAAGGCTTGTCGCTGTCGCATATCGCCAGCATCGTATTGTCGAGAGTATATTCCTTATTGTCAAGCGCGACGATCTTTTCTCCGTCTTTTGCGCGTCTCGCGACGATGGAAGAATTCGCAAGCTTGTCTGCGTCGAACGCGTGCATCGGCTGACCGATCTCGATCAGGACGTAGTTGGTTATGTCCACGAAATTGCTTATAGGTCTCAATCCCACGCTCTTGAGTCTCTTTTGTATGATCTCAGCCGACGGGCAAATCTTTATATCGCGCACCGCGGCAGCCATATACCTTTGACAGAGGTCGGTATCCTCTACGCGGACGTTGACGTATTTATTCACGTCGTCCGCTTCACATTCAAAGCCGATTTCGGGCATTCTGAGCGGCTTTCCGAGCACGGTCGCAATTTCTCTCGCGATACCGAGAACGCTGTTGCAATCGCTTCTGTTTGCCGTCACGCCGACGTCCAGCACTACGTCGTCGTTGCCGAGGATAACGTTCATATCCGTTCCGAGCGGATATTTTTCCCCGTTCATTATCAGTATGCCGTAAACTCCCGCGCCTTTGTAGTCTGCCTCGGTCAGTTTGAGCTCTTCGCCTGAACAAAGCATTCCGCACGATTCCACGCCGCGGAGCTTACCTTTTTTGATGACCTGTCCCGTAGGCAACAGCGAGTTGTCCATCGCTACGGGGACGAGATCGCCTTCTGCAACGTTCTGTGCGCCCGTAACTATCTGTACGGTCTCTTTTGCGCCGACGTCGATGGCGCATATCTGAAGTTTGTCCGCGTCGGGATGCTTTGTCAGTTTTACTATTTTGCCGAGCACTACGTTCTTCATCTCGGACGCTTTGTCGATTATCTCCTCGACTTCGAATCCAGCAGAGACAAGTTTGTCCGCAAGCTCGTGCACGTCAACGTCTATATCAACAAAATCTTTTAGCCAGTTCAAAGATACTTTCATGATCCACCTCTCTTATCTGAAACTCTTGAGGAATCTCGCGTCGTTTTCGAACAGTATCCTCATGTCGGGCACGCCGTACTTTATCATCGTTATGCGCTCGATACCCATACCGAAAGCGAATCCGCTGTATTCGTTGCTGTCTATTCCGCAGTTCTCGAGAACTTTGGGATTGACTATACCCGCACCGAGCACCTCGATCCAACCCGTACCCTTGCAGAGACGGCAGCCCTTGCCGTGGCATACCGAGCAAGTCACGTCGACCTCGACGCTGGGCTCGGTAAACGGGAAATATGACGGACGGAATCTCGTCTTGGTATTCTTGTCGAACAGCTCTTTCGCGAACATGGAAAGAATGCCTTTGAGGTCGCAGAGCGTGATATGCTTGTCCACCACGAGTCCCTCTATCTGCTGGAACATCGGGCTGTGCGTCGCATCGTCGTCGGGTCTGTATACCTTGCCGGGAACGACAATTCTGATCGGCGGTTTCTTGTCGAGCATCGTCCTGACCTGGACAGGCGAAGTGTGCGTTCTGAGCAACATTTCGTCGCCGAGATAGAACGTGTCCTGCATATCTCTCGCGGGGTGATCCTTGGGGATGTTCAAAGCCTGAAAATTGAAGAAATCGAGTTCGACTTCGGGTCCCTGCGCAACCGAAAATCCGAGCGAAGTGAATATATCCACGATCTCGTTTTTGACGAGTGTGCAAGGATGCAGACTACCCGCCTTTACTTCGTTGGGCTCGTAGGTAACGTCGATGCTTTCCTTTTGCATCTTCTCTTCGGTCTCTTTTGCTTTGAGCGTCTTTTCCTTGCTCTCGGCTGCACCCGTTATCGCGTCTCTCGCCTCGTTGACGTATCCTCCGATCACGGGTCTCTGCTCTGCGGGCACGTCTTTCATGCCGCGCAAAAGTGCGGTGAGCTCTCCGCTCTTGCCGAGATACTTGACTTTTACCTTGTTCAGATCGGCTATCGTCGCGCATTCGTCAACCGCGGCGAGAGCGACTTTGATAAGGCTCTCGATTTTCTCTTTCATATATCCTCCGTTATAAAAAAAGAACGTCCCTTTAATTAGGGCGTTCTCACGCTGTACCACCTAAATTCGTCCGCATACGCGCGGACCTCATTGCGGCTATAACGCGCCACCGCAGTCCTCTACTTCAGTTCAAAGACTGAGCTGACGGGCGAATTCCCCTGCCGCTATGCCGAACCGTCCTTTCAGCGTATCGGACGGAATCTCTGTCGGTTGCTCTGCAAGGCACGTTCCCGTGTCGTAGCTTTTATATCATTTTACAATAAAAATTTCGCTACGGCAACTGTTTTGCGCCCGAAATATCGAAAACGCCCTGATTCTGAAGATAAAACTCGGGTACTTTTCCCACTATCACGTTTTCGCAAAGCAGCAGAGAGCTCTCGCAGAATACGTCTTTCGCGTACAGAGGCAAAACGACGTTCGCGCTGGCAACTATGTCTATGTAGAGCGAATGTCGCACCTGATTTATCCCGACGCTGTCGAATACCGATCTGAAATTACATTCGGCGATACCGACCGTTTCAACCTCTATCTTTACGTCTTTTCCTCTGTCACCGAGAAGCAATATCCCGCTGAAAGCACCGAGAGGCACGTCGACACCGTCTGTCGCGATCGCCTGCATTTCGTCTAGCGCGACGGTGCTGATATAACTCATCACAGTGTTGACCTTCATCATGTCTACGCCTATCATGCTTATATCTCCTGACGAATCGCAGGTTATATCGACAAAGTCGGAATATCCCAGCAGAGTCATTTCGTCGACAGTCATCTGGTAGGCGTTGTTGAGCGCGCGTACGGTCTCTCCCCGTATCGAATAATACGCTTTGTCCGTCACGAGAGGTACGATGTTTGAACGAACGTATATCAGTCCGCCTATGACGATCGCAACGAGGAGTATCGCGACAGCCGCTCTTTTCAGTCTTTTTCTCTTTCTGCAAAAATAAGCCACGCTATATTATATGCGCGGCTTTATTCTGAAGACAATACTCTAAAAAACTTGTCAGGTGCTTTTCGGTTTGGATTTCGATATGAGAGCGATCACGAATCCGAACGCGATCGCAGCCGTAAGTCCTGCGGCAACAGACGCAAGACCGCCAATACACGCGTCGTAGAGTCCTTTTTTCGCGCCTTCTATCGCACCTGCCGCAAGCGATTTCCCGAACCCCGTTATAGGTATCGTTATGCCTGCCTTGCCGAATTCCTCTATATATCCGAACAAACCGACCGCCTCGAGCAACGCTCCCGCGAGCAGAAAAGTCACTAGGACACGCGCAGACGTCATTCTGGTCTTGTTTATCAAAAGCTGTCCCGTCGCGCATACTGCGCCCCCGACGAGAAACACTTTGAGATAGGTCAAAAATATTTCCATAACTTCCTCCTATATCTCTATCGCGACGGCGTGAGCGATAGCGGGGATGCTCTCTCCCTGAAGAGATGAATCTTTCGAAAGCATCGCTCCCGTCGGAACGAAAAGTATCCTCTTCAACCCGCCGCTCATCATCGTCTTGTACAGATAACTGCAGAATACGAGCGAACTGCACCCCGCTCCCGAACCGCCGAGACCGCATTTCTGCCTGTCCTTGAATATCATGCAGCCGCAGTCGTTGACCCTGTCTTTGATCGCCCCACACTCCTGTTCGAGCATAGTGCAAAGCAGCTCTCTGCCCAGTTTACCGAGATCGCCCGTGACGATAAGATCGTAATAATCGGCTCCTACTCCTCTTTCTTTGAGATGCGCAGTGATAGTATCGTGCGCCGCGGGAGCCATTGCCGCGCCCATATTGTTGGGATCGTCGAGTCCCATGTCTATCACTTTGCCAAGAGTGAAAGAGGTGATTTTGGGGCATTTGAATTTCGGTCTTGCCGACGTCAGCATCGCGCATCCGACTCCCGTCACCGTCCATTGCGCGGTGGGAGGCGGCTGCGTGCCGAGCTCGAGCGGGAAACGGTATTGTCTTTCCGCCGTCGCAAAATGCGAGCTGGTACAACATATCACGCGCTCCGCACCGCCCGACAACAATATCGCGCCCGTCGCAAGCGACTGCCCGAACGTAGCGCACGCACTGTAAAGTCCGCAGAACGGCACGTCGAATTCTCTCGCCGAAAATCCGGACGGCACAAGCTGATTGAGAAGGTCTCCGCCTATTATCGCATCTACGTCTGCCGCACTCACTTCCGCAGACTTCAGCAGACTTTCGATCGCGTGTTTTCTGAGTTTTATTTCTGCTTTTTCGTGCGATTTGCAGCCGAATTCGCTTTCGTCTATAACATAGTCGAAAAAGTCTCTGAGCCTGCCCTTTCCCTCGTCCACGCCTGCAATGGACGCCGTGTGAGCTATATAGACTTTTTTATCGAGTACATATGTCTGTCTTCCTTTCTTCATGCGAACAATCCTATGATGTAGTAAACTATCCCTATCGCTACCGATGCCGAAACGCCCGACACTATCACCGGACCCGCTATCGAAAACATCTTTGCCATAAGTCCGAATACAATGCCTTCTTTGTTATATTCGATCGCGGGAGATACTATCGAATTTGCAAACCCCGTTATAGGCAACACGGAACCCGCGCCCGCGTAATAACCGAGCTTGTCGTATACTCCGAGCCCTGTCAGAAGACTGCCGATGAAAATCATCACGACGCCCGTCAGCGCGCTTATCGTCTTTTCGTCGAACGAAGGTATCAGCGCGGTAAGCGCATCCGAAACGCCTTGCCCCGCCATACATATAATTCCGCCGATAGCGAACGCCAAAAGAAGAGTCTTGCCCTCTTTAGTCTTCGGCGTCGCCTGTTTTACGAGCTCCCCGTATTCCTTCTTGTCCATCGCAATGCACCTCTCCGCTCGGTCTGGCGAGCGGGAAAACGCTTTCTTTGTATTCGTCGTAACCCTGAGTGTGAGTTTCTCTCATAACGACCTCCGCTTTCTATAACGTATTATTTGCCGTTTGATCGAAAATATCCTGCATAAAAAACGAAACCGCACTTTTACGAATCTAAAAGAAAAACGCGGCGTTAAGCCGCGTCCTTCTATGCGAGAGCTTTTTTCATCTCGTTTATTATCTTGCTTTCTATTCTCGACACCTGCACCTGCGATACGCCGAGGATCTTTGCTATTTCGCTCTGGGTCTTGTCTTTGAAGTACCTCAGCACTATGACCGTCTTTTCCCTTTCGGGCAGCGTTTTGATGAAGTCTTTTATTATCATCTTATCCAGCATATCCTCTCCGCCGTCTTTGTCAGGAAGCTTATCCATCACGCATTGCGAATTGTCGTCGTCGTATTTTTCGTACAGAGACACGGGATATTTGCTGCTGTCCATGGCGAAAACGACTTCCTGAGGATCGACACCGAGCTTTTCGGCTAGATAGTCAACATCGGGTACGTCTCCGTGCTCCTGTTTGTACTCGTTCGAGATCTGCTGTATTTTCAAAGACGTCGATTTGAGCGCGCGACTCACCTTTATCGCTCCGTCGTCACGGATGAATCTCTTTATTTCTCCGGCGATCATAGGAACCGCATATGTCGAAAATCTGACCCCGAAAGATACGTCGAAATTGTTTACCGCCTTGACTAGTCCCATAGAGCCGAGCTGAAGCAGGTCGTCGTATTCTATCATCTTGTTCCTGTAACGCGCGGCAATCGACTTTATAAGCGGCATATTGTTGACGATAAGCGTCTCTTTCGCGCTCTCGTCTCCTTTCTGCGCCGCCTCGATCAGCTCGACGGTCTTATTGTAATCAAGCATCAAGCAACCTCTTTTGAGATAATTTTTACCATCGTGACCGTCGTACCTTTACCGGGCGTGGAATCCACGCGCATTTCGTCCATAAACGTATTCATCAGAGTGAAGCCCATGCCGCTGCGCTCTTCTTCGGGTCTGGTCGTGAAGAACGGCTCCATAGCCTGCTCCACGTTTTCTATGCCTTTCCCGCCGTCGCTGATAATTATTGACAATTTACCGTCGTCTACACACAGATCGAGATAAACGTAGTTGCCTTTTTTGCCTTCGTACCCGTGAACCACGCAGTTAGTGAACGCTTCGGATACCGCGGTTTTTATGTCTTCTATCTGCTCTACGGTCGGATCGAGTTCTACGCAAAACGCCGCGACCGTACTTCTTATAAAAGCGTCGTTTGCCATATCTGCCGTGATTTTTATATACAGTTTGTTCATATCGTCCTCACAAATTGATTTTTTGAATTATAGAATAAATGCCCGAGAGAGTCAGTATCTTGTCAACGTGCGGGTTAGGCGACGCGACGTATATGCCCGCACCCAGCCTCTTTAAGTTTTTATATCTGCCCAGCATGACCCCTATTCCTGTGCTGTCCATGAATTTCAGTCGTGAAAAATCGAATACGAAATTTCTGAAACCGCCCTGAAATATCCGCTTGTCCAGTTTGTCGCGAACGTCGGTTGCCGTATGCTCGTCAAGTTCGCCGTCAAAACGGGCGATAACGTTGTCGCCTCTGCTCACTATGTCAAGTTGCATATCCGTCTCCTGTTTTGGTAGTAGACTTATTATAAATTATTGAGAGAGTCGAAAAAATGCGGGGTAGGATGAAAAAAGTCGAAAAAAGCCGATTGTACGTCATCGGCTGTTTTACAATTACCATCCACCAGTCGGACGGGTGGATGGTTGCTTATGGTAAAGCTGAATTGTTCTTTCAAGTGCAACACTCAAACAAAATATCAGCTCATACGAAAACTGACGTATAATCGTAATAAGGAGCAAACGACAACGGCAACGGATCGCAAAAAAAGAATCCGGCATTGATCAACGCCGGACCTAAAAAACGCTTGGCTGCAAAACACCGCCGGATTTGTCAGAACGGAAATTTCCAAGAGTGTTGCGCTTTGTTTGGCAATTCACTTCGTTCGTATACGTCACCCGTTGCCCTGTATCCGAAACGAGGTCAGATCATATCTTCGAAAGTCGCGTAAAGCTCATCGTCAAAAGGCGAAAGCAGACCCGCATTGTAGAGGATCTGAGTATAAGTCTGTCCGCTTTCATAGTCGAACAGTCTGAGGTAGCTGTCTTTTGCCGCATTGAAATCGTCTTTTGCCTTGCAATATATCTGCAAAGCACTGACCATGGACACCGAATAACTGATATAATAGCACGGATTCGTGACGACCACACTTCTCCAGTATTCCATGATGTCGACTCCCAGCAACATGCTTATTTCGTAATATCCGCCGTATCTCTCGCATACCGTCTTCATCGCGTCGTCGTACTCGGACGGCAGCAGGTCGTGCGTATAAACATATTGTTCGAACGAATCAACAATCGACGCGAGCAATACCGTATTCGTCGCCTCGTATAGATAATAATCGACTATTAATTCTTTATATTTTTCGACATCGGCGTCGTAGCCGGTAAGCGAATTGTTCAACATCCATGCCCAGAACATCGCTTCGTCGCCCTGTGAATGCGTCTCTGCCAGATCGTAATCCGAAGTAGAGTTTTGTATAGCGTCGTAGTAATGTCCGAATTCGTGCACGAAAGTCGTGTTGTAAATATAATCGGGTCCGATATACATCACGGGCGATACTCTGTCTGATATTTCGCTTACGAAAGCGGTTTCGTACGAGCTGTCAAGAGTGCTGACGATCATATTCCCTTCGTTAAAAAGCTTGTCAAATGTCTCGTCAAAACCCATTTCCTTAAAAAACGCGTCGAGAATATCGAAATTAATATCGTATACCGCATCCGCAAAGACGGCAAACTGACTATCGGTCATTCCCCACCACACGGTGTCTATCTTTTCGCTCAATTCGAGGTATACAGGCAGGATATATGCTATCAGATAGTCGGTGAAGACGTCTATGTCTTCAGCCGTATATTCTCTTTCGTATTCGTTTTCGTAAGCGTAATCGACGTAGTTCTCATATCCGAAGAGTTTTGCGATCTTCTGATTGTTTTCTACTACCTTGGCGTAGATCTCCGGAGTTTTCTCGTAAAATTCGCTCTCGGACAAAGCGTAATACTCGTTCTCCAACGCTATGCCGTCGAAGTACAGATCGAGATATTCGTTGACGACGTCGCTTTCCCCGATAAAATCGTCGATCTCCTCGTCGGTCATACCCTCGTAATATTTTTCCTTATACGCCGAATCCCTTATACCGACGTACATTGCGTTTTCCCAGTCCGAAACGGTATTGATATAATCGACTATCTCGTCATAACTGTCAAGAGTCTTTTTGTCATCCTGATACAGATATGTAAATATCTCGGCTATTCTCATCTGCTCCGACAGATATGCGGCTTCGGTTATGACAACGTCCTCGAAAACCTGCTCAAACCGAGCATAATCGCTCCCCTCGGTCAATAATTTTTCGGTTTTCGCCATTTTTTCGTCGATCCTGAGCTTGTCATCCGCGCTGTAAGACAAAGCGAAGTCGGGATTGGCAATGTAATAGCCGACGTCGTTAATGCTGTCGTAAAACCTGCTATTACCGGTATTCTTATCAAGGACGAAACAGCCAGCAGCGGAAAAAGAAACGACAAAAATAATAACTGCGATAAGCGATTTATATATCAGACTTTTCTTCTTCATACCTTTTACCTTTTTTCGAATATATTATACCATAACATTCTAAGCATTTCAACCGATAAAGAAATCTCGTCAATCGTGCCGTCAGCATTTCTTGTCACCACGGTATAGTCGTCTGCAGTCACCGATTTAGGACCGTATACCGCGATCTTCTTTCTCCAGCGGTCAAACAGGGGCCATGCCGCTATGAGCAATAACCACCACGGAAATCAGGCAAAGATCACTTGCAAGTCGATGAACAGCTTGCAAACCTGCGTATAGATCCCGACAAAGTCGTATACCACCGCAAGGCAAGTATTCGGAAGAGATATCATTCTCTTTTCTGATGCATTGCAAAAGCGGACCCGAAAGGATCCGCTTTTGTCAAATGTGTGCTTTATCAAGCGTCGGCTTTGCTGATTGTGCCGTCGGTACATATGACGGCATATTCTCCGGTTGAGTTATCCCAATATGTAGCCTTTTCGATCGCCTGCCATTGCGCCATAGTGCCTTGGAAGTTGATCGCAGTCAAACCGCTGCATTCATAGAATACATAATTGCCGATACTTGTCACGCCACTTCCAATCGTGACGCTTGTCAAACCGCTGCATTCGTAGAAGGCATAATCGACGATGCTCGTCACGCTGTCCGGGATCGTTATGCTTGTCAAACCGCTGCATCCGGAGAATGCATTATCGCCAATGCTTGTTACGCTATCGGGAATTGTGATGCTCGTCAAGCCGCTGCATCCGGAGAATGCATTGCCGCCGATACTTGTCACGCTGTTCGGGACGACTATGCTTGTCAAACCGCTGCATCCTTCGAATGCATAATTAGCAATACCTCGAGTTCCGTCACGCAATTCAACGCTTGTAATCGATCTATCGCAATCGATTACCCAATTATCAACATAACTTACGCCGTTTTCAATTTCAATAATGCCGCTGCATCCGTAGAATGCATGATGGCCGATACTTGTCACGCTGTCCGGGATCGTTATGCTTGTCAAACCGCTGCATCCGGAGAATGCCCCATAGTCGATGCTTGTTACGCTGTCCGGGATCGTTATGCTTATCAAACCGCTGCATCCGGAGAATGCCCCATCGCCAATGCTTTTCACGCTGTCGGGGATGACTATGTTTGTCAAACCGTTGCATCCGTAGAATGCATAATCGCCGATGCTTGTCACACTGTCGGGAATCACAATGTTTGTCAAACCGCTGCATCCGGAGAATGCCCAATCGCCGATGCTTGTCACGCCATTCCCGATAGTGACACTTGTCAAACCGCTGCATCCGTCGAATGCATAATCGCCGATGCTTGTCACGCCGTCTGGGATCGTGACGCTTGTCATGCCGCTGCAATTACAGAACGCATAAGCACCTATCTTCTCCGTACCTTCGGGGATAACGATATCTCCTTGTAACAACTCTCCATTGATATACAAATTCTCGGCATACTCCATCGGAGAATCATCAAACTCTATCCCAAGCCATCCCGACAAATCACCTTGATAGAAGACATCTATCAAACCGCTGCAACCATAGAATGCACTGTTGCCAATGCTTGTCACGCTGTCCGGGATAGTGATACTTGTCAACTCCTTCAACCCTTTCAAGGCACGATCTCTGATTTCGGTGATGCCGTCTTCGATCACTACAACACCGTCTTCCGGCATATCGGCGATATGAAGATTGTTGGCGTAATCCATGGGATCGGAATAGGATCCTCCCATATCGATTTTCAACCAACTGTTTACATCGCCTTGATAGTAGACATCCGTCAATCCGCTGCAATTGAAGAATGCATCATAAATGATCTTGGTCTGAGCCATGATCTTAAACGACGTGATGCTTGTGTCGGTAACGTCATACAACACCAAATACGGGTTTGCGTCATTGCCGAGATATTTTGCTCCGCCATGTTCATTGAATTGAAGCGACGTGCAGTTAGAGAATGCATAATAGCCGATGTTTGTTACGCTATCCGGAATAACAATGCTTGATAAAGAGCTGCATCCGGAGAATGCATAATTAGCAATACCTCGAGTTCCGTCACGCAATTCAACGCTTGTAATCGATCTATCGCAATCGATTACCCAATTATCAACATAACTTACGCCGTTTTCGATTTCAATAATGCCGCTGCATCCGTAGAATGCATCTTCGACGATACTTGTCACGCTGTCCGGGATCGTTATGCTTGTCAAACCGCTGCATCCGGAGAATGCATACTCGCCGATGCTTGTCCCTCCGGTGATGATCACCTCTTTCAACGATTCGGGGACATAATTGTAATTTTGATAATATTCCGACGCGCCGAAGATATAGCCGAAATGTGTTGCGCCTGTACCGTCAGCTTTCTCTCCGATAAACGGGATCGTTATGCTTGTCAAAGAGCTGCATCCGGAGAATGCATAGTTGCCGATACTTGTTACGCTGTTCGGGATGGTCAAGTTCATCCCTTGATATTGGGCAAACACATAGTCACCTATGCTTGTGATCTGCGAAGCGTTGCCCCATACAATCTCGGATGTAACGCCGCTGAATGCATACTCACCGATGCTTGTCACGCTGTCGGGAATTGTGATACTCGCCCCTTTATATCCGCTGAACGCATAGTCGTCTATGCTTGTGATCTGCGGAGCGTCGCCCCATACGATCTCGGCGATGATGCCTCTGAATGCATCATTGCCTATGCTTGTCACACTGCCCGGGATCGTTATGCTTGTCAAACCGCTGCAGCCGGAGAATGCGTACTCGCCGATGCTTGTCACACTGCCCGGGATCGTTATGCTTGTCAAACCGCTACATCCGTTGAATGCATAATCGCCGATGCTTGTCACGCTTCCGTCATCAGGGATTACGCTTGACTTGCATCCGGCAATCAAAGTCTTGCTCTCCGTCTCGATAATGCAATTGCCGGCGCTGTGATAGACGGGATTGCCTTCAGCGACAACTATCTCTTGCAAAGAGCTGCATCCGGAGAATGCACTCTTGCCGATGCTTGTCACGCTGTCAGGGATGGTAAAAGTCGTACCTTGATATCCGCTGAATGCATAGTCGCCGATGCTTGTGATTTGCGGAGCGTCGCCCCATACGATCTCGGCGGTGACGCCTCTGAATGCATACTCTCCGATGCTTGTCACGCTGTCGGGAATCGTGACGCTTGTCAAACCGCTGCATCCGTCGAATGCATGGTTGCCGATGTATGTCACGCTATCCAGAATCGTAACACTGGTCAATTTCGTATAATAAGAGAATGCATTAGCGCCTATCTTTTTCGTACCATCCGGGATAACGATATCTCCTTGCAACAACTCTCCATTGATATATAGATTGTCGCTATAGTACATCGGATTGGCATAGACGTTGTAAAACCCTATCCCGAGCCATCCAGACAAATCACCTTGATAGTAGGCATCCGTCAAATCGCTGCAACCATAGAATGCACTGATACCAATGTTTGTTACGCTGTCAGGGATCACTAGGCTAGTCAAACCGCTGCATCCGTAGAACGCATACTCGCCGATGCTTGTCACGCCGTCAGGGATGACTATGCTTGTCAAACCGCTGCATCCACGGAATGCATTACTGTCGATGCTTGTCCCACCGGTGATGATCACCTCTTTCAAGGAATCGGGGGTATATCTTTCATTATCCGAATAACTCCCTGCACCAAAAATATAGCTAAAATGAGTCTTTCCACTTCCGTCCGCATGTGATCCAACAAATGGGATCGTTATGCTTGTCAAACCGAAGCTGTCAAAGAATGCATATTCTCCAATGCTTTTCACACTGCCCGGAATCGTTACACTCTTTAAGCCGCTACATCCTTCGAATGCATAATTGGCAATACCTCGAGTTCCGTCGCGCACCTCAACGCTTGTTATCGAACTATCGCAATTGATCACCCAACCATCGACATAGCCGACTCCGTTTTCGATTTCAATAATACCGCTACATCCTTCGAATGCGTCACCGACGATGCTTGTTACGCTGTCCGGGATCGTTATGCTTATCAAACTGTTGCATCCGGAGAATGCACTCCAGCCGATACTTGTCACGCTGTCGGGGATGGTCAAGTTCTTCCCTTGATATCCACTGAACGCATAGCCGCCTATGCTTGTTATCTGCGGATCGTCGCCCCAAACGATCTCGGCGGTGACGCCACTGAATGCATACTCGCCAATGCTTGTCACTCTGTCGGGGATCGTAACGCTTGTCAAATTATCGCAACCGTAAAGCGCATATTCATGTATTTCGTATTCGCCGACCACTGTTCTGTCATATGCAGTAAAGGATGACGGGAGGGTAATCTCACTGTTGGTACCATAGTATCCCATCAAATAGCCGTTCTCACCATCAAAAAAGAATCGATAGCCGTCGTCGGTATCCGTAAATTGTGACTCTCCTTCTTCGGTGTAGACATTCTTTGCATATGCTCCGATATTTCCATGCTCGTAACTGCCGGCAACAATATCAAGTGCGCTCTTGTTGTACACCTCAACAAGTTTATAACAAGCAGAAAACGCACCACTACCGATGCTTGTTACGTTGCCCGGAATCGTGACGCTTGTCAAACCGCTGCATCCGTAGAATGCTTCATCGCCGATGCTTGTCACGCTGTCGGGGATCGTTATGCTTGTCAAACCGCTGCATCTCCAGAATGCCCCATTGCCGATGCTTGTCACGCTGTCGGGGATCGTAACGCTTGTCAAACCGCTGCATCCAGAGAATGCATAATCTCCGATGCTTGTCACACTGTCAGGGATGGTAAAAGTCGTCCCTTGATATCCACTGAAGCCGTCGATGCTAGTGATTTGCGGAGCGTCGCCCCATACGATCTCGGCGGTGACACCGCTGAATGCATCATTGCCGATGCTTGTCACGCTGTCCGGGATAGTTATACTTGTCAAACCGCTACATCTGTCGAATGCATTGTCGCCAATGCTGGTCACGCTGTCAGGGATAGTGATGCTTGTCAAACCGTTGCATTCTAAGAATGCACGTTCGCCGATACTTGTTCCCCCGGTAACGACCACCTCTTTCAAAGATGAAGGAATATAATCTTCTGCAACCCAACAGCTTTCCGCACCGAAGATATATCCGAAATGCATCTCTCCGCTGCCATCTGCTTTCTCTCCGACAAACGGGATCGTGATGCTTGTCAAATTGCTGCATCCGGAGAATGCGCGGCTACCGATACTTGTCACTCCATTACCAATCGTGACGCTGGTCAAACCGCTGCATCCGGAGAATGCGTCAATGCCGATGCTTGTCACGCTGTCAGGGATAGTGACGCTTGTCAAACTGCTGCAATTGTAGAACGCATAATCCCCTATCTTTTCCGTACCATCCGGGATAACAATTTCTCCCTGCAACAACTCTCCATCGATATAGACGTTTTTAGTATAATACATCGGATTGGCAGAGGAATAACCAAACTCTATCTCCGACCATCCCGACAAGTCGCCTTGATAGTAGACATCCGTTAAGCCGCTGCATTCTGAGAATGCCCAACTGCCGATGCTCGTCACGCTGTCCGGGATCGTTATGCTTGTCAAACCGCTGCATCCGGAGAATGCATACTCGCCGATGCTTGTCCCTCCGGTGATGATCACCTCTTTCAACGATTCGGGGACATAATTGTAATTTTGATAATATTCCGACGCGCCGAAGATATAGCCGAAATGAGTTGCGCCTGTACCGTCAGCTTTCTCTCCGACAAACGGAATAGTGATGCTTGTCAAATCGTCATGATCATAAAGTACATTCTCTGCTATCTCCGTGACTACATAGCTATTGCCGTTGTGTTCAATTTGCCCGGGAATCGTTAACTCGCCATTCTCTCCTATTGCCACATCAACCACCGTTGCATTTCCGTCTCTTAACAGATACGTTATGCCAAGATCGTCTGTATAATATTTATTTCCATCAGTTGCGATATCATTTTCGGGATATCCCCACACCACGACGCATGACGTCCAATTTTCATCCCAATCACTCGGACGACTGTCGGCTTCACATTTTATTACGCACGTCTCCCAATAATAATTCGCGCCGAATGCATTTGCGCCGATATAAGTCACTCCGATGGGTATCACTATCTCATTGATGCCACATCCTGAAAATGCATAGCTGCCGATGCTTGTCACGCTGTTCGGGATCGTTATGCTTGTCAAACCGCTGCATCCGTAGAATGCATCATCGCCAATGCTTGTCACGCTGTCAGGGATAGTGACGCTTGTCAAGCCGCTGCATCCGGAGAATGCACGCTCGCCGATGCTTGTCACGCTGCCGTCATTGGGAATTACGCTTGACTTGCATCCGGCAATCAAAGTCTTGCTCTCCGTTTCAATAATACAATTGCCGGCGCTGTGATAGACGGGATTGCCTTCAGCGACAATTATCTCTTGCAAAGAGCTGCATCCGGAGAATGCAGAAGAACTGATGCTTGTCACGCTGTCCGGAATCGTGACGCTTGTCAAACCGCTGCATCCGCGGAACGCAGCATCTCCGATGCTTGTCACGCTGTCGGGGATCGTTATGCTTGTCAAACCGCTGCATCCGTCGAATGCATAAGAGTAAATGCTTGTCACATTGTTCCCGATCGTGACGCTTGTCAAACCGCTGCATCCGGAAAATGCAGAAAAGTCGATGCTTGTCACGCCGTCAGGGATCGTGACGCTTGTCAAACCGCTGCATCCGGAGAATGCATAATCGCCGATGCTTGTCACGCTGTCGGGAATGACTATGCTCGTCAAACCGCTGCATCTGAAGAATGCATAAGAGTCGATGCTTGTCACGCCATCATGCAAGATCACCGTCTTGATATTGCCGAAATTATAAAATGCAGACCGGCCTATTTCTGTCACGGATGATGGAATGACAATGGTCTCGGCGGATTCGCCGTTGATATACAGGTTATAATGCGAAGAACTCCACCCAGATCCTTCTTCTATGCGCTGTCGTGTAACTTCGAGCCAATCTTCAATGGTCGGGATGTCGATGATAAGCGGCGTTCCAACGTTAAACGACATGCCATCGATCTTAACTATGCTGGAAGGGAAGCTCAATTTTGCCACTTGAGTATCTTCGATTGCAAAAACTCCAAATTCGGTAAGCCCTTCGGGCAAAATCAATTCCGTCAATTTCGAACAGTCGGCAAATGCATAACTTTCTACGCGCGTAAATCCCTCCGGGATCACCACGCGCACTATCTCGGTGTTGCCCTGATATGCATTGCCGAAATCAACGACATCATGGCCGTCTATGACGGTGGGGACGGTGATGTCCGTCTCGTCGCCTTTATATGCGGTCAAATATGCCTTGCCATCGTGAAGCACATAATCGTAATCTGTGTTGGTATTGACCGCATTGCATCCCCATTCGACGTTGCAGCCGCCGTTCCACTCGTACGACCAATTATCCTCCGTCGCCTCACACCTGATCGTCAACTTAGAGCAACCTGAAAACGCACCTTGTCCCACACTATTAACAGTGATTGGTAAGAAAATGCTTTGCAACGAAATACAATCCCTAAATGCACCAGAGCCTATTTCCTTTACACTATTAGGAATGTTAACGGACGACAAACTTGTGCACCCATAAAATGCCTGACTGTCTATCTCTTCTACGCCATCGCCGATCGTGACGCTTGCCAAACCGCTGCATCCGGAGAATGTCTCGTAGACGATGCTTGTCACACCGTTCCCGATAGTCACGCTTGTCAATTCACTGCAATAGGAGAATGCAGAATCGCCTATACTCGTCACGCTGTCAGGAATCGTGACGCTTGTCAAACTGCTGCATCCGCGAAATGCGCCATTGCCTATGCTTGTCACGCTGTCGGGGATAGTTATGCCGGTCAAATTGCTGCAATATTGGAATGCAAGATCGCCGATGCTTGTCCCCCCGGTGATGATCACCTCTTTCAATGATTTGGGGACATAATCGTTATTGTATGAATAATCCGACGCGCCGAAGATATAGCCGAAATGCGTCGCGCCTGCGCCGTCAGCTTTCTCACCGACAAACGGGATTGTTATTCTTGTCAAACCGCTGCATCCGGAGAATGCCCAACTGCCGATGCTTGTCACGCTGTCGGGAATCGTTATGTTTGTCAATCCGCTGCATCCGTAGAATGCATAAGGGGCGATGCTTGTCACGCTGTCGGGGATCACAATGCTTGTCAATCCGCTGCATCCGTCAAATGCCCAAGCACCAATGCTTGTCACGCTGTTCCCAATCGTGACGCTTGTCAAACCGCTGCATACGTTGAATGCCCGATCGCCAATGCTTGTCACGCTGTCGGGGATCGTGACGCTTGTCAAGTTGCTGCGATTTTCGAAAGCATTCTCTTTTATCCCAACCACAGGCAAGCCGTTGATCTCGTCGGGGATCTCGACCGTGGTCGCAGATGAGCCGCAAGAGGAGACGATATAGCCGTCTTTTTGTTCGTTCAATTCATAGCTCAAAGCTGTTTGAGCGCCTTCGTTGTCATATGAGCCGCAATTTTTGCAACAATGTGTAGCGGGGTCGTAATCGTGTTCAAGCATAGGAAGCTGCAATTCTCCCCACGTCGCTTCAGTCGTAGCAGCGGCGTCTTTGAAATATTTGCCGCAAGACGTACACTGCCAATGCTCAATGTTGCCCTCTGAGGTGCATGTAGACTCCCTAGCGTCAACATGCGTCAACGAATGTTCGTGTGAGTTTTCGCCGCCGAGACCATCGTCACAAGCCGTAAAAGCGAACATCGAAAGCATCGCAGCCGCCAAAATCACTGCGATCACTGCACCGATTCTTCCTCTTTTCATAATGCCTCCCCACACACGGTTACCGTATGCATATTTTTGTCGTTACATTTCATAAACGCCACTGTTCGGTGAACAAACCTAACGAAGCTTTGCACATCGAATAGTATAATTGATGTCAATTAATTACGATGTTGTTAAGCGTAACCAAATGGCATGCTTATGCTTTATGGTAATATAATAATACCTTAACTATAAGTTGTCAAGATGTTTTAAGGTATAAGTCGAGATGGTGTAAGTTTTACAACATTCAAATGATAAAATCGTAAATCTTTGATGCAAGTTGCTGTTTATTCATGGTTTTCTCCTTTGATATCGTCTATTTGTTTGGGACGTTCAAGCCATTTGACTACACATCCGTTTTCCAAAAAGCCAAGCAATGCTCCGTCGCAGAAACGTTCGGCGCGAATCGCACCGACTATCAACGCCATCACTAATTGCCCGGAAGCATTGGCAATATCCGCTTTTTGCATTATTATACTATCCAATGCTAAGCCGTTTTTCTCCAAAACGTCGTACCCGTTTTTGATGAGCTCATTGATATCCGCATACAAGGTGCGGCGGTCACAGCGTATACCGTGGTCGACGCAGTGCCTTGAGAATTTATGACGGTAATTTCAAATTCCGTACGCAGACCCTTGTAACTCACTTCGAGCAAATGTTTTCCTTCCGAAGACAATTGATCGAACGCACCTTCTTCAAGCATTTCTGACGTCATCGCGGTTTGTTCAACCGTGCCGTCTTTCTTTACCAGAACAACGGTATAATCTTCAATGTCGAAACTGTCAGCGGAAATTTCTTTCGGACCGAAAACAGACATCGATTTATATTCAGCTGAATTATACCAGACCAGAATAATACGAACCAGCCCTGAGGCGCGCCTTTTATGCGTTTTTCAGCAATGCTCGCTTGAAAAT
>CALWHF010000033.1 GCA_944380305.1 uncultured Christensenellaceae bacterium
TCTTTTTATATTTTGGCTTCAAATCAAAGCGCACGGCACACGCGGACACCCGAAAGCACGGAATCCTTAACAAGCCTCCATGGCCGGACACGGTAAAAACGGCAGGGAACAGGTGCTATCCTGCGTGTGTTTCGGGTATTGTTTGGTGATCCCGGCTTTCCGGGTCGTTTTCTTTACTTTCCGGCTGCGGTTGGGGTGCGGCGGACTTCCCCGCAAAAAGCAGCAGGAGGTAGGAGGCGGCCGTCAGCGTACATACCGCGATGTCCGAAACAAGCATTGGAGTGCCATGCAGCGGACGGACAAAGTTGAGGATAACGTCCCCGAGTATAAACGCCATGGAGAAAACCGAAACGATGACCGCCGCCCTGTCGAGCCGTGCGTTTCCCCGCCGCGGAAGGTATGACAGGAAAAGGATGAGAATACCGAAGAAAACAGACATATAAAAGAATATCAGTCCGTTTGTCAGGCCGCTTAAATAAAATTCAAAAAGTCTGCCTGATAAAAATAAAACGAAAACTATACAGAAAACATAAATGATGCACATTATAAATGACAGCAGAAACGTGTAAAATTTATTGCCGCGCAGCCATAAGCCGGAAAGGGGCAGCGATATGATCAACATACCGATGATCAGATAGGTGACCGGATATTTTCTGATATCCGAGTCTTTGATAACAAACGACCAAATTATCAGCATGATTGCTGATATGATTGAACACAGGATATAGCTCTTTTTTTTTTTTTTTTTATTGCGGCTTAAAGAGAAATACAGAAAAAACCACGTCAGCAGAAAAACAATATAAGATATGAAAATGTACGCAGATCCTGCTAAAATCCCCTCAAACATCAAATATCACAGACCTTTCGTAAAAATTGAGCCGAGGCAGAAAGAATTTTTTGCTTTCTTATTGCCTTGAACGAAACATATTATAAGAGTTTTCCAATGTTGTGTCGGACATGGAGTCGGCTTGGTCGTTGATAATTGCCTTGACAAAATTAACGACTTTGTTAAGGTCTGCATCGGAAGTATCATCTCCGCCGGCTAAATCCTGATGCGTTATGCCGTATGTATAAAAGGTTCTATCAGAATCTACGGTGCCGTTTATTGTCGCACTGTGTATAGTAACAGTACCATCGCCATCATCTGTTTTATTATCTAAATCGGCATAATAAAAATCGCTGTCATCTATATAAGAATGATATAAAGTCGTCATTTGTGATGTTGTTTCACCATCTCCTATAATGTAATATGAATCCACCAAACTTGTAATATGATTTCCGCTGTATGTATATAAACTTGCTTGATGTGATTTTACTGAGTGATATAATGTGCTATTCCAATTGGGGCACCTCTCGGACATTGCATTTATTGTACTTGCATAAGAGTTATATGTCCCTAGAGTAATATAGAGATCTCCGTTAATATAGCCCTCTTTTAGGTAAGAACGGAAGTTTTGCTCCATTGGAATTAAAGCGTATGTTGATTTTAAGTTCCATATTATTCTTTTTATCGGATCTGATACAGCAAGATCCTGTATTATAGAATCTAATGGTTTTCCTGTCATCATAACATATGGCATTTTTTCTGCACCTAAATATGGGGTGCCGAGGGAAATATGTTTGATGACCCTTTCTCTTTGGACGTTGCCTTTTGCAAGATAATATGACGACACCAATCCGCCCATGCTGTGTGAGACAAATATGACTCTGCCGTAATTGTTACTTATATAGGTGTCCAACTCGTTTGCGGTATCATACGGATCTTTTCTCCAGTCATATTCATATAATATGACATCGTAAGTATTACAATATGTATTATATAAATTAATGTACAAGTTCCTATATGTGTCTAACGTGCCATATTCATCATTTTCTTGTTTTATTTCGTTAATGCTGGGCGCTTTTACACCAACAGGATAAAGAGGATCACCACTTTCGTTTTGTGATAAAGTTAATACCAATGCATCTATACGCCAAATATCGATAAATAATTCCGGGTCATAAAACGGAGGTACTGGGGGATCCCAAACTTGTTCACCAGCATCAACGGTACGTTCCATTAGTTGGTCTTCTATATTGAACGTTTCATTTGCAAAAAATCTGCTTTCCATAATGCCGGGAAGGATGATAATAGCGTCCTTCCTAACAGTAACATCAAAATAAGATGTTTTCTGTGAAGGCTTGTGTACAACCTTTATATAAGCTTCTCCGGCTTTGTTGGCGGTAATTTTGTTGCTTACGCCGGTAAAATTGATGGATATGCAGTCAGACGGGCTGGCCGATTGAATCGTATAGCTGAAATCGGATGCATAGATAAAATCCGCGCTTGTGTCCGAGATCGAAAGCGTTTTCGTCTGTGTTATATACATATCGTCAAAGCTGTTCAAAAAGTTGCTTCCAATCTCGTTCATTTCATCCACTGCAACAAACCGCCACTCGTCATCACAGGTGGGATAGATTTCCGTTGAAAGCGAGGTATCGTTGCCGCAGAGGGTGCGATAGAGATGACTTTTTATTGTCAGTCTGTTTGATGTGGGCTGCCGAGAGACTGTCCAGAGACAGCGGGACGGGATCTCTCCGTCTATCTCGATAAGACTTACGGTGTCTTCGATGGTGCTTGTGCCGCCGGCAAGATACAGTGAGGTGTTGTTCATCGGCTGGATGAGATATTTTCCGCCCATATTTGTGAATTTCCATTTGATGCTGCTTCCGAGCGAGGCTATCGTTCCGCTTGCGCTCCTGACGCTGCCCGATAAATTGCGAATGTATTTCGAGGTGTTGATGCTGTTGAGATAATATTCGCCGTCTGCTATCGGAGGATATCCCGGCTGAATAACAGTTCCGTCCTGTTTTTCAATGATCCACCATTGATTTTGACTGTTCCCCGTATAGGTGCTGACGAAGACATTGCCGGCGGAAGTGGTGGATTTGCCGGTTGAAGAACCGTTGGACGAGCCGTAGGAGGTAAGCGCCAGCGCGGGGTTGGAGCGTGGGACTATCTTGTAGTAAAACTGCGAAACAGGGATGATCAGCCATTCCTGCGCGATGGGGTCGACATTGCGGTAGATCTGAACGTTGTTGCCGTTCTCGACGCGGCCGTTTGTCTTGTATATGT